>JAGZHZ010000029.1 GCA_018366495.1 Clostridiales bacterium
TTTCATCGCAAGTTAATTTTAACACAAAAAGAGGACCTTTCGTTCATTTTGAACGAAAAGTCCTCTTTTTTCATAGAGACTGTTATTTCACAGCCCCTTCTTTTCTATTTCTGGCAGGCTTTTTTTGATTTTTTAGTCAGCAGAATCCCCGATACAAGAGCAGTAAAAGGCGCTACCGTCACAAGCCCCATACTTCCCACAATCGTATCCAGAATTTCAGAAGAGACATATTTATAATTAAAAATCTGATCAATTGGTGTTCCCTGCGCCATAAAAACCATCAAAAGCGCTATATAACCGCCAGAATATGCAAGTAGAAGCGTTGTCGTCATTGTTCCCATCGCTGCTCTTCCCACATTCATGCCTGATCCGACTGCCTCTTTCCACCCGATTTCCGGCTTTTTCTGAACAACTTCATGAACTGCCGATGTAATGTCAACGGACAGATCCATCATCGCCCCCGATGCACCGATAAAAATGCTGCTCATAAAAATCTGCGTCAAGTTCAGGTTCTGAAAACCTGCATACAGCAGAGTCTCCGAATAATCCATCACCGTGCCATGAATTTGGAACTGATCTGTAAAGATAATTCCCATCACGCAAGTCACAAGAACGCCCAGCATGGAGCCGCCGCTTGCCGCCAGTGTTCTCTTATCAAATCCGTATACAAGCCATATGATGACTACAGTCAAAAAAGTGGTAATGCCGATTCCAACCCAGAGTGGATTGAGTCCCCCCAGATATGCCGGAACGAGAATCTTCCAGATTGTCAGCACAGTAATCACGAAGGAATAGATGGCTCTCAGCCCGTTTTTTCCTGCAAATGCAATTAAAAGAACGACAAAAATCAAGGCCAGAATAATCTCTTTATCAATCCGATAATGATCGGACATGGTGACAGACAAAATCTCACCGTCTTTATGACTGATCACCACATTTGCGATATCTCCCTCCTTAAAAATCTTATCGGACTCTAAGGAACCGCTCAGCATATTGACTGCGCTTACCGTCTCACCTTTAAATTTTCCATTTAAAATTTCTACTTCACAGTCCTGTTCTCCTGACTGAATCAGCCCGTTATTATAAATATTGCTCTCATCTGTCTCTACGACTTTGGCACGCACTCGCTCTGTTCCCTGATAAATAAGGGCATCCTCATACCCTGTAGGAAGGATCATGAGGACGCCCATCATTACGATTGCAAGCAGTGAGACGCTTCTTTGTTTCATCCACTGAATCGCTCTCATTTATTTTACTCCTGTCAGCTCTGCCATCTTGTGATAGATTTCGGTGTTGTCATAGTATCCGCCGAACAGCTCTGCTCCATTTCCCTGTGCAAATACTTCTACAGGCAATCCTGTATGGCTGTAGGAAGTAAAGGAAATTCCTGATTTATTATTTAAAATGTGAGTAATTGTGACAGTCAGCGGCTCATAGCTGCCATATAATACATACTCTTCCTGATTCAGTTCTTCTTCGCCTGTTCTTGTCATCGTCTCCTCATAAGCTGTTTTTAATTTCTCATATTCATACGATGTCATCACAAGGCTTCCCTGTTCTTCTCCTTCCGGATGTGCATCTTTGCTGTCCAGTTTTGCGCTCTCGTCCACCTGTCCTTCTGTCGGCGGCAGCAGTCCAAACAGTTCTGTGATATCCTTCATCACTGTGTCAAAATCCGTTCCTTCTTCTTTATATTTTGCCACATAGTCAGAGTCAAATTTTGCGTAGGAAATTTTCTGGTTGGAAAGGTTTGTCAGGAATGTATCATAGTTTGTCCCTGCAAATCCGATGCTCATGCCGCCTGTCTCATGATCTCCTGTCACCAGAATCAAGGTCTCCTCCGGATGCTCATTGTAAAACTCTACTGCTTTTTCCACTGCCTCTTCCAGAGCAAGTGTGTCTGTGATGGAAGCAGCCGCATCGTTCGCATGACAAGCCCAGTCAATCTTTCCGCCTTCTACCATCATGAAAAATCCATTTTCATTGTCGAGAACTTCGATTCCTTTTTCTACATAATCAGCAAGTCCCCACTCTCCTTCTTCCAGATCCATCGCATAGCTCATGGAATCTGAATCTGCAAGTGTCTCATCAATCACGATTGCTTTTGCTCCATTTGTCAGAGCTTCCGCTTCTTCTTTTGTCTTTACAACAGTATATCCTGCTTCTTCTGCCAATGTATAGAGGCTTTCCTGATCACCGTCATTTCCTGTCTCTTTTAACAGTCCGCCGCCTGCAAAGTAGTCGAATCCGCTCTCGATCATTTCTTCCCCGATCTCATAGTAGCTGTTTCTGGATGCCTGATGTGCATAGAAAGCAGCCGGTGTCGCATGATTCAGGTTTACGCTCGTCAGAACCCCGATTTTATATCCCAGCTGTTCTTTCAGCTTCTCTGCAATTGTCTCGTATGAAACAGTCATCGTCTCATCCATATTGATCGTTCCGCTGTATGTCTTATTTCCTGTCGCAATGGAAGTTGCTGTTGAAGCAGAGTCAGGACAAAAAGACGTGCTGTCAAATGTCTGTGCAGAACCTGCCACTTCAAAATCCATGAAGCACAGATTGTTCTGGCTCTTTAAAATATCGTCTGTCTTTCCGTTTTCTCCCTCGCTTGCGCTTAAATAATAATTTGCTGACTGGATTTGAGGATAACTCATTCCATCACCGATAAACAAAAAGATATATTTTGGTGCAGTTACTTCTTCCTGTGCTGCCGCTGCAGTCGCTGTGTTTTCTTCTGCCAAAACAACAGAAGTCTGCATGGTTCCTATCATCATTGCTGCGCTGAGAATCGCAAAAATTTTTCTGGCTTTCATTTTTTCTCCTCATTTCTGATTTTCTGCTTTATTCGCTTTATTGATTTGATACATCTATACCATACCAGCTGAAAATAAAATTTATTATCATATAGGAGTAAAATGTCTGTAAAATCAGCCTTTTATTTTTACGCCGTCCAATACGGCTTCTGTCAGCACATCCTTTTCATATTTTACCTTCAGAGAAAAAAACGGATGTTTCTCCTCCAGAAGCCGAAAAAAGATTTTATCCCCCTCCCAGAGATTCAGACGGTCTAACTCTTTCTTAGAAATCCATTCCAGTTCTCCCTCAGGGCACACGGTCATCTCTCCCTCATATCCATCTGCCGTATATAAAAACATATATTCCGTCTCCCCACAGTCACAAAGAAACGTCACGATTCCGCGCAGTTTCCATGAAGTCAGCGTCAGTCCCGTCTCTTCTTTGGCTTCCCGCAAAAGACATTCCTCCGGGGTCTCGTCCTTCTCGAATTTTCCTCCGATCCCAATCCATTTATCTTTATTGACATCGTGCTGCTTTTTGATGCGGTGAAGCATCAGATAGCAGTCGTCTTTTTCAATGTAACAAAGTGTTGTCAGCTGCATTTTTCTTTCCCCCATCCATTTTATATTCTCTGTTTCAAATGTGGACTGTCCGATAATTGGATTCCCACTTATCATCCTAAAATCGAATCTGCAGATCATACCATGTCGCACCGCCATGGGAGGAGTCTGCCACCCCATAATTCTGAAATCCAAATTTTTTATAATAATGAATCATATGTTCCTTACATGTCAAAATCATGCCCTTTTTTCCTTTTTCTTTTGCTGCATCCATCATCGCACGAAAAAGCTGTTCTGCAATCCCCTGACGGCGGTATTCTGGCAGCACATTCAGGCCAAATAGCGTCTGATACGCTCCGTCCGGCTTATGAAGAGAAGCGTCATGATATAACTCATCTTTCAATACCGGCGTGTCTGTCGTACATCCATTGATAAAACCTGCGATCTTTCCATCCATCGTCTCCGCCACATAAAAATTTTCCGGAAATGATAAAAATCTTGCTGCGATTTCTTTTTCCGATGCCGCCTCGGCAACTGGAAAGCAGATTGCCTCGATATCTGCCAGTTTTTTTACTTCATTCTGTCTTGCATGTCTGATTCTAATTTTCATTTTTTGTCTCCACTCTATTTATCTTTCTATTTTTTATTTTTTTGAATTCTTTTTATTTTTTATCTGCCCGGATCATGAACATCGGAACAGGATTATAAAATTCATCTTTCTCCAGATAGATTCTGCTGCTGATTCCCAGATCAATCACAAACTGTTTTACATTCAATTTTCCAAGTGTCTCCAGATCCCAAGCCGGCCGCACAAATGAACTGATCGGAAGCTGACGCTTGATTTCTTCACATTCCTGCATCATCTCGTCTCCCACTTTGTTATGTGCATGGCCTTTTGGCAGCTGTGATGTATCAGTAAAATTGCTGTTTCCATAATTGGCATCGAAATTAAGCAAAATACCACCCTTTTTCAGCACTCTTGTCCACTCTTTATATGCCTTTTCCGCATCCGGCAGAGTCCATGTCAGATTTCTGGAGATCACCACATCAAATGTTTCATCTGGAAAATCCAGATTCTCAGCATCCATAATATAAAAAGTACACGGAGTCTTTTCTTCTTCTGCCAGCAAGGCAGCATGGTGGATCATCTCCGGTGTCAGATCTGTCCCTGTCACATTGTGTCCTTGATGTGATAATAAAATCGTAAAAAATCCCGATCCGCATCCCACATCTAAAATCTTTAATTTCCGATTTTCCGGTATCTGCGCCGCAATCTCTTTCAGCCACCGCATCGCAAGAGGGCTTTTCAATTCTGCTCTTCTCTGTTCCAGAAAACTGTCGCTTCGTTTCCCCCAGTACTTTGTAATTCTTTCCTTTCTGTCGTCACCTTCCTTTGCGATTCGTCCATAGCAGATCATTGGTCCATCTTCGACTACCTGAAGGGAAGAAGTCTGATACAAGATCACCCCATCATATTCTGCGGTACATACTTCTTTTGTCGTTCCCTCATAGTCTTTCACTTTTCCGAGTATTTCTCCTTTTCGGATCAGATTTCCCACATTTTTTTGCGGATACCAGCATCCGCTGCAAGAAGCGTGTTGATAGCAGACATCCTCCACATCAAGAGGGTAATATTTTCTATAATCTCTCTGACCTGTATATACCCCCAGATGACACAGAATACTGCGCACGTCGCGTCTTGTCGAATGGACTTCCTCTACAGTCCATTGTCCCATGCCGCCGCGCTCAATCAAAACGGCTGGTATTCCGCTTGAAGCTGCACAGTTGTATGCTCCCCCTGAAATCATGTCAGATCGGACCATATAAGGAACATCGACCTGCTTTGCCATCTCTCTCGACAGATGTACCACATCCGCAGATGCTTTTCCTGCATAATAAACATATGGCGTCAGACTTTCATACTCATCTCCGCTATGAACGTCAATATAGTAGTCAATAACAGGATACACTTCCTGTGAGATTGCCCACGCAAGCTGCTCCGTCTGTGTTCCGTTTTCATCGCCCGGAAAAACTCTGTTCAGATTTTTTTTGTCTTCCCAGCCCATACTTCCGCCCCTGTGTTCAAAGGACTGTCTGTTTACTGCTTTCATTAAAATGACCGTACCTGCCACTTTTTCTATTTTCAGTTTCTGTGACAGCTCAATCACAGCCTGAATGCCCACATATTCTCCGGCATGGATTCCCGCTGTGACCAGCACCGTTTTTCCACTTTGTTCTCCATGAAAAATGGTGACAGGAATCTGAAATTTTCCGTCCGCCAGTTCTAAATATCCATCTTTTTTTTCACCTGAGTGAACTATCATATTATTGAGTCGGAATGTCTCTCGCTGCATTTTTTCTTCCTCCTGTATTCCCAAATTTTTTCCAAATTCAGCCGTAAAATCCCCAGCTTTAGACATGGGGATTTTCTCTGATTAAACGTTACGTCCGCTTATCTGTCTACTTTTTCTGTCCTTTTCTTGCACAGACCATAAACATCGGCGTCGATCCGTAATTTAAACATTCTTCTTCGCTCCATACACGTTTCCAGATCTCTGTATCCATCTCCGCCTTCTCGACTCCAATCTGGCTCAAAATTTCCATATCCCATTTGGGTCTGCTGATCCTGGACAGGGGCATCTGAAGAGCAATGTTCTCCATCGTCTCGATATCCGTACAAAGATAGTGATCATCCAGCTGCTCATTTTCTACATTTTTTCTATCCTGCTCATACCCTTGTCTTTTTTCTTCATCATACAGATACGCATACCAGTTTGCGTCGAAATTCATCATCACTCCGCCGGGCTTTAAAACTCTGATCCATTCTCTGTACGCTTTCTCCGGTTCCTCCAGATTCCACGTCAGATTGCGCGAGATCACTACATCAAAACTTTCATTTTCAAACGTCAGATTCTGTGCATCCATCCGCTGAAAACAAATCCGTTCTATTAAATTTCCTGCTTCTTTCTGTACATTTTCTTTTGCCTTCTGAATCATTCCCTCTGTGTAATCCACAGCTGTCACTTGATATCCTGCCTCTGCCAGAATAATCGTGAAAAATCCGGGGCCTGTACCGATATCTAAAATTTTGATCTCTCTTTTGTCTTTTTGTGGAAAATGTTCCTGCAGAACTTCAAGCCATGCTTTTCTCTGCATTCCCTCCAGCTCTTTTTTGTTTACTTCAGAATACCCCTCGGTTCGTGTACTCCAATATGATTTTATCTGTTCTAATAATTGTGCCATATCTTTCTGTATCCTTTTATATTTTTTCCTACTTTACCAAAAAATAAAAAAAATCACAACCCCCAGGGGGGGATTGTGAATCTTTCAACAAAAATTTATTCTATATCCAAATCTGCCGTCAAATCATCTGCGGCCATTCCCATCGTCTGAAACAATTTCCTGCTCTTTTTCTCTCATAACCAGTAGCAATGATTCAGCGGACCACTGCCATGTCCCAGATCCATTCCATCTTTCAATGCGCCTGTCAAGTATGCTTTTGCTTTTCTGACACTCTCCTCCATGGTATATCCCATTGCCAGATTGCTTGCGATTGCAGAAGATAAAGTACATCCCGTTCCGTGTGTGTTGGGATTGTCCACTCTCTGACCTTCAATCCACACAATTTTTCCATTTTCATACAGCAGATCATCTGCTGTACGATCGAGATGACCGCCTTTTACAAGAACGACTCCGCAAAAATCTGCTGCAATTTTTTCCGCTGCGCAGATCATATCCTCTTTCTTTTCAATCAAAATCCCTGAAAGGCATTCTGCCTCTCTTAAATTTGGCGTAATCACTGAGGCTAACGGCAGCAATTTTTCAATCAGTGCATTCTGCGCCCCTTCCGTCAGAAGACGGCTCCCGCTTGTGGAAACCATCACTGGGTCAAGCACAATCTTTTTTGCCCCATACTGTCTCAGTTTTTCCTCAATCACTGAAATCAGACTGGCGCTGGAAACCATACCGATTTTTACGGCATCCGGAGCAATATCCTGAAAGATACAGTCCAGCTGATCTGCCAAAAATTTCGGTGTAGATTCCAGAATTGATTTTACCCCCATCGTATTCTGTGCTGTCAAAGCTGTGATTGCACTCATCGCATATAGCTTGTGTGCTGTGATCGTCTTGATATCAGCCTGTATACCAGCTCCTCCGCTGCTATCTGACCCTGCAATTGTCAATACTGTTTTCATGTTTCTTCTCCTTTTCTGCTCTGCTTATTTGAATAAAAAAAAATCCAGATTGGATCGATCTGGATTTTATATCATAAATTTGCCATTTTATTTTTTTAAACTTTTCTTTTTTTATCGGCACGTTCCTACGTTGGCATGATCCAAATCAGGTTCAGGGTCGAAACTGCTGTTTCCTCTCAGCCCGGCATCACGGACTCCCCTCGGCATCTCAAATTTTATTCTTTTTTATCATACCACGAACTGAAAAATAAGCAACAAAAATTTTTATTTGTTTTTACTTTCCTCTTTTTTCAGTATTCCAATTTTTTCAGCTTCTCTCATCAATACTTCATTTCTCCGGTTCATCGTTCCAAATGTCTGTATACAGCATACCACACTTTTACACGCTCTCATCACTTTTAATGCTTCCTCATAGTGCTCCTGACTGACTTCTTCAAATGCCTCTTCTGCGATCACTCTGGAAGCAAGCGTCTTTGCCACTGCATAATCTAGATCATTTTTGTGAAGCACGCCTGCGGCAAATGGAATTCCTGCTCTTTGCAGTCTCCTGTATTCTTTAATCCCACTTCCATTTCCTGCGATTACAAACACTTCCGGTTTTCCCTGCGACGCCTCCATCTCCAGACATCCAAAGTCTGCATTGTAGCTTCCGCTTGTCACTCCATACAGTTTATGGATGTATTCAGAGGTAAAAATCTCCTCTGGAGTGCCGTATTTTTCAATATATTCACCGTGAACACAGACAACCTGATCGGAAACTTTCTGTGCCAAATCCAGCTCATGCAAAGACATAATCACTGCCACACTGCTCTGTCTGACCATATTTTTCAAAATCGTAAGCAATTCCAGTTTATGTTTGATATCCAAAAACGAAGTCGGCTCATCCAAAATAATAATTTCTGGTTCCTGACAGATCGCTCTTGCCAGCAGAATTCTTTGGCGCTGTCCATCACTGATCGCCGCAAAGTCTCTTTTTCTTAAGTCTTCCGCCGATACAATACGCATCGCTTCCCAGACCTTTTCCCAGTCTTTTTTTGTCAGGATTCCAAGCTGGCCCGTATAGGGATATCTCCCCGTTGCCACTACTTCCTCACAAGTCATTAGTTCGGGCCGAATCCGCTCCGTCAGAACAACTGCCAGTCTTTTTGAGACCTCTTTGTCTGACATCTGCTTCATCACTCTGCCGTCCAAATATACGGTTCCAGCTATGGTCTTAAGCTGTCTTGTAATGCTTTTTAAAATAGTAGATTTTCCCGCACCGTTCGGTCCGATCAAAGTCAGGATTTCTCCTCTGCTGACCTTGATTTCAATTTCTTTAATCAGCGGCTTCCCATCATATCCGACAGTCATTTTATCTGTATAAAAAAAATAATTATTCATCTTATATTTTCTGTTGTCTCCGTATCATAATATAAATTACTACAGGTGCTCCAAATACTGCTGTAACGGAACTGATACTCAACTCTGTCGGTGCAAACACAGTCCGCGCAATCAGATCACAAAACAGGCAGAATACAGCTCCACCCATAAAACATCCGGGAATTACGAGAATCGGTTTCGCCGTTTTTAAAATATTTTTGACAATATGCGGTACTGCAATGCCGACAAATGAAATTGGACCGGCAAATGCTGTCACACACGCCGACAAAATACTGGAAAGCAAAATCAGCAAAACGCGGAACACTTTGATATTAACCCCCATATTTTGTGCATATACTTCTCCCAGCTGGTATGCGCTGATCGGTTTTGACATCAGAAAGACAACTGCCAGAGCCGGAAGAACGACAGCCGCCATCACTGCCACATTTCCCCATGCGATTCCCGAAAAACTTCCCATAGACCAATTATGCAGATTGACAATATTAGAATCATCCGCAAATGTTACGACAAAATCTGTGACTGCAGAACAAATATAGCCAATCATAACACCGCCGATCACAAGCATTGACATCCGTTTGACTTTCTTTGAAATCAGCAGAATAAATCCCATACAGATCAAAGATCCCAAAAACGCCGCTAAAATCAGGACGCCTGATCCTGCCACAATCGAACGTTCCAGACAGATAATCATGACAAGAGAGACCACTAATTTTGCGCCGGATGAAATTCCAAGCACAAATGGTCCTGCAATCGGATTTGAGAAAAAAGTCTGAAGCAGAAATCCGGAGACAGACAATGCCCCTCCCAAAATAATTCCTGCCAAAATTCTGGGCATACGGATCTCCCAGATAATATTGTACGCCGTTTCATCCCCTTCATGAAAAAAGAGAATGTGAAAAATATCATTCACAGACAATTTTACACTGCCTGAGTTTATATTCCAGACCAGCAGACATACGAGCAATGTCCCTAAAAGTAAAAAGGTAAATCCATAGCGGCGGTGTGCTTTTTTATCCATTTCTTCCTCCCATGCTGCTGATTTCGCAGCTCTTGTTTTGACATCCAAGCTCTGTTCTCATCTTCTACTGAAGTCTGTGCATATAAGACAGCTCTTTTAAATCGTCATCCTCACTTGTCAGCATCTGATGGATGTCTGCAATCATCTGACCCAGACCTGTCGTCTCCTGAAATAGATTTTTCTCAGTACACCACACATTTCCTTCTTTAACTGCCTTGAAATCTTTCAAAAGCGCGCTCTTTTCTAAAAGTTCATCAATCGTCTGAAGCTCCCCGTCGATCGTGCTGTTATAGATAATATAGTCTGCATCTTTTGCCCTCGCATAAAATTCTTCCATCTGCATATTCATTGTAGAAAGTGCATTCTCTGAATCTCCCAGATCCTCAAAAATATAATTTCCCCCTGCCAGCTCGATCATCTTTGCAATATAATCATCTGATTTTCTGACGTTTGCATATCCCACAGAACTAATATAGAAAAATGCAACGCTTTTTCCTGTATTTTCCTGTCCCAGAATATTCTCTGTCATCTTTTTCTGCTCTTCAAAGATCTTCTCCGCCACATCTTCTTTTCCAAGCAGTAACCCATAGAGTTTAATCCACTCCATTCTGCCAAGTGGATGAGACTCATAACTGGATCGTTCTACCAGAACAGGGATTCCAAAACTTTCCAGATTTTCTTTTACCTCTGGCGTGTGGTAAATCATTGTTGACTCTATGGCAAGTCCACATTTTTCTGACAAAATCAGCTCATAGTCCGGAGCGCTGTACTTTCCGGCATATACCATTTTTCCATTTTTCAGTGCCTCTTTTGCTTCCTCAATATACCATCCGTCTATATCTGTTCCTGAAAGCCGAATGTGGTCTATTCCGTTAATCGCCCGAAAAAAATCCATCGCAGATGTTGCGACAAGATAAATATTTTGAATGGGCTGCTGCAGAACGGTGATCTGTTCATCCAGATCTTTCGGAACTTCTGCCCCGTCCGGAACCACCAAAAACTGATCCCCGTCCACGATTGAGATCTGCGCATATCCGCCCTCATAGTAGTCTACCTGAAACTGATCGGCATATGACAGTTCCATCGTATCCTCATATACTAATTCAGATGAGATTGTTTCCAGTCTGCCTTGTTCAGAGGCTGTCACTACAGTCTGCGGCTTCAGACAGACTGCCGTAACTCCCAGAGCAAAAACAGCTGCTGCATAAACTATTTTCTTCCTTTTTTTCTTCATCATTTTTCTTCCTTTTCGATTGAAGAAGAATCAAAATGCAGTGTATAATCTATCTCATGCGGTGTACTCATTGCTACAGTATCGGCTGTCACTGCAATATTCCAGTCGAATACAGCAACAGGAATTTCAAATGTTGAATTTCCTTCTGTATTGATCGGCATATATTTTGTTGCATCCACAATCATATAATCATAATATGGGCTGCTGAATATAACCTGTGCTGTGATTTTTCCGTCCTCCACTTTCATTTTTGCCGGAGATTCCACAGTTGTCTTTCCAGATCCGCCTTCTAAAACCACATCGACATAATATAATCCGTCTTCCAGTTTTAAATCCTCTGCTTTTGTAAGCGCGGAATCATTGACTGCCTCCTGAGGCAGGGAAGATGCACGAAATACGAGTGTGCGGTCGTACCATTTTTCTTTCTTTTTGCTCCATGCTGCACAGTCGATTCCCTTGTCGAGCGCCTCCACCGGCACTTCATATGTCTGGCGTCCCTCACTGTCCTCTTTAAAAGCAATGTACTCGTCCTCGGAAGCTTCCACTGCCTCTGCTCCCGTTCCCATGTACAGTTTTAAGTATCCGTCTCCGCTCATGGTCATCACTGCTTTCATACTGCCGTCTTTAACTGTCAGTTTACACTCGACAATCCGAAACATTTTTGAGCTGGAATCCACCTCAATCTCATACGTTCCATCTTTGATCTGAGATCCTTCAATCGGAACCATTTCTTCATCTATAATATCTTCTGCCGGAGCCATCTCTTCCTTTGAAGCGACCTGATTATTTTCTGTCTCAGCTGCGCAGCATCCTGCACCGAGACATCCTGCAAGAAAAAGAGAAACTATTGCCATCTTAAATTTTTTCATATTTATATACCCACATAGGGATGCACAGCCTATGCCGCGCATCCCTCTCCTATTCCTTTATTTTTTATCGTAAAGCAAAAAACTGTCTTTTGTGTCTGAATGTTTTTTCTATTTTGATTTTCTGAAATCTGACTCTTTGTGAACCACACCGACTTATAGAAGTCGGAACTTTTTGCTGAAAGCTGATTATTCGGAGAGGCTGTCGATTGCGCTCTGTGTATGATCTACATAGATCTGCTGAACAGACTCTAATTCTCCTAATCCTTTAACCAGACATTCTACCTCATATCCAGCTGTCTCAAATTCTGTCTTCCAAGAACCCTCTTCGTCTCCTGCCATATCATTGTTTGCGTGATCTCCTGCGACAACCATCAAAGGTTCCAGAACTACTTTTTTATATCCGCCTTCTTTCACCTGATTCAACACATCTTCCAAAGTCGGCTCTGCCTCCACTGTGCCGATAAAATAATTTTTATATCCTTCTTCTGTCAGCACATTCTGAAGCTTTGCATAAATCTCATTCGATTCTGCCTCTGTTCCATGTCCCATGAAACAGATTGCACTTTCTCCGTCGTCATATTCTGCTGTCGCCTCAGTGATTGCCTTTGCCACATTTTTAAAGTCCTCATCACTTGTCAGAAGTGGCTCTCCGATCACTACTTTTTCAAACTGGTCTGCATATTCTGCAATCTCATCGACTACATCATTGTATTCCAGTCCATCCATCAGATGAGTCGGCTGAACAACAAGTGTCTTCACACCATCCTCCACAGCTCTGTCAAGTGCTTCTTCTACATTGTCAATCTCCAGTCCGTCGCGCTCTTCTAACTTGTCAATGATAATCTGGCTTGTGAATGCTCTTCTCACATCATATTCAGGGAATGCTTCCTCAATCGCTCCTTCGATTGCCCCGATTGTAATATCTCTGCTTTCATTGTAGCTTGTTCCAAAACTTACAACCAGGATTGCCTGATCTTTCGGTGCTGCTTCCTCAGCACAGACTGACATGCTTCCCATTGCCATTGCTGCTATTGCCACAGCCATTGTCATTGCTTTTCCATTCTTTTTCATTCTTTTTCCTCCTTTGCGCTGTGCGACTTTTTAATCTTCTGATGCTTTGCACCAGTTTTATATGACCGGAACATGACGCCACGCCGCCTGCGCAATTTTCTTTTTCCTGCAAAAAATACAAGAAAAAGAAAGACCTTTCGTCCGCAGACAAAAGGTCACATAAAAACAGAATGAAAAAATCTCCATTTCTATCGGTACAGCCAATTCCTCGTGACCTAAAAACCATGTTTCCGTACCAGCAGCAGGCAGGTCTCCTGACTTACATATCCTCACAAAAAATCACCTTCCCAGTTTCCCAGTGGCGTACCGATCTTTTGCTCCATGATTACAGTGACGAGATCGCACAGGATTTTCACCTGTTTCCCTTTTAACTTCAGTCGGCAATCCGACTTTCGCACCTGTTACCTTCTATTTAGTTCTTTTTTAATATATCACATTACCATACAAAATACAAGATCTTTTCCCATATTTCATCCCTTTTATGCTCTTTCTTTCCGGATACAGTTCCAAGACAGAAAAAGTGCTGCTGCCTCCGTACATGGAAAAGCGATCCAGATTCCTTTCATCTGAAATACAGCCGACAATCCCAGTGCAAAAAACAGAATACCAATCATTCCGCGGAAGATAGAAATCCGGAATGATTTTGCCGCCTCTTCTATCGCAGCCAGATAAGCTGCTGTGATGATATTGACTCCTACAAACAAAAAGCCAATAAAATAAAGGTGAAGCCCCTCCTCTGCCATTCTCGCAAGCATCGGGTCATGCTCACTGTTAAAGACCTCAACAAGCTGAGGTGTAAAAAAGAGAACGCACAAAAGCAGCAGGATTCCAAAGCCTACTGACACGATAATTCCATATTTGTATACCTGCCATGCACCTTTTTTATCTTTTTTTCCATGGAATCGGCTGATCATCGGCTGAACACCCTGTGAAATTCCTGTAAAAATAGAAACTGCAACAAGAGCCAAGTTCGCCACAATACCGTATGCCGCTACTCCCATATCTCCTTCCAGCCGTAAAATGAGCAAGTTAAATACGATCAATACAATACCGGACGAGATCTCATTAATCAGCGCCGAGACACCGAGAGAACAAAAATGAATCATTTGTTTTACAGGCACAAGTACTCTGCTGAGATGAAAATGATTTTTCTTTTTTATCTTGTGAAGTAAAAGAACAATCATGCTGACAACAGGTGCTGTTCCTGTCGCAAAGGCAGCGCCGAACATACCAAGATCCATTGGAAAAATAAAAATATAATCCATCACAATATTTGCAAGACTTCCAAGCAGCATCCCTGCCATAGCAAGCTGCGGCGCCTTATCGTTTCTCACAAACGCCAGAAAAATATTATTGAGCAGAAAACACGGTGAAAAACATAAAATTGTTCTCAGATATACCGTTGTCATCGGAAGAATTTCCCCTCTGGCCCCCAGAAGAAACGCAAGCTGCTCAGCCCCAAACGCTCCTGCTACAAGTAAAAGAATACCACACAGTCCCCCCCCCCAAAAATACAGCCGATGTAAACGTCTCATCAGCCTCTTTCTGTCTTGACTGTGAACGATAAATTCCAAATCTCGTCGCCGCGCCGATTCCAATCATCAGTCCCAGTCCATTAATAAAACTGTACATAGAAATTGCCAGGTTTAGCGACGTCAAGCCCTGACTGCCCATCTTTGCTGCAATAAAATAAGTATCTGCCAGAATGTAGCAGGACAGCCCTATCATTCCCATAATGTTAGAAGAAATGTACTTAAAAAATTCCTTCTTTATCCCTGATTTCATTTTTTATCCATTCTCCCTTCTGATTTTATCACTGCTTTTTCAAAAGCACCGTGACGTCCATCTTAACACATTTCTCTCTTTTCGGGAAGAAAAAGATAAAAAGCTTTCACTAAATGATATTTCCTCTCTGTTTAGCACAACTTGCTTCCGTTTGCCGTCAGTTTAAATTTACATCCCAGCACTTCTGCCGCCCTTCTGCACATCATCATTCTCTGAAGAAAAATTTCAAAGTAATCCATAACTGTACACATCGTATCATCCAGATCCATATCCATCTGAATTACCTTTTTTTCTCTATCTACTGACAATTTTACAGAAAGCGCAGCATAATTGACACGGTCATGCGCATCAAAACTGGCAATTACCTGATTGCGCACTCTGTTTCTGCGCACGTCTGTCTTATCAGCCAGAATAAGCGCTGCGGACACCACATCAATCGCTGTCCCTGTTCCCTCATCGTGATTTCCAATCGCTGATGACACAACCAGTGCATCTTCCAATGGCATTTTTAATTCTTTCAAAATTTGATATGCCAAAATCCCGCCGCTTTGTGCATGATCATGCCGGTTGATACTATTTCCGATATCATGCATATATCCTGCAATTTTCGCAAGTTCAATCTGGTTTTTTTTATACCCCAGATCTTTCAGGATTTTTCCCGCTGTCGCCGCAACCTTTGCCGCATGTTTCTTTGAATGTTCTGTATAGCCAAGCGCTCCAAGCACTTCATTGCCTCGTGCAATCAAAAGATTTATTTCTTCATTTTTTCTGATTTCTTCGTATGTCATTTTTTATACCGTTCTCAGACAATTCTTTTATTTGTCTGCTCTGCATCTTTTCTCTGTTTTCTTTTTTATGCAGATGATCCTTTCTTTTTATTCTTTCCAACACCTCCTATCTTATCCGTTTTTTTTATTCTGTTCTATCTATTCATGGTAAAATCCCGGTAAAATTTTATCCTCTCTAAAATAAAAAAACAGACTGCTGTATTTATTAAGCGCTTCCCGATTTTCTCAGTCAGACACAAAATTCATACAGCAATCTGTTTTATTTTTTCCCGTTTCTCATAATTGCACTTGGATAAACCTTTTCCATCCTTTCATCCGGAAAATATTCATCCAGCAGCTTTTCCTCTTCCGTGGAAGCTTTTTGTCCCATGGAACGATGCGTATACCGGTCTAGGGCAGCCGCTGAGATCAGCATATTGAAAATCATGAATACAATCATCACCCAGCTCAAAATCTTTCCAAGTTTTTTTGGCACCTTTTCAATCAGAGCAGACAGCTTTATGTAAATAAATTTAATCCAAAGTACAGCCGCCACTCCCCAGAAGAAGCAAAACAGCAGATTGATTCTTCCGCCCAGGTTGAATGGAATCTTGCTGTAATCCCAGAATACTGTTCCAAATACAATTTCTGTAAAGACACTGCAAATGTATTCATACGCTCCGCCCATCACTGTTCCAAACAGAAAGATAAAAGAAATCTTTTTATCCTTATAGCGATAAAGCATTGCCGTCAAAACAACAACTCCAAGTCCCCATACGATACTGAAATCGCCATAGACAACACTGCTTCTGCTCATCCATCTGCCCATGGAAAAGCGGCAGAAAATAGTCTCAATCACATCCCCTAAAAATGCACCGATAAAAAACAGCCATATTAATTTGTAAAAACTACATCCGTATGCAAAAACGTCTTTCTCCTTTGGCTGTTTTGATGGCGCCTCAACTTCCACAGGGGGATGTGCTTTCGTCATACGGCGTTCAATGGAAAGAAAGATCTTTCTGCCCAGTTTATTTGAAATCTGTTGCATACTCTCAGCCAGATCTTCTACTTTTTTATTGTATTTCTGAACTTCAAAAATAATCCCCATCACGCTGATAACATCGATTCCTATAATTACAAAAGCTGCGATCAAAACAATCTGTCCCAAAAAGACAGGAATCAGATCTAATACGATCTGAAACAGAGGCTGTGCAAACTTTATTGCAAGTGCAGCAGTAATTCCCCATATAATTGAGAATGGCAGACATACATAACCGCCTAAATTATATTTATAATCAGAATAGTCCCACCATTTCTTCTTAAACAGTTTCTCCAGAAGCATTCCAGTGAAAAATTCTAATACGGTCGCAATCGCGCCGCAGCCGATTGCAAGAAATACAAAATTTTCTGTCAAGGAACGAAAAAAAATAAAGCTGAAAACCATGCCCAGCCCATAGACAGGACAGAGCGGTCCGTTTAAAATTCCTCTATTTACAAAACGCTTTTTTCTCACAGCCGCATAGACAATCTCCAAACACCATCCGACAAAAGAATAAAGTAAAAAATACCACAGCAGCTGATAAATTGAATGGTTCATTAATAATACCTCTTTTTCTTTCCCACCTGTCTTTTTTCATTCTCACCTATCATATCATGGTTTTCAAAAATATGCAATTATCGACAAAAAAAGATCTCCTGCAAATCTTATTTTTTTATTTTGTTTTTTAATAAAAATAAGATTCCTGATTCACCGGAATTTTTACATGGCAAATCTGAAATCTTATTTTCATTTTCTTTTTATTTTGTTTTATTTTTTTCCATATTTCCAATAAAATATGGCACATTCACCTTCTGTATCGCAATATCTGCGATGTTTGTACAGGAGTTCTTCATCCTGTCGATATCATGCAGAATTTTTGCAAAAGAGCTTGTCAGTTCCGCCTTACATTTTCCTTCACTGACACGAATCATATGACTCTTGCGCATCTGAAGATCCAGATTTTGAATCTTTTCTTTCTTCTCCATAATCTTTTGAACATCTGATGCATTTCCTGTCTTAATCAGCTGCAGCGCTTTTTCGTAGATTTCCTCAATCATATTTAAGCTTTCCGACACATCCTCCAGCGCTTCCTCTGAATACTCATATTTCTGATCCAGATTTTCCGTCAGATTCGCTCCCACTTCTGTGCACAGACTTCCGATTCGTTCGATATCACTAAGCACATACATCAGCCCTGCCGTCTGTGTTGCCTGCTCCTCTGTCAAGACACCGCTTGAGAACATATTTGTCAGATATTCCATGATTTTGCCCTGAAGATAATGGACTGTCTCGCTTTCTTCTTTGATTTTGGCAAGCATTTTTTTGTCTCTCTTCTTCACAGCATCTTTAATTTCTTTCACCATTTTTCCTACAATATCACTGCAGCGCAGAGTTTCTCTTGCTACCATCTGAAGAGCTGCTGCAGGCTGATTTACCATCTTCTCATCTAAGAAAACAGGCTCTTTTGTCTCTACTTTCTGATCCTTTCCATCTGGAATCAAGCGCATTACAATCTTTACCATCAGCCAGATCAGAGGCAGCCAGATCAATGTCATCACAATGTTAAATGTCGTATGTGCATTTGCGATCTGACGTGAAATCACTTCCACTTCCGGTCCTTTTGGTGACAGCCATGCGATGAAATCTGCAAATGGTCCGATAAACCAGATAAACAGAAAACATCCAGTAATATTAAATACGCAATGTGCGACAGCCGTACGCTTCGCATTTTTGGACTGTCCGATACTTGCCAGAACAGCTGTGATTGTCGTTCCAATATTATCTCCCAGAAGAATTGGAATCGCTCCTGCCAGTCCCAGCACACTCGTCACTCCATCTGGTCCTGCCTGAGTTGCAAAGTTCTGAAGTACTGCGATCGTCGCACTACTGCTTTGCACAACGAGAGTCATCAGAGTTCCTACGGCTACGCCCAGAACCGGGATATCAGACACTCTTTCAATCATATCTAAAAAGACGGGACTGGAAGCAAGCGGTTTCATTACGTCTCCCATAGTCTCAATTCCTAAAAATAAAAGACCAAATGCAAAAATAGTCTGTCCGATATTTTTTACTTTTTCTGATTTTACAATAAAAGAAAGTAAAAATCCCAGGAAAATAATCAGATAAATATAATCGCTGATCTTGAATGCAATAATCTGAGCTGTGATTGTCGTTCCGATATTTGCACCCAGGATAACAGAGATACCCTGAGGCAGTGTCATCAATCCCGCACTTACAAAACCGATTACCATAACTGTCGTTGCACTGCTGCTCTGTAAAACTGCTGTTGCCAGCGCACCTGCCAGAACTCCCATCACAGGATTTCTTGTCAGAACACCTAAAATTGCTTTCATCTTCTCACCAGCTGCTTTTTGCAGACATTCACTCATCATGTTCATACCGAAGATGAAAATGGCTAACCCACCAAACAAACCAAATAGAATTTCCAATGTCTGATTCATATGTTCTCCTTTACACTTCTTTGACTTTTCTCTTTCTGTGTACTTTCATATTTTTCTGTTCGTGAAATTTACAATTTTATCATATCATCGCAATGTAAAGTTTTCCGTTCCTGTTATGTTAAATCTATGTAAAATTTTATCTATTTTTCACATAAACTTAACATACTTATTATAATCACAAAAACGATCCCACCGTTTTTGTGATTATCGGTAAGATCGTCTTATTCTTTATTCTTTATTCTTTATTCTTTATTCTTTATTCTTTATTCTTTTTTTCTATTTTATTTTTCTTTTTGAGTAAATTGTTCCATCTTTTTTCTGCCAAGCCGTACTTCTTCCATAAATTCAGCCAGCTCTTTTGAGGCTTCCTGAAACAGATAATTTTTGCTTCCTCTCTGCTGATTCAGATAATTGCTCCGAATTTCGATATTGACCGATTCTACCTCTTCTTTCAGACCCTGTGCTGACATTCTCTTTGCACCCTGTCCCAAAATAATCACCTGTTCCAAAGCATCTGATGTGGCAACCGTCACATTATATCTTCTCTCCATCTCATGAACGGTTTTTTCTATGTACTGATCGGCCGTCTCCGCTTCTTTCGTGTATACAACATAAATATTGTGATACTTTGAAACTTCTCCACGATTTCCCTCGACTTTATACGCATCAAATACAACAATCACCGTTATTTTTTTAAATCCCTGATAATTGCACAAAATATCCATCAGCTTTGTTCTTGCGCCGTCAATACTGACCTTTGCCAGTTCTCTCAATTCCTCCCAGGAAAAAATAATATTATATCCATCCACCAGCAGATATTCTTCTTTTGATTCCTGTTTTTTCACACGATACGCTCTTTCCTCGGCCTCTTCCCTTTCGCGGACTGCCGAACTTTTCCTGAAAGGATTTTTTCTGTCTCTGACCTGCCCATATGTCCTGGCAAAAATCTCCTCCAGCTCTTTATCATCCGTCCAGATACCTGGATTCGACTGACTTGAAATCGGCTCGGAATACTTTTTTTCAGATCGCTCTTTCTTCAGTACACTTTCTATGTGCATATACTGCTCTACTTGTTCCCATCCGACATTAAATCCGGCGCCATGGCTGCAAAAGACAGATCCTGTCGGATTTTCCAGATCCGCCTCTGAATCGTACCCGTAGCTGTCGATTATTTCCTGCGCATTGTGACACGGTTCATATCCTTTTAAAGAGCAGAACATTCTCCCTGTCCCGCTTGTGTACGAAATCAATTCTGTCTGGTATCCCCTCATCGTCACAACAGGAGCTTTTCCCAAAATCAATGCCGTGCCGCCCTCGATCTGAGGCGGCTGAAACGTTCCGTGCATCTTCTGAATGTCGGTCATCGCCCTTCCTACTTTTTCTGCCGGTATCTCCATCTGAAATTCATATACTGGCTCCAGAAGAATACTTTTTGCTTTTTTCAGTCCATGGCGCACAGCGCGGTATGTCGCCTGTCTGAAATCACCGCCCTCTGTATGTTTCGGATGAGATCTCCCTGCAGCCAATGTAATTTTCATATCGGTAATCTCTGATCCCGTCAGCACACCGATATGTTTTTTCTCCATCAGATGCGTCAGGATCAGTCTCTGCCAGTTTCGATCCAAAATATCCTCACTGCATGAGGATGCAAACTGCAGTCCGCTTCCTCTCTTTGCCGGTTCCAGAATCAAATGAACCTCCGCATAGTGGCGAAGGGGTTCAAAATGGCCGACACCCTCCGTCATTTCTGAGATCGTTTCTTTATATACAATACTTCCCTCGCCAAATTCTACTTCCGCATCAAACCGTTCTTTGATCATATTTTTCAAAATCTCAATCTGAACTTCTCCCATCACCTGCGCATGGATCTCTCCCAGCTTTTCATTCCATACCATGTGAAGCTCCGGCACTTCTTCCTCCAGCTGGCGCAGCTTCAAAAACATTCCATGGACGTCGCATCCTGCCGGAAGCTGAATCTGGTAAGTCAGCACCGGTTCCAGCATCGGCAGTTTTGACTGTGTCTCCACTCCGAGACCTTCCCCACTGTACGTCTTTGTCAGTCCCGTCACAGCGCAGATGCTTCCGGCCTCCGCCTCCTGAACAGTGCGAAACTGCGAACCAGAATAAATACGGATCTGGTCAATCTTTTCCTCCCACGGTTCCTCCTGATTCTGTCGATTTTCATTCTGTTTTAAAAGCATCTTGACTTTCAGACTTCCCCCTGTCACTTTCAGATATGTCAGACGGTTTCCCTGATCGTCTCTGGCAATCTTATACACCCTTGCTCCAAACGAATCGCCATATTCCGGACATTTTATATATTTTAACATTCCCTGCAATAATTCTTCTATACCCTCCATCCGAAGCGCCGACCCGAAATAGCACGGAAAGACGTCTCGCTCTTTAATCATGTCAGCGACCGTCCAGTCCTCAATCTCTCCCGTCTCCAGATATTGTTCCATCACTTTTTCATCACACAGTGCGATTTCTTCCATCCACTCATCCGTCTTTTCTGAGTCGAATGGAATACATCGCTCATCCAGCCTTTTTTTCAGCTCTTCCAAAATCAGCGTCTTTTCTGTCCCAGGCTGATCCATCTTATTTATAAATAAAAAGACAGGTATCTCATATCTTTTCAACAATTTCCACAGAGTCTGAACATGTCCCTGCACTCCATCCGGGCCGCTGATCACAAGAACAGCATAATCCAGCACTTGTAGCGTTCTCTCCATCTCCGCTGAAAAATCCACATGCCCCGGCGTGTCAAGCAGCGTAATACTCATATCCTCTATTTTCATTTCTGCCTGCTTTGAAAAAATAGTAATTCCTCGCGCTCTCTCCAGCTCATGCGTATCCAGAAACGCATCTTTATGATCTACCCGTCCCAGTTTTCTTATACTTCCGCCCGTATAAAGCAGACTCTCCGCAAGCGTCGTCTTTCCTGCATCTACATGAGCCAACAGACCTGTACAAATTCGTCTCATTGTTTTTTCTCTCAACTGCTCATCCAAAAAAATCCCTCCTCTAGCGACATTCAGTATATCATAAGAGAATGTTATCGTCGAGATGGGTCTATATTTATTTGCTTTATTCTTTTCCTTCCCATTTTTTATTTCTGCTTATATATTAATTCCAAAATATAATTCGTACTTGGAATTTATTTTTATTAAGATCATATTTTATATCGCCATGGTATTTTTCCACAATAGCCTCTACACTTTTCAATCCCCACCCATGGATAATATTATTTGTCTTAGTCGTATATAATTGAATATTTTTCATTGTTTTAGAATTATTACTACTATTTGATAACATCAACCTAAAAATGTTTCCTGCATTTTTTATCTCTAACACAATTTTTCTATTTCCCTTTTGGCATTTTACCACTGCTTCTAATGCATTATCCATTAGATTGCCAAATAAAATTGTAAATTTGCTATCTGATATAGGAATATGTACTAAAGAAGTATTAATTTGAAAATCGATCTCATTATCATCAATATTTTTTTTCTCCTGTTAATAATAAAGTCAATACATTTAAAACCTGTCCATATTGTTTCTTCTTTATAAGTTTCAAATTTACTTTCAATATATTTTATAGCCTCTGATATATTTTTTTGACTTAAAAGTTGAAGCAAATATTCACGTTCATGTCTTATATTATGATTTGTTTTAGAAACTTCTCGATCCTGTTTAAGTAATTCTGAATAAAGCTCCTCAAATATTTTTAAATGGTCTTCTACCATATCTTTTTCCATTTTAATATTTTTATTTACATATATTAAAAAAAATGCTATAAAAGTAATAAACACTGAAATTACAATAAACACATTGACCAGAAATAAATATGGATTAATTTGTTGATAGCTCTGGTTCAGAAGAAATCTAATCATTTCAAATTCTATAATACTAAATAAAAGTGTCATTATCCAGTGTTTCTGACACACTTGTTTCCAGTAAATCTGTTTTCTTTTCATCAAATTTGTACTCATTATTAATATTATAATAAAAATTATCTCAAAAATACATTCTGTCCAGTTTCGTCTCGCAAAATTTACTTCTATAATATTTTCTACTTTTAATATCCCTTCTAACATTAGTATTGTAAGTTTAACTAAAAATACTGTAACTGTATAAAATAGCTGCCATATCGAAGTAATAAAAAAATAATTTCTATGAACTGTAAAATACGTTCTCTACTTACTCTTTCATCATCAACAATCGCAATTTTTATCATAACTCTCTTCCTTTTAACATTCCCTGGTAAAATAGACGGATTATTTTGCCACAATATATGATACTGTTTTCTCTATCTAAGGTACAGTCTGATGTTTATATTATACGATAGCTCAATATTTAAATACAAGTAAAGTTTATCGACTTTTTATTACTTATGATACAAGGAATAAATTTATAGGAGTACTAAAAAAGTATCCATAATAGATTATTTTTTAGTACTCCTATCGTATATTTCTTTATCTTCTTTGCAGAAATTCCCCTGCTTGGTTCTTCCACATCTCTGCATAAATTCCATTTTGTGCTAACAATTCTGAATGTGTTCCCTGCTCTGCAATTTTCCCCTTATCTATCACAAAAATCCAATCAAAGTTTTCAATTAATTCCAGTCTATGTGTAACTGCAATCACAGTATCTTCCTTTCCATGCTGTTCCAAGACTTGTCTCACAAGATTTCCATTGTCAGCATCTAAGGCTGAAATCGGCTCATCCAGTAACAAAAAAGGGGCTCTTCGGTACAAACACCTAGCCAAAGCGATCCTCTGTAACTGACCTCCTGAAAATCCTTCCTGAATCTGTCCCAAAACTGTATCATATCCTTTTGGTGTCTTTTCAAGAAAACCTGCCTTATCTAATGACTTCATAATTTCTTGGATACGAGCCTGATCTACATTCTCTCCCATTGCAATATTTTCAATTACACTCATAAAAAAGAAAGAAAGTTCCTGTGGATAATAAGAGCAGCAACTGCGCCACTCAGACTTTGCCATGTTCTTTACAGGCGTTTCTCCTAAATAAATTTCTCCCTCTTGTGGCTCATATAGTCCCAGTAACAATTTCAGAATAGTGGATTTTCCACATCCACTCGGCCCCACAAAAGTTACTTTTTTTCCGAAAGGAATTGTCATGGAGACATGTTCTAAAACAGGTCGATTCTTATAAGAAAATGATACATCTTCTAAACGTAAATCCTGTTTTTTCTGGTTTGTGCCCGCAGTCATTCTTCCTGTATTTTCCTGCTGTAAATCTACAATCTCGAAAACTCGCTGCATGTGTGGCTCATGGACACGCAAGATTGTACGAAAATTTCCAAAAGCGACCAACATCTGATTAATCTGATCTGACAAAGGCAACGCCAGCATAATATCTCCGAAATCAATCCATCCTTTTTCAGCTAAAATATTTCCCAGTATCAAAAGACTTACAATCGTAATACAATCCCCTACCAGTACAACGACTGCTCTTCGAAATGCTCGATATTTTCCGATCATATGCTTTCCTGAACTTAATTCCTCTATCTGCTTTTCCTGCTTTTGGGCAAAACGCATTTCTAAGAAGAAAGTGCGCACTTCCGTTCTTCCATTGATGCATTCCTGCATAAACTTCAACAGTTTACTGTTTTGTTTTACTACCGCCTGCGTCTGCTTCTGCTGTTGTTTCGATGAAATCTGAATCACAAATACATTCAAAAGTGCACAAAAAAATGTCAGCAATGCTACTAGACTATTAACCTGAAATAAGAGCAAAACAGAAAAAACGCCTGACAAAATAGGTGCAAATATCCATCCGTCCATATAATATCCTACCAGTTGTACACAAGCTGGCAGATCACTGTTGATCCGGTTCAGAACTTCGACAGGGGAAAATTTTTCAAGAGTGCTTTCCTCCCCATGCAGATAACTATTTATCATTTTTCTTCGGACTTTTGCCTGAATTTTTTGCTCAATATAGGTAAATCCAAGCAATGCGAAACTGGATATTACACCAAATCCCATTACAATAACCAAATAAATCAGCATTCGAGACAGACTTTCCGTGTTACCTGTACCTACGGAAATCTCCATAATTTCCCTTAGGAGCACTCCTACGGAAGAGAATATCAAGAAAAGTGCACCGCCGTTGATTAAACTGCAAAGTATATACAAGGGCAAATACGGCTTTAAATAAGCTGTTAATCGTTTATATAATTTGTATATTGAATGCTCTTTCATTTGATAATCCCCCCAAATACGCTGCTTTTCTCACACAGTTCGTCATATGTCCCATGATCCAGAATATGTCCATGATCAAATATATAAATTTCGTCCATAAAAGAAAACAGTTCTTTTTGATGCAGTCCAAAAATCATCGTTGTATTAGGATACGATATTATCAGCTGTTTCATGATTTTCTGAGCCAATTTCGGATCTAAAGCGGAAAATACTTCATCAAGCAAAAGAACTTCCTGCCTGCTGTTTAAGCTGCGTGCAAGCGCAATTCTCTGCCGCTGACCTCCGCTGAAGTGCTCTCCATTTTCTGTAATCATAGTCTGATATCCCTGCTCCAAACTGGATACAAACTCATCCAGTTGGGAATTTTGACATGCCATTACAAATTTCTCATCTTTTTGCTCATGGGAATATAAAATATTTTGCTGTAGTGTATTAGTAAACAGAAACGGAAACTGATCTCCATAGATTCCTTTTGTTCCATGAATATTTCCCTTTTGTGGCATAATCAACCCAGCCATCACTTTCATAAGCGTAGATTTTCCGCTACCGCTGGCACCCACAAATGCCACTTTCTTTCCATTCTCAATTCGCATTGAAATATTCTCTATAGCCCAATTTTCTCCTTTCGGATATCGATAGCACACTTGCTCTAATATTATCTCTCCGGATTTGGATTTATTCGCATTTTCTGAATTATCTTTTTCCGTCTTTTCTTCAAAAAATGAACACAGCTGATCTTTTGATGGTTTCGCTTTTACAGCTGCAATCCATAAATCCGCATAGTGCAACTGATCTGGCATAATAGTCTGGCACAGATAAAAAATTGTCATAAATGAACTGATTTCAATCATTTCGTTGGGAATCAAATACAATCCTGCGAGACACAAACATAAAATAGGAAAAATGCCGCCTAAAATGCCAATAATGCTCAGAGGCATCGTCCGAAAGTTCATACGCAGATTTGCCTTAATATAAGAATTCTCCTGATCTTTCCAAGAATCTTCGACCCAATCAAAACATCCCCACACTTTTATAAGCGTATGATTACTCAGAATATCTCTCATTTTTATATTTAGATCTGCTTCCGATTTTTTCACTTCATAACTTGCTTTCTTCATTACTTTACTGACAGCAAACTGCACTAGCAATGAAACTGCCAAAGCTCCCAAATAAATCAAGGTAATCTTCCAGCTAATCAGAGCAATAAATGTCAACGATAACACCATTCTTATCGTTTGGAATAAAATATCTGGAACTGTCTCTGACAAAAACTTTGTAAAATCTTCTGAATAGCGGCTTGTCATCGTATACAAATCGGATGAATTTTTTAATTTTGGATGATCAAAGGGCAAATATAGTATCTGGTGAAGAATTTTTTTCTGCACATTTGCATAAGTATAAATTTCAATCTTATTTCGAATCATCATATAAGAAATATCCAGTAATTCCTGAAAAAGAAATGCCGCCACTACCAAAATCAGTAATTTCCCAATCTCCGCATTACTTAATTGAGTCATATGATCTGTAAAGTCCCCTAACAAAGCAGAAGACAAAATGGTCGCACCTGTCAAGAGCACACTCGTCAGTAAGATTATTTTATAATAAAAACCGCATTTTTTGAAATAAAAAAAATTTTTTTCACATTCTTTCCCTCTTATTTTTTATTTAATAGACTTTATTAGGATTTTTTCATATTGTGATTTACGTCTTTTGCAAATATTATCCCCCACCATTTCACTATTTTCTGATTTCAAATAATTGCCTGGACAAAAATGACATATTTTTCTTGCCCAACATTCCACACACATATAATTTTCTTTTTTGTTAGATGACAATAATTCTTCTAATTTTTCTTTTATGTCTTCAGCTGAACATGCCTTTTTTAAATTTCCAAGGCAAAAATGTTTATCTTTTGCGTACATATGACACGGATATAAGTCACCATCTGGCATAATGCAAGCTGATTGATACCCAGTAGTACAAAATAAGTCGTTTTGCATTTTAGAATCACATGCAATCAACGCTTGAATATCCTCACTACCCAAACTATCATTTTTTAAAAATGTAGCATATTTTCTACGATCCACCTCTAATTCAGTATTTCCTATAACAGGTACAACTAGCACTTTACCATGTTCTACATCAAATGTATTTGATAGATATTTTCTTAAATCACTTAAAGTTAGACCTGCTCGGACATGATTAAATGTATAAGTAGCCTCTATTCCAACTATATACTTTTTTAAAATCTTCGCATTTTTAAAAACTCTTTCTGCGGATCCTGTTCCATTTGGAAAAATCCTTTTCAAATCATGAATCTCGCTCGGTCCATCGACACTTATCGTTAAACGAATATTATACTTTGATATTACTGAAAATATTTTTTCATTATACGCTACTAGATTTGTTATCATGCTAAAAACTGGTATAGTCCTGATTTTATCGCTATGATACAATTTTAAAAAATATTCGCAAATAGCTTCCACTGTAGAAATCATTAGCAATGGCTCACCACCAAAAAATTGTACCATATTTATTTGGTTTATCCCATTCTTGATAATAAAATTATCAATATATCTTTTAGCATCTTCTGGCTTCATATCTTCTATTTTATAACCGGAATATGTACCAAAATCAGCAAAACAATATTTGCATCTTAAATTACATTTTGTAGTTACATTAATCGTTAATTTTGAAAGTGTTTTACACTCTCCCCAATAAGAGTGCTTAGGAACTGTTATTTCTTTCCCTTGCAATTTATTTAACATAATATTTTCTAAACTTTTATATTCTTTATCTGAAGAATTTTGTAATTCTTTTACTTTTTTTGCCATGTCTACTGATACATTATAAATTGTATTCGTCGGAACATCATAAATCAAGGCTTTTTTATCCGAAATAATCACATGTAAATTATTCTGTTTAAATCTATCTACCATTTGACACATAACCTTCTATCTCCCAACTGCTCTTTCTGATATTCTTTTTTTCAAACGCTGGTATTGTAACATTAAAATATTTTTTTCCATTCCACATAATTGCACAATAGGTCTCTTTATTTATTGTTAAATAATATACTGATTTTGATATCATTTCTCTTTCTTTTAACAATTTATTTACTCTTTCATTAAAATATAAATCTGATTTAGTAAATTCAGTATCTTTAAATACTTGAAATTCTTTAGGAAATAATTCTGATGACGGATGTGTATGCGCAAATAATAAAGAACTTTTTGTCTTTTCTGCTACTTTTATACTTGCTAAAATAACTTGAGGTGAAATATGGTAAGTGCAAAATAATTCGACGGATTGTGTTACCCTAAAAATGAATCCATAATAATCATTAGAAAATGCAAGCATTTCACTTCATCTTCTCTTGCTAGA
>JAGZHZ010000058.1 GCA_018366495.1 Clostridiales bacterium
TCTAGCAAGAGAAGATGAAGTGAAATGCTTGCATTTTCTAATGATTATTATGGATTCATTTTTAGGGTAACACAATCCGTCGAATTATTTTGCACTTACGATATATCGTATGAGAGACAACGCAAAATGAGAGCTGTTAAAAAACAGCTCTCATGCTTAAAGCTTATTCACTTTTTTTATTTGCTCTGTGCAGCCATCCACTCCATCAGACCAACTTCTTCGCCGTTGATTCTTGCAGAAACCTGATCATTGTATACATATGTCCATGACCAGTGTCCGTCATATTCATGAGGAAGATCATTTTCCTGTCTGTATAAACCAGTTTTATCTTCTACATTTTTGAAGAATGTCAGATGAACGTTCTCAGATCCTGCTTCGCGGATACGTGTGTATGTTGGCAGTGTATATAATACAGGATCAAGTGTTGTATCAGTTGCTGCTGTTACGAACCAGATATTCTGATCTTTATAAATATCAATATCTTCATCAGAAATCATGGTATCTGCAAGACCTTCGCATACTGGGTAAGCTGCTGCAAAGTATTCTGGGTAATCACGCATCAGAATCATTGTCATGTATCCACCGTTTGAGCATCCACCTACATAAATACGGTTCTCATCAACACCAGGATTGTCTGCCACATAATCTTTAATCAGTTCCATTAAACCTTCTGTATAGATAGAGCTTCCATCTGCTCTTCCGCCTTCGCCTTCCATCCAATAGGTAGGAGCCTGTGGAACTAATACGTAAGCGCCGCCAAAATACTGCTGAATTTCTTCAGAAGCTAAGTTGATTGCTTTGTTTGCAGCTAATGGAATAGTAGCGTCTGTGCCGCCTTCTCCGCCGCCATGCAGCCAGATGATCAGAGGATGTTTTTCTGCTGTGTCTTCTGGTTTATAATCAGCCATTGCGAATTCGATTCCATCGAATGTATCGCTGCTGATGTTGAAATCATCAATTCCAAGACGAGTACTTCCTGTATATTCTGTAGCAACGATGCCAGATAATGTTTCCTGATCTGTTACGATATCTTCTTCCTGTGTGATTGTGTAGTCACAGTCGATCCATACGTTTCTTCCCTCAGCATAGTTTAAAGCGCTGCCCAGAGTGATGCTTGGTCCGTAAGCTAATTCTAATGTAGCATACTGTCCAGACTCTGCTGCATTTCCTTCTGCGTCAGAAATGTAAGCGTTTGTCACACGGCGGTCGCCTTCTTCCAGCAATGGCTCTTCCAGACGGTCATCGCTTCTCTTTACATGTACAGAAAATGTATCTGTGTCAATCTCGCCTGATACTTCTTTTCCCAGATCTACGATTACTTTTGTAACTGTTGCGCCCCAGTCCTCAACTTCGATTACTGTGCTGTAGGATGCTGCAGGTGCCTCCTCAGCAAATACAGCCATGCCGCTCATTCCCATAACAAGAGCAGCTGTCGTTCCAGCTAAAACAATTTTCTTGTTCATCTTAATACCTCCATTTTTTGAATCACGTCGTTTTTGATGTCTTTATTGTATCAAAAAATTCAGAGGTTGTAATCTCCACATATTTGACAGTCATCTGCCTGTTTTTGCACCTTCATGTGTCAATTCTTGTCATTGTTCTTTATTTTGTATATTTTGTTCAGATTATATCATATTTCCGTTTCTTTTTATGTTCTTTTGCACAATCGTTTTTCTTTGTAGAACCTATAAAGATCTGAAATCAGCAGCAAACCAAAGAATATTAAAAACGTAACCAATATTCCCCAGCTCCAGAAAAAATAGTCTCCCCATGTCGCTGGGTCAATTAATGAGAACAGTATCGGACAAATAAACATCGCCAAAACTTGTATTCCTGCAAAGAGAAACAGCTTTGAAAATGGAATAAAATCTCTGTCCCACATCATTTTCAGTATCAGAGCAATCTGTCCTATGATATAGATTGTGTTGCATAACCATATGATATTTTCTGCTGATCTTCTCCAGGACATTCTCACCATAGCATCTTCGATTGGAAGATTTGGCGGTGGCAGAACCTTATTCAGTACAAACAAAATAATACAATGTGTCAAAAAACCTGCGATCAAAATCCCGTCCAGTATCCATGCTGTCCTTTTTCGTCTCTTTTCTCTCATACATCCACCTTCTTTCTCTGTTCATCTTATTGTTCTGTTTTATAGGTAATCTCCGATTATTATCTTTTTCTTCTGATTTATATTTTGACACTCCCCATAGCTAAATGAAAGGAGTTTACGACACATTTGATAATTACTTTTAATTACTTTTATTTACTTTTATTTACTATTATTTACTATTATTTTATTATATTATTTCTTTTAAAAATTCTATGTTTTTTTCCTAAATGATCGTTTTTTCGTCCTGAACGTAATATTTTTTATATCTTTTATTCTTTCATACAGAATTTAAGCAAATATGATGATAGATAAACTACTTGGGAAATGTTGTGGTCAAGCATTTTTGTAACACTTGTGCCTAATAATTTCGTATTCCATACCGGGCTTCAAATGGTGTCCGATAATCATTATAAGAATGTGGTCT
>JAGZHZ010000030.1 GCA_018366495.1 Clostridiales bacterium
ACATCGAGGAGAATGTAATAAAAATAGCAAGTTAAACTTCGCTCAGAACAGAGAAAATTGGTTACATTTAATTTGTACTTTTTCTTGACATAGGATCACCTTGCAAAAGCACCCATATCATAACGGTTGTGCAAAAGTCCCTTATCCTCCCGCAAAGCATTGATGACGGTATCAAGGTCTGCCTTAAATTCGTCCGTTTTCCATTGGGGTCTGGTATCAAACCAAGTGGTATAAAAGCCATAGCCTGTTGTTGCAAAATCTCCACGCAGATGTCCGATTGTACCTGTCTGCCCCTCAATCTGCATACTTTGGGCATAAGTGTATTTCTGTTCTGTCGGGGTTAATGGTCGTATCTCCATATCAGCGTTCCTCCCGACTGTGCGTTTTTTTCTCTTTCTGCTGTACTTTCAGTTTTGTGAGAGCTTCCTTTGCCCACTCTGGCATTTTTTCTGGCTTGATTTCCCCAAGCACATCATATCTTTCCCATCTGCCACGCTCACCTGTGGCAAGGCAAGTGCCAAACACCGCCTGCCCTCTGCCGCCTGTTGCACCGTGTCCACCGTCTGCCAATACAAGCTGATAGGCAGCGTGCTGATATTCATATCGTTTCGGCTCGGCGTTGATAACCACCACCTTGCCGACGATATTCGAGCTGTGATTATCGGGAATACAGTCGGAAACAGTAAACGGTGTTTTATCAAAGCGGTATTGTTCCTGCTCCGTTTTTACAAGCTCGATCTGTGCCTGTACTCGGTCTGTAAACACCTGCATCGCTTCCAGATAATCGTCCGTACCAATAGCTTCCGTACACCACGGGGCAGACAGGGGATTGTTATAAGAACAGTAACAGACCATAAAGGGATATTCTTCCGCCTTATTTACCCCAAACAGCACTTCCTTTTCGCCGATATAAATGCTCTGCTCAATCTCATAAGAGCCTGCCATTCGTTTTTCCTTACTCATTCCCATCCTCCTGTCGCTGTTTTTCTTTCTTCCTGTCTAAAATCTTCTGCATACATACATCGCAGAAAATAACCGTCCCTTCCTTATAGCGGGGATAAGGGCAGGTCGCACAATCATATTTTTTCTTAGCGTTCTCGGTCATTGTGATTCCTCTGTTTCTTTTCTGGTTGGTTATAGGGCATCCTGCACTCGTTCTGATAGCGTTCATTCAGCTTATCCCTTGCTTCGGAAAGCTGATTGCAATAATACCCCCAGAAATAATCTGATCCGTCCTTACAGTACCAACACACATAAGGGTTCGGGGCTTTGGAGTTATGCCCGATAACAAGCTCTGTACGCCCGATTTGACAGCTCTCAATAATTTCATAACCGCCGTTCATTCGTTTTTCTTCGTTCATAAGCCACCTCTCATTCTTTGGCGTAACGCCTGTAATTCTGTTCCTGCTTGGCACGGATCTTCTGGATACGGATGCTGCCTAAAAGCTCTGGATGTTCTGCCTGCAGCTTTCGGCGTGTCCTGCCCACGCTCTCAAAGCTCGGCAGTCCCAGATAACGGTACTGCGACATCACTTCCGCAAAGGGCATCGCCCCTGCGTCCTTAAAATAGCTGTTACATACTTTCAGATACAGCACCATATCGTCATTTCTGGCTTCCTCGTCCTTTTTCAGAATGGCTCGCACCTTATCCTCAATGGTTCTCAATTTCTGCATACATACCTCCGTATATGGAAAGGGGACAGCCCGAAAAGGCTGCCCCCAGACACTTTACTTCTTCTTTCGGTTACGGATGTTCAGCCAGATTGCTCCGCCCACAATGAACATCACAAGCACAATGGCGATCACCGTCTTTACTTCCATTCCTTAGTCCTCCTTCTTCTTCTTTTTCAGCCCTGCGATCAAGAGCGTACCTGCACCAATGAGGGAAACTGCCGCCAGTCCTCCCCAGAGGAACGGATTGAAGTCATCCCCTGTTTTCGGGGTGTCACGCAGTTCATTGTGCATCTGAACAACCGTAGTTGATCCCACTTTGACCGTAATCTGTTTTTCGGCAGGCAGGATATAGTTTGCCGATGCCTTATCGCTGACCTCGGAAATGGTGTATTCTCCGATACGCAGGTTTTCAATCACGATTTCTCCATTTTTGTCGGTCTTAAAAGTCTGGTCATATCCATTTGCACCTGTCACTCGGAAAGAGAAGCCTTCCACCTTGCCATCGGAAGATGTTTTGACAATTTTAAGACTGCCTGACTGCGGGGCATTGACAAAGCCTTTGCCTGCTTCATTTTCCACCACATAGGTCTTGCCATTTTCCTCAATGAATACGGTGTAGACATTTTCATCAAGAACAAAGCCCTCTGGTGCTGTCTTTTCACGGACAAAATATTTTCCGTATCGAAGCTCGCTCATCTGGTAGATGCCGCCGCCAAGCTCAGACATTTCGCCAAGCAGCTCATCTTCCTTGTCGTACTCGCCGTTTTTGTTGGTATCCGCAAAGACTTCAAAAGCTGCACCTGTCAGCTTATTGTCAGGATAATCCTTATCAACTTTGGTAAGCTCAATATTGCCTATGATAAATTCATTCACAAGCTCGATTTCCACAACTTCATCCACCTTGCCGATCGTAACAGGAATTTCTTCCTCGGACAGTACAAAGCCTTTCGGACTTTCTACCTCTCGGATAATCCAAGAACCATACGGCACTTTGGCAAAAGAAAAACTACCGTCATCCTTTGATGTGGTAGTTAAAATCGCATGTTCTTTTGTAAATTCTTCTGTGCCGGTCTTAAAGATGCCAATGACAGCACCACCTAAGCCCTTGCCGTCCTCATCGGTTTTCTTTCCGCTTACAGAACCATAAATCAGCTTGTTTTCAATGGGTTCGCCGTCATTGACTGCAAGGTGGACGATGGCGGTATCCTGTCCTGCATATTCAAAGTTTACAGGGTATTTCGTATCACTTGTAAGATACGCTTCGTTTGCTGCAATCTCTTTCACATAATAATTGCCCATCGGAAGGTCAGTCTTAACCTTGCCATTTCCGTTCTCGTCAAGAGTAATAATCTCAATCAGTCCGTCAGCAGGAATGACCGTACCGTCTGCGGCAGTCAATTCCTTTTCTGCATACAGCCCAAAGGCAACATCAAAGATCTCCCCGTTATTGCCCACACCAAAATGCTCGTCGGTTTCAAGGTTCTTTACAAGGTCGATTTCCACACGCTGACGCTCGTTGTAGAAACTCGTTTCTGTTTCTGTTACCGAAATTTCCTGTCCTGCATAGACAAGCTCGACGGAGTGAATTTCATCATTCAGCACCATACCATTCGGTGCTGTCACTTCCTTCACTTCATATTTTCCAAGATATAATTCCTTTGATTTTGCCGTACCGTCTGCACCTGTGGTCAGGGTATCTACCACCTCACCTTTTTTTGCTCTGACTGTTCCCTCTAAGGTTACAATATCCTCGGCTGCGGTAATCTCATAAACCGCACCCTCCAGATTTCCTACGGCAAAGTTTGGCTGATACATTCCGTTGTTTTCCGATACACTTGAAAAAATCTCTCCAGACTTTTCTACGGTAATCCTACCTTTTTGTGCCAGATTGGATCGTACTACCTCAATCACGGTAATTCCGCTTTCTTCCTCCGAATTTTCCTGCACTACATCAAAATACACAGGCTCGGAGTCAAGCACATAGCCGTACGGGGCTTGTACTTCCACAAGGGAATAGCCTTTTCCGTATTCCAAAGCCTGCGGGGTGATCAACTCGCCATCTGCGGTAGTATAGAAAGTATCAATGGTTGTCACTTCTGGATAAGTGAAAGTCATTGTCACAAGGTTGCCGTTCGGGTCGTAAATCTGGAAGCCTGCCCCTGCATACGGGATGGTTTTCCCTGTTTCCGCATCTTTCTTCACAACCTTGATATAGCTTTCAAAGTTGGCATTGTTGATAAGATAGCGGTAGGTCTGACCGTCGGAACTGATAAACACATCAAACGGCTTCATCAGCTCACGCCCTTCCCATCCAGAAGTCTGTTTTACCGTATAAATGCCATAAGGCATATCTTTTGTCTGGGCAAAACCGTTCTCATCACAGACGAGCTTGTCACGCTCGCTTTCTTTTGCCTGCTCAAAGCTGCCTGCCGATTTAAGGAATACCTCAAAGACAGCACCTTCTTCTGGAGTTTCGATGCCTGTTTCGCCGTCATCGGTATGCTTGATAATAGCGATATTTCCCTTGATAACCTGCTCATTCACATCATTTTCGACAGAATTATATTCCACCTCATAAAGTTCTGGCTCTGCACCGACTTTATGAATAGTCGGGTCAAGAAGATACCCCTCGGACGGACTGATTTCTCGGATTGTCCAGTCATCGCCGCACACATAATACTTGGTCGTAAACTGACCGTTTTCGTCGGTGGTGTAGGTGTCAATCAGTTCTTCGCCCTTGTAAATGCCATAAACCGCACCTGCCAAAGATGCGTCCCCCTGCGGTGTTCCTGTTTCTGCATCGGTCTTAGTTACCGTCACATTGAATTTCTTGAGAATATTTTGGAAACTGCGGTTTGTAACCTTATTCCATTCAATCGGTGCGGTCTGGGATGCAGGAACAACATAGCGGATTGCTGTATCCACTTCCTCAAGCACATACGGGGTGTCGCCGCTGATCAGGACATCCTCAAACTTGGCTACACCTTTTCCATCGGTGACAGCATACTCATCGACTGCAAGTCCGCTAAGAGATGTGCCGTACAAATGGAATTTCACGCCCTCCACCAGATTGTCCTCGGAAGTCTTGACTACTTCAAGGCTGCCACGCTTTAGGGTGTTGTTGAAGTTGACTGTGGTTGTCTTGCCGCCGATGAGTGTTACCGTCTGAGTCTGCTGTGGTTCATAACGGTCAATGGTCTGCTCTGTGATGGTATAAGTGGCAGGGAACAGACCTTCTACTGTGATATTTCCATTTTCATCGGTCGTTACCGTCTTATTGATACCCTCACCCTTGATGGTAAACTGAATGCCTGCTACAACGCCGTCCTCAGAAGTCTTTTTCAGGGCAATCGTGCCTGTCGGTGTTTCCACATTGAGATAGGCAGATACAGGAGAAGCGTTTTCTACACCTGTAATAACATCCTGCAAGTTCGGATCACCATAAGCAATCAGTTTGGCACTCTGACTGACCACAGGCACTCCGTTTCGGGTTGCTGTAATCCTTACAGAACCATGAAAGGCTTTCTTTGATGTGAGCGTGAGCTTATTTCCAGATTTTGCTACGCTGACTGCATCGCTGGAACTTGCAAAGGAATACTCGGACAGCACACCGTTTTTATCTGTCAGCGTTAAACTGTATTTCCCGTCTTTATAGACAAGCTCCTTTGTAATATCGTCTTTCCCGCCTGACATAAAGCTCGGAATGGTATTGTGCTTACTCATCAGCGAAACAATCTGGTCATAGACTTTCTTTGCTCCGCTGTTTGGATAATGAGAACCAAAGTGCAGGCTGTACACGGTGCTGCTTGTCTGGCGGTATGAGCCTGTGGCTTCACGGCATCCCGTAACAAACTCCCATACAAGAGTCTGGGTCGCAAGCCATTTCTCATCGTCTGATCCAGACAGATTTCCTCGGTTTCCCTGATACCCATAGAGCAGGGCAAGCCCAACTGCTTTTTTCTGGCTTCTCGAAAGAGCGTTCCATGCTTCGGAAGATGCTTCTTTCAAGGTGTTGCCCGTTTTTAGCGGCACACCTGGCTGTAAACAAAATGCTGTGTCGCCATCCACAAACATACGGTATTTATAGTTACCCGTACCGCCTGCGATATAACCGTTGATGTTGGCACTTGAATTGTACCTCATTGCATTTCCGTTCCCGTCATAAGTGTGTGAAAAGGAAATCGTACCAACATCTCCTACGGCTGCAAAGGCTGTGGTGGCAGGCAGTACGGAGAATACCGTAACCGCAGCCATCACAACAGCCGCAGCCTTTTGGAATATTTTTTTGAATTTCATCATTTACCTCCTGTTGATATTGAAAATAGATATTGCCTGCTAACCGAAAAAAGCCGCCCTCTGGCAGCTTATTGTTTTTCTTTTCTCGGATAGTAACTGGCAGTATTAAGGGGGAGAGGTGTGGAGAGGGGGAAAGCGAAAAAAAAGGCTATCCCCCCAAGCAGACAGACCTGTCCCTTGATGTGTGGCTATCGTTCCTGTGCCTTGCTTCTTTGCAGATGGCGGTTATAAAACTCCAACGCCTTGACCACAAAATCGGATTCTTTCCCTTTGGGTACAGATTTGGGAATGAGCTTGGTTATCCTTTCATCACGGAAAGCAGGCTTTTCTCTCTGGTTCGGTTTTTCTTCTTCCATAATGGAACTGATCACCCCGTCTGTCAGCTTTCCCTCCTGCATATACTTTTTCATTTTGATAGCCTGTGCAAGTGAGGGCGTGGCGTCATTATATTCCATCGCTTCAAGCAAAGTATATTGCTGTTCCTCGGAAAGATAAGAGATTTCTACCGCAGGACGAAACGCAATCTGACGCTCATCCACCATTTGCAAAATTTCAGGTACAAGCTCAGTTAAGCGGATATAGCGGCGTATCTGTTCACGACTTTCGCCAACTTTGTCGGCAAGTTCCTCGTTTGACCGTGACTTTGACACCATTGGTGTCGAAGTTAAATCTAATCTTTGTCCTTGTCTGTTCATCGCTTCCAACCGCATCTTATAGGCAAACGCCTTTTCACTCGGCAAAATGGTCGTTCTTTGCAGGTTACTTTCCACCATTACAATAATGGCTTCATCACGGGAAAACTCCTTGACCTCACATTTCAGCGTATCAAGCCCCGCAAGCTCACAAGCCTTTTTTCTCCTGTGACCGCTAATCAGCTCATATCTGCCGTCCTCCTTCAAACGGACAGTCGCAGGTGTCATTACACCGTTTCTTTTTATGCTGTCAACAAGCTGTTCCATATCCTCATCCATTAAAACCTTAAAGGGATGGTCTGGAAACTCATCAATTTCAGAAATGGGAATATCCCTTATCTTACTTAATGCCGCTTCTGCACGGCTTTCGTCTGTCTGAAAAAGGTCATCGTATGCAGTCAGCTCGATGCTGCTTTTTCTGCTTCTCGCCAATATGTGCCACCTCCTTTCCAAACTGCTCATAAGCTGCGGCAACCTTACCGCCTTTGTCGTAGGCGAAAATGCTCTTTCCCTCTGCGGTAGCTTCTACTGCACGGATAGAATGTGGTATCTGAGCATCAAAAACTTTGATATTCTGACCGTATGCACTCCTTACCAATGCAGTCACTTCCTTAGAAATGTTCGTGCGTGGCATTACCATTGTCATTAAGATACCGTCAATCCGAAGATGGGGATTGATCTGCCGTCTGACTTTTGACACAGAGCGAAGCAATAACTCCAGACCTTTTGCAGAAAGATAATGCGGCTGTGTCGGGATAACCACGCTGTCAGCCGCCGCCAATGCGTTGATTGTCAGCATACCCAAGCTCGGCATACAATCAATAAGCACATAGTCGTAATTCTTTTTGACCTCGTTAATACAGGTCGTCAGAACACGCTCACGGCTAATTGCATTGATAAGCCTTACTTCCAGACCTGATAACTCAATATTTGAGGGTAACAGATCAACACCCTCGCTGTGATGCAGGATGCCTTTTTGAACATCAAAGGGTTTATCGTCGATGATGTCCTGCATAATCGTCGCAAGGGATATGGGCAAATCATCTGGTCGTGGATAGCCAAGCGACATTGTAAGATTCGCCTGTGCGTCTGCATCCACAAGCAGGACTTTCTTTCCCTGCTTTGATAGACACACGCCCAGATTGACGGCTGTGGTGGTCTTACCCACACCGCCTTTCTGATTGGTCAGAGCGATCACTTTGCAATTTGACATATAGCGTCCTCCTTTCGCTTTTATTTAGCCGCTTTGTCAAAGGCGGCTATGTACTTCGCTCTGAACGCAAGAAAGCCGACTGGCTGTTACACCAATCGACTATGTATCCATTTCTATATTCAGTTTTCAATTAAGGATAAGGCTTTCTGTATCTGCTCCATATCCCACCTGTCAGGGAAAATGACCGCCATGATACGGAACGCATCATATAAGCCTGCCAAATAGGAATAATCAGAGTATTCCAAGCTCTGCCTATCTCTGTAATCTAAAAAAATATCACAGACCTTTCTCTGTTCCATTGTCAAATCAAGATTTTCATAGTTTCGTTCCGCCTTATCCCTTGCGTCGCTTTCTTTTTGATAATCCTCGCTGCGTGTGAGCATTTTATAAACGGTATCTTCTTTTAATTTCTCCGCTGCAATTTTCACAAGCTCGGCAAAATCTTTGTCATACATCACAACCTCCTACACCAATACTTTTAGTTTCTTCACAGGGGCGTTTATGACTTTGACAATCAGCTCGTCAACACAGTCTGTATATCTGCCTTGCTGAATAAGTTGATTTTTCAATTCCACAAGGCTATGTAAAAGGATTGTTCTTTCCTCACTATCCAGATATGCATGGTATTTTGTTTCTCTCATTGTCAGCACCTCCGTTCTTGACTTCATTATATAGAAGAATGGGTAGGGTACTCAAATGTGTAATAGGGGTAAAAAATAAGCGTACCACTATTTCTAATGATACGCTTATCTGCCCTTATACAAATGAATGTCGCCTACATTTTTGTGGCAAGGTGGACACTACATAGATAAATATATTTTAAAAAACCTTTATTTTTCGTTTGTGTTCCCACACCCGATATCTATTACCACCGAAACATCAAAATAGTTTTTTAGGTGTTTATTGCGTGAATTTTTGCCCTCTGAAGTAAAGGTAAAATGTTTCGCAAAGTGCCTAAAATAAAGGATTTCTACGAGTTTTTCTTTTGTATCAACACAATAGTCTCCACATGACACGTTGAAGGAAACATATCAACACAGCAAATTTTCTCAACCTGATATCCCCTTGCCTGCAGTACTTCCAGATCTCTTGCCAGACTCGTCGGTTTACATGAAATATAAACCATATTTTCTACTCCATATGCAATAATCTTTTCTAATGCTTTTGGATGAATACCATCTCTTGGCGGATCAAGCACAATCAGATCCGGTCTTTCTTCAATCGTATCGATCACTTTCAGCACGTCGCCTGCAATAAATTCACAGTTCTCCAGACAGTTTCTTTTTGCATTGTCTTTTGCCGCCTCAACTGCTTCCTCAACGATTTCTACTCCTATGACCTTTTTCGCTACAGGCGCCAGAATCTGGGCAATCGTACCCGTTCCGCTGTACAGGTCAAAAATAATTTTATCTTTCGTTGTTCCGATATACTCTCTTGCCGTCTCATATAATACTTCTGCCCCGAGAGAGTTTGTCTGGAAAAAAGAAAATGGAGAAATTTTGAATTTCAGTCCCAGCAGTTCCTCCTCAAAATAATCTTGTCCGTACAAGATTTCTGTCCGGTCATTTTGTACGACGTCAGCCAGACTGTCATTTTCTGTATGTAAAATGCCCACAATTTTCCCATTTAATGGAAGAGCTAAAAGTGCATCTCTCATCGGCGTAAGATCCGGCAATGCTTGTGTGCTTGTCACAAGATCCACCAGAATCTCATTCGATTTTACCCCTTTGCGCACGAGCAGATGACGGAAATATCCCTGATGTGATAATTTATGATAATAAGGCAGTTCCAATTTTTTTGCTTCTTCCAGTACACATCTTAAAATTTTTCCATAGTCTTCATCGACGATCTTACACTGATCTACCGTCACAATATCATAAAAGCTTCCTCTTTTGTGGAGACCCAGCGCAAGCGGTCCGTCTTTATATTCATCTCCAAAAGAAAATTCCATTTTATTGCGATATTCAGACTGTCTGGGACTTCCTTTTATTCCCTCAAATTCATAGGAATCACAAACTCCATCCATCAATGCTTTTACCTGCGTCTTTTTCATCTCCAGCTGATCTTCATATCGGAGATTTTGATAAGTACAGCCTCCGCATACAGCAAAATGAGGACAACATGGTTCGATTTCCTTTTCTGACTTTTTCAATACCTCCAGAATCCGTCCCTCGCATTTTCCCTTTCTGACTTTCTGGATCATAAATCGAACGGTCTGGCCCTCAATCCCATTTTTTACAACTACTTCTTTTTCATCTGTTTTTATAATTCCTTTATTTGGAAAAATAATACGTTCAATTATTCCTTCAAAAATCTGACCTTTTTTCAAGCTAATCTCCTCTCTGATCTTACAAAAAAGACAGGTGCGAGAACACATCTGTCTTTTTTCATCCTTTTATTCTTCCTCTGATTCCTCAGCATCTTCTGATTTTTCTGTCTCATTTGATGTCTCTGCTGTATGAGCAGGTTCCTCTTCATCTTCAAAATAATCATCAAAATCGTCGTCGAAATCATCATCAAAATCTTCCAGATAATCTGGTGTAAAGTAACGATATACCGCATATGCAATGCCTGCAACTGCTGCTACTGCTCCAACTACTGCCAGAACCCAAAGCACTTTATTTTTCTTTTTGCTTTTTTCTTCATCTTTCTTTTGCAAAGCAGCTAAAAGCTCTTCAATTTTGTTCATTTTCACACGTCCTTTCTACATTTTCTTTTGTCTAGTATACCACCAACAAGCGATTTTTACTATTAAAAATTAATAAATTTTTATAGTTTCTTTAGTTTTGCAAATGCTGCATACATTTTCTTTACGCCTGCTTTTTCAAAATTCACCGTGACGGCATAATCTCTTCCCCCATCTTCAATTTTTTCTACCATGCCGACTCCGTATTTTATATGTTTTACCGTATCGCCTTCCTGATATCCCAGTTTGCTTTTCTCCTGTTTTTCCAGATTTTTTGGTACAAAGACTTTCTGTTCAAATGCCTTTCTTGCCTTCAGGTATGCCGCCTGTTTTACGGTTTCTCTTTCTTCTCTCGTCATCTGAACACGTTTTCTCTCTCCCCCGATTTCCATCAATTCTTCTGGAATTTCCTTTAAAAATCTGGAAGGACGGCTGTACTGTGTTTCTCCATGTACCATTCTCTGCTGAGCGCTCATCATCGTCAGTTCCTGCATTGCTCTTGTTATTCCCACATAGCAAAGACGGCGTTCTTCTTCCAGATCCGTAGGATCTTCTGACATAATTGTCATATAACTTGGAAACAGACCTTCTTCCATTCCTGCCATATAGACATACGGAAATTCCAGACCTTTTGCGCTATGCAGCGTCATCATCACCACATAATCGCTTTCTTCATCGAAATTGTCGATGTCAGCCACAAGTGCTACTTCTTCTAAAAATTCGGACAGATTCGGATGTTCCGCACTCTCATCATATAATGCTGCCTTATTGATCAATTCATCCAAGTTTTCCAGTCTTGACAGTGCCTCATCTGTTCTTTCTGCCCGCAATTCTTCCAAATATCCCGTCTTATCCAGAATGTCTTCAATTAATTCCTTTACAGATAAAATCTCTGCCTTGCTTCTCATTGACTGGATCAGAGTAACAAACGCCATAATTTTCGCCGTACCACGTCCAAGACCTGGAATCTGTTCTGCATAGCGCAGGGCATCGTAAAAGCTCATTCCTTTTTCTTGTGCATATTCCTGTACTCTTAACAGCGTTGTAGCTCCGATTCCTCGTTTTGGTACATTAATAATCCTTCGGATTGCCAGATCATCCCGTCCATTTTCAATCGTTTTTAAATATGCTAAGATATCTTTGATTTCTTTTCGAGCATAGAAGTTCATGCCGCCGATAATTTTATACGGTATATTAGAATTTAAAAATTTCTCTTCAAATATACGGGACTGCGCATTTGTCCGATATAGAACAGCAAAATCTTTATAGGAAGCGCTCTCACATTCCACTTTTCTTTTCACGCATGCAGTCACATAATCTGCCTCTTCAAAACTGTTTAAGAACTGTTTATATTTTACTTTTTCTCCCACTTCATTCTGTGTCCACAGCTTTTTCTGTTTTCTGCCCACATTATTCTTAATCACTTCATTTGCTACATTTAAAATGTTCTGTGTAGACCTGTAATTTTGTTCCAGTTTAATTGTTGTTGTGTCTGGAAATACTTTTTCAAAATTTAAAATATTCTGGATATTTGCCCCTCTGAACTTGTAGATCGACTGGTCATCATCTCCAACTACACATAAGTTTTTATATTTTTGGGCAAGGAGGCTGACAAACTGAAACTGTGCAGTGTTTGTATCCTGATATTCATCAATCATTATGTAACGGAAGCGTTCCTGATAAGATTCCAGAATATCTGGATTTTTCTGCAGCAGTTCAACTGCTTTCATTAAAAGATCATCAAAATCAAGAGCATTATTTTGCATCAGCTCTTTTTGATATTCATAGTATACCTGTGCCACTCTCTTTTTATAATAATCTCCGCCCACTGTCTTTTCGTATTTTTCCGGTGTCAGCAGTTCATTTTTTGCACAGGAAATAGCCGCAAGAAAACTTTTTTCTTTATACAGCTTTGTATCAATCTCCAGGCGCTTAAAAATTTCTTTCATGATAGATTTCTGGTCATCTGTATCATAAATCGTAAAGCGGTTCCCATATCCCAATCTGTCAATATACCTTCTTAAGATGCGCACACAAGTAGAATGAAATGTGGCAACCCAAATCTGTTCCGCGCCGAAACCAACCAGCTTATTGACACGCTCTCTCATCTCGCCTGCCGCTTTGTTTGTAAATGTAATTGCCATGATATTCCATGGATTTACCTCTTTTTCTTCAATCAAATATGCGATTCTGTGCGTCAGCACTCTGGTTTTTCCTGAACCGGCTCCTGCTAGAATCAAAAGAGGCCCTTCTGTGTGATAGACAGCTTCCTGCTGTTTATCATTTAATGTATCATATATGCTCATGTTTCTCACCTTTCTTTTCTCATTCACTGGAATTTTAATTATAGCGCAACTCCATGCTTCTGTCACGCAAAAATCTCCTTTTTCCTATCAAAAACCTCTTGTCATCTAGTATTAAAAACTATATAATGTAATGAAGAGGTGATAAAAATGAAAATAGACACACAAGATATGATATCCAGTATTCTGGACAGTATTTCCAGAATTGATTATATTAAGCCGGAAGAAATCCCAGGCATCGATTTGTATATGGACCAAGTCACAACTTTCATGGAAAAAAATCTAAAATCTTCAAAACGCTATGAATCCGACAAGATTTTGACAAAGACCATGATTAACAATTACGCAAAAAATAATTTGCTTCCTCCGCCACTTAAGAAAAAATATTCCAAAGAGCACGTTCTGCTCCTGATCTTTATTTATTATTTTAAAGGGATTCTTTCTTTTAATGACATTCAGACACTGCTCAATCCCATCACTGAAAAATATTTCCAATCTGACAGTTCCTATCAGCTGGAAGATATCTATCGGGAAGTCTTCCGTCTGGAAAAAGATCAGGTTGAAAAATTAAAAGAGGATTTGACAAAAGAATATAACTTATCTTGTTCTACTTTCTCTGATGCTCCCGAGGAAGATCAGAAGATGCTGCACCATTTTGCTTTTATCTGTCTTCTCAGTTTTGATGTATATGTCAAAAAACAGCTGATTGAAAAATTGATCGACTGTCAGGTCTCTTCTCAGGATCATCCAAAAAAATAATTATTCTTTGTTATAATGAAAATATCGAAAAATTGCCGTCTGCATCAGAATGTTTTCTGTATCTTTCAGGCAATTTTCCGATATTTTTTATCCCTCATTATTTTCTCAATCTTGCATATTTTATTTTTATTATTTTTTCTCTTCGTCTTTGTCTTCCAGTCTGTTGAATACCATTTCATATCCGTCATTTCCATAATTTAATGAACGGTTTACACGACTGATTGTGGCAGTAGATGCCCCTGTCTTTTCTGCAATCTCTAAATAGGTTTTGCGTTCTCTCAGCATTTTTGCCACTTCAAAACGCTGAGATAGGGACAGCAGCTCATTGACTGTACATACATCTTCAAAAAATAAATAGCACTCCTCTTTGTTCTTTAAATTTAAAATTGCTTCAAACAAATTATCTACTGCTTCTGTTCTTATTTTTTTACTCATTTCTCTGCCTTTCTGCTTAAATTTTATATCTGTATTTTACCACATTAAAGATGCGCTGTAAAGAAATTTACTCATTTTATCTTTTATAATAATTCAGATATTTTTTTATTTCCTCCACAGAGCGGTTTACAATCAATTCTTCTGGGAAATCAACCGCTTTGATCACAGAATCACAGTAACAGTGATTTCCAATGTCATCAATCCAATGTGCATCGCTGTTTATGACAATCGGAGCCTGATATTCTTTACACAATTTCAGCATTTCAAGGTCATTTGGAAGCGGATTCTCTCTTCCCCCTTCTGGATTCAATGAATTATTGTTTAATTCCAGAAGTATATGATGTTCTTTTGCTCCCTTTACAAGCGCTTCATAATCAATCGGATATCTGCTGTCATCCGGATGACCGATTACATTGACATATGGATTTTCCATCGCTTTTAAATATGCTCTTGTATTTTCTTCCTTTGTGCCCGGCTTTAAACATGGTATATGAAGACTTGCAATAACCAGATCCATTTTCTTTAAAATTCCTTCCTTCAGATCCAGTTTTCCATTATAGTCCATGATATTAGCTTCTGCCCCGAATAAAACTGTGATTCCATACAAGGAACGCTTTAATACTTTTAAATTTAAAAAATAAAATTCATGGCAGGTTCCCGGCATCGCAGGTGCATGTTCTGTAATTCCAAGCAGTTCCATCCCTTTTTCTGATGCTGCTTTCGCCATTTCCATAATGGTATTGTACGCATGACCGCTTGCCAGAGTATGTGTATGAACATCTAATACATTCTTCAAATTGATCTCCTTCTTTCTGTCTCACCCATCCTGTCGGATGTTCTGCAATAAACGCCGGATTTCATCCATAATGTGAGAACTTCTTAATTTTAGAAATATTATTCAATCTTTCTTTTTTATTATATCACAAAACACTTCCGATCACCATTTTTGTCAGCTTTCTATGCTTAAAATTATTTGAACTTTAATATGCCGTAAACATAAGACTCCGATTTCTATAAGCTAATGTAGTTCACCTGTCCTGAAATATTTCCTCTCAGAAATCTCATCTTTTGATAATTCCTTATATTTTGCTGGCAATCTTCCTCTTAATTTGGTATAATTCGTTTGTAATAACCTATATTGAACGGAGGATAAACAATGAAAAAATTAGTACTTACAGACAAAACAGCATGTAAAGCCTGCCTGGCATGTGTAGATGCCTGCTCCAACGCATTTTACAAAGAATTCGATCCTGATAAATCCTGCATCCGCATCAATGCAAAAGAAGATGGAAGTCCAAAACCTGCTCTGTGTCTGCAGTGCGGAAAATGTGCAAAAGTCTGTGAAGCTGGCGCAATCACACAGAATGCAAAAGGCGTTTACATGATCAACAAGAAAAAATGTACACACTGCGGAAAATGTGTGGAAGTCTGTCCAACAGGTGTTATGGTAAAAGTATCTGAGGAAGCAGCTCCTTCTAAATGTATTGCCTGCGGTATCTGTGCAAAAGCTTGTCCTATGGGCATTCTGGAAATCAAAGAATCATAATTTTTATTTTTGATCATCAAGAGCGTCTTCTGTTTTGAAGGTATATCAGAAGAAAACATCGTGAAAAATGAAAAACGCTATGTGAATGGCTGTCCGTTTACATAGCGTTTTTTATTTTGACTGACAAAAAAAATACCTGCACTCTTTTCTCTTTATTTCGTATAATAATATTATCGAATCAAGAGAACTTTTTTCTCTGCTTATAAGAAAGGATGAAAGATTGCATGAAGAAAAGAATCGGTATTTTACTTCTCGCCTCGCTGTTGCTCTTTTCACATTCTGCCGTACTTGCCGCTGAGACAGAAAAGGATCTTACGTCGGTCACCTTGAATGAAGTTGCTCACTCTATTTTCTATGCCCCGCAATATGCTGCGATCGAGCTGGGATATTTTGAGGAGGAAGGAATTGATCTGGAACTTGTGACCGGATACGGGGCTGACAAAACCATGACGGCTGTCTTATCTGGAAATGCTGATATCGGATTTATGGGAGCGGAATCTTCTGTCTATGCTTATAGCCAGGGCGCAGATGATTACGTCGTCAATTTTGCCCAGCTGACGCAGAGAGCCGGAAATTTTATCGTAGCCAGAAATCCTATGCCTGACTTTGAGTGGGAAGATTTAAAAGGCAAAAATATTCTGGGAGGCAGAAAAGGCGGTATGCCACAGATGGTATTTGAATATATTCTGAAAAAACATGATATCGACCCTTTACATGATCTTTCGATTGACCAAAGTATCGATTTTGGTTCTACTGCCGCTGCTTTTTCAGGAGGCAAAGGTGACTTTACTGTAGAATTTGAACCATCTGCTACTGCCTTAGAGCAGGAAGGTGTTGGATATGTCGTTGCATCATGCGGCGTGGAATCTGGATACGTTCCATATACCGCTTACAGTGCAAAGCGCAGTTATCTGGAAGATCATCCTGATATCATCCAGCGATTTACAAATGCTCTCCAAAAGGGTATGGACTATGTCAACACACACTCTCCTGCTGAGATTGCCACAGTCATTCAAAAACAGTTCCCTGAAAACGATCTGGAGACAATTATCACAATCGTGACACGATATAAAGATCAGGACACCTGGAAAGAAAATCTTATTTTTGAAGAAGACAGTTTTCTGCTGCTTCAGGAAATTCTTAAAAGCGCCGGTGAACTGGATGAAATGGTAGCCTATGAAGCGCTCATCACAACACAGTTTGCTGAAAATGCTCTAAAAAATTAATCTTTCTGTATTTCAATCAAATCATTTTTCTCTTGCTCAGACTTCATGAATCTGGACATCACAAAATGGTCTGAGCAAGAAAAACCGATTTCTATTTCTCCCATTTTTTCTCTATGCTGCTGGAATCCGAATCCAAAACTCCGCCCCGTTTTCTATATTGTTGACTCCGCATTGTCCGCTATGAGCCTGAATAATATCTTTCACAATATAAAGCCCAAGCCCTACTCTGCTTTCATTTTTCGTCTGTCTGTCCAGCTGAATAAACTTTTCCCATATCTTTTCTTTATCCATCACCTTTTCTCCTTCATTATAGACGCAAAGACACAGATCTTCTCCTTCCCTTCTGAGAGAAAGTCTTACCTCTTTACCTGTTTTTGTATGATTGTACGCATTCATCATATAATTTCCGACTGCCTGTTCTATCTGCCCAGGATCTGCTTTTGCATAACACCCAGATTCAATCTGTGAAATCACTTTGATTTTTTTAGTGGAAAACCATGCCTCATATTTTGGAATCAGATTCCATATCAGTTTCGATACATCCTGACGTTCCATTTCCTGCTGTTTTATCTTATTTTCCAAAAAAGAATCCCCCAAAAGCTGACTGATCATATGACTCATCTTTTCAATTTCTTCCATGATGGATTCATAATAATATTCCTTTTTTGATTCATCATACTGAAGCATCTGTACCTGACTTGAAATGATTGCGAGAGGCGTCTTCAATTCATGTGTCACATTCGTCACAAATGTTTTTCTCATATCTTCAAACTGAGCCAGATCTCTGTTTTTCTTCATCAGCAGATAATTATAGTTGCTTAGCTCATTCATATCCTTCTGAATTTTCTCCGCCATATGATTAATGTTGCGCGCCAGACACCCCAGCTCATCCTCCGAGACAGGTACCTTTACCCGCACTGAAAAATTATTTTCGGCAATTTTTTTTGTGACACGATTCATTTCCTCAATCGGTTTTACAATTCTGACAGACGCAATATAGGCGAAAATACCGCCCAGAACGATCAGAATCAACAGTTCATATCCCAGAAAATGGCTGGCATAGGCCACGCTTTTGCTAATAATATCGGTATCTTCATAAATATATACATAATAAATGTTCTCTTTTTGCTGCATCTTGCCTCTGAGGATAATTTTCGTTCCGGTCTCCCCCTCATCTAATTCTGCTTTTGCATCTTCCCGATACATTTCTATTTCTTTTTTCATCTTATTGCGCATGATCCGCTCTTTCGTCTTACTTCCAGAAACATATACTGTTTGAAACGATTCGTCGCAGATCATCACAAAAAAGCTTTCTGCCTCATATTTTTTGAAAAAAGAATGTTCTGCCAGAAGTTTATCCTCCATCTCCATCGTCTGCAAAGCCTGAAAAGCCTCATTCATCACTTTCTTCTTTTTCGCCACATACAGATCCTCAGCAAAAAGATAATATGTCAGGCTTGTTCCGCCCACAACCAGCAATAAAAAAATACAAAAAGAAATCACCGCCTTATTTCGCAGTTTTTTAAACATGTTCCACCTCAAATCGATATCCTACTCCGTAAACAGACTGAATATATGGCGCACGTTCTGTCATTTTCTTTCTCAGCTGTTTCACAACCGTGTCCACTGTCCGAATATCTCCGCTATAATCAAAGCCCCAAACGGCATTTAAGATGACCTCTCTTGACAGAACAATATTTTCATTCTCAATAAAATAGGACAACAAATCATATTCTTTTGGGGTCATCATCAAAAGTTCTCCGTTCAGATATACCTTCCGGGACTCTTTTTCAATCTGGATTTCCCCTCGCTCGATCTTTTCTCCTCTTTTTCTGTTATTTCGTCTGAGCAGCGCTTCCATATGAGCCTTCAGAACTTTCAGCAAAAACGGCTTTGTGATATAATTATCTGCACCATTTTCCAATCCTTCCAGCTGTTCCTCCTCGGATTCTCTTGCTGTCAGCATAATAATAGGTACATCTGAATATTCCCGAATCTGTTTTAAGACGTCATATCCATCTACTTTTGGAAGCATTCCATCGAGCAAAATCAAGTCTATTTTCTGATTATTTGAAAAATAAATATCAAGCGCCTCCTGTCCATCTCTTGCTTCCATCACTTCAAATCCTGTTGCCTGCAAAAAATCTTCCAATGTCCTGCGCAGCTTTTCGTCATCTTCTACTAATAAAATGATATACTTTTCTTTTTCCATTTTTTACAGTTCTCCAATTTTCTTCTATCTGATAAGACTCTGTTCATCCGTCAACGTTTAAATTTGGCTCTGATTTTCTTTTCTCCTTCCAGCAGACGCTTCTTCATCTTACTTTCCTCTTCGCCTATTATTTCCTGAAAATAATGCCACTCATCATAGATTCCCTGACCGTGAAAAACATGGTATGCTCCACCATCGCTTCCAAGCGCCATTGTCACATTGCGGTTCCACGCCTTTTTTATCTGCTCTGTATTGATCTCGTATATTTTTTGAATGACGCGATCATCATATCGTCCGCTGCCTTCTAAATTTTTTACCGTTGCAATCGTAGGAACCCACACGGTGCCGTATTCTCTCATCGCCTCAATAGCTTCTTCTCCAATATAATTTCCGTGTTCCACACTGTCAATTCCTTCTTCCGCTGCAATTTTTACTGTCTCATTTCCATTTACATGACCCATAACTGCAAATCCTTCATCATGTGCGATCGCAATCATCTCATGGATCTCTTCTCTGGTAAGAGCAGCGCTTGTCAAAACTCCGACTTCATGAAAATCCACAATTCCCGTCAGCATGATTTTAATAAAATCTCCTTTTTGCCGCTTTACTTCTTTTACCAGCATTTTATACTCTTTCAGATCAGAAAATCCTCTTCCCACAATTTTTCCATAATGTCCTTGCTTGTGAATTGCAAAAACAGGCGTTCTGTAATCTATTCCATATTCTGGCGCAATCTCCTTCGCCTTTTTCGAAACTCCAAGCGCATCCCCTCCGTCGCGCAGAAATAACACTTCTCTTTCTTTATATATCTCCAGACACGCTCTGACAACATCCTCCTGAACTCCTTTTTCATGGATTGACACTGCTTCTTTATAATTTTTTCCATCCATAATTAAATGTGCGTGACATTCTCCAAACATTTCTCCATCTTCTTTCTTTTCCAGTTCCTCCCCGTGTCTAAAGGTCAGAACTTTTATTATGATCTGTTTTTTCATACATCCCTTTTATTTTATCATAGATGCAGAAAAGATCCATATTCTTTTCATCTTTTCAGACGATGATACAGAATATGGATCTCTTGTACAAATTTCATATTTCTTTTTTAAATGATATCGCTGGAGAGCAGCATTCTCTGCAGCTCTTCCACTGTGTCTGCAATCATGACCGCTCCTGCTTTTTCCAGTTCTCCTTCTTCGGCATATCCAAACCGAACGCCGATGCCATCCAGTCCACACTTTTTAGCTCCCAAAATATCATGTCTCCGATCTCCGATCATAACTGCCTCTTTAGAGCCCTTCTCAAGTCCAAATCTCTTCAGTGTTTCCAGAATAACCTCCTGTTTTTCATCTCTCGTTCCGTCCAGTTCACTTCCGACGACAACAGAAAAGTAAGAATCCAGTTCATATTTTTTCAGAATCTGTTCCGCAAACACCCATGGCTTTGAAGTGGACAGAGCCATAATTTTTCCTGCTTCCTTTAATTTTTTCAGCATTGGAATAATTCCAGGCAGAACGCTGTTCTCAAATTTTCCAACAGCAGAAAAGCGCTCTCTGTATTTCTCAACGGCTTTCTCTGCATCTGCTTCACTCATTCCATAAAAGTTCTGGAAAGACTCTCTGAGCGGAGGTCCGATAAAGCAGATCAGCTCATCCAAGCTTTTCACCTCTATTCCGAAACTTTGCAGCGCATACTGTACGCATCGCGTGATTCCTTCTTTCGGGTCTGTTAATGTCCCGTCCAGATCAAACAGCAAATATTTATATTGCTTTTTCACTGTTTTTCCTCCTGCTTCTACATAGATTTTCTCTCTGCAATCTCAGCCATCTTTGCCTCATTTAACCGTGTATCTCCATGCACACGGCTATAAGATAAATATCCATTCATACGGTCAATTTTTGTCAGATTCTTCGATCCGCACACAGGACATACATCCATCTCCAGCTCCTGATGACCGCAGTCGTCGCAATATGCCAGAGATAAATTCACTCCTTCATAATATCCAAGCGCCATTGCTCTGCGGATCAGGCTCTTGACTGCCTCAATATTATAATCAATCGGATAGCGCACATACTGAATTTTTCCGCCGTTGCATAATTCCCAGAATCTTCCTTCCAGATCCTGCTTCTCAATCGGTGTCAAATTCTCTGTTACATGGCAATGAAAACTGTTGCTCACATAGGGACGATCTGAGACATTTTCCACAATTCCGAATTTCTTTCTGAACTGTTCTACCTGAAGACCGCAAAGACTCTCAGCCGGCGTTCCATAAATTGCATACAGATGACCATCCTCTTCTTTAAACTGTGTCACCTTATCATTGATATAGGTCAGCACTTCAAGTGCAAACTGACCATCCTCTGCGATAGATTTGCCATTGTACAGCTCCTGCAGTTCATTCAGGGCAGTAATTCCAAAGGATGCTGTCATCGGTTTTAAAAGCGGCTTGATTTTCTCAGACGGTTTCAGATGACCGCCATAAAATCCTCCTTCACAGTAAGCAAGCGGATTTGTGGAAGCTTTCATCTCTCCCAGATATTCATAGGTGCGAATATGCAGATTTCGGATCATTTCCAGATAGTAGTCAAGCACTTCATAGAAATCTCTGCTCTCTGATCTCGATTTTGCCAGAATCATTGGCAGATGGAGACTGACTGCACCTATATTAAATCTTCCTACAAATACAGGAGAATCCTGATCATCCGCAGGATACATTCCGCCTCTTTCATACCACGGACTTAAAAAGGCACGGCATCCCATAGGACTGATTACTTTGCCGTATCGTTTATACATACTGGCAATATATCCTTTGCCGCTCATGGACAGCCAGTCCGGATACATTGTCTTTGCGGAACACTGAACGCCTTCCTCAAAGACATCTTCATTTATTTTTCCGTCTCCGTGAATATTTTCATCATATAAAAATACAATTTTGGGAAATAGTACCGGTTTTCTGTTATTTGGTTTTCCCTGACCTTTTCTGTGAACCTGAAGCAGGGAGATTGACGCCATTTTTTCAAATTCTGACGTTCCAAGTCCCAGCGTAACCGTCACAAATGGATAGTCTCCTCTTGAGGAACCGACTGTATTCAGTTTATATTCTATTCCCTGCCATCCCTGTTCAAAGTCTCGTCTTATTTTATCATATGCATACTGCTGAGCCTGTTCTTCATATCCTTCCCATTCCGGCCGTCCATACTTTTTAAATTCCTCCACATAGCGGTGGAAACTCTTTTCCGCATATGGTGCGAGCACCTTGTCAACCTCCGGAACAGTAAAACCGCCATACTGCTGGGCAGCTGTGCTTAAAATGATATCCCCCATCACGTCAAAAGCGGTATCGAGTGACTTTGGCTCATTGTACCAGACATTTCCCATTTCAAATCCGCCCTTTAAGACGTTTGCAATATCAAACAAACAGCAATTCATCGTGTCGAGACGTGCAGACTGGTCATGGATATAAATATATCCGTCTTTACACGCCTGAAGTTCGCTGCGTGTCATAAAAAATTTACGGTAAAGATTTTTATTCAGCTCATTAAAAATCAGACTTCTCTTCGTTGCGACAAGAGCACTGTCCGTATTTGCATTGCTCTTATCTCCTATGTAGCGAATAGACTGGCTCTTTGTGTATACATCATCCATCATGTGAATAAAATCTTGTTTATAGTTGCGGTAGTCGCGGTAGCTCTTTGCCACATTCGGATTAACGTGCTCCAAAGCTCCTTCTACAATATTGTGCATCTCCGGAATGGAAATTCCCTCCTTATGCATCTGTTCTGCACGTTCCTTTGCGAATGCGCAGATATATTGAATCTCATCATCTGAAAATTTGTATAAGATACGTGCGGCCGACTTATTGACCGCTGCAATAATCTTTTCTATATTAAATTCCTCTCTCGTCCCATCTTTTTTGATTACATACATTGCAGCTTTTTTCTCCTTTACCAGATGTTGTATCTATTTTTTATATATCGTTATTTTTTAACAATATGTAGATCCTAGTATATACCTAAATTCTTGTTTCGTAAAGAGAAATTTTTTGTACTTTTACCTCGTGATGTTCCGCACCCACTTTCCTGTGCGGTAACGCCATGTGCTGAACGGGATCTTCAAAAGCTCATCGCTCATCAAGATCATATAAACTACAAGCGGTGGAAATTTGAGCCAAAATGCAGCGATAGATCCCACCACAAGACAGAATCCCCAAAGCATACCGACATCAATATACAGTCCGAATTTTGTATCTCCTCCTGCCCGGAAAATTCCAACAATCATCGTACAGTTATACGATTGTGCCAATGCAAAATATGCCATGACAAACATCATCACGCTCAGATAACTCTTTGCCTGATCGCTCAAATTCATATTTGCCTGCACAAATGGAGAAATCATTAAAATCAATGCGCCTCCTGCTGCACCGACGATGACCGCAAGTTTGATAAACCGTTTGCTGTAAAGACGTGCAAAATTTTCTTTTCCCTCTCCGATTGCCTTTCCAATCACAATCGCAGTTGCGTTTGAAAGACCAAAGCTGATGACCATGGCCAGCTGGCGTACGACCTGTGCCACGGAGTTTGCGGCAACCATGGAGCTTCCCAGGTGTCCAATTACAGCAGTCAGCATAGAAGTGCCTGTTCCCCAGAGCAATTCATTGATTAATACCGGCATCGCAAATACCAGAAAATCCTTCTGCAGCTTTTTGTCTTTCACAAATAAGTCCTTGATTCTAAAACGGACTTCTTTGTTCTTAAATTTAGCATACCACATCACAATGGCAAATTCTGTGACTCTTGCAACAAGTGTTCCGATCGCTGCGCCGCGGATTCCCAATGCCGGACATCCCAGCAGTCCAAAAATAAAAATACTGTTCAGGACAATATTTACAACCAGAGAGATGGAATATACAACGGTGGAAATGATCACTCGCTCCACACTTCTCATCAGATTCAGATAGACCATGGTAATCGCTGTAAAGATATAAGAAATACCCACAATCTTCAGGTAAGACACACCAGCTTCAATAACTTCCGGTTCGGATGTAAAAATCTTCATGATCGGATACGGAACGGTATAGACGGCCACTGTAAATAAAATCCCGACAAGGATCGCAATCCGCATTGCCATTCCCAATACTTTCTCTATTGTTCTAGTGTCTCTCTTTCCCCAATACTGGGCTGTCAAAACGGCTGCCCCTGACGTCAGGCCAAAAAAGATCAGGGACATGATAAACATAACCTGACCTGCCAGTGAAGATGCGGACAGAGCAGTTTCCCCAACCTTGCCGAGCATGATGACATCGGCAGACTGAACCCCTACATTGATTAAGTTCTGCAGTGCCATCGGCAGTACAAGAGTACACACCATCCGATAAAACTGTTTCTTTTCCTCTTTGCTGTTTAATTCTACCATTCTTTTTTTCTGTGTCCTTCCCTTTCCTACTGTATTTTGAAATTTTTACAACAGAAAAGACTGCAGCCAGTTTCTCTGGCTCGACAGCCTTTTCCTTTCTCGTATTATATTTTCTTCCACACTGTCTGTCAAGTAAACGCCGGCCGTGAAGGATCGAGTATTGCAGCCGGATCAAAAAATTCTTTCTGATACTCCGCATTGTGGTACAGATTATATCCGTCAAAATTTCTTCTGCTCTGACGCATATAATCGCCTTCTATCGACAAGAATTCATTTGTTCCCCACACACCGCAGAAATATTGAAAGCCTGCTTCCCGAAGCAGTTCTAATTTTTCACTGGGATATTCCACTTCCGATCCATACGGATAGATGAAAATATCGGTCTCTCCTACCAAACTTTCCACCTCTGCTTTCCACTGCTGAATATCTTCCAGCGTACGGTTTTCGTCAATGATTGCAAAATCATCATGACCATAACTGTGACTGGCAATCTCCCATCCTGTCTCCCGGAGTCGTTTTGCAATCGCTCTGACCTGTTCACAGTCCTCCTCATACGTCTCGGAATCCTTTTGATTCGTTCGGTATCCGAAAGCTCCCTCATATCCTGTCTCACCTACAATACCCTTGGCTCCGCGCAGTGAAAAATCAGGATGCTGACGCACAAATTCATCCAGAATCGGAATGGCATCGTAATTTCCTATCAGCTCATTTCCATCTGCATCTATGTATAAGTTTTTCACGTCTCCATTTTCATCCAGCACAAGGCGTTGGGCAAAACCGTCATTTTTCATATAATCATAATAATTGATGTCATCCAGCGAGAGAACAAATGGAATTTTTCCCTTTGGTACAGAAGGATAATTCTGTACGAATGTCACTTTTCCCGTTTCCTTATCGACAACCTCCTCCACAAGCTCATGAATATTAATCAGGACATATCCCTTCTCATACATACTCTCCAGCATTGCTTCAAATTCTTCTGTCGTCGTCATCCAGTAATTGTATCCCTCTTCCATTGCATCGCCGTCAAAAGCCCGCTCTGTATCTGCAATCAGAGAGTGAAAAAAAATGTGAGGTATCGGTCCAGTGTATACTTCCATCTCACTTTGCCCCTTTTGACATTCCACTTTCGCCTCGATCACGCGGATGTCTTTTTCATTTTCTTCAGGTACGGAATTTAAAGTCTCCATTGCCTTTTCATAGTCCATGCTGTCTATATACTCCTGGGCATCGCCAAGCGTTGCCAGGAGAGCATTTTCTTTTTCCTCTTCGATCTTCTGCAGCTGCTGTTCCGCCTTCATTTTTGGTGTCTCCACCGGTTCGTTGTTTTCATACATTCCGGTTGTCCCGATCGCCTCGGCAATCTGGTTGTTTAACTTTGCCTTGCTGCATCCAGACAGCAAAAACATACATAATGCTGTCATCGCGACAGCCGTGATTCGTCTCCCTTTCACCCTGCTTTCTCCTCTCCAAATTGTTCCGATGTCATTTCTCTTATCCCTCATGATCTGCCAGGCAAAACCTCTCGCCACACGCAAAAGCGAACTTCTGTCTTTTTATTCTGCCGACCCTGTTTTGACTCCCCATAGCTAAAGCAAGGGGTTTTACGACATATTTGATAATCCTCTTTTTGTTATTATATCCAAATTTTTCGCCAAATACAACCCTGTTTCCTCTATTTTCGCCATAGCCCGACTTTTTTTCTTTTAGATCTATTTTACTTTATTTCTTTACCATATCATTAATTTAATATTTTTCCTTGGCAAAATAGCACTTTACTGATATAATAGGAAAATATTATTAAGAAGGAAGGATGAGATCTATGGAAACTTTTTGTATTCCAAGTGGCTATCAGTCACAGCTGAACCTGCACGATACACAGGTTGCAATCAAAACCGTCAAAGACTTTTTTCAAAAGTCCATTTCTGATAATCTTAATCTGCTGCGTGTTTCCGCACCACTTTTTGTGACACCGCAGTCCGGATTAAATGATAACTTAAACGGTGTGGAACGTCCCGTCTCTTTCGGCATCAAAGAACAAAATGATGCGCCTGCTGAAATCGTCCATTCTCTTGCAAAATGGAAACGGTATGCGTTAAAGAAATATGGGTTTTCCTACGGAGAAGGACTGTACACGGATATGAGTGCAATCCGCCGTGACGAAGATACAGACAATATTCATTCCATCTATGTAGACCAGTGGGATTGGGAAAAAATCATAAAAAAAGAAGAACGCAGCGAAGAAACATTAAAAGACATTGTGCGCAAGGTATATAAATCTTTAAAAAAGACTGAAAAATATATGGCTATCCAATATGATTATATTGAAGAGATTCTGCCAAAGGAAATCTTTTTTATCACAGCTCAGGAACTGGAAAATCTGTATCCTGACTGTACTCCAAAAGAACGGGAATATAAAATTGCAAAGTTAAAAGGCGCTGTATTTATCATGCAGATCGGCGGAACACTCGCCTCCGGTGAAAAACACGATGGCCGCGCTCCTGATTATGATGACTGGAACTTAAATGGAGATATCATTGTATATTATCCGGTGCTTGATATTGCCCTTGAGCTTTCTTCTATGGGAATCCGCGTCGATGAAGATTCTCTGGCAAAGCAGCTTTCTTTAAGCGGATGTGAAGACCGCAGAGAACTGCCGTTTCAGAAAGCAGTTTTAAATGGCGAACTTCCTTATACTGTCGGCGGCGGAATCGGTCAGTCGCGTATCTGTATGTTCTTTCTCAGAAAAGCCCATATCGGTGAAGTACAAGCTTCCCTCTGGCCGGATCACGTTGTAGAACTGGCTGAAAAAAATGGCATTCACCTGTTGTGATCATTTGTATTAAAAAAAGGCTGCCGCACTATGATATGCTACCCTCATATAGGACAATGAAATATAAAAGTCCTATGTGGGGGTATTTTCATGTCTAGAAAAAGTAAGATAAATCCAATAGAAAAGGT
>JAGZHZ010000031.1 GCA_018366495.1 Clostridiales bacterium
TCACCCTATATTGAAAAATCGTAACTGAATATCCGACATTCTATCCATCAATAGTTTCTCTTTAACAAATATCATCTTAGTACGGTATCCTGTTCCATCCGGTGCAAATTTTACTATACTTCTTATAGTTTCAAAAGCAAACACACCAACTACTTTCTCACTAAAAAAGACTAGAAGAGACATTTTCTCTTCTAATCCTTTATACTTTATCACAGAATACTTTTTGCTTTTATTTTTCTCATGGTCACGAGGCTTTTTTCGCTTAAATCCTACCTTTTGAACACGTGTTGTTACATATAAAAGTCTTAACCCCACTAAACACTCTTACCTCACCTCATAAACAACCTTCACAAAAATACCTCTTTTGTTACATCTATATGTACCGTGCTTTTGCTGATTCCAAATTTTTTAGCTGTCTGTCTGACTGTTGCCTTCTCCTCAATAATATAATTTGCTATTTCCACAGCTCGCTCTTCAATATACTCTCTCATAAAAACCCCTGAAAATCTTATTTTTATCATCATATGCTGCCTGTCTTTCGCATATGCTATCGAGATGCTTTCTTTTTCACAAAACGCTCTCTTTCTGTACAAGCAAAATCCCCACCGCCTAAAGGCAATGGGTTTTCTGCTATAGTTTTATAAATTCCATTTATTGTGCTTTTCCTCTTTTAAAAATCAGATATGTCACTGGCTGCAGCGCAATAAATGAAATCATATATAAGATCAGCAAAATACCTGCTCCTTTTATAAATTGTCCCATTATTTTGTAGAGATAAAACTCACTTATTACAGAGTTCATCTGTATCAGCTGATATGGCATAAGACCATTTATTTTTTCTGCCAATGGCGTATTTATCACCCCTATCACTGACGGCGCAAAGATCACTGCGAAAGGTACGATCACTGATACAACTGTAGATTTTGTTTTTGCTGACACCAGCATTGCAAGCGAATCGATAAATAAACATCCTATATATCCTCCTGCTGCAATCATAAAATACTCCTGTTTAAATGTTATATTATAAAAACTCCCCCAACCGATCATACTCGTTTGAATCTGGCTGTCTCCCCCTCCAAATCCCAGCTGATTCAAAACCAAAAAAGAAAATAAAAGAAATGATATCCAGTACACTGCTGTGATCAGAAAAAAACCTGCTTTTATTTTTGCTGTGATTGCTTTTCCTCTTCCATGAGCAGATGAAAAATAGATCGAATAGGATCCTGTACGATATTCTTCTGAAAAAATTCCTGCCACCAGAAATCCGATTACAAAAACAAGAAAAGTCTGAAGGTTCGATACTGCTGGAAATAGTTTCGTCCATCCCTTTGTATATTCATAATTAAGCGGAACTTCCATATCTTTATATTGTTCTGTGATAAACGTTTTCTCCTCCTGCGTGTACCAATCTTCCTGCTCTTCCAGCCAGTTCTTTACACTGTTAATCCGATTTTTGTAAAAGTTTGCCGCATCATCTGCCGTTAAGGTATCAACAATCATGGTGTCTATCGTATCAAGTCCCCCAAATGCCTTAGCAATCAATGTGCGAATTTCTCTGTTTCCCTGATCCCAATTCTGTGTAATTACATCTGCGATTTTCTCCTCTGTCAACGGACCATACCATTTTTGTTCCGCCTCACGAATCTTTTTTGCCGCTGCTTTCCCTGTCAGTTCCGTGCCATCTTCATTCAGCCATACCACAGAATTTGCAATACTTATTAAATAGATCATAAACCCAAACAGGAACAGCAAAGCAACCTTACTGCTTGTCTTTGAAAATATTTTTTTCAGTTCAAAATACATTATTTTTCCCTCCTTCCCCAAAATGATACAGAAATACATCCTCTAACGTCGTCTGTGTCATTCTTGCATCAGGAGCGGGAGAATGCGGCGCTAATATCCGAAGTTCTGTCCCCTCCATTGTCGTTTTTGCATTTGCAATACGATATTTTCTGAAATACTCTCCCGCCTGATCTTCAGGTACTGTGCAGAGATATACCTGCATTGGCATCGCCTCAATCAGTTGTGCCGCAGTTCCAGAATCTGTAATCTTTCCATCTCTCATCAGTAAAATTTCATTTGCAATATATTCTATGTCAGACACAATATGAGTGGAAAGCAGTACCAGCCGATCACGCGATAATTCACTTAAAAGATTTCGGAATCGAATCCGTTCATTTGGATCGAGTCCTGCCGTAGGCTCATCTAAAATTAAGATCTGTGGATTGTTCAGCATTGCCTGTGCAATTCCTATGCGTCGCTTCATGCCTCCGGAAAGATGTTTCATTTTCCTTTTTCGATGTTTCTCCATTCCCACATAATGAAGCAATTCCTGTACTCGTTTTTGGGCCAGAGCAAAAGGTAAATCTTTAATCGACGCTATGTATAATAAATATTCTTCTGCTGTAAAATCAGGATAAAATCCAAAATCTTGCGGCAGATAGCCTAAAAGGCGACGATACTCTTTATCCATTTTTTGAATCTCTTTTCCATTGCATAAAATAGAACCGCTGTCTGGCTTTACCAAAGTGCAAATCATTCTCATCAGCGTTGTTTTTCCTGCTCCGTTCAATCCGAGCAATCCATAGACGCCATTTGTCATTTGAATATTCAACTGATCTACTGCCGTTATATCTCCAAATTTTTTTGTCAAATTTTTTATTATTAATTCCATAACAATCCCTCCTCCGCATACTGCTGACTCGTTTTTAAAAGATATTTCCCAGTTAGAAACATTCCTGCAAAAGAAAGAAGCATAAGCCCAATCCACATGGCTAGTGAGATGGAATGATAAAGCGGTTCATTGTTGATGATTCGATACCAGATTCCTACCCATATAATGCACAGACCAACTGCTGCATACTCAGAACGTATTCGCCTCCAGCATAAAGTTCCAAGGCAAATACAAGCTGTTACATTTAAGGGAATCATAAAATGAATAATCATGTCCAGTAAAGTCAAGCGGACAGTGACCATAGAAATCAGGAAAAATATCGTCAATAATAACAGATCCGCAAGTGAAAAGATCGTCAATCTGGCTGCATAAATCTGTCTCATTGTAAAGCAGGATGTATTTTCCACTTCGGTCGAATGATAATACACATTTCTCCATAACTCAGGCATCAGCATCATTCCGAACAATGGTATCAGCGCAGCTGCTTCTCTTCTGAGTACAGATTTACTGTTTCCCAAATACATAACGCTCCATAGTAATGTCAGTATCAGAAACTGAAGAACCCACCAGCGTTTTCTGATAAATCGAATTTGCCCTGTTAGAAACTGAGACCATGTACTTTGTCTTGATTCCAACCCTTTATAAAAAGCCTGCTTTGACAATTCTATTGTTTTTTGGATATGCTTTTTATTCTCTTTATACTCCGTCATAAAATTCCTCCTCTCTCAATATTTTCTGCAGAAGTATCTTTCCTTTTTTAATTCGGTACTTCACAATATGGATTTTTATATTTAAGATTTCTGCTATTTGAATTTGCTGCAAATTATACAAAAGATGCAGCTTCATAATTTCCCGGTAAATATCAGGCAATTTATCAAGAGCCATCTGCATATCCATTCGTTCTGCCGCATCTTCCAGAGGGTCATAGGACAGTTTACCATTTTGCGCCATTCCAGATAAACGAATCCCTGTCAGATCTGTTTCTTCCATAGGAATCTCTTCCTTATTTGTTTTATAAAAATCTCTGCAGAGATTTCCTGCTATTGTATAAAGATAATTTTGTGTCTTTCCATGATGCCTGTACAAAGACAGACTGCGAAAAAAATGTACAAATGTTTCCTGTGTCAGATCTTCCGCCATTCCCCAGTCTCTCACCCTCTTTTTGCAGTAATTCAATATGATTGGATAATATTTTTCTACAAACTCATTAATTGCAAAGTCATCACCTCTTTTTATTTTCCTGATTAACCATTCATCCGAGCTTATCATTTTATGATTTCCCTCTTCTATCATAGATTTCTATGTATCTGCCATTTTCTCCCTCTTTAATATATATAACGACAATCATAAGAAAAAAGTAGAATAAATAAAAAAAACTTCTTAAAAATAACATTTCTTTCTATTTTGGAAATCATATTTTTTCAAACAAAGAGCGCCCTTTCTTCCAATGCTTTGTAAAATGACACTGCTTTTGGGACGCTCTGTTTTCTTTTTTATTTACATATGATTTTTAACAGTTTATGCGATTTATCTAAATTTAATTTTTAAACTGTTTGTCAAATTCTGGATTATAAAAATAATAATTCTTAGAATCCAGTATCTCTTTTGTCTTTTCCAGCGCCTCTCCAAAACGCTGAAAATGCACAATCTCTCTTGCACGCAGAAATTTCAGAGGTTCTCGGATCTCTGGGTCTGTAATCATACGAAGCAGATTCTCGTAAACGGTTCTTGCCTTTTGTTCTGCCGCCAGATTTTCTGTCAGGTCTGTGATCGCATCTCCTTTTGACTGAAATTCTTTTGCCGTAAATGGAATACCTGCTGCCGCCTGCGGCCAGATTCCGCTTGTATGGTCAATATAATACGCATCGAATCCTGCTGCTTTTGCATCTTCGACGTCCATATCTTTTGTCAGCTGATAGACCATGGCACAGATCATTTCCATATGGGCAAGTTCCTCTGTTCCGATATCTGTCAGAAGACCGCCGACTTCTTTTACAGGCATAGTATAGCGCTGTGAGAGATAGCGCATTGAAGCCGAAAGTTCCCCGTCAGGACCGCCGTATTGACTGATAATCATCTGTGCTGTCTTTGGACACGTCTTTGTGATTTTTACAGGAAACTGCAATCTTTTCTCATAATACCACATCTGTACACACTCCTTCCCATGGCGCCGGTCCTTTTGACCAACAATATCTTTTTTCTGATTCACAGCCATTCTCCAGAAGACTTTGAAATGTCAGCGGGTAATAATTTACTGCAAATAAGCTGATAAGTTCTTTTCTCTTTTGAAGAATCTCATTCAGCATCTGCAGTGCATTCTCATCCTGTTCGTGCATATCAAGATATAGTCGTAAATCATCTGCCATAAAACTTACTTCCTGAATTTGTTCAAGCAGCTGCTGGCATCCGTCATTCATCTTTGTTTTTTCTTCTCCAGCTGATTCGCAGCCGCAGCCCTCTGCCGCAAAAAATGGTTTGTCCAATGACGGAAATATCGTTCCGCATTTTAAAGCTTTTTTAGAATCATATACCGTCTCCCATTCCTGTGGAGGCACAAATGCAATCGCAAGGTCATGATCTGTCATAAAAAACTCTCCTCTCTTTTGTTTTTCCACAGTTTAGTATGTGCAGATTTCAGTCATTTCTCAGCGGTATAATCTGCCAGTTTATTTTTTATATGATCATCATGATATCACAGATCGTTTTTTGATTTCTATTTTTCTTTTATTATGCTAAAATAAGATTGCAATTTTCCAACGAACTGTTGGATACGAATACACTTATATTAGTTAAAAATTTACAAGGCTCCTCCCACGCCTAAAAGCAGTGGGATTCCGCCTGTAACAAACGAAAGGGTTTTATTTATGAATAAAAAAGAAGTAAGTGAAATCAAAAAACAGTTTACACCTGAAAACTGCGCCATCACAAGACTGTGCGGCTGCTATGTGGACGGTGAAAAGACAAAAAAGACAGAATTAAAAGATGCTTTCCTCTCTCTGCCTGAGGAAGAAATCTTTAAATACTTTGAAATTTTCCGCAAAGCGCTCTCAGGCACAATCGGAAAGAATCTGATCAATATGGAATTCCCGCTTCACACGGAAGAAAAAGGCGGCACGCAAGAGTTTTTAATGCGTCTGCGCGCAAGCCGTCTCACAGATCCTGAACTTCTGGAACAGTTTTACGATAAAATTATTGCGTCTTACGATTATGGAGAAAATTATCTGATTCTTTTGATTCATGCAGCGTATGATATTCCCGGGAAGGCGCTGGACGGCGAAGAAATGTTTGATGCCTCAGATGAAACGTATGAATATTTGCTATGCTGTATCTGTCCTGTCAATCTCTCCAAGCCAGGTCTTGCCTACAACACAGTGGAAAATTGTTTCCAGAACAGGATCCGTGACTGGGTAGTCGATATGCCGGATCTTGGTTTTCTCTTCCCGGCATTTACGGATCGCTCCACTGATATCCACAGTCTGCTTTACTACACAAAAAAACCGGAGGATCTGCACGATGTTTTCGTAGAACAAATTTTAGGCTCTGCACTTCCTCTGACAGCAGGAAATCAGAAAACAGGTTTTCAATCTCTTGTAGAAAATTCTCTCGGAGACGAATGTGATTTTGAAGTTGTAAAAACAATCCATGAAAAACTGACAGAGCTGGCACAGGTAAAAAAAGATGATCCGGAGCCTCCGTCTCTTGATAAAAATGAGATCAAATCTTTGCTTGTCCAAAGCGGAGCTGACCGTGAAAAACTGGAAGATTTTGAAATGCAGTACGAGTCGTGTACAGGGAGCGATCTGCCGCTTCTTGTCTCCAATGTCGCCAGTACAAAAAAATTTGAGATTAAAACTCCAGATGTCGTGATCACTGTAAATCCAGAACGCACCGATCTCGTTGAGACACAGGTGATTGACGGTCGGAAATATCTGATGATTCCAGTGGATGACCGCGTGGAACTGAATGGCATTTCTGTGAAGATGATCTGATCGTTTCTCCTTCCATTTACAGCCCCAAATTGATCCAAATCAAAAAAGGCAGATTCTTCCGCTTTTCCTTACCTCGTTTCTGAAGTAAGAAATCGGAAGTATCCGCCTTTCTTTCACTCTTTTATTTCTCTTTCCCTTTTCGAATGAATATTATTTTGTTACTTCTGCTTTCTCTACAGCAGAGTATGTCAGAATTTCTGCATCTGTTGTGTATGGCTGTGCCTCAACACCCTGCTCTGCATTCATTTTTGCAAACTGTGAAGAATCCATTAACAGATCCAGAACTCGCATAGCACATTTCTGGAGGTCTCCAAGAATCACCGCTGTGTCTTTAAATCCATTGCTTTCAATTACAAACTGTTCGTCTGTTCCTTCTACTGACGGATCTAATGCTTTAATAATTCTTTCCTGCTGTCCGCCTGGCATTGTCAGGTCGTTTCCTGCATGTAAAGATTCAGAGATAATAGAACGTCCGCCTGCACCCCAGTCAGTCATAACCATTCCTTTGAAATCCCACTCTCCGCGCAGCACGTTCTCTAATAAGTCATAGTTGGAGTCTGCATAGATACCGTTGATGAAATTATAAGAAGACATTACAGACATAGGCTGTGCTTCTTTTACTGCCATCTCAAATCCTTTTAAGTAAATTTCTCTGAATGCACGTTCAGATACTGTATCATTCTGCGTATGTCTGTTGATTTCCTGATTGTTTCCTGCATAGTGCTTGATTGTAACGCCAATTCCAGGGTTGGACTGAACGCCCAGTGTGGAAGCCGTTCCCATTGCACCTGTCAGATATGGATCTTCGGAGTAGTATTCAAAGTTACGTCCGCAAAGAGGATCTCTATGAATGTTCATAGCTGGTGCAAGCCACAATGTCACACCATATTCCACCATCTCAGCTCCGATTGCTGTTCCTAATTCTTTTACAAGATCTGCATCCCATGTCTGTGCCATCATTGTTCCGATTGGCCATGCTGTACAGAACTGATAGAATGTCTCATTTGTCTCTTCGTCTGTGTAGGACTGTGTAATGCGGATACCTGCAGGTCCGTCAGCCAGAACGATGTTTGGAATGCCATGGCTCTCGAAATACAGACTTGTTGTCTCTCCTGCTGCGCCGTTTACGCTGTTTGCCTGTGCTCCTACAAATGTATCTTTTGTATCCACACCGCGGTTTCCGTTTACAATGTTTGCAAGAGCTTCATCAGACAGGCTTGCAACAAATTGTTCCATTGTAATATCGCCGTTATATACTTGATACAGAGTAGGATTTTCTACTGCATCTACAATCACAACTTCTTCATTTTCCACTGGTTTATAATCAGCTGCTTTTTCTTCTGTCAGATATGTCTTGATTGTCTCTGTGCGCACTTCTTCAATGCGTGCCATATCCTCTTCTGTCGTCGCATTCATTCCTGCTTCCAGAGCTGCCCCATCCAGTGCAATCTTCTCGGCTGCTGCAATTTCATCTGCCTCTCCGTCGTATGTATATGGAGTTGCTCCTTCCTTGCTCATCTCTTCTAGCTGATCATTATTCTCGTCAAATGTATTAGCAAGCTGTTCTGTCAGTGCTTCTTCCTCCAGTGTCAGGACAGCCGCAACGTGCGTATTTCTGGAGCTGTTTCCGACACGAACAACGTAGTCGCCGTCTTCCATGACATAAGCAGCTTTTTCTTCATTATAGGAAGACATTTCTGTTGTCAGATAAGAAATTTTAATTTCCTGACTCTCACCCGGCTGTAAGAGATCCGTCTTTCCAAATGCCGCCAGTTCCTGATACGGTTTTTCCAGATCTCCGTCCGGAGCTGAGAAATAGACCTCCACTACTTCTTTTCCAGCATATGTATCCCCTGTATTTGTAACCTTTGCTGTCACAGTTACATAGTCTGCATCTGCTTCCACATCCACAATCTCTGTGGAGAAATCTGTATAAGATAATCCATATCCAAACGGATAGGAAACTTCTTTTCCGAATGTATCAAAGTAGCGGTATCCAACATAGATGCCCTCTACATATTCTTCTTCAAGTGCATCTCCGTCTGCATTTCCGATACTTCCGCTTGCCGGATAATCACTGTAAGATTTTGCCCATGTATCTGCTGTTTTGCCGGAAGGAGTTGCTTTTCCTGTTAAAATATCCACAAGTGCAGTTCCTGTCTCCTGTCCGCCCTGACTCATCAAAAGCAGTGCATCCAGTCCGTTCGGGATTTCTGCATTGATATTCTCAAAAAATGTTGTATCTACAACACCACCTACATTCAGGCAGACAATGACATTCTCAAATGTAGCTGCCAGTTTCTTTAGATTTGCTTCTTCTGCTTCAGACAGATAATAATCTCCTTTGTAGAAAGATCCATCTTCATTTAAGATTGTACGGTCATCACCTTCACCAGAATTTCTTGCTACCACATAGATTGCTGTGTCTGCTGCGGATGCTGCTTCCAGTTCTTCATCTGTAATTTCCAGATCCTGATGTTTATATGTGATCCAGCGTGATTCATGCTCTTCTGCATCGAATGCAGCCTGTTTCTCTTCATAATCTGCCTGAGCATTTTTGAGATAATCTGTCGTTGTGATCTCAAATCCTGCATTTTCAAATGCTTCCCATACGGTTGTGACATCTCTCTGGTTTACATCACCCGAACCTGTTCCGCCTTTTACTGTGTTGTAAACGCCTTTTCCAAACAACGCTACTTTTCCTGAGTCAGCCATCGGCAAAACGCCGTTATTCTGGAATAAAACCATTCCTTCTGTTGCTGCTCTCTTGGAAAGTTCAGCATGAGCTGTTTCCATCTCTGTGACTTCATCTGTTGTGTGGGCTGCAAAAGCAGATGTACTTGTTCCGCAAATCATTGTTCCTGCAAGAAGCAGAGCCATTACCTGTTTTCTTTTCATCTTGTTCTCTCCTTAATTTTCAGTCTGTTTTTTCCATTGATTTAATTGATCCTGTACCTGTGCGATCAGTTCTTCCGATCCATTTTCTCTTAACTTTCTTTGAAATTCTGGAAGAGCTGTGTCAACGTCTAAAACACCGCATCCCAATTTTCGCTCATATTCTTCAATCAAATCACGGATCGGCATTAAATCAACGGTGATCTTACTGTAATCGAGCCTGAAACCATATGCCGGCGAAATGACTGCGCTCTCGTTAAAGCGACGCATCTTTTCATTGATATTCTCCGAAACGCCATTCCATCTTTTTGAAAGATATCGGTTGAAAATCCACTTCGTCTTATTAAAATACGGGGCATTTTCCAGAGAATACGGATCAGGAAAGTCGATGCTTCCGTTATCCAGTGCCACATAGTCTTTTTGTTCCACTCCGTACAGCAAAAGATCTGTCAGTTCTTCATCGCTGTAAATCAAATCAATCGCTTTTACGCTTTCTTCAGGATATTCTGTTGAGGAGGAGACACACCACATAATCTCCCAGACACCGTTTGTTGTTAGTACCGGTAGACGGTCAAACGGCACGATCATAATGTCATCTCCATAAAGTGCTTTTTCGTATTCTACTTCATCTGGACGAACTACAAACTCACTGCAAAACGCATCTCCGTTGTATACTTGCGTTCTTCCGCTCTCACACGTTGTAAGAACGTCCGGATTGATATACCCTTCTTCATACCAGTGTCGGATCATCCGGCACTGTTGTTCATATTCCGGTGTTTCATATAAATTTCGGACAGTTAAAGTTTCATCATCAAAATAAACCATCGAAAGCATCCGATCTAAGACATCTCCGATCGGCTGACGGCTGATGATCCCTGATGTCGTCTGATGGGGAACAATAGGCGTAACATCACGTTCATTTTCTTTGATGATCTCTAAAAACGGTTCCATATCTTCCATGCATTTGATGGATGTGACATCCATATTATATTTCTCAACAAATGAAGTCTTCATCAAAATTCCATTTGAGTTGATATCCGGCATGGGTTTTGGAATCCCGTAAATTTCTCCGTTGTTGTCATACAGTTCTTCTTTTGGAATTGCGATCACATCCAAAATATTCGCTCCATACTGATCAATGTAATCTCCTAAACCCAAAATCAGACCTTTCTCTATATAAGAACGGTAATAGTCTCTGTCATAGAGTACGAAAATATCAAGCGCCTGCGCTGTCAGACCGTAGACATACTTTTCAAAATCGAGCGGATCAATCCAGACAAGTTCCAAACGAAACCCTGCTTTTTTTTCTGTCAGATCTCCCAGTTCCTGACTGATCTCCGCCAGATCCTCCTCATCTCTCCACGAATTTGTGATCGTTCCCATTCGGATTACAGGCACTTCACTTTCTGCTTTCTGTGAAGACTCCTCTTTTTCACCACATCCGCACAGGAAAATCGCTGCGCACAGGACGCAAACCACTTTTTTTGTTCTCCTCAACCTCCATTCTCCTTTTTTCTGCGTAAATTTCTCTGCATGATTCGTATTATATCCCATCTCTTCTCCTTTTTTCTGCCATATTTTTGACCTGCAATGTTCCAATTTTGACTTTTTGGCTGCTTGCTCTTTCTTTCTATACTCTATTATAATAAAATAAATCACATAGAACCAAGACGCTTTTATGTTCTAAAATTTTATCAGGAATGGAGGATTTTTTTTGACTTCTGCCAAAACTCAAAAACATCATCATATTGTCAGAACACAGCTTTTTCTTATTTTAGGAACGGCTTTTCTGATGCTTTTTCTTATTTATGGCTTTACGATTTTATATACACAGCATCTGATGAAACAGGAGGCAATTTCCAGCACACAGACGACCCTTTCTCTATATGTAGATAATATCGACACTCAGCTTCAGCAGACTTCTTCTTTTCTTTCGAGCTATATCATTTCCCATGATTTTTCCGGACTTCACGAAAGAGCAGAGGAATCACAAAATGCAAAGCTGGAAATCTATAATGATTTTCAGGCGTATATCAAATCCTACAGCAACACGGATGCCCTTTTCTTTTTTGATATGACGGATAATACTTTTATTTTATATTCTCAAAGCAGAGAATCGTATTCTTTTCGTCAGAAACTTTCAAAACAGCTGAAAGAAGATTTTTCTTCGCAGAAATCGTCTTCTCTCCCAATTTTTCGCTATTGGACTCCTGTTGCCATTGATCATGAGATGGTATTATATGAAGTAATTCAATATCAAAATTACTTTGTGGGATCATGGATGTACCTCCCTCATCTTTCCAGACCGCTTCAGACGCTTCAGGAATCTACTCAGGGAACCGTATTTTTTTTATCCTCCGATCAGCCTTCTGAAAATCGTACATTTTTTCAGGTTTTGCCTAATGTTCAGATTTCTGATTCTTCAGAATATTCTTCTGATCGCCTTTTGATTACGTCAGAATCAGACAGCGGAAATTTTTCGCTTGCTCTATATCTGACTCCAGAAAATATATTAAAAAATCTGACACAGTATACTGTATATAGTTCTGTCATCTTAATTTTTATCTTTTTCGTTGCTCTGGTTGTTCTCGCATTTGTGTGGAGACAGATCATCACTCCTACTGAGACGCTCACCTCCGGTATGAATGCACTCAAAAACGGACAGCAAAGCGTTATTCTTCCTGTCTCGAAATGGAAAAATGAATTTTCTGTTCTGACAGAGCAGTTTAATGAGATGAGCAGTGAGCTTTACCGACTGAAAGTTCAGATCTACGAAGAACAACTGCGCAAAGCAGATACAGAACTGCAGTACTTGAATCTCCAGATCAAGCCTCATTTTTTCTTAAATTCGCTGAATATTATATACAACCTTGCCCTGACTCAGAACTACCGTGAAATTTTAGAGATGTCCCGTTGTCTTATGGATTATTTTCGGTATACTTTCCGCTCGTCAGACAGTCTTGTCTGTATCAGTGAAGAATTAAAACATGTAAAAAATTATCTCCATATACAGGAGTTGAGATATGACTCTAACTTTGACACAGTAATGGAGACGGATGAGGCGGCATTGGAAGGAAAAATACCTGTTCTTTTTCTTCAGACCTTTGTAGAAAACACGATTAAACATGCATACTCAAAAATGCAGAATATGAGAATTTCAATCACAATTCAGCGTGTTGTTCTAGATAAAAACTTTTTAAAAATTGAAATTTCAGATAATGGATGTGGTTTTTCAGAAGAACAAATCAAAGAGTTAAACACACCTCTTTCTGCCGGGCCATATCCAAGCGAGCACATTGGAATTTTAAATGTCCGCAGACGCCTCTCTTATCTTTACGGTTCAGAAGCTCAGCTGATCTTTTCTAATACGGAAGAATACGGGGGTGCTAAAATCGCTGCTCTTCTGCCTTTCGATATCTCAAATCCGGATCTTTCACCGGATCGTGAAAAAAAATTTATGTCCGCCCTTGATGCGGCGTTAGGAGGAAAAATATGAATCTGCTGCTCGTAGATGATGAAGCCATTACACTCAAAACATTAAAAATTGTAGTTCCCTGGAACGATCTTGGAATCCACGAGGTTTTTACAGCCTGCAATATCATTGAAGCAAAAGAAATTTTAAAAACACAGGCTGTCCAGATTGTGATCACAGATATTGAGATGCCAAATGGTTCCGGTCTCGATTTAATCTCATGGATGCAGGAACATACGCCTGATATTGTCAAAATTTTACTGACTTGCCATTCCCGTTTTGACTATGCTTCCATGGCGCTCAAATGCGGCGCCATGGACTATCTGTTAAAACCCATTGATTTGAAAGAAATCGAAGAAATTATCCACAGGGCTGTCCAAAAAGTAAATGAAACTTCCATGATTCGCATCAGCATTAAAAGACAGCACAGAAGCGATCTTTTGGTCAATGAACAATTTTGGAGAAATTTTGCAACGGGATTATACCACAGTCAGGATTATGAGCACATTGTTCTGACTGCGAAACAGCAGGCAATCCATTTTGACAAAAACCGCTGTTTTCTGCCTGTTCTTTTTTCCGTCAATGAAACCGACCCGGATAAACTGGATGGCACATTCTCCTTCTCGCTGAAGAATATTTTAAATGAAGTCATTCTGGAGAGCCATGAAGATCCGCCTGCTATCATGCTCTCCCCCAGTCTTTATCTGGCATTGATTGACACAACTTTTTCGTTCTCCTGCTCCAATGTGCAGATGCGATGTGAAAAGATTCCGTTCTTTTTAAATACTTATTTTAATATGACATCTGAATTTTTCATAGGATCAGAAATCCCTGTGTTCCAGATTCACGATGCGGTCAAAAAGCTTTCGCAGGAAGCACAGCAGAAAAAAAACAGAACGTTTGACTTTCCAGCCTCCCTCTCGATTGTCAGCAAAATTGAAGAGATCATCCGACAGAATTTAGACAAACCCATCACCTGCGAGGAAATCGCACGTCAAGTTTTTTTGAACTCCGAATATCTTTCCCGAATGTTCAAAAAAAAGACAGGAAAAAATCTCTCGAACTATATCATTGAATTAAAAATGGAAGAAGCCAAAAAGCAGTTGGAGACAACAGAAAAATCCATCAGTTCCATCTCCATTGAGCTGGGATACGGAAACTTTTCCCATTTTTCCAAATGTTTCCGCAAAGTCTGCGGCGCATCCCCACAGGAATATCGTGAATCTTTTGAGAGGTCATAATATAATTTTTCTGTATGATTGCAAACAGCTAAACTGCTTTCAGATATTCACGCAAATATAAAAAGATAAAAATTCAAATATCTATTTCTTTCATTTTATACAGCACCTTTATACAACCACCATAGGCAAGGGGGCTGTCCTCCCTATTTGACACGGACAGATTTTCTCTGTCCCAGCTGCCAGAACGCAACTGCACTTGCCGCTGCCACATTCAGAGAATCTACTCCATGAGACATCGGGATTTTCACTGTATAATTGCACTGCGCAATCGTCTCCGACGTGAGACCTTCTCCCTCCGATCCCAGCACCACCGCTAATTTTTCTGCTTCCATCAATCTCGGATCATCAATAGAAACCGATTGATCGTTCAGTGCCATCGCTGCAGTCTGAAAACCAAATTTCTGAAGAAGCTGTATCCCTTTATACTGCTGCTCTGCCTTATTCTCCAGAAATGTCCATGGAATCTGAAAAACGGTTCCCATACTGACCCTGATTGCACGACGGTACAATGGATTACTGCAGTCGCTTGTGAGCAGTACTGCATCCATATTCAGTGCGGCAGCAGAACGGAAAATTGCTCCAATATTTGTCGGATTCATAATATTTTCCAGCACAGCAATTCTGGAAGCGCCTGCGCATACTTCTTCCACAGACGGCAGTTTTGGACGGTACATTGCACAGAGAGTTCCACGCGTCAGCTGAAACCCTGTCAATTTTGTCAGGATATCAAATTCTGCTGTATACACAGGAATATCTGCGCACCTTTTAATCAGCTCTTTCGCCTGTCCTTCGATATGTCTGTGCTCTGTCAGGAAAGAAATTGGTATACAGCCTGCATCCAGAGCGCGTTCTATGACCTTTGGACTTTCTGCAATAAAAATACCTTTTTCCGGTTCATGTCTGTTTAAAAGCTGTACCTCAGTTAGCCTGGCATAAATATCCAGTTCCGGCGCCTCAAAATTCGTGATCTCAATGATGTTTGACATAATTTTCTCCTTTTATTTTTCTGTAAGATATTTTATCAAAATTTCTTTTGTGAATACATCTGCTTCGACAGGACAGCCATAAAAATATCCCTGACCTTGGCTGCATCCAATTTGTATTGCAAGCTGTTCGTCATCTTCTGTCTCAATTCCTTCAATCACCGTGGAAATGGACAGCTTTTCTGCCAGCTTAACAACTCCCTCCATAATCAACTGTGTCTTTTGTCCGTCTGGCCCTGCAGCTTCCATCAGAAATCCTCGATCCAGTTTTACCTCATCTATTTCTAATTTTGCAAATGTATTCAGAGAGGAATATCCTGTTCCAAAATCATCCATAGAGATTTGAAATCCGATCTTTTTTAATTCTCGCAGTCTTTTGTTCATCTCTGCAATATTGTCAATCGCCAATCCCTCCAGAATTTCCAAAATAATCAGCGAAGCTGATATCTTGTATCTGTCCAGAATAGAGCGCAGTTCCTGCATATAATTTTCTCTGTAAAAAGTTATTTTCGATTGATTAATTGAAATCGGAACAGGCTCATATCCTGCATCTATCCACATTCTCAGCTGTATACATACTTTTTCAAACATATACAGATCCAGTTCTGCACAAAAACCATTTTTTTCAAACAGCCGTATAAAAGAGTTTGGATATACCATCTTTCCATCTTCCTGTATCCAGCGCGTCAATGCCTCAGCCCCAGATAAAGTATGATCTTTTAAATTCACCTTGGGCTGTAAAAATAATTTAAATTCACTGTTTTCCAATGCTTTATATGAATATCTTTCTATATAATTATCCATCTGCTTCTGTTTATGGAGTTCACCATCAAAGAACCAGATGTCTTCCTGTCCGTTTTCTTTTGATTTCTCCAAAGCAAACATGGCATGAGTCATAATTGACTGAAAATCTGTCCCAGACGTTGAAACAGCGATTCCGCATCTTATCCTCATATGGTAATGCGTACTGTTGATACCTTCCACATGAACCATCTCAGAAATCATCATTTTCAAACGATTTTCCAACTGCCGTCGATCCGTATTCATCAAGAAAAGGTAAAACGCATCTGCACTTTCCCGGCATATATATTCCCCCTCATGAATGGATTTTGACAGAATCTGTGCAATGTATATCAAAAGTCTATCTGCTCTCTTTTTTCCAAACATTTCATTGATAAATTTAAACTGCCTGATATTCATAGCGATAATGGCACATTTTTTCTGCCTCTTCATAGCTTCCTCTGCCAGCTCGTCAAACCGTCTTCTATTATAAATCCCTGTCAATTCATCAAAATAGGCATATTTTTTTAACTGTCTGTTATTTTTCTGAATGATTTCTATCACATAAAACAGTGTAATAAAAAATAATACCATGATTACAGTCATAAAAATCTCTATGACTTTCACAATTCTATAAATGTTCTGGTTTGCATTTTCAGAAGAGTTGATGCACATGAGATACCACTCATTTACTTTTAAAGGTTCCAGCAAAACATTGTGCTTTTCATTCTTATATTCAAAACCAAATTCGATGGTTTTCGATTTTTTCAAGGAAGCCCGAATCTCCTTTGCCTGCTCTTTTGGCAGATACGGCTCCTCTAAAATGGATCTTTTTTCTTCCTTCACCACCGACTCGTCTGCCCGTATGATAAAATTTCCATTCGAGTCAATCAAGTGCACGGTTCCATTTCCCGAAAAAATCTGTTTTTCTCCTATTGTATCAGAGAAAACGTCTACATCGTCGCTTGCAATAAGGGCGCCGACTACCTTTTCATCATGATATACCGGCACACTAAACATTAAAACCATCTCATGTGAAAATTTTCCCCAAAATGCGTTTGAAACGCTCTTTCGTCCCTGATACGAACGATTTATCATTTCTTTTGTCTCTGGCTGTGCCCCATTCAACGATATGGTATAGCTTGTCTTCTCTCTGGAAATAAATCCATTTCCCTCCATGTCGAAAAATCCAAATAATAAAAAATCATTTTCTAAATCTGCCTTTTCTAAAGCAATATGAAACGAATCGGTCATATATAATTCAGAAAATCCGATTATACTTGCCACTGTATCCATCATTTGAAAATTGCGGTCAATCTGCTTTTCTATTCTCTTTTTATAGTTATTAACTTCTTCCCGCATTCTCTCCTGCGTTGTCTCATCAAAAGCTGTTGTAAACAGCTGGATCAACAGATACGCCGCCCCGATAAAAAAGAAATTGATGCAGCTAAAGAAAATCACTACACGTTTTAAACTCTGTTTCATATTACTTTCATTCATGATTACTTCTCACTTTCTATACAGAAAAACATCTATTTTCGGGTCGTTACTTTTCTGTTTTATCTTTCGTTTTCATCGAAGTCTTTCCGTTTTTCCATGGTTTGTATGATTTATTATATCACAACTCTTTCTGCTGCAATATTATTTTTGTTCTTACAAAACTCCAAGAAAATAAAGTAAAAAAATCTGAAAAATAATATCAGAGCAAAAAAGTGCAGGGCTGGCGTCCCACGATTTTTTAACCGTGAAAGCGGCAGCCCTGCCATATTCCTCTTTAAATTTTCTCTATTTTTTTATTCTGCTGACGCTTCAGCTGCGACAGGCGCTCCGTCCACTGCGTTATACGTTTCAAGTAAAATAATACTTTCAAAGACGTTTTCTGCACAACGTTCGATCTCTCCCAATGACACGTCTCCTGCAACAAATCCTGTGATCAGTCCTGTGCTGTCCAGCAGCCAGGAAGAATATTCTGTCACAATATTTCCTTCTTCGTCATAAATATATTCCTCATCGTTTGTATATCCTGCCGGCAGTTCCGGAATTTCAGCTTCTTCATATGGCCGGTCGCAGGATTCCACTGTTCCGTTTTTATCAAAACAAGGCTCTGTCGCCGGAACATACAGGTTATTAATTTTAAACAGTGAATAATCGCCATATTCTGTTCCGCAGTATTCACAGTAAATTTGTCCGCTGTGCACTGTTCCATACCAGTTGTCTGTAGCTCCTTCTGTTGTGAATCCTTCCGGCAGAACAGGATCAGCGCGTCCTACCAGGCTTGGCATACAAAGATCGCCTTGTGCACGAAGCATACTTGCATTTCCATTATCTTTTCCGGATGCCCAGTCTGTCATGACAGATCCTTTAAATTCCCATTCATTGCGCAGTACGGTTGTCAGCAGTTCATAGTTTGTCGCTGCATAAGAGCCGTTAATTCTATTATAAGAGGTCATGATAAACCATGGATCACTCTGTTCTGTCAGGATCTCAAATGGTTTCAGATAGACTTCTCTCTGCGCACGCTCTGTTACAATAGAGTCTCCGCCGCTGCGGCTGTATTCCTGATTATTCAGAGCAAAGTGTTTTACAGCAACTCCTACGCCTGCAGACTGGATTCCTTTTGTCACAGCTGCGCCGCACTGTCCGGCAAGGACAGGATCTTCTGAATAGTATTCAAAATTACGTCCGCAAAGAGGATCTCTGTGGATATTGATTGCTGGCGCCAGCCATACACTGACCTGATTGTATTTTGCTTCTTTTCCGATCTCAGCGCCCGTCTGTTCCAGCAAGTCCACATTCCATGTACATGCCTGCATCGTTCCCATCGGGAAATAAGTATTTCCCTGATCATCCTCATCCATTGTCAGTCGAAGTCCTGCAGGGCCATCTGCCATGACAGTAAAGTTTACTCCGCGGTTTTCTAATGTCTGACCGATTCCTCCTGCTGCTCCTGCCGCTGACTCCGGAAAATAATGGTAATTATCTGTGCGAACGCCGTAAATTCCTCCAAAAATCTGTACAAGTTCCGAAAGTGTAAACTGTGAGATAAACTCTTCCATCGTGGCATATCCTTCTGCCACATGCCCCAGTTTGATTCCTTTGTCCACTCCTGTCAATTCATATGATTCCAGATCCGTATCCCATTTTTCTTCAATTTTATTGTCCTCAGAACGCAAAGATGCTTTTTCCATGCTCATCACATAATTTCCTGCATCATCCTGAACAGCCTTTGCAACATCAAATGCAAATGTAGGCGCTAGTACTTCTGTCAGTTCTTCTGTCACAACAAGTTCATCCACCGTATACGTTGTCACAGGTTCTATCTCTTTCACTGTCGATCCCACATAAATCTCATAGTCCCCTGCTTCCAGCACATAGCTGTTTTCATGACCCGTTGCGCCTGAATCGTCATAAGATGCCATATCTGCCACATCAAAAGACAACTCCAGTGTGCAGCTCTCTCCCGGCTCCAATTCCGGCGTCTTTCCAAATGCTCCCATTTCATATGCCGGATTTCCAAGTGTTCCTACCGGTGCGCTGTAGTAAGCCTGAATAACTTCTTTTCCGCTGCGGTCTCCCGTATTTGTGACGCTCAAACTGATTTTGACTTTGTCATTTTCTACTTTTGCTTCTTTTACTTCATAGTCAAATGTAGTATAACTCAGTCCATATCCAAATTCATAGCGGACTGCATCTGGATCAAATGTTTCAAAATAACGGTATCCAACATAGATATCTTCTCCGTAGATCGGATTAACTACATTTGTTCCAAAGGTTGAACTTGCCACGCTCTGTGCCGGATAAGAATCATACTCATAGGCCCAGCTGTCCATCAGACTTCCGGAAGGATTAATCTCTCCTGTCAAAATTTTCGCGATGGAAACTGCACCATATCCCCCCGGCTGCCATGCTTCCAGAACTGCATTGACATCGTATTTCTCAATCCAGCTTGTGTCAACCATACCGCCTGTATTTAAGATTACAATAACCTTGTCAAAAGAATTGCTTACAGAAGCAAGCAGTTCTTCTTCTCCTGCTGATAGATACCAATCTCCCTCTATTGCCTGACGATCTCCGCCTTCACTGGAATTCCGTCCAAAAATGACAACTGCGGCATCGTTGCGCTGTGCAATCTGGTCCATGTTTAATCCGTCAATCGGCATTTCCGGCTGAGATGCTCCATTTCCCATTGTTCCGAATGTACTGCTGTCTCCTTCGGCAGAATTTGCTGCACACCACTCTTCATATATCTTATATAATTCCTGATCGTATGAAATACCAGCCTCTTTAAATCCCTGTATGAAATTATAGGAAACATTCGTGTGAACAGTTCCTGATCCTCCGCCTCCCTTACTGATATCAATCTGTGTTCTTCCAAACACTGCAACGTTTGTCTCGTCTTTCTGGATCGGTAAAACGCCATCATTCTCCAGCAGAACAGCTCCCTCTGCAGCCACCTGCAGCGCCACACTCTTTGCGTCAGATTCAGGATCTAAATTTCCTGCGCAGCTGACCATCGGCGCTGTCGTCATTGTCACTGCCATCGCCATCATGATTGCCATGACTTGTTTTCTTTTCATCTTTTAATTTCCCCATTTCTTTTATTTTTTCTGGTCTCTGCTAAAGTACTGCGCGCTTTTCCTTTGCTTTGTCGTTCTTTATCAACGTAAGCACACCATAAAATATTTTTCTAGAAAAGTCAATTCTTTTGGGGGAAGACCAAAAGATTTCCGAAAAAATCAAAAGATTTCCCACCTCATTCTTTATTTTCGGTACTGTGCCGGGGACATCTGATAGTATTTCTGAAAAACACTGCTGAAATGTTTTACATCTTTATATCCAACCATATCTGAAATCTGTGTGATCGTATATTCAGCGTTATCCAAAAGCCGCTTTGCGTTCTCCATTCGCACGTTTGTCACATATTCACTAAAATTAACTCCCGTCTCTTTTTTAAACAGTGTGGAAAGATAGCTTGAACTCACATACACATGAGAAGCCACACTGTCCAATGTCAGATGCTTGTCAAAATTTAAGTCAATATATCCCTTTGCCGTCTGAATCAATTTTCGGTATGACTCCTCTTTGTGTTCCGGCGTTTTTAATTTTTCCAGTACCAAATTCAGCGTCTTTACAAGTTCCGTCCTGCTCACTGGCTTAGGCAGAAAGTCCTCGGCGCCAAGCTGAATTGCTTTTCTGGCATACTCAAAACTTGTATGTGAACTTATAATAATAAAATGCGTAGGAAGCCCCGACTCCAGCGTTTTTGCAATAATCTCAAGTCCTGATTTTCCCGGCATTCGGATATCTGTGATCACAATCTCAGGCTGAAAGGAGAGAACCATCTCATACAGTTCATCCCCATTTTTCGCACATCCTGAAAGCGTCAGCCCAAAGCGCTTCCAGTCAATAATATGCTGAAGCAATGTCAATGCCAGTGGCTCATCATCTGCCAAAACTACTTTTACCATATTTTTCTCCCGCCTTGTTCTTCTCTGTCTGGGCGCTGTATATGTGCCGGAAAACTTAAGATGACAGCTGTCCCTTTTCCCGGTTCACTCTCGATCTCGCACGTCACATCGCTCTGAAAATACATTTTCAGACGCTGTATCGTATTGTTCATTCCGATCCCCTGTGTGTCATCATATTCATCCTGTTCCAGCCGCAGACGGATTTCTTTTAATTGTTCTTTTGAAAATCCTACTCCGTCATCTGTCACCCGAATGTAAATCGTCTCATCTGTCTTCCATGATGTCACACAGATTTTTCCGCCCTCCGTCACAGGCATCACACCATGGATCAGTGCATTTTCACAAAGCGGCTGTAAAATCATGGAAGGAATCTGCGCTTTTTTACATTCTTCCTCACATTGTATAGAAAAATTCAGGCGCTGTGCAAATCTGCGTTTCTGTATCATCATGTAATCTTCCACATTTTCAAATTCTTCTTCCAATGTCACGATTTTATCCAGCTTGCTTAATGAGTAACGCAAATAATCGGCTGTCTGAAAAATCATTTCCAATGTCTTATCAGCTCCTTCTTCCACAGCCTGTCCACCGATCACATTTAACGCATTGAACAGAAAATGTGGATTCACTCTGGACTGCAGTGTCAAAAGCTGTGCGTGTTCCAGTCTCGCTTTCATATTGACAGCCTGAATCTCTGCCTCTTTTAACTGCCGCTCCATCTCTTTTTGCATCTTCAGCTGTTCAATCTGCGTATGTATCGTCTGAAGCATCCTATAAAAAGCCTTCGTCAGTACTGCCACTTCGTCCCTGTCTCTTTTCATCAGCTCAACTTCTCTCTGCGGCATATGCACATCCCAGCTGCCCTCACAGATTTTTTCAGCCCGCTTTGTCAGCAATGTAAGATTTTTTGTAATCCTTTTTGAAAAGCTCATCAGAAAGGCAATGCAGACCGCCATCAATCCAACTCCTGTGATCACAACCACACGCTCCGTCACTTTTTGGATATCTTTTAGCTTTTTCTGGCATTCGATTCTGTTCTGATCGACGGCTGATGTATACTGCCCCATCATCCCATCTATCAGGCTGATATGTTCTGCTGATTCCTGATACCACGCTAAAAACTGCCCCGTTCCAGCTTCTGTTTCTGTCAAGATCCGATCTGCACTTTGTATATACGATTCTACCATATAGGATAGATCTGTGAAAATGGGTTGATTTAAGTACTGAGGCAATTCATCCGCCGCCGATTTTATCTCCTGTAAAATACTGATGCATCGCTCTTTCAGCTCTTCCTTTCGTCCCTGAGCATATGTATATAAACTGCTGTCCGCCTCATGCAGTCCATTTACAACAACAGAAAACTGATGCTGGATCTCAAGCAAACGATTCTGCTGTCCCACAATATATCGGCTGCTTACCCCGAAGATCAAAAAAAACAGAAGAAAAAATCCAGACAAAAAGATCCCAAAGACGAAAATTTTTTTATTCAGTGAAAAAAAATTTTTTTTATGATTCATGCTTTTCTCCTTCCAGATCCCGTCCAGTGATCGGAATACATTCAAATGCCGCATCTTTTCCGCTCTCCATTGTTCGCTCTGCTGCGAGTGCAATCAGCTGATCTGCGCATGCCTTTCCGATTGATTCTGTATCCTGCGCCAGCGTTACATCAATCGCTTCCTCTTCCAAATCTTCCTCTATACGCTGATTTTTGTCATATGTAATCACCATCATCTGATCTTTCAGTCCCATTTCTTCCACCACGTCTGCTGCCGCCTGCCCTGAAACTGCCTCTGCACAGAACAAGACTTCCAAATCTTGATTTTCTTCCAGAAGAACTTCTATCTTCTCGATTGCAGTCAGCGAATCATACGTTGTCTCACAGTACGCCACAATATTCATCCCATTTTCTTTCGCAGCATCCTCAAATCCATCCAGCCGTGCACCGACACTGCGCAGCCCTGTGTCAAGGCTGGGAGCCAGCATGGCCACTTTTGCTTCTTTTCCTTTCTCATTCAGCACAAGTTCTGCCGCCTGTGTTCCTCCTCCATAATTGTCTGTCCCAATGTATGCAAACCGCCCGCTGTCTTCCACATCTCCATCCACCATAATGATACGAATATCATGATCTGCAAGACTTTTATATCCAGCCTTTGCTTCCTCCGAATCCACACCATAGCAAATCATAACATCTGTCTTCATGTTGACTGCCGCTTTCATTGACTGAGTCATAGACAAATTTTCCGTTCCGTAACAGCTCAGCGCCACCTCCGGATGACCCTCCAGATTTTTCTGAATACTTTGTGCAATCTGCTGCATGATATTAATGTCTTGTATCCAGGTCTGTTCCTGATAAAAGATAACTGCCCGCAGAGGAGTACTTTCCCCTGCGGCGTCTGCAGCTGTTCCCGATATCATCAGAACAGTACAGAGTAAAAAAATACTTTTTTTCTTTCCCATATCCGTTGTCCTCCAAATCCTGGTTTAATGCTCCTCATAGATAAAGCAGCAAATTTTTCACTCTATCTGTTGATATCTGATAGATGAATTTCCAGATTATCATGGGTAAATTGTATCATACAATATTGTGCTCACCAAAGTACTTTTCTATCTGCACAGATAGGAAGATAAATTTTCATATTCAAAGCTTGCCTGTTTTGAATGCAGTTGAAAAATCAGCTCTTTTTTTCTGTAAAATCGAAATTCCGCATCACAGGAAGCTGTCTCCAAAATCGTTCTCTTCATCTCGCCATTTTGAGGGGCATTTAATTTCTGACCGTTCTGTCCCTTTATTTTTATCTCCAATCTAAATTTTCCCTGTTTCAGCACAATTTTATTTTTTGTACATGTAACGACCCGTACACCCAGATACGTCGCCAGTCTGTATTCTTTTCCCCGATACTGAATCACACAGATACACCCTCGAAATTTCAGACCGCAAAATGGAATCGTCGCCACTGCTGCCATAATAGAAGACGGTTCTTTAAAATCATTTGCCTGTATCCAGGTATACTCTGATGGAAAAGACTTGCCGCTGTCCTTTTCGATATATCCTTTTCCGTCTGTAAAGTCAAGAACTGTTCCATTTAATTCCAGTTTTCCTTCCAGCCTGTGCTGCATACTGACAACGCCATGGCTGCATTCCATCGAAAAAAAACGAAACGGTCCCATGATATCATATCGAATGGGAGATAAATCCCTATATCGTATTTTTCCTCTCAGAACAAGTTCTGGCGTTTTTATCTTCAAGATGATTCCTTTATCAGAAAACAGATTTCCTTTCTGATATGGTACTTTCCAGACATGATCCTGTGTGATCACCTGAATAAATGATTCCGATTCGGAGCGTCCTGCAATAATGCACAGCGTATCTCTCCCTTTTTGGTGTTTGTAATAAGATCCTTCAAAATATTTACTCAATATCTGCATCTCCTGTCGCTGGATTATCAATCAAACTGCCATCTTTTTCAAAACGTGATCCATGGCACGGACAGTCCCATGTATGTTCCTGCTTATTCCATTTCAGGGCACATCCCATATGCGGACATCGTCTCACAGACGGCGTCAGCAGATTAATCGCCGCTTCTGCCCCGTTTAAAAAAAGCTGCGGTTTCCAAATGCTTCGATATGGCAAAAACAGTTCCTGCCATTCGTGTCCCTTTTCCATCACCAGATCACACAGCATCATTGCAGCTACCATCGACGAAGTCATTCCCCACTTATTAAACCCGGAAGCAACGTATAAATTCGGGGTGTTTTTTGAATACTGCCCGATATACGGAATGCCATCCAGGCTCATACAGTCCTGTGTCGCCCAGACATACTTTTCCGTCGCTGAAGGATAGCACGCAGCGGCAAACTCTCTCAGCTCCTGCCATCCGCCCCCTGTCTTTCCCGTGCGGTGACTGCCCCCGCCTACAAACAGCAGATTTTTATAATCTCGAAATGACATCCCCGTCTTTGATTCATCGATATACATTCCATGAACATGAGGCGTATTCTCAAGTGCAATCACATAGGAACGGTGCTGATACAGCTTCATAAAGTAACTTCCATGCTTATTTAAAAATGGAAAGTGCGTCGCCACAATAATCTTTTTCGCTGTCACCTGCCCGTGATCGCTCCACGCCGTATCAGGCGACAAATCTCTTATAAATGTGTGTTCATAAATATTCAGATCTTTTGATATCGCTTCCAGAAATTTCAGAGGATGAAACTGTGCCTGCTTCGGAAATTTAATCGCTCCCTCCGTCTCGAACGGCAGCGGCAGTTCCTCACAAAATTCAGCAGGAAAGCCAAGTGAATTCACGGCAGTCACTTCTCTTTCTATTTTGTCTCGATCCAGAAGAGAGTACACAAACGCATCTTTTTCCTCAAAATCACAGTCGATTTCTTTTGAAAGTTCTCTGTATTTTGCCAGCGCTCTCTCATTTGCCTGAAGATATAACAGCGCTTTCTCCCTGCCCTTTGACCGGATTAGTTTATCGTAAATCAATCCATGCTGAGATGTGATCTTTGCTGTTGTATTTTTTGTAATGCCGCTGCCGATCGTGTCCGCCTCGACAAGCAGGCAGTCCATTCCTTCGTTCTTTAAAAAGTAAGCGCATAAAACTCCGCACAGACCGCCTCCGATAATCAGGACATCTGTCTTTTTACTTCCCTCCAGCGTTTGAAATTCATGCTTTTTTTGACCGTTCAGCCAGACCGATTCTGCCATGAGACCCTCCATCTTGCACTGTCCTTTTCAAGTTACTTCTATTCTTTCCCAGATTTTAAAATCTATTCCAGACAGTAGATAGCGCCGCATTCTCAAATTTAAATAAATATTTTTGTAAGCTCTCTTTTTTCTGTCTCTTACCGCCTGCGCATCAGATATACCATATCTACAAGCTGCTTTCCTCCTTCAAAGATCGGATGGTCGTAATGATCGGTAAAAAAATTTTTTACTCTTTTAAATTCCAAAAAACCACATCGCTCATAAAATGGCATGGTCAGAATGCTGTCTCCTGTCCCGACAATCATCGTCTCACAATCCGTATAATGGCCAAATAAAAATTGTATCAGCGCTCTGCCATATCCCTTTTTCTGATACATGGGATAAACTGCCAGATTTTTGATCTCATACAGTCCCTCCCCCTCTTTTGTCACCACACATTCCGCTTTTACGCCATTGTCTTCCAGCACAAACATCTCTCCTCTTGATAGATAGCGTTCAATCATATCCTCCTGCTCATCTGCCAAAAATAAAAGATCCAGATATTCCTTTTTTCCTTCTTTGATCTGTTTTATTTTCACTGTATTTCTCCTTTTTGTTTTGATATATTATCTCATTGTTTTAATCTGTCTTATTTTTATCTCTTATTCCATTGTTTTAATTTGTCTTATTTTTATCTCTTATTCCATTGTTTTAATCTGTCTTATTTTTATCTCTTGTTCTATTGTTTCAATCTGCATCTCATTTTATAATATTTCAGCTAGAAAGGGGCTGTCGCACTAGCAAATATTTTTTTGCTGGGCGGCAGCCCTGCTTTATACCCAAATGGGGGCGAAATCGGTTGTGATTTCGCCCCCATTCCTTATAAACACAGTTCATTCCCAGACATCCCTTTCGGCATGCCTGATTTTAAACTGTTTTGTTTTCAACCATTAAAATCTATGCTGTCTTTAATGAAAAAAGATGACTCCCCGTT
>JAGZHZ010000032.1 GCA_018366495.1 Clostridiales bacterium
GTAGAGGCGTTGTGGCAACGCCTATGAGAATACGTGTGGCCTAATAGTCACGCGCTATTCTCATGAAGCCCCCACTTCTGTAAGTGGTGGGTAGTTCACATATGGTGATACTGAAATAGAATACTTAAAGAGGAAAGACAAAATTTTGGGCGAGGTCATAGAGAGAGTAGGATATATTGAGCGGGAAATTGATCCTGATTTGTTTTCTGCTGTTTTACATCATATTGTCGGACAGCAGATTTCCACAAAAGCACAGGCAACCATCTGGAAACGGATGAGAGACGGATTGGAAGAAATCAATGCACAACAGATCTTAAAAGCGGGTATTTCTAAGTTGCAGTCGTTTGGAATCACATTCCGCAAGGCTGAATATATCACAGATTTTGCAGAAAAAGTACAGTCAGGTGAATTTGATCTGCAAAGTATTTATGAAAAATCAGATGCGGAGGCGATGAAAGCACTGACTTCTTTAAAGGGAATCGGCGTATGGACGGCAGAGATGATTTTATTATTCTGTATGCAGCGTCCCGACATTTTAAGCTTTGATGATCTGGCGATTCAAAGGGGATTGCGCATGGTCTACCATCACAGAAAAATTGACCGAAAACTGTTTGAAAAATATCGCAGAAGATACCATCCATACGGCAGTATAGCCAGTTTATATCTCTGGGCAGTGGCGGGCGGCGCTCTTTTGGATATGAAAGATTATGCGCCAAAAAATAAAAAATAAACTGGAAGTATATTTCTTCCACAAATGGTGCGGAATATGATAAAATAAACTGTACTTTGAACAAAAATGAAAGATGAGGATATAAAGATGAAAATAGCAGTAACGTATGAAAATGGAAATGTATTTCAGCATTTTGGAAAAACAGAATCTTTCAAGGTATATGAGGTGGAAGAGAATAAAGTGGTTTCCAGCGAGGTGATTGGATCAAATGGAGCAGGACATGGAGCACTGGCAGGTCTGTTGGCGGATCAGTCTGTCGATGTGCTGATCTGCGGCGGCATCGGTGGCGGAGCACAGGCTGCATTGTCAGAAGCAGGGATTGAATTATGCGCAGGAGCAAAAGGAGATGCAGATCAGGCTGTAGAATCTTATCTGAAAGGTGAATTGGTATCAACGGGAGTAAACTGTGACCATCACCATGAAGACGGACATAGCTGCGGCGATCATGGTGATGGTCACTCTTGCGGAGGAAACTGCGGAGGGACATGTGGAGCAGAACCGGCGCTGACAGGACGCAACGTAGGCAAAACTTGCCGCACACATTACAGAGGAACATTCAATGACGGAACACAGTTTGATTCTTCTTATGACCGTGGCGAACCGCTGGAATTTATTTGCGGAGCCGGTCAAATGATTAAAGGATTTGATGCAGCAGTGGCTGATATGGAAGTAGGTCAGGAAGTTGATGTTCATTTGATGCCGGAAGAAGCATATGGTATGCCGGACCCGGAGGCTATTTTTACTTTAGAGATTGCACAGCTCCCAGGATCTGAGAATCTGGAAGTTGGTCAGCAGGTATATCTGTCCAATCAGTATGGACAGCCTTTCCTTGTTAAAGTGACAGAAAAGGAAGCTGCTACAATTACATTCGATGCAAATCATGATATGGCAGGAAAAGAATTAAACTTCCATATTGAACTGGTAGAGGTAAAATAAACTGGCAAGAGGCTGTGGCAGGAATGGCGATTCCGAAACAGCCTCTTTTGGTATTTATAATTAAAATTAGGAGAAGTGTAATAATGATAGTATCAAAAAATCCTCTGATCGTTTTGCACATTTTTATCTGTGCCTTGTGATCAGAGGACTTTTTGATTGTCCTTATATGACAGCCCAATGGTTATCTTCGTGACTGTTTGCGCCAATAATCTGCCTTGTTTTGGTAGTTCCGCGCAGCTATGTCTTTTCCACGCAGATAAGCGTCTCTTGCGTCCCACTCTGCCTTTTTCTGACGGTCGATAGCATCCCATCGTTCTCTTGCAGCTCTGTCAGCTTCTTGCTGACGTTTTCTTCGCTCGGCAGCTTCCTGATCCCAACGTGAGGGTGAGGATGAAACGTTTGGGCGACTTTGTGTATTTTGCTGCTGAGAAGTGCTATTCATCGTATTAAAAATCCATGGCATCTGGGAAGGCCTCTTTTTATTTGGGTTCTTCTTTGGGGAAAGGTCTTTTCCATTTTTGTCATAACCGTAACATTCTAAGCGATCACGATAATCTTTTTTCAGAATACCCAATCCAATCCACAGACAAATTGCCATGAATACCTTAGAAGCTGTTTCAGAGCGGGAAATTGACGTCATAAAATTTTCAAAAAACATTAACCCAATGAATTTGATTATTATATAGACGATAAATGATGTAACAAGGGATTCAAATGGATGATGTAAAATTACCCATAATCTTGAACGTCTCTGCATATAAAAATCTCCTTAAAAGATAATATTTTTTGTGACAAACGAGCAAATAATTATTTAAGAGTGGCAAGCAGATAAATAATTATTTAAAAATATTATAGATCAATATCTATTGAAAATCAAGATCTGCTGAAAGCTGTTGCAATCTAAAAAATAGGATTTTCAGACCCTTTATAGATAAGGTGTTGTTGACCTGATAGCGAAACAAAGTGATTAACGATTATTATAGCACGGAACTATTGTAATGGAAGGCTTGCGGTTATTATGTAAGACGTATGAATACAATATTGTATTCATACGCGGTGGTATGTGAAGCGAGAAGCGCCGACTGTTATCAAATGTGTCGTAAAACCCCTTGCTTTAGCTATGGGGAGTGTCAAAAGTTGGTATGCTTCACAGATGAAATTAATAGAAACATAGCAATGAATATTGTTAAATAATCGGAAAGCGTCTGTGTATAATTAATTCCATTTAATCCAAACAAATGATTTAAAATAAATAAAAATGGAATAAAAAATAATCCCTGTCTGCAAAGAGAAAGCAAAGTTGCAGGAATAGGTCGGTTTAAAGCCTGCATACTATTAATTGCCAGGAACATCAGACCTAAAACAGGACCTGCCAAAGAAGTCGCTATTAACATAGGAATACCATACTGAATTACCTCTGAATTGTTGATAAATAATCCCATAATTTGTCTGCTGAATATAATGTATACAAGTGTTAAGATACTGCCGCAGATTACAGTCAGTATTCCGCTGAACTTTAATATATCAATAAAACGTTTGCGATTTCTGGAACCATAACAATAACCAAGCAGAGGTTGAATACCGTTAGAAATTCCCATATGAATGAATACAATAAATAAGTAAACTTTTGTAACAATTCCCATGGCTGCAACAGCTGCATCACCGTATGGTATAAGTGCGTTATTCAGCAAAATGGTTGATATGCTCATAAGAGCAGAATTAATCCCGGCAGGAATACCAATGGATAGTACATTTCCTGCGATAGAATGACAATTTTTAAGATCTCGGAAATTCAAAGACATGAACTGGCTTTTTTTTACTAAAAAGTAAATATAATAGATACAACCAAATACATTTCCAAGAACTGTTGCGATTGCAGCGCCGGCAGTACCCATATGAAATGTTAAAATAAGGATAGGATCTAAAATAATATTAAAGCATGCCATTTTATTCCATCCGGGATGAATGTCTGGGAAGGGCGAATGGAAAGATTTGATTTGACAGATCTTCGCTGCTACAGATCTCTAAAAGATGCAAGACGTTTGGAACGCTCTCTTGGAACGTTGGGAGGGGTTATATGTACTTAATAGATACGATAACGGAGTACATAATACTATAAAAGATAATGCCCATTTGACGTATATAATTTAATAGTGTATACTATACACGTTATATAGTGTATAGTATGAAGACTGCTATATACATAATAGTGGTCTTTTTTAATAAGGATGGTAGATATATGAGATACACAATTGAGAAATCTATTATAGTTAATTATGACCACTCTGAAAGAGAATGTTTCTTAATCCTGGATAACGGAATACCAGAGTTTACTATTAACAACTGGATAGAAATGAAAAGTATTAATTCTTCACTAACTGGAAGACAATACGCATATACATTACTGAGGTATTTGAATTACCTTGATATGTATGGGATTGGATATGATAAGGCGACAAAGAGAAATGTGCTCCAATTTATTCAGGCTATAATCAGCGGAGATGGAAATGTATTTTCCCTTAAATCAAATATTGTTGCTAGTACTGCAGATTACTATCTAGGCGTTATTAAAAATTTCTATAGATACTTAGAAGACTATCTCAACACCGGATTGTCAATGAGACTTGAAGATAAAAGTCGTAGGGCATCAAAAGATTCTTATCTATATGGCCAGATTTGGGATATGGGCACTAAAGAAGTGCTACTTGAAAATATTATTATGCCAAAAGAAAAAAAGACATATATAAAGTGGTACACAGATACGCAGAAAGATGCGATTTTATCGAATTTGAATACAAAAAGAGATAAAACAATCTTTATGCTGTCTCTTGAGGGAATGAGAATTGATGAAATCCTTAGTCTCAGGTTAGAGGATTACAAGCCCGAGAAAAAAACTATCGAGACTAATAGATCAAAAGGAAATAAGCATAGAACAGTTATTTTAAGAGAAGAGACGGTTAATTATCTTGAAGACTACATATTCAACGAAAGAGGCACTATCGAAAGCCAGATGGGACTTAAGAACGAAATGTTTTTGAACTTGAGAGCTGGCAAAGGATATGGACAGCCTGTGAAATATTCAAACATTTTACATATCATAAAAAAGGCTGCAGAAAATGGAGGAATTGATTCTAAATTAATCCGAACACATTCAGGTAGAAGTTCAAGGACTATGGAGTTGATCAATCATCAGGCTGAACACCCAGAGGACAATCTTACAGATGCAGAGATAATGTTGCTGATGGGTTGGTCTGCTCCGTCAAGTATGAAGCCGTATGTAAATGTGAATGATGAGCGAACACTTAAATCCACAATCGAAAAGATAAATAAGAAGGAGAATAAAAATAATGGCAATTCCAGCAAAACTGAAGAAAATATATCAGAATAAGCTGGCTGTAGCCCCACTGGTTCGTAAAATGGGGGTTGCGGCTACCGGCGCACTTCTAAAAGAAATAGACGAACCAGATTTGAAAAAATATTTGTATGATTTTTGTGATAAAGAATTTACCCAAAATAGAATTAAAATAACTGCTGAGAAATTTTGTTTGGCATTTTGGGGTAAATCTGCGACTTATATTAAATATAAGGATATGTCTTTGGTATGGTTTGTACCTATCATTAATGAGGTTATTGATGGTGTATATGAAAAACAAAAGAAGTTGTTTTGCTTTCAAAACAAAGCTCAGATGGATTTAGAAAGAGATATTTGGAGACTTTACTTTATGAAAGGTCCATCATTAAATAAGAGGGATTTTGATTTCAGCAAAATTAATAAAATAGAAATGCGATATGAAGCGAAAATGTATTATCGAGATTTGTTAAAGAATGAACGGGATTTTAGAAACGATCGTGGAATTGCATTGCTTACAGCTGGAATTAATTTTATGACAGATTGCAACCCTAGAATACGTAGATTTGCTGATATTAGCGTGCCAGATATTTCAAATCTGATTGTGTCATTGCAAAATGGCAAGATCAAGACACAATTCAGCGATAATTATAGCGTTTCGAGTATCAGGAAGATGGTACAGAGAATGTCCGCAGTAACTGAATATCTGATAGCCCGAAAGGGGTATGTATACGCACCAAAGGGAAATCAATTTGATGACTATTCTTTTTATAACACAGGGGGTATGGAGAAAAATACAGATTGCATTCCAGAAGAGGTGGTTGTAGATATTAACAATCATATTGGAGAATTAACAAATGAATATAGATTGATGTACCGCTTGATGGTTGAAACAGGATTGCATGCAAAAGAAATTTCTTTCTTAAAAAGAGGAGACATCGTTCCGTCACAGTATGAAGAATATTATCGTCTTACCTACATTCAGTATAAAAATGAATGGAGAAGTAGATTTTCTGGATATGATGCACACAAGATAACGTTGATTTCAACTTCGCTTGCGAAAGAAGTATTGGAATATATCAACAATACAGAGGATGTGCGCAAATTGTCGGGAGAAGATTATATTTTTATTTCAAAACGTGTTAAAGGTAGTACGACACGTTTTACATTGCCTCAGATGGCTCAATTTGTAGCTGCAATCAATCGAATCATTAAAAAGCACAACATTACCACTGAAACAGGAGAATTGTGGCATTTTACGTCAAGACAGGCAAGAAAGACAATTGCAGTCCAAATGGCAGAAAATGGTGCCACGGCAACGGAAATTGCCATTCGTTTAGCTCATTCTGACACCAAAACGACAGAAAAATATTATGCTGAAGTAAGGCGTAAACGTTTAGCAGAGTTAAATTCCGAGTTTTTTAAAAAGAAATTTGCAATTTTCGTAGGAGAAGAAAATTTAAGTCAGTACACAGAGAAAGAAAGAAAAGACTTGTATGTGGAATTTTCACTTAATTTGCGAGAAGTTGAGCTAGGGCAATGTTCTAGGCATCTTTCAGATGGTCCATGTGGGCGAACAGGACATTTTCAGTGTGCTACATGTCCTAAAATCTGTACAGGATTGCCATATTTGGATAAGTGGCAAAAGATATTTGATTCTCAGAATCAACGAATTAAAGAGCTGGAAAAGCTTTATTATGACGAAGCTATTAGTGAAAATGAATATAAAGAATTTTTGGAGTATAAACGAGAGCTGATGGTAAGAAATCGTGCCAAATCAATAATCGACTCCATAAGAGGTGATAGAAATGGAAACTAATCTTGGTTTAGCAACGGTGGTGTATTTGCCGTATGATGAAGATATAAAATGTGATGATTTAGAGAGTTATTCGTCTGTATCTTCGTTTGATGATGATATATGGGATCTGGATTTGTACGTAAAGGGGACGCGTAGAAAAATCTACTTTGCAAGTATACCAGCGAAATATAGAAATTATGCTAAAGAATATGCGTTACGACGTTTACATCATCTTGTTGCAGCTGCAACAGTTGATTCAAATGTAACTGGTTTAAGATATTTTTTCATTTGGATGGATGATAATCACCCTAAACTTCCACTTTTGCGCGTATCAAGTAAACTCATCGATGAATATGAAATGTATCTTAAGTTAGATGGATCAGTTAAGAAGTCTACAAAAGAAGGAATATGGACAGCGTGCAGTCAGTTTTTTAGAACCATGAAAGGCCATCCGGAATTTCCTGAAAGGTCTCCTGTGCGGAAAGGTAACCCATTTAGCAGAACCGCAGTGGATAGAATACACGAAGAAAGATATATACCTGACGAAGTCGCAAGGCAACTTGATGTCATATTCCGTGATCAAGAAATTCCATTAGCGTTACGTGTATGTTATTGGATTTGCCGGCTGATTCCGTCAAGAATTGGGGAAGTAATTACCATCCCAATTGAGTGCCTACGCAGCTACGGAGGAGATTATTACATTCTTACTCTTAACATGTTCAAACAAAATGGCGGTTACTTAGTTCCTGAGAAGAGAATGATTCAGATCAAATACAGCGATATGGGAAAATATCTTGTTGATTTAATAAAAGAACAGCAAATTGTAGCTAATAAATATCAGTATCTATGTAAGGAAAATCAGAAAGATAGGCTATTTATTTATCCACCGTATAATTTCTATAAAAATAAAGGGGAAAATGGGAAATATATTGAGTGTGCAAATGTAAAAAAAGTAGAATTGCTATCCGATGTTAATTTTCGAAGGTTTCTAAAGAATATTTCTTATAGAAATTCTATAAAAGATAAAGACGGCAACGAAGTTACTGTTACTTCACATGCTTTTCGTCATAATGCTATTACGGATCGCATCTATGAGAACTTTAATTTATTAGAAATTAAGGATATGACACATCATAAAACGACTGCTATGATTGCGCAAAGCTACGTTCATGCTGATGAAAGTAAGCTAGTAAAAAAAGCGCAGATGATAACAGGTGAAAGGGATGAGAGGTTTGCTGGAAGAATTATTGCCAATGCAATGAGATTTGACCAGATTCTTAAAATGCCACGTTCACAAAGATTAGGACACATCGGTGTGTGCAGTGATGCTACAGGATGTAAGAACGATCTGTATGAGTGTTTAGGCTGCGAATATTTTGTGCCTAATATAGATAACCTAGATGAGTTTATTGCAGACAGAAAGAAATTTGAGGAACAGTTGGCTTTTTATAAGAATATGCCATATATGTTAGAAAACATAAAGGCGAAAATATCGCAATTAGATGTTGTTATAGAACGAATTCGTAAGTCAATGGAGGATACAAATGAGTAGAAATATACCTATAGAGCTTCAGAAGAAGCAAGAAGCGACTCGAAACAAAACATTAAAACAAATTCAAAAAGCTATCGATGAGCTTAATGAATTTGGAGAAATTGTAACAAAGAAAAGATTGATTGAAATCACAGGATTATCGGCATCGACGTTCAGTAAACAACATGTTAAGGATTTGCTTGCTCAGAATAGGGTGTGTCAGTTTAGACCACGTACTAAGTCAGATCCAGATATCAAAGAAATGATTGAAAGGCACCGTGAAGAAGAAGCGTCACTGAAGGATAAAGAAGTTACAATTCTCAAGCAAAAAATCATTACGTTGCAGACGGAGTTAGATACATTGCAGGGAAAATATGATGAGCTTGATGACAAGTATCGCAGAGTTCTTGGTGAATGCCATAAGTTACAACGCAAATGCTGTAATTAAGTGGAAACCTAAAAGATTAAATATATCTAAACACAATATATCGTGTAGATAATTCATCAATAATGATGTATAATAAATATAGCAATAATTACGATAAATACAAGAAAGGGCTGTGGTTTGCAAGCACAACGATTTGGAGAGATCTGAATGGATAAATTAATTGATATTAACGCGTATCCCGTAAAGGATATCTTGAAGATCCTTCTTCAAGATAAATCAACAAAAAAGAATATTATCTGGGCCACGGACATCTATAGCAAATATGGTCCAGGCTTCGACGATAAGAATCACATTGAACAGTCGCTATTTAATAAGGCAAACGATTTTGTGCTGCTCTCCCGTATCAGCAAGACGCTTGAAGAACAACAGGAACGTACCCGTAAGAAGGCAGAGGTTATGACTCCCGTGTGGCTTTGCAATAAAATGAACAATCATGCGGATGAGCAGTGGTTTGGGTGTAAAGATGTATTTAATCATGAGAACGATGACAATACATGGACTGTCAACGAAGATAAAATCTCCTTCGATGGAAAACGTACATGGAAGAAATACGTGGATTCTCGAAGACTAGAGATTACATGTGGAGAAGCGCCATATCTCGTTTCTCGTTATGATACGACAACTGGAGAGTTGATTGTGCCACCTATTCGTAGAATTGGTTTTTTGGATCGTAAACTTCGCGTCGTAAACGAAAATACGTCCACAGAAGAAGAATGGCTGAAATGGGCGATTAGAGCGATACAGAGCTGCTATGGTTATGAATACCAGGGAGACAACCTGCTGATTGCCCGTATCAATGTTCTTTTATCGTTCTATGAATATTTTACTGATCGATGGCATCATGATCCGGACAAGAAGACGCTAACCAATATAGCAAATATCATAAGCTGGAACATCTGGCAGATGGATGGCTTGAAAGATACTGTTCCGTTGGGAAAACCATATGAAGAGAACCACCAGATGTCATTGTTTGAATTAATGGAATTTGAAGATGAAACAACACAATCACAGGAAACAACACCAGAAGCCGTTCCATGCAGGATCTATAACTGGAGATCGAACGAATCGTTGTTGTTTATGGATTGCAAGAAGAAAGGATAAAGAGTATGAGTAAGAAATTATTTGATTTTTGTATTGGAAATCCACCATATCAAGAATCATATCAAGGAGATTCGACTGGAGCAAATTCAGTGTATGACAAATTTATTGATGCGTCTTACGAAGTATCAGATAAAGTTGAGCTTATTCATCCCGCACGTTTCTTGTTCAATGCTGGGTCCACTCCTAAAGCATGGAACGAAAAAATGCTTAAAGATGAACATTTAAAAGTGATGCACTATGAAGCCGATGCATCAAAAATTTTTCCAAATACGGACATAAAAGGCGGCGTTGCTATCACATATCATGATTTGGAGAAAAATTATGGGGCAATTGACATCTTTACTCCGTATGAGCAGTTAAACAAAATTGTTCATAAAGTGATTAACTTTTCTAATTTCACAAGCATAAGTGCCATTGCGGTAACAAGTAGTGCTTATCATTTTACTGAAGACCTTCATACAGATCATCCAGAACTAAAAAAACGTACTATTGTTGTCAAAGGAAAAAGACAACCATTATTGAGTAAAGGTCACGAATACGATCTTAAATCAAGTATCTTTGAAAAGATTCCAGAGGTTTTTTTAGAAACAAAGCCAAATGATAATGAAGAGTATATCCAAATTCTTGGACGTGATAGCAAAGGTAGATCTAAAAAATATATCAAAAGAAGATATGTTAATACAGTCAAAAACTTGGATGTATATAAGATCTTCTTACCTAAAGCAAGCGGGAATGGGCATTTCGGCGAGGTTATTACAGATCCCACTCTTGAGCCTCCAGGAGTAGGGGCGACAGAGACATTCTATAGTTTAGGATTATGCTCTAATGAAAGTGAAGCTTTGCATATTCAGTTATACATAAAGACTAAATTCGCAAGAGCATTACTTAATGTCCTGAAAATCACGCAGGATGTTAATCCGGGTAAGTGGAAATATGTTCCTATGCAAGATTTTTCTGATAAGTCCGACATCGATTGGTCAAAATCAATCCATGATATTGATTTACAGCTTTATAGAAAATACGGATTAAGTGCTGAAGAAGTTGCATTTATCGAAACTAATGTAAAGGAGATGGAATAATATGGCTCCTAAAATTACTATTCAAACCACAAAAAAAGTTGTGCCAATTATTTATTGCTATACAACTCCTGAAATTGCCCGTCATAACGGTTGGGTAAAAATTGGTTATTCAGAACAAGATGCTGAGAAACGTATCGGTCAGCAAACACATACGGCAGATATTGAATACCATATTGAATGGTCAAAAAACGCAACATTTGACGATGGATCAGGCGAACTTTTCAGGGATTCTGATTTCCATTCCTATCTTACGAAATGTGGCGTTAAGCGCCAAAAAGGTACTGAATGGTTCCAAATTAGTCCTGCTCAGGCAAAGGCAAGACTTGATGAATTCCGTGAAAATAGAGGAATTAAGAAGTCTGACGGTGTTATTCCATACCGACTTCGTAATGAGCAAAATGAAGCTGTAGAACGTGCGCAGGATTATTTCACAATTCATGAACGTGGGGAATTTTTATATAACGCTAAACCTCGTTTCGGTAAGACATTAACAGTATATGATCTTGCAAAGAGAATGCATCTTGAAAAGGTTCTTATTGTTACAAATCGTCCTGCCATCGCTAATAGCTGGTATGAGGATTATTGCAAGTTCCTCGGTACTGAATCCGGGTTTTCATTTGTCAGCGAAGTAGATGCGTTGAAAACACAGCCACACGTGTTATCTCGAAGACAATATACGGATGCTTTAATCAAGGGGAATGTACGTGAAAATTGCATTGAATTTATTTCTCTACAAGATTTGAAAGGCTCTGTGTACTTTGGTGGACACTTCAATAAGCTTGAAGAAGTAGCCCATATGGAATGGGATATGCTTGTTATTGATGAAGCTCATGAAGGTGTTGATACATATAAAACAGATATCGCATTCGACCGCATCAAGAGAAAGTATACGCTTCATCTTTCAGGAACGCCGTTTAAGGCTCTTGCAAACGAGAAGTTCCCGGCAAACGCTATTTATAACTGGACTTATGCTGATGAACAGAGGGCGAAGGCAAATTGGAAATCGGTAGAAGGTGATCCGAACCCTTATGAGAATTTACCTCAGTTAAATATGTTCACATATCAGATGAGTGAAATCATTCGTGATGAACTTAGTCAGGGGGTTGAAGTAAACGGCGAAATCGAAGAATACGCCTTTGATTTAAACGAATTCTTTACAACTAATGAACGTGGATTCTTTGTCCATAATAGTTCTGTAGATAAATTCTTAGATGCTATGACAATGCAGACTAAGTTCCCATTTTCTACACCAGAGCTTAGAGATGAATTAAAACATACATTATGGCTTCTTAACCGCGTAGACAGTGCAAAAGCACTTGCGAAGAAACTTGAAAAACATTCCGTCTTCAAGGATTATAAAGTAATTCTTGCTGCAGGTGATGGGCGCCTTGATGACGAAGAAGAAGCACAAAAATCATTCGATAAGGTAAAAGATGCCATCAATACTTATGACAAAACAATTACGCTTTCTGTAGGTCAGTTAACGACTGGTGTAACTATTCCAGAATGGACTGCAGTAATGATGCTTTCTAGCATCAAGAGTCCTGGATTATATATGCAGGCAGCGTTTAGAGCACAAAATCCATGCTTATTCTCAAACGGTAGTGAATTCTTCCGTAAGAAAGATGCTTACGTATTTGACTTTGACCCGGCAAGAACACTTATTATTTTTGAGCAGTTTGCAAATGATTTGTCTTCTGATACGTCTGGCGGAAAAGGCGATACCGGGACTCGTGAAGATCACGTCCGCGAGCTGTTGAACTTCTTCCCTGTTATTGGAGAGGATGAGGATGGTGAAATGATTGCATTAGATGCAGCCAAAGTATTGTCTATCCCAAGAAAAATCAAGTCGAAAGAAGTAGTTCGTAGAGGATTCATGAGCGACTTCTTATTCCAGAATGTTAGCAATGTATTCCGTGCTCCACAGGCTGTTATTGATATGATTCAACAGATGGAACCAGCAAAAGATCCAGGTCCACTTGCAGGTGTTACTCCTTCTACAGGAAAAGACCTGGATATTAATGATGATGGTGAGGTAGAATTGCCAGATGAAATGGTTATTGGAGAGGCAGCAGAACTTTTTGGAGAAAAGATTTTTGACAATGTTGACGTGCATGACACTCTAAACGATATCATTGAATCCACTCCGGATAAGCCTCAAACAAAAACAGATATTGAAGCACAGAAGCAACTTGAACAGTTAAAAAAAGCTTTTAAAGAGCAAGTTACTAAGCCTATTATGGATACAGCAACACAAAAGTATGGAGATGATATGTCATCTCATGCTGCGAAAAAGATTGAAAACAAGATCAATACAGCTGCTGACTCTGCTCTTGAATACGAATTTGGAAGTTACAAAGTAGAACAAAATTCTATCGAGGCGGATAGACAAAATGAGATTTCAGCCGCAACGTCTGAAGAAGAAGTTATTGAAATCAATAACACCTTCGATAAGAGGCAAAAAGAGGCTTCTGAGGCGTTTAAAGAACGCGTGGGTAAAACTATCGATACTATGGTAAAAGACGCTGGAGAGACCGTTGTACGCGATGTAGAGACTGAAAAGAAGGAAAAGACTAAACGTACTATCGAAGATTCCATTAAGGACCATTTACGTGGATTCTCGCGTACAATTCCATCGTTCTTAATGGCGTATGGTGATGATAACACGACATTGGAAACATTTGACCTTATTATTCCAGATCAAGTGTTTATTGATGTTACAAGTATCACCCTTGAACAGTTTAGATTCCTTCGTGATGGTGGTGATTATCAGAATGAAGAAACTGGTGCAACGGAGCGCTTTGAGGGGCATCTGTTCGATCCTATTGTATTCAATGACTCTGTGAAAGAGTTCCTGGGACTTAAGGTCAAACTTGCAGATTATTTCGATGTAGCTAATGAAGAAGATATCTTTGATTACATTCCACCACAAAAGACGAACCAAATCTTCACACCTAAACCTACGGTGAAGGACATGGTTGATCGTCTTGAAGGAGAAAACCCTGGCTGTTTTGATGACCCTGATAAGACATTTGTTGACCTTTATATGAAGTCTGGTATGTATATTACAGAAATTGTGAAACGTCTGTATCAGAGCGAACGCATGAAAGCTCTATACCCAGACAGAAAAGAACGTTTGAACCATATCTTCGCTAAACAGGTATATGGCCTTGCTCCAACAGAGATTATTTATAGGATTTGTTTGGCATATATCATGGGATTCAGCAACGAGATTAAAATCGAGAAACATAATATTAAGCTTTGTGATGCCTTAGAATACGCTAAAAACGGTACTCTTGAGGACAAGTTGGAGGAATTGTTCCCTGAACTTGCAAACAAGGAGGGATGCTAATGCCAAGACAGAAAAAAGACGCTAAGATTTTAAATATTAAGTTGGCAACAGCAATCAATGAAAAACTTGAACGCTTCTGTGAAGAGTCGGGGCAATCTAAAACGGTTGCTGTGGAGCGCTTTCTTGATAAGTGTCTTAATGAGTATTTTGAAAAACCGGAAGCAGAGCGTAAAATTTACTAATGAAAGGGTCGCCACAGTGGCGGCCTTTTTTTATACGTTCAATGAGTGTATTTATATCTAAATAAAATATATCGTGCATATGTATCGTGTATATCGTATATATACATATAAGAGGGGGAAATCATTTTATTGAGATTGATCAATCTTCAGATGGATTTTACTATTTGATTATTCATTCTGGAAGCAGAAATCTGGGAAAGCAGGTAGCTGAGCATTATCAGCAGCTGGCGATAGACCTTCAAATGGGAAAGGAAGAGTATTTTCACCAAAGAGATGAGATTATCCGCAGTTATAAGGATATGGGAAGGCGTTCTGAGATTCAGGAAGAATTACAAAAATTAAAACAGAATTTCAAGACGAAAAGTTTATTGGTGCCAGAGGATATTTGCTGGCTGTATGGCAACTTTTTGGAGGACTATCTGCATGATGTGGAGATCTGTCAAAAGTTTGCAAAGAGAAGCAGAGAGCGTATGGCAGAGATTATCATTGAAAAAACGGGAATGAAAGCGGTGGAAGCTTTCCACACGATCCATAATTATATTGATATAAAAGAAATGATTCTTAGAAAGGGAGCGATTGCTGCACATAAGGGAGAAAAGGTTCTGATACCGATTAATATGAGAGATGGATCTGTTATTGCGATCGGCAAGGGAAATCCTGAGTGGAATTACTCAGCACCTCATGGAGCTGCCAGGATCATGTCTAGAACGAAAGCAAAGGAATTATTGAATATGACAGAATATAAGGATGCTATGAAGGGAATTTATACAACCTCTGTCAATGAAGCAACGTTGGATGAAGCGCCTATGGCATATAAATCATTGGAAGATATTATAGATGTGATCCGTGACTCTGTGGAAGTGCTGGATATTATGAAGCCTGTATATAATTTTAAAGCATCGAACGATGACATACTTTGGAAAAAGAAAAAGGAGCTAAAAAATGGAGAAGCTGATTGTGAGCAAATTGCAGGAGATGGAAGAAAAAGAGAATATTCGGATTTTATTGGCGGTTGAGTCGGGAAGCAGAGCATGGGGCTTTGCCTCGCCGGATAGTGATTATGATGTTCGTTTCATATACGTTCGCAAGAAAGAAGATTATTTGCGATTGGATGAAAGAAGAGATGTAGTGGAAGGACAGTTGGATGATGTGTTTGATATCAATGGCTGGGATGTGAAAAAAGCATTACGTCTGTTATACAAATCAAATCCAACCGTGTTTGAATGGTGCGCATCCCCGATTATCTATCGAACTTCGCCTGAATTTGAACAGTTGAAAACACTGCTGCCACTCTACTTTTCAAAGAAAAAAGGATTCTATCATTATCAGCATATGGCGGAGACAGATTATCGCGAATATTTAAAAACAGATGAAGTAAGAATAAAGAAATATTTTTATGTTTTAAGACCGTTGCTTGCCGCAAAATGGATTCTCGACAGGGGCTGTCCGCCGCCAATGCGATTCTCTGAATTGGTGGAAGCGGAATTGGAGAATGATCTGAAACCAAAAGTGGAGCGATTACTGAAAATAAAGCAGGATCTTCCTGAAACGGGATTGGCTCCAAAAGATCAGAGATTGACAGATTATATTGAATCTATGCTGGAAATGATGAAAAGCAAGGCTGATGAAATACCCCAAGATGATCGTGGGTGGGAAGCGCTGAATGATTATTTTATGTCTCTGTTTGGATTATCATAAAAACGGTAAGGTATAATGTTTTGTCCAGATACCTGGCAGTTTTATTGTTGAACAGCTTAAAATAGGCTTTGTAAAATTTTTGTTTGTTTTGCGTCAAAGAGATTAGAAACTGATTGAAGAAAAAAATGAGAATTTTGTGAAGAGATACAAGAAATGAAAAATAATACTTAATATAGGGATAACAAAAGTACTATTCATCTGCTGCAACAGGGTGAATAGATTATCGGATGTATAGTGAAAAGTCGGGCAGAACTGGGTATTATGTATGAGGGACGCTTATCGGAACAATAAAAAAAGTCGGAAAAACGGGTGGATTTTCCGCCCGCTCTTGATATACAATTTTGTACCTGGTATATATATAACAAAGGCGAAAAGCTGATTTTATTCAAACCTTTCGCCTAATATTATTATAGAAGATATTTACAGACTTTTCTTCATAGTCTCCTGACTTCCTATAGGAATCAATATATTTTTCTCTATTTTCTCTGTTAACTCAAGTATTTTTTCGTGAATTATTTGGATTGTTTTTGAAAACTCAAAATCAGATTTTCCCGTAGGATCATTTAAGCCCCAATCCTCTCTATATTTACATGGTATTGCAGGACAATTCACATTGCATCCCATTGTAATTACAATATCTACTTGAGGTATTTCAGATAATAATTTGGAATGTTGTGTTTTTTCCATATCTATCTGATACATTTTTTTCATTAGACGAACAGCGTCCTGATTGATTTGAGGTTTTGTCTCTGTTCCAGCCGAATAACTGTCAAAAATATTTGAAGAAAGATATTTCCCTAATGCTTCCGCAATTTGACTGCGACAAGAGTTATGAACACATACAAAAGCTACTTTAGGTTTTTTCATATATCCAATCCACCTTTCCCCGTATTATTTTTTATCAATAGTGATTTAATTTCTTCTGATGTCAATACTTTTCCATAAGATATAACTTTGCCGTCAAGAACCAATGCCGGTGTAGACATCACTCCATAACCAGCAATTTCTTCAAAGTCTGTAATATGCTCCAGTTCATAATCTAGTTGAAGTTCAGATAATGCTGTTCGGGCTGCTTTTTCTAATTTTATACATTTCGCACAACCAGAGCCTAATATTTTAATTCCTTTTTTTTCCTTTTTAATTTCTGTATCTTGTATAGTTTTTGACATACAGTTTTTAGCACAGCAGCAAGATTTTTCTGCTTTTTTCTTTCCAAATAATTTCATTTTTTATGTTCTCCTTTTAAATTTAAATAAATAGTGGACTAAAAATATTAAAGAGATAACCTACAATTATAATACCAGATGTACAGATCGTAATAAATAACGTTAACAATTTTGGCTTTACTACTTTTTTCAGCATAATTAAAGACGGTAAACTCAATGTTGTTACTGCCATCATAAATGATAAAATCGTACCTAATTGAGCACCTTTTATAAGTAAGGCTTCTGCAATTGGTATGGTTCCGAAAATATCAGCATACATTGGCACTCCGACAAGTGTCGCTAAAATAACTCCAAATGGATTGGAGCTTCCTAAAATATTTTCAACCCATATTTCCGGTATCCAGTTATGAATAATTGCTCCTATACCTACTCCGATTAGAATATATGGAAATACCTTTTTAAATGTTTCTGTTACTTGTTCTTTCGCATATTGGATTCTGTCTCTTGTAGTTAATATAGGAGAATTTATGTCTATGCTGCCTGCATTTTTTACAAAATCTGCTACATACTTTTCCATATGTAATTTTTCAATTAAAGTACCACCAATAACGGCAATTACTAATCCGATTATCACATAAGCAAAAGCAATTTTGGCGCCGAAAATGCTCATCAACAATACAAGACTTCCTAAATCAACCATAGGAGAGGAAATTAAAAAAGAAAAGGTTACCCCTAATGGCAGTCCAGCGCTTGTAAATCCAATAAATAAGGGAATAGAAGAACATGAGCAAAAAGGTGTAACAGTCCCTAGCAATGCAGATATAATGTTTGCGCCTATACCATGAAAACGTCCTAATATTTTCTTGCTCCGTTCTGGAGGAAAATAACTTTGTATATATGAAATAAAGAAAATCAACAGGCATAATAAAATAGTAATCTTGGTTATATCATACAGAAAAAATTGAATACTTCCTCCTAATCGACTGTTAATATCTAAGCCTAGTATGGATAAGACATTTCCGATTAAACCATTTAACCATTTCATTCCTAATAGTTGGTCTTGAAAAAAAGACCATATTAAATTGAATATTTCCAAAAAAATGCCTCCTTTTATATATCAAATTTTTTTGATGTGAAAAAGTTTTATAAAAGCCATCTTTCGATGACTTTTATTTGCAACAGCTTGATAGGTTTTTATTATTTGGTGTCGTTAATTCTAATAATCGTTTTAACGCATATTCACTACCGTTTTTACTAAGACTGTAGTGCGTCCATTTTCCATCTTGTCTTGCAGTAACAATGCCGGAATCGCAAAGTATTTTCATGTGATAAGATAAGGCTGATTGTTTTATATTCATTTTTTCGATTAGAACACAGGCACATTTTTCGCCGCTCTTTAAGTAATCTAAAATCGTCAATCTTTTTACATCACAGAGAGCTTTAAATATTTTAGCGTCTTTTGAAAAGTCAGTCATCATCATCACTCCTCACATCAAATTATTTTGATATATATCATAAACTTTGAAAATGAATTTGTCAATACTTTATATCAAAATATTTTGATGTATTTTTTGGATATTTATAAAATATTTAACAGAGCACACCACGTTTCCGATTTTTATGCGCAGCCCGGTGGGACTTTTTTATCTATGGAGTGTTTTATGTACCAATATCTAAAACAAATGCTAACAATCGCACAGCAGGTGCAATCATATATTGATGTCGGAATGAACAGGATTTGTAAGTGAACTTGAGGAGTTGTTTCAGAAGAATAGAGGCGTTATCAGTTTACAGCTATGAACTTTCCCGTAGATTGAAAAGCGCACTGGAGTGTTCATACTCCGTCATATTGCATATAATATAATACAGACATAATCGAACAAAATTGTTCAGAATGATTAGGTTTTCGGCGAAGTGCTACGATAAGCACCTCGCTATTTTTGCGTCAAGAGGAAGATAAAACCATTAAAAACGGCAAAATTAGAACGCGATATTTTGGAAAGGATTAGATTTGTTGCCGATATTATGGTATAATAACGAGGAAAGCGACTGTCATGCTTGCACGAACAGCCATTTGATGAGAAAATAATTGAGACAATAGTCGAGATGATATACTTATAATGATAAACTTGTGACTGAAAAAGTAATCGCATGAAGAATGTGAGGTAAGCTATGCTTAAAAATAAATTGGGTATTACAGATTCGACAGAATTAGCAAGAACGGAAGAAAAAATCAGTAAGCAAAAAGCTCTTGAAATGTTTGAGAATGGCTTTTTTGAGACGCTAGAACTGGGCACTTATAAAAGTCTTGCATTGATTCATCGATATCTTTTTGACGAGATTTATGATTTTGCCGGTAAATTACGCAAGGTCAATATTTCAAAAGGCAATTTTCGATTTGCTCCTTTGATGTATTTGGAGGCTGCTCTGGAGAGCATAGATAAAATGCCTCAGTCAACCTTTGATGAAATTGTTGAAAAATATGTGGAAATGAATGTGGCGCATCCGTTCCGAGAGGGAAATGGAAGAAGCACGAGAATATGGCTTGATCTGATGTTGAAAAAAGAGATCGGCTATGTGGTTGACTGGAGCAAAGTGGATAAAGAGGATTATCTGCTTGCTATGGAGCGAAGTCCCATCAAAGATATCGAAATAAAGTTTCTTCTTAAAAATGCCCTTACAGACAACGTAAATGATCGAGAAATTTATATGAAGAGCATCGATTACAGTTATTACTATGAAGGTTATTATGTGTTTAAGATGGAAGATTTGACAGAAAAGTAAGCGGACAGATTTTGAGCGAAAATATAAACAGACCCAGTATCAGGAAATGGGAGGAAAATGGATGCGGTATTTGTCAGTTGCTGAAACAGCAGAAAAATGGAATGTATCAGAACGCAGTGTTCGCAATTACTGTGCCCATAAACGTGTAGAAGGTGCGTTTATTACCGGTAAGACCTGGAATATTCCAGAAAATGCAAAAAAACCGGAACGTTCCAATAAAAAAAGAGAAAAGCAGAGGGAATTGCTGGATATTCTTCAAGAGGAAAAGAGAGCATCGTATTCTGGGGGTATTTATCATAAAACGTTGATTGATTTGACTTATCATTCCAATTGCATGGAGGGCAGCAGCCTGACTTATAACCAGACCAGATGTATGTTTGAGACGAATACGATTGCTGTAGAACATGAAGTTTTGAATGTGGACGATATCATTGAAACAGCAAATCATTTTCGGTGTGTAAATATTGTGATTGAAAATGCAAAGGCAGCATTGACGGGAAAATTGATCAAAGAGCTTCACATAGTTTTGAAGAATGGAACAAGTGATTTTCGAAAAGACTGGTTTGCAGTGAAAAATTATAAGAAGCTGCCGAATGAAGTTGGCGGGATAAAAACAGCACTTATGGAAGAAGCTGCCGATCAGATGAAAGCATTGTTGGCAGAGTATAACGGGAAAGAAGAAAAGACTTTGGAAGATATTCTGGATTTCCATGTAAAGTTTGAACGAATTCATCCGTTTCAGAATGGTAATGGGCAAGTGGGGAGATTGATTCTGCTTAAGGAATGCCTGAAACATCATATTGTTCCATTTATTATTGGAGAAGAATTAAAACAGTCTTATTATCGAGGGGTGAAGAAATGGAATAACGAGAAGGGGTGTCTGATAGATATTTGTCTGAAGGCACAGGAGAAATATAAAGAGTATTTGGATTATTTTAGGATTGGATATTAAGCAGGAAATGAGATATGCCTATGCCAGTGGACAAAAACTGGCAATTTGAGCTGGAAGAATATGTCAAACAGAGTAAGTCTGGTCAAATTGAAAAAAGTGAAGCTTGGGAGATCTCAATCGGATTACAGGTTGTAGACGGCTTGCAAACATCTGCCTATCTGTTTGATGGCGGTTCTTGGCGAAATGAGCATTGGAGGAACTTTTTTGAAGGTGAATGAACTTGCCAATACCATTCAGGACTGCCTTGACAGCGGTGCAAAGAAATTCTGATGCCTGCTGTAACTGATCAGGCTGCTATACCGTCAGATTTATCGACAGCGTTTGATTTTATTTTAGATAAAACATCGAAAGAAGCAGTGATTAAGACTTTGGGAGTGAATTAAAAAGGTGGTGATGTTATGGCAAATGTAATATGGGGAATCCATACACAGGATGATCATTTATTTCTAAATGACAATGTAATTGCAATAGGATGGAGAGCATTTGGAGACTTAAAAGCGATAGAACCTACTCGTGAAGCATTTAAGAAACATTATGAAAAAACTTATCCTGAGGTTAAACGAGGAAGTATTGCAACGTGTGCCGGTATGCTGTATCGTTTTTTATATGAAGTTGAGGTTGGGGATTATGTTGTATTTCCTTCAAAGAGTGATAGAAAAATCAATATTGGTCTTATTGAGGGAGAATATGAGTATGTACCAGATGCAACAGAGTATGTTCAGCAAAGAAGAGTGAAATGGCTGAAGCATCCTCCAAGAACCTTTTTTTCTCAGGGAGCATTGTATGAAGTAGGCTCTGCATTGTCATTTTTTGTTGTTAAATCCTATGCAGATGAATATTTAGCTGCATTGGATAAGAATATAAAGAAGAATTCTGTAATTTCCTCCGATGATGAGGATGAAACTGTTGCTGCGACAGAAGAGGATATTATTGAAACAACAAAGGACTTTATTCTGAAGGAATTAAGCAAGAACCTCAAAGGATATGATCTGGAAGAGTTTGTAGCGGATCTTTTGAACGCAATGGGGTATCGAACGACAGTTTCTAAACATGGTGGAGATAGTGGGATTGATATTACGGCATATAAAGATGAATTACCTCCAAGGATTCTTGTTCAGGTAAAGAGTCAGGATGGAGATATTAAGGAAACGACCATTCAGTCCTTAAAAGGTGCGATGAGAGAGGGCGATTATGGTCTTTTTGTCACACTTTCAAATTATACAAAAAATGCCCAGAAGTATCTGGAAAATACACCGATCATTCGAGGGATTAACGGTACAGAATTAGTGGATTTAATATTAAAGTATTATGAGCAGCTCAGTGAAAAATACAGGAAAATGATACCTTTGAAGATGGTATATATACCGGTTCCAAGGGAAAACACAAAGGAATAGGATTTGTAAATGACTAGAAAAGAAATTTTTGAATGGTGCAGACAGCAGTATGATACTGAACCGGATTACCCATGGAATGATGGGAATGCTGTTTTGCGTCATAAAGAAAATAATAAATGGTATGGCGTTATTCTTGCAATAGATCGTCGAAAAATTGGAATGGACGGGAATGGGGTTATTGATGTTCTGAATGTAAAATGTGATCCTGTGATGATTGGCTCTTTAAGAATGCAGGAGGGATTTTATCCAGCATACCACATGAATAAAGATAAATGGATTACTATTTTAATGAATAGACCAGAACTTAATCAGATAACGAAGGATTTACTATCCATGAGTTATGAGTTGACAAAAGTCAAAAGAAAAAAGAAGTAAAAGGGGAGTGAGACTATGAAAAACAGAACATTTCTTTGCATAGATCTCAAGTTCTTCTATGCTTCATATCGGATAGCAAATAGTTAAAAAGCCTGTTGGTAAGGACGCTTGCTTTACCAACGGACTTACCAAGATTGCAGGGAAAAACGTAAGAAAACATGAGAAGATTTGAGAGAATACCTTGAAAAGAAAGGAAAACTCAAAAGTCGGAAAACCCTGAAAAATCAAGTGTTTGAGAAGAAATACAAGACTTAAATGGAGATATAAGAACATGATAAAAATACTTTTTATTTGCCACGGCAGGATAAACGTGTAGATTGCATATTTCCGCAACGTGGGGCGGTATTGGGGCAAATCACGGCATATAAAAAGGCACGATACTACGATATTGCTACGAATGAGGTTTTAGAACCGAAAATATAGAAAATTGTGTGTAATCACTTCGTTTCTGGGTTTTAAGACGGAGTGATTTCTTTTTGCACAGATTGAAAAATTCACTTTTTCGTGATATACTTTACTTATATCTGTTAAGAATTAATGGAGGGATGACATGGCAGTCAGTTACAAAAAATTATTCCATTTACTGATAGAAAAAGATATGACAAATGCACAGTTACAGCAGGAAGCTGGCTTTTCCGCAAATATCATCACACGATTGAAACGTAATGGGTATATTTCCCTCGAAAGTGTGGAGAGTATATGTCAGGTTTTAAACTGTGGCGTTGACGATATTCTGGAATTTATACCAGAGGATAACGGAGGAAAAGAGAATGGTTGATACCAAAAAGGAACAGGAACGTGATGAATTGCACCGTGCAATATGGGCGATTGCAGATGAGCTGCGTGGAGCAGTCGATGGTTGGGACTTTAAAAATTATGTTCTTGGCACAATGTTCTATCGTTATATTTCCGAGAACTTGTGCAATTATATAAACAGTGGTGAGGCTGATGCAGGTAACATAGGATTTGATTTTGCAAAAATATCAGATGAGGATGCAGAAGAAGCAAGAGAAGGATTGGTAGAAGAAAAAGGATTCTTCATTCTGCCGAGTGAGCTGTTCTGCAATGTACGTGCGGATGCTGCGAATGATGAAAATTTAAATGAAACATTGGAGCGTGTGTTCCGACATATAGAGGAATCTGCACAAGGAAGCGAGTCGGAAAGCGATTTTGCCGGATTATTCGATGATTATGATGTAAACAGTAATAAATTAGGTGCTACAGTTGCAAAACGTAATGAAAAACTCGTAAAACTTTTGAATGGCGTGGGTGAAATGAATCTGGGAGATGTGAAAGACCATTCCATTGATGCCTTTGGTGATGCATATGAGTACCTTATGACCATGTACGCATCGAACGCTGGAAAATCTGGTGGAGAATTCTTTACTCCGGCAGATGTGTCCGAATTACTCACACGACTTGGTACTGTAGGAAAAACAGAAATCAATAAAGTATATGATCCGGCTTGCGGCTCTGGTTCATTACTTTTGAAAGCCGAGAAAATTCTTGGCAAGGATGCTATCCGTAATGGATTTTACGGTCAGGAAATCAATATCACAACCTACAACTTGTGTCGTATCAATATGTTTTTGCATGATGTCGGATTCGATAAATTCAATATTGCCTGTGAAGATACATTGCTTGCACCACAGCACTGGGACGATGAACCGTTTGAATTAATAGTATCTAATCCACCATATTCTATAAAATGGGCGGGAACAGATAATCCATTGTTGATTAATGACCCAAGATTTTCTCCTGCCGGAGTGCTTGCACCGAAAAGTAAGGCTGACATGGCATTTATCATGCACAGTCTGTCATGGCTTGCATCTAATGGAACTGCTGCCATTGTATGCTTTCCGGGAATTATGTATCGTGGTGGTGCAGAGCAGAAAATCCGTAAATATCTTGTGGACAATAACTATGTGGACTGTATTATTCAGTTGCCGAGTAATCTGTTCTTTGGCACTTCGATTGCAACTTGCATTATGGTGATGAAAAAGAACAAGGCAGATAATAAGACGCTGTTTATTGATGCTACAAGCGAGTGCGTGAAGGTTACCAACAATAACAAACTGACACCAGAAAACATTGACCGTATTGTCGATGTATTCGCAAAACGGGAAGAAGTGAAGCATTTTGCACATCTGGCGAGTTATGAGGAAGTATCCGGAAATGATTATAATTTGTCTGTGTCTACGTATGTTGAAGGCGAAGATACTAGAGAGAAAATTGATATTGTGAAGCTGAATGCAGAAATTAAGGAAATTGTTGCCCGTGAGCAGGTGCTCCGTGATGAGATTGATAAGATCATCGCAGAAATCGAGGTGGACGCATGAGCAGATTAGATGAGTTAATTGCAGAATTGTGTCCTGATGGAGTTATATATAAACGTTTTGATGAGACTTGTACTCTTCATGCAAGGATAGGCTGGCAAAGGCTTACAAAGGCCGAATATAAAATGTCAGGTGATTATATGCTTGTCACAGGGACTGATTTTACACCATCGAATGAAGTGAATTATAAGAGCTGTGTATATGTTAGTAAGGATAGATATGTACAAGATCCTAAAATACAAATAAAAGATGGAGATGTTTTAATAACAAAGGATGGAACATTAGGAAAAGTTGCGCAAGTGAATAATTTGCCAATGCCAGCTACTTTGAATGGAGGAGTTTTTGTTGTCAGACCTAAAGATGATTCATTGTTGCCACGGTACATAATGTATTTTTTGTTATCTGGGCATTTTCAGAAAGTGGTTGAACAACAGAAAACAGGTTCGACAATTAGCCATTTGACACAGGCATTATTTTCCAGATTGTTGCTCCCTGTACCTCCTCTGGAGGTACAACGTGAAATAGTCCATATTTTGGACTCTTTCACGTTACTTACAGCCGAGCTTACAGCCGAGCTTACAGCTCGGAAGAAACAGTATGAATTTTATCGTAATAAACTGCTGACATTTGATAACAATGTTAAAATTGTTCCATTAGCTGATATTGCTGATATTGGTACTGGTAGTAGTAACACTAATGAAGGAGTTGAAGAAGGTAAATATCCTTTTTATGTCCGCTCACAGGAACCGTTGCGAAAAAATGAATATGAATATGATGAAACTGCCATTATTACTGCTGGCGATGGGGTCGGTGTAGGAAAGGTATTTCATTATGTTGAAGGAAAATATGCTTTGCATCAAAGAGCATACCGAATTCATATAAATACTCCAGATGTATTACCGAGGTATTATTTTCACTATATGAGATCGGCATTTTTGCCATATATACAGAAAACTATGTTTCAGGGGTCTGTGGCATCTATTCGAAGACCGATGCTAAATCAATTCCCTGTTCCTGTTCCGGCATTGGATGTACAGAAAAGGCTTGTTAATGTTCTTGATAATTTTGAATCCATCTGCACTGACCTGAATATTGGCTTGCCAGCCGAAATTGAAGCACGCCAGAAGCAATATGAATATTATCGCGATTTGCTCTTGACATTTGCTGAAACAGGTAGCACGCTTATGACAGACAGACAGACAGACAGACAGACAGACAGACAGACAGACAGACAGACAGACAGACAGACAG
>JAGZHZ010000005.1 GCA_018366495.1 Clostridiales bacterium
TCAATATATAAAAGCAGCCTAAAAATATCGCCAGCCAAAACTTGGCTGACGATACAAAATTTATTATTTTTTATTGTCCTCTTGACAGGTAGCACACCAAAATCTTACATCCCTTTTTTTGTGATCTCATTTTGACAAGGCATGGGAGGTATGATACACTAATTCTATATTTAAACGGATAAAGAAAAATTCGTTAAATTGTAAATAAATATATTCCCGTTTTCAGAGAAAATAGCGAGAGTACAGGGGAATAAAATAAGTGAGACAGCAAGATGGGATAATAAGAGGTGGATAACGTTGGATAAATATGAATACAATGTCAAACTGGAAGAGATTAACCAGTTGGTGAATGAAGAAAATTATGAAGAGGCTGCGAGAGTTGCAGATACAATAGAATGGAAACGAGTCAGAAACGTGAGAACACTGTGCATGGTCAGTGAGATTTACGAGGCAGACGGGAGACTGGAGGACAGCAAGGAGATTTTGCTGAGAGCTTACAGACGCTCCCCAAATGTAAGAGCGATTTTATACCGTCTTGTGGAAATTTGCGTAAAGATGAAAGAATTTGACGACGCTGTGGAATTTTACACACAGTATGTGCAGAGCGCTCCGAATGACAACAGCAGATATATTTTAAAATATAAGATTTATAAAGGAAGAGGTTCTTCTCTGGAAGATCAGATTAATATTCTGGAAGAATATAAAAATAAAGAATATACAGAAAAATGGGCATATGAGCTGGCAAAATTGTATCAGAGAGCAGATATGCCAGAGAAGTGTGTGGAGGCGTGCGATGATTTAGCGCTGTGGTTCCACAACGGAAAATATGTGATAAAGGCTTTGGAACTGAAGAAGAATTATGCGGAACTGACACCGGAGCAGCAGCATGTGTATGATCAGAGAAACAATATGCAGGAAGATGAGGAAGTGATAGAAGAAGCTCTGCTGAGAGAACAGCGTGAGAAGGAAGAACTTCCGAAACTGGAAAAAGAGATTGTCAAGAAAGTGACAGGGCAGAATCTGGCAGATAATATTATTGCAGCAACGGAAAAAGAAATTGCAGAGACTGTGATGCAGCACCACACGGCAGAAACGAAAAATCCAGAGATGGAAAGTGTGCAGGAACAGGAAAATTTCGGAACAGAGGAGGAATCTCAAGATTGGAATATGCTCCAGAAGAGCGCAAAACTGCATACAGAGACAGTCAATAAAGTGTTGGAGGATGCTGCAAAGAGAGAGCAGGAAGAGCGCGAAAAATTTGCACGACGTTTCAACACGGCTCAGCTCCAGGAAGAGCTGGCAAAAAGTATGCGCCAGATCGTAGCAGGCATTGGAAAAAAACAAGAAGATCTTGTCGAGAGCAGTAATATTGTACAGCCATCTGAAAAGCCAGTTATGCAGCAGGAAGAGGCTGAGGTGATGACGGAGGAGCAGAAACAGAGAGCGGCATCCATTGACGACATTCTGACTTCTTTTGGCAGTGAGGAGACAGCGGCGGCGACACAGGAAGACGAACACGAGAAAGAAAAGTACCAGAAAGACGAAGACAAGAAAGAAGAATACGAGAAAGAAAAATACAGCGAAAAAGAATCGGCATCAGAAGAAAGTAAAGAAGACATGATTCAGACGGTTCAAAATATGGTACGGGAAAAACAGAGAGAAAAAGAAGCGATTCTGTCGCTGAACAAAGAGACAGAAAGAGAACATAAAAATACAGAAGAGCTCAAAAAAGAGGCGGATGCGAAAGCCATGGAAAAAATCCAGGAGAAAGAAGAAGAACCAGAACCTCAGAGCAAAAGAAGTGTTGGAGATGTAACAGAAAAATTTGAGCCATTGCGCAGAGAAAACATTCTGATAAAAGAAACAGAAAAAGAAAAAGAGGTAAAAGAAGAAACAAAAGAAGAACCTCAAAAGGAAGAAATGAAGTCTGCTGCCAGAATGAGTGAAGAAATTGACCTGTCTGCTGCAATCGAGGCAGCAGCAGGAGTTTTGAATCTCAGACAGAAAGAGCCTGCGCAGGAAAAACAGCAGCCACAGAAGACAGTGTCCAAAAATGAGACGGAACCAGTGCGTATTCAGAGAGCGGCAAGAGAGGAATCGACAGCAAAACAGGAGAGAAAGGCACAACAGACATCTGCCGGAAAAATGACTTCTAAGGCTTCTGGAAATACAGCTCCGAAAAAGCTGAATAGTATGCAGCGCTATTATTTCCCGTTTTTCAGTGAGATTCCACTGCTCAATGAGCAAATCGCCACGGCTTTGGACAATGCAAAAAAAATGGAGAGTGATAAGACTTCTAGAAAAGGAAATATTATTATTTTAGGAAATCGCGGAAGCGGAAGAAGTACGATCGGTTTTGATATTGCAAAAGCATTAAGCGCAGAGAAAAAAGTATCCGTTGTCAAAGTGGCAAAGATTTATGCGGCAGATTTAAACAAAAAAGACATTCCAGCAACGATTGAAAAAATTGCAGGGGGCGTGCTGATTATTGAGGAAGCCGGAGATTTGAACGATACGGTTATTGAAACGCTGACAAAGGCGATGGACTTTAGAACAGATGGGCTTGTCATTATTCTGGAAGATGAGCCGAAATATATCTCAGATATGCTGAAACATCATCCTGATTTTGCAGAAAAGTTCAATTCAAAGATTGTAATTCCAATTTTCACAAATGAAGAACTTTTGCTTTTTGGAAAAATTTATGCATTGAATCACGATTACTGTATTGCTGATGGAGCGGAAGAAGAATTGTACAATCGGATCCGTGAAGGTCAGACGGACCCGACACAGCCAAGCACAATTCAAAACGTCAAGAAGATTCTGGACGGTGTAATGAAAAAAGTCGAAAAGGGAGGTCTGAGGAAGATAAAAATGGGCTTCTCCAAAAAACGATATGATGAGGAGGACAGAGTCCTTCTGTTTGACAAAGATTTCAGATAAAATCGGCACAATGGCACGGGAAAATGTACAGATATCGGGCAAAACAGAAAAAGTAATCAAATAAGAAAACCGATAAGAAAAAAGACAAAACAGATACGAAAAAAGGTATGCGGTCAAGAAAAATAAAATTGACCGCATACCTTTTTTATGATATTGACAGTCTATATACCGAGCGGTATAATAATCGTGTAAGGGGGCCGAAGAATGGAAAATAAAGAAAATATTTTAAAATGTGCTTTAGATTTATTCTATGCTAAAGGCTATGATGCTGTTGGCGTACAGGAAATTGCAGAGAAAGCTGGAATCACAAAACCGACGCTCTATTATTATTTCGGCAGTAAATATGGATTATTGGAAACTCTTCTTACAACAAAATTTAAAGTGTTTCGGGAACGGTTTGAGCGTGTTGCATATTACAACGGAAACGTCACGGAAACTTTAAACCGCATTGCAGCTGATTATGTGGATTATGCGGTGAATGATCAGAAGTTTTATATGCTGTTGATGTCGATGTTTTATCTTCCAAGAGAAAATGAAATGTATAAAGCAGCGCAGCCTCTGATAAAAGAATTTTTCAGGATTATTGTAAAAGTATTTGAGGATGCGAGAGAACAGCTTGGAAATATGAATAACAGAGAGAAACAGTTTGCAATAGGCTTTATCGGATTGCTTAATTATTATCTGATTATGGTGTGCGAAGAAAATGACGGAAAACAGATTGACATCTCAGAGGAGACGATCCGATCTTTAGTTCATCAGTTTATGCATGGAATTAATTCGTAAAGATTGTCACACAATAGAAGGGAAATATATTTGTACTGATACAAAAACTATATAAAACAAAAATTGACTGGAGGAAAAGGCATGAATTATTGGTATGAGGAAGCCGTTTTTTATCATATGTATCCGCTTGGAATGACGGGGGCGCCGAAATGCAATACACAGGAGGAAAAAGTTCATCGTTTTGACAGGCTGATGGAATGGATTCCTCACATAAAAGAGATCGGATGCAATGCAATTTATATTGGACCGCTGTTTGAATCGAGCACGCATGGATATGATACAAAAGATTACAGGATCGTGGACAGACGGCTGGGGGACAATGAAGACTTTAAGAAATTTGTAAAAAAAGCCCATGAACAGGAAATCCGTGTCATTGTAGACGGTGTGTTCAACCATACAGGAAGAGAATTTTTTGCTTTTCAGGATATACAGAAAAACAGAGAACATTCTGCTTACTGTAACTGGTATAAAGGAATCAACTTTGGGTGGAATACGCCATACAATGATGGATTTGGGTATGAGGCATGGAGAAATTGTTTTGAACTTGTGAATCTTAATCTGAATGAGAGAGTGGTCAGAGATTATTTATTTGATGTAATCCGATTCTGGATTCATGAGTTTGATATCGATGGAATCCGACTGGACTGTGCAGACTGCCTGCCTTTTGATTTTATGAAAGAGATGCGCGCAGTGACAACACAGGAAAAACAGGATTTCTGGCTGATGGGCGAGGTGATTCACGGGGACTATGCGAGATGGGTAAATGAAGAAATGCTCCATTCGGTGACAAACTATGAGCTGCATAAAGGGTTGTACTCTGGTCATAACGATCATAATTATTTTGAGATCGCCCATACCATACGAAGACAGTTTGATGAAAACGGAGGAATTTACAGAGGAAGAAAACTGTACTCTTTCGTGGACAATCATGATGTGGACAGAATTTACAGCAAGCTGAATGAGAAAAGTCATATCTTTCCGGTTCATACACTGTTGTATACGCTTCCTGGCATTCCGTCGATCTATTATGGATCAGAATTTGGAATTGAAGGAAGAAAAGAGGGAGGAAATGACGATCCGCTCAGACCGGAAGTTGATCTGGAGACTTTAAAAAACCAAAATATGAATACAGAACTGACTCAGTGGATCAGACACCTTGGACAGATAAAAGCTCAGAACAAGGAGCTTTCCTTTGGAAAATACAGAGAATTGCTGCTGACGAACCGACAGTATGCTTTTGCAAGAGTGATGGATGAGGAGGCTGTCGTCATTGCAGTGAACAATGACGAGAAAGAAGCCGATCTGTGGATTCCTGTTCCGGTTGGAGCAGAACGATGCAGGGATCTTGTCACGCAAGAGGAGATGACTCTTGAAAATGGAAAGATCCATATTCAGCTGCAGGCTTTTGGCAGCAAAATATGGAGACTGGCAAGAGACGGCAGATAGAACATATTCAGGCACAGATGCAGCAGAAAAATGCAGGCAGATCAAAGAATTTGATGGGAAATAGATGAGGAGAAAAAGATATGGCAGCAGTAAAAGAAGATAGAAAAAAACAAAGAAAGAGTACCGTTGCAACAAAGAAAGAGCAGACGCAGAAAAGGACGGAAGAGACAGTCTGTATCACAGAGCTGGATCAATACCTCTTTGGTCAGGGAACACATTATGATATTTATAAAAAACTGGGCGCACATCCTACAAAGAGAAATGGTCAGCCGGGCGTTTATTTTGCTGTGTGGGCGCCGAACGCTGCAGAAGTATATTTATGTGGAAACTTTAACGGATGGGATGAAAGTTCCCATCCGATGAAACGACTGGAGCCGCTTGGAATTTATGAATTGTTTGTGCCTGAAATTCAGACGGGGGAAGTTTACAAATACTTAGTTGTCGGACAAAATGGCAATAAGACATATAAAGCAGATCCATTTGGAAATTATTGTGAGATGAGGCCGGCAAACGCTTCGATCGTGACGGATATCACGGGATATCACTGGAGCGATGAGGCATGGCTGAAAAAGAGAAGAGAAACCGATATCGATAAGAGTGCAATGGCTGTATATGAGGTACATCCGGGATCATGGAAAAAACATCAGGTGAGTGAGGAAGATCCGGACGGATTTTATAATTACAGAGAATTGGCTCATGCTCTGGGAGATTATGTAAAAGATATGGGGTATACGCATGTGGAACTGATGGGAATTGCCGAGCATCCGTTTGACGGTTCCTGGGGATACCAGGTAACGGGGTACTATGCGCCGACATCCAGATATGGGACACCGGAAGACTTTATGTATTTCGTCAACTATATGCACAAGAAAAAAATCGGCGTGATCCTGGACTGGGTTCCGGCACATTTTCCGCGTGATTCACACGGACTTGCGGAGTTTGACGGAACGTGTCTGTATGAGTATGCAGATCCGCGAAAAGGAGAGCATCCTGACTGGGGAACAAAGGTATTTGATTTTGGAAAAAATGAAGTCAAAAACTTTCTGATTGCAAATGCTCTGTTTTGGCTGGAACAGTTCCATGTAGATGGATTGAGAGTAGATGCAGTCGCTTCTATCTTATATCTCGATTATGGACGTCAGGCTGGTCAGTGGGTGCCAAACATCTATGGAGGAAACAAGAATCTGGAGGCAATCGAGTTTTTTAAACATCTGAACAGTGTCGTTCTCGGAAGAAATAAAGGGGCGCTGATGATTGCAGAGGAATCGACTGCATGGCCGAAAGTTACAGGAAAACCGGAAGAGGACGGTCTGGGATTTTCTATGAAATGGAATATGGGATGGATGAACGATTTTCTGGAATATATGAAACTGGACCCATATTTCAGACAGTATAACCACAATAAAATGACATTTGCCATGACATATACATATTCTGAAAAATATGTGCTGGTGCTGTCACATGATGAAGTTGTCCATCTGAAATGCTCGATGCTGAATAAAATGCCAGGGCTGTATGACGATAAGTTCGCAAATTTAAAGGCAGGGTATTCTTTCATGATGGGACATCCGGGAAAGAAGCTTTTGTTCATGGGACAGGAATTTGCCCAGCTTCAGGAATGGAGCGAAGCCAGAGAGCTTGACTGGTATCTTCTCGGAGAAGAGAAACACAGACAGATGCAGAATTATGTAAAGAAACTGCTTCATTTATATCAGAAAGAAAGAGCATTATATGAATGTGACAATGACCCGGCTGGGTTTGAATGGGTGAATGCCGATGACAACACCAGAAGCATTTTCAGTTTTATCCGCCATTCTGCAGATAAGAAGAATAATCTTCTTTTTGTTATCAACTTCACACCTGTGGCAAGACCTGATTACCGTGTTGGAGTATCCAGAAGAAAGCAATATAAACTTGTTTTGAACAGCGATGACATCGAATTTGGAGGAAGCGGAAAGGTACAGCCTGAAGTTTATAAGGCAGTGAAAGGGGAATGCGATGGCAGACCGTATTCCTTTGCATATGATCTGCCGGCATACGGCGTGGCTGTATTTAAATTTTGAGAAAAACGGAGATGCTCACTTACAGCGTCTCCGTTTTGTGATACAATAAAAAGAAAATAAAAAAGAAAGACAGAAAAGATGCTTTACAGTAAAGGAACGATATGATATGATAAAGAACATAAGTTCGTAAAAACTGAAACAGATAATCAGGATCATGCCATAAAATAAAAGCAGGAGTGAACAGTGTGGAGACAATATATGGAGCATTGAGAAAATACGCAGATTCCGACGCCTATCCATTTCATATGCCAGGGCATAAAAGAACGACGGGATGGATGACCGACCCATTTCAGATTGACATCACGGAGATTGACGGGTTTGACAATCTGCACTGTGCAGAAGGAATCATTTTGGAGGCGCAAAAGAGAGCGGCCAAATTGTATGGGGCGGATGAAAGCTTTTTTCTTGTGAATGGAAGCACAGCCGGAATTTTAAGCGCTATTTCATCATGCGTAAAAAAGGATGGAAAGATTTTGATGGCGAGAAACAGCCATAAATCGGCATATCATGCCGTTTTTTTGAAAAATCTGGACGTGGTTTATCTATATCCGAAAACAATTCAGGAATATGGAATCAATGGGGGATATGCCCCAGAAGAGATTGAAAAGATTCTGGATTCAGATGATGAAATCGAGGCAGTATTTTTGACTTCCCCTACATATGACGGTATTGTATCAGATATTAAAGAGATTGCACGGATTGTTCACTCTCACAAGATTCCTCTCATTGTGGATGAGGCGCATGGCGCTCACTTTGGAATGGCAGAAGGATTTCCAAAAAGCGCTGTGGAAAATGGAGCCGATATTGTAATTCAGAGCCTCCATAAGACGCTTCCTTCCCTGACGCAGACAGCTATTCTGCACAGGAACGGAAATCGGACAGACAGAGACAGACTGATGAGATATCTTCAGATTTATCAGACAAGCAGCCCTTCTTATATTTTTATGGCGGCGATGGATGAATGTCTGACGCAGATAAAAAGAAACGGTGAAATGATATTTCAGGATTTTCGGAAGAATCTTTTAGCTTTTCGTGAGGATACAAAAGATCTGAAAGTCATTCATATTCCGTCAGAAGAGTTAAAGGGGAAAGACGGCGTTTTTGATTTTGACCCTTCTAAGCTGATTCTTTCGGTGAGGGAGAGTCAAAAGAGCGGAAAGTGGCTGATGGAGAGACTGCGCGAGGAGTTCCATTTGGAACTGGAGATGGCATGCGGCGACTATGCGCTGGCAATGACGTCAGTATGCGACAGAAAAGAAGGATTTCAGCGCCTTTCCGATGCTCTGCATCAGATTGACATACAGCTGTGTGAAGAAAAGAAAAATTTAAATAAAGAAGAAAATAAAGAAGAAAATAAAGAAGAAAATAAAGAAGAAAATAAAGAAGAAAATAAAGAAGATGAGATCCTGTTTTCTCTGCAGAAGATGGAATGTGCGGCGCGGATCGGTCAGATGGAAGAGGAAGAGATGGAAAGAGTCGGCTGGGAGAACTGCGCCGGCAGAATTGCAGGCGAGTATGCCTATTTATATCCGCCTGGTATTCCGCTGATTGTTCCGGGAGAGATCATTACAGAGGGGCTGATAAAACAGATTGCGTATTATCGGAAAAGAAGGTTCCGTATACAGGGATTATCAGATGACTCAGGCAATACGCTCCGTGTATCTTCAAAGAGGATGTGAAAAGGAAAAGTAAAAGATGGGAAAAATTTTTTATATTATGGGCAAGAGTTCTTCCGGGAAAGATACGATTTTTCAGGAAATCTTCCGGAGACAGACATGGAATTTAAAAAAGATTATTCTTTATACGACACGGCCTGCGCGTGCCGACGAGAAGGATGGCGAGGATTATTTCTTTGTAAATGAGGAAACACTGAAGGAAATGGAAATAGCAGGACAGGTAATTGAATTGCGGGCATATCAGACGATACATGGAGTCTGGAAATATTTTACAGCAGACAGCGGTCAGATTGATCTGAAAAAGGAATCTTATCTGTCAATCGGAACTCTGGAATCGTACTGGAAGATCCGAGAATATTTTGGTTCGGAAAAAGTAGTGCCAGTGTATATTGAAGTGGAGGACGGCGAGCGCCTTTGCCGTGCGTTAAAAAGAGAGAAAAATCAGACAAAGCCAAGATATGAAGAACTGTGCCGGCGTTTTCTTGCTGACAGTCGGGATTTTTCAGAGGAAAATTTAGAAAAAGCCGGAATCAGAAAAAGATTTCAAAACAATCGGACACTCGACCAGTGTGCAGATGAAATTTTGGAATATATCAGTAAAAAATTAAAAGAAAAATAAAGGAAGTCAATTTGCATCGGACTATGGTATAATAATCATATGGCAGGAAAAAAAGCATTTGATGCAGAAAGACATCAGCCTGAATACAGGCGGGAAAAAATTTATAGGAAAGCAGGTGAGAATATGCCTAATTTTGAAGAAATTATTGGTCATAAACAGATGATAGAACATTTAAAAAATGCGATTCAGCTAGAAAAGGTTTCCCATGCGTATATTTTTGAGGGAGAAAAAGGATGCGGAAAGAGAACAGTCTCAGAAGCGTTTGCAGCTGCACTTCAGTGCGAACATCAGAAAGAGGGAACGGATGCCTGCGGTACCTGTAAATCATGCAGACAGGCAGCGAATAAAAATCACCCTGATATTATTCATATTATTCATGAAAAACCTAACAGTATCGGAGTAGAAGAAATCAGAGAACAAGTTGTAAATGATATTCAGATAAAACCATACAGCAGTAAATATAAGATTTATATTATCTCAGAGGCGGAAAAACTGACAGCGCAGGCACAGAATGCTCTGCTGAAAACAATAGAAGAACCGCCGTCATACGGAATTATTATACTGCTGACAAATAATGCTTCTGTTCTTCTGCCTACGATTTTATCGCGCTGTGTTGTTTTAAGCATGAAACCTGCAGCTGACGATCTGGTAAAAAAATATTTGATGGAACATGTGGAGATTCCAGATTATCAGGCAGATCTGTGCGTCGCATTTGCACAGGGAAATGTGGGAAAAGCAGTCCGCCTTGCTACATCAGAAAATTTTAATGAAATTAAAGCGGCCGCTCTTCATCTGCTAAAAAATGCAAAGACAATGGAGATGAGCGATATTATCGCTTCTGTGAAGGCAATTTCTGAATATAAAATAGATATTCAGGATTATCTGGATCTTCTGGCAGTATGGTATCGGGATGTCCTTTATTTTAAAGCTACAAAGGATATCAATGGATTGATTTTCCAGGATCAGTATAAGGATATCATGCAGCAGGCAAATGAAAGTTCATATGAAGGAATTGAGGAGATTGTAGAAGGAATCAAAAAGGCGAATATCCGTCTGAAAGCAAATGTGAATTTTGATCTTACAATGCAGCTGTTGTTCCTTCAGATAAAGGAGAATTAAGAAGTATGGTAAAAGTGATCGGTGTGCGGTTTCGGAATGCGGGCAAGATCTATTATTTTGATCCGAAGAATTATGAGATCGAAAGAGGAGACCACGTCATTGTGGAGACTGCAAGAGGAATAGAATATGGCTATGTAGTTTTGGATATCAGAGAAGTGGAGGAAGATAAAATTACGCAGCCGCTAAAACCTGTAATCCGAGTGGCAACGCCGGAAGACGACAGCAAGGCAGAAGAAAATAGAGAAAAAGAAAAAGCGGCAAAACAGATTTGTTTTGAAAAAATAAAGAAACATAATCTGGAGATGAAGCTGATTGATGCGGAGTATACATTTGATAACAATAAAGTGCTTTTTTATTTCACAGCAGACGGCAGAATTGATTTCAGAGATTTGGTCAAAGATCTTGCGGCAGTATTTAAGACACGTATTGAACTGAGACAGATCGGAGTTCGGGATGAGACAAAAATCATCGGGGGAATAGGAATATGCGGCAGAGAATTATGCTGTCACACCTATCTTTCTGAATTTGCGCCTGTTTCTATCAAAATGGCAAAAGAGCAGAATTTATCATTGAATCCGACAAAGATCTCAGGAGTGTGCGGCAGACTGATGTGCTGTCTGAAAAATGAGGAGGAAACGTATGAGTTTCTGAATGGCCGTCTTCCTGGAATCGGTGATTATGTAACGACAGACGACGGACTGAAAGGAGAAGTTCAGAGCGTCAACGTGCTTCGCCAGTTAGTGAAGGTACTTGTCGATATTGACGACGAGAAGGAACTGAAAGAATATCCGGTAAAACAGCTGAGGTTTAAACCAAAGAAGAAAAAAGAAAAAGTCAGCATTGCAGATAAAGAGCTGAAACAACTGGAAGCATTGGAGAGAAAAGAAGGGAAATCAAAACTAAATGATGAATGAGCTGCGCCCTGGGGAACGCCTCGATGATCTGAATAGAAATGGATATAAAATCATTCAGAATCCGGAAAAATTTTGCTTTGGTATGGATGCGGTACTCCTGTCCGGATTTGCAAAAGTAAAGACGGGAGAGAACGCACTTGATCTTGGAACGGGAACAGGGATTATTCCTATTTTGCTGGAGGCGAAGACAGATGGGAAACACTTTACAGGGCTGGAAATTCAGGAAGAAAGTGCGGATATGGCGCGGCGGAGCGTATCATATAATCATCTGGAAGAGAAGATTTCAATCGTACAGGGAGATATCAAGGAGGCTGACCGTCTGTTTGCGTTGGCTTCTTTTGATGTAATCACAAGCAACCCGCCGTATATGACGGGAAATCACGGGCTGGTAAATCCTCAGATTCCGAAAGCGATTGCCAGACATGAAGTGCTCTGTACTTTTGACGATGTGGCAAGACAGGCGGCGAGGCTGCTGAAGCCGGGCGGGCGTTTCTATCTCGTCCATCGGCCGTTTCGCCTTGCCGAGTTGATTGTGACTTTATCAAAATATCATCTGGAGCCAAAGAGAATGAAACTGGTATATCCATTTGCTGATAAGGAGCCAAACATGGTTCTGATTGAGGCAATCCGCGGGGCAAAACCAAGAATCACAGTGGAATCACCGCTGATTGTCTATCAGAAACCGGGCGTCTATACGGATGAAATCTATAGTATCTATGGGTATTAGAGGAATATAGTATGCAGGGAAAATTATTTTTATGTGCCACGCCGATTGGAAATCTGGAAGATATCACGATGCGTGTGCTTAGAACATTGAAAGAAGTTGATTTGATTGCAGCTGAGGATACAAGAAACAGTATCAAGCTGCTGAATCACTTTGAAATTAAGACTCCGATGACGAGTTATCATGAATATAATAAAATTGAGAAAGCATATGATCTTGTAAATCAGATGAAAGCAGGAAAAAATATTGCTTTGATCACAGATGCGGGGACTCCTGCAATTTCAGATCCTGGAGAGGATCTTGTCAGAATCTGCTATGAAGAGGGAATAGAAGTCACTTCTCTGCCGGGAGCGTCTGCCTGTGTGACAGCGCTGACTATATCTGGGCTGGCGACGAGAAGATTCTGTTTTGAAGCATTTTTGCCTTCGGATAAAAAAGAAAAACAGGAAATTCTGGAAGAGCTCAAGACAGAGACAAGAACGATTATTTTGTATGAAGCCCCTCACAGACTTGTGAGGACACTGGAGGAATTAAAGGACACTCTTGGCAACCGAAGAATTACCGTGTGCAGAGAACTGACAAAAAAACATGAGACGTGTTTCAGAACGAGCCTGGAAGAAGCTGTTTCATTTTATAAAGAGCAAATTCCAAAAGGAGAATGCGTGATTCTGATCGAAGGAAAATGCCGTGAGCAGATGAAACAGGAAAAACAGGAAGAGTGGAAGACACTTTCTGTGAAACAGCATGTGGATTACTATCTGGACAAGGGAATGGACAAAAAAGAAGCGATGAAACAGGCGGCAAAAGATCGCGGTGTTTCAAAAAGAGATATTTATCAGGAACTGCTTCAGGAAGAGCAGGAATCGTGATACGGCAGTGAGAAAACGTTTTATTTCGCTGAGATCACAAAGAATCTTTTTTTAGAATATTTTGAGCCGCTTGTGACTTTAATCATGAGAGGTTCAAAAAATCATGAAAAGAAAAATCCCCGCATATAGTTTTTAAAACAGAGGGTCGTTTGGAGGCGCGATGTTAAACTATCTGTGGGGATTTATGATTTTGACAGGAATTACATATGGAGCTTTTCAGGGAAAAATGCAGGCAATCACAGAGGCTGTGCTCAATTCTGCCAAAGAAGGTGTTTCCCTGTGCATCACAATGGCGGGAATTGCTGCATTGTGGTGTGGAATTATGGAAATTGCCCAGAAATCAGGACTGATTTCATGGATGGAACAGAAGATGAGACCGATTTTAAAATTTCTGTTTCCAGGAATACCGAAAAATCATCCGGTTCTTCAGGATATTTCTGTCAATATGATTTCAAATTTCTTAGGTTTGGGATGGGCGGCAACTCCGGCAGGACTGCGTGCGATGGATGGACTGAGAAAGATAAATGAAGAGCGATGCAAAAAATATGGGGGTACACCGAATATTGCCAGTAATGAAATGTGTACATTTTTAATTATTAATATCTCATCACTGCAGTTGATTCCGGTGAATATCATTGCGTACAGAAGCCAGTACGGCAGTGTCAATCCAACAGCAATTCTGGGTCCGGCTGTTGCAGCCACAGCGGTCAGTACAGGAGTGGCGGTCTTATTTTGTAAGATGATGAATCGGAAGTGGAAAGAGAAAAAACGATATGGTTAGATCTGAGTGTGAAAGATATGATTTTAGGTGTGAATGACCAGTATACGGTATGCAGAAAAATGAAAGAAAATGCTACAATATGTTTAAATTTAAAACACAGAGAAAACAAGGGAGGAAAAAATGAGACATAAAGCACAAAAAGCGATTGCATGTTCTATGGCAGGAGCAATGATTTTTTCATGCGTACCGACTGTACAGGCTGTTGAAATTATTCAGGCAAGTAATTACAGCGATGCAAGCAGTACTCAAGATACAACAGAAATGTTTCAAGATTTGAGTCGACAAGTGGCACAGGAGAGTATTGTCATGCTGGAAAATAATGGGGTGCTTCCCCTTGCCAGCGGTTCAAAAATTACATTAATTTCAGCAGGAAGTTTTAAATTATCAGGCTCCGGATCAGGAGGGAGCAGCGCATCGGAAGAGGCAGTCATCACACCTGCAGAAGGAATAGAAGCAAATTCAGATCTTGTACTGGTACGTGAAGTAAAAGATGAGGAAGAACCAGGCGGAATGTTTTCAACACAAACCGAACCAGAAGCAGAGAAGGAATTAGCAAAAGATTTTACAGAATTTGTGAGCAGTGAAGATAAGGCAAAAGAATATGCAGCAGATTCTGATACGGCAGTGATCTGGATCAGCCGTTCACCTGGAGAAGGAAATGACCGTTATGCTGTTAAGGGAGACTGGTATTTATCAGATGAGGAAGAAAAAGCATTGGAATATGCCACAAAATATTTCCAAAATGTTGTCGTATTTTTAAATCTTCCTAATATGGATATGGCTTGGGTAGATGAATATGATGTGGATGCAGTGCTGTTGTATGGATATGCAGGAGCACAGGGAGGAAATGCGGCGGCAGATATTTTGTCAGGAGCAGTCAACCCATCCGGAAAGTTAGTAGATACGCTTGCCTCTGTCGAGAGCTATCCGTCTGATCCTAACTTTAAGACATCTGCTCTTGCAGTGGAAGAATTTGTAATGACAGATACTTCTCTGCGTCATTTCCCATGGTGGCTGGATACTCCAAATCCAGCATACGGATATGATAATGGCACATGGATTCGGCCATATGATGAATATTATTTTACAAAGTATGAAGAAGGAATCTACAATGGATATCGCTACTTTGAGACATTTGCTGATATCGTGGCAGAATACAATGCAGGAGTGTCGGAGGAGAAGCAGGTTCCATTCCAGGTATATTATGACTTTGGATATGGTTTGTCTTATACAGATTTTTCTGTTGAGATCGTTGATTATGAACTTCCAGCAGAACTGCCTTCAACAGAAAATGATCTTCAGATCTCAGTGACTGCAAAGGTGACTAACATTGGAGATACAGCAGGCAAAAATGTGGTGGAACTGTATTACGGGGCGCCGGATGGCGTTTTAGAAAATCCTTCTATGGAGCTTGTGGCTTTTGCGAAAACAGATGAGCTGCAGCCTGGACAGTCTCAGGAAGTGAAAATTACATTCGATGTGTATGACATGGCGGACTGGTATGAGGAAGAAGCCGCATACATTTTAATGGGCGGAGAGTATAATCTGTATATCGGGGATAGTCTGGACGGAGCAAAAGAGAATCGTGTAGTTTATACATTAGATGCAGGAGATTATACGGTAGTGCGAGAAGGATCAAATCTTGCAGGACCAGATCAGGAAGGTGGAACGTATGATCAATATCTTGATGCTTTCCCGGAAATTGAACTGACAGAGTTAAGCAAATACGATTATGAAAATACAAAACCGGAAGGTGAGGCAGGCATCAGCAAAAAAGATACAGAAATTGCAGATCATGCAGTAGATTTGGACAGTGCAAAAAGAAACCGTTATGAGGCCGTGATTAACGGAGAAGATGGAACAGCAAATTATGAAAGTCCGGATAAAGATGTATCTTCTCAGGAGTACTATACAAATCTTTTGGAAAAAACAAAGGATGCTATTGCCGAAGCACAGGAATTATATGCAGCAGAAGGAAAAGCAAAATATCAGCTGATTGATGTATATGAAGGAAACTGTACAATGGATGAATTTTTAGACCAATGGACAGATATTGAACTTTGTGCTTACATTTTAGGAGCGGGCAGAATCGGGCAGCAGTTTGGAGATACAAAGCAGGAAGAAGGAGCCAGAAATCCAGACGGTGTACAAGGAAATGCAAGACTTGGAATACCGGAGTTTTCTGTATCAGATGGGCCAAATAAAGTGGGCACAAGCAATGGATGTACAACGACAGCATGGCCATGCGGAATAAACCGTTCTCAGACCTGGAATGAAGAGTTAATTTATGAGGTTGGAAAAGCGACAGGATATGAATGTCTGGCAGGAAGTACAGAAATTTTGCTGGGACCTGCGCTGAATATTCACCGCCATCCTCTCTGCGGACGGAACTATGAATATTTTTCAGAAGATCCTGTTTTGACAGGTGTGATTGCAGCGGCACTGACAAAAGGTATTCAGGAAAGCGGATGCGGTGTTTCGCTGAAACACTATGCGGCAAACCAGATGGAGGGAGAAAATAATGACCGTTGGAATAAACTGGACTCCATCATGTCAGAACGTACATTGAGAGAGATCTATCTGAAAAACTTTGAAATTGTAATTAAAAATGCAAAACCTGCCAGCCTGATGACATCATATAACATGGTGAACGGTAAATATGCGTCTTGTGCAGATGAATTACTGCAGATAGCCAAAGAGGAATGGGGATTTGAAGGAATCTCTATGACAGACTGGTCAGGCGACTGGGGCAATGCAGTGGCTATGTTCCAGACAGCTACAGATCTGGGAATGCCTTCTAATATCTATATGCTGACTTATATTTATACTGCCCTGAATATTGCTAAAACAGAAGGAAGAGGCTTATCATATCAGGAAGCAGGCGGCAGCTTTGATATTGGAAGAATGCTGACACGCGAGGATCTGGAGACGATTGTGCAGAATACATTGAATACCACAATGAAAATGAAAGTTTTTGCAGACTATTATGGTCTGGATTACAATCAAATTTCTGAATATGAAGGCACGGCACAGTTCAGTACAGAGTTAAGCAATATACAGTAAAATAATATACAGTAAAGTAAAAAATATCTAATTTCGTATTCCCTAATGAAAAGATATGCCCAGATAAAAAATGTCTGGGCATATCTTTTTTTGAATATAGACAATGTATTGCTAACACAGATGAAAGTATTCTATAATAATAAAAAAAATTTTATAAAACAATAGCCAGAAAACCCATTAACGTTAGGAGATGGGGAGGCCACAATGATAATTAGAAAAGGACGATTATGGGGAAAAAACGATATTTAAAAATGATCTGTACGATGGCTGCTGCCTTGATGTGTGCGGGGCTGGGATACAATCATAAATGGGAGGTAAGAGCTGCTGAAACCACTACAGTAAAGATGATGATATGGAAGCCGTATTGTTCAGAAGAAGAATTTGATCATGTGCTGGAGAAAATTAATGAACGGCTCCTTGATCAGCTTGGGCTGATACTGGATATCAGCGCGGTAGATTCTGGAAATGAAGAATTAATGGGATATCTGATTGATAATTCTGATGCAGATATTATTTACATCGGAGACTTCGAGGAAGCTTTGAATGAAAAACTGCTTTTGCCGCTGGATGATTTGATAGAAAGCCACGGAAAAGATATTTTGTCCATACTGCCGGAAAAATATCTGGAATACAGCCGAAGAGATGGAAAGCTATATGGATTGCCGCCTAAGATTGAGAGGGCAACGGCATGGGGTGTTGTAATGAGGACAGATTTATTAGAAAAGTATGAGATTAATCCAGTGGAAATCCGGACATGGGATGATGTGGAAGAAGTGTTGGAAATAGTTACTGCAAATGAAACGGAGATTTATGGAATTGTGGCAGAACTTCCTGTCAGTTTAAATAATGGTCTCGCATTGATTCAGGAAAAAAACCAAAAGCTTAAGGCAGTCAACTACTTTGCGACAGACGATTTTCAAAAATGGGCAGAGAGAATTTATAAGTGGGGACAAAAAGGATATCTGTATGATTTGGATAATTACCGATATGGATCGGGACCGACGCGTAAATTACTTTATGAGTTGATGCGGGAAGGAAAGCTATTTTCTTATATTGTACGCTATAAGCCGGGAATAGCGGATCAGGAATCAAAAAATTATGGGATTGATATGACAAAAGTACAGATTACACCGGCTGTCATTTCAAGCAGATATTATCAGGAATGGGGAATCTACGCCGGAAGCCAACATCCGGAGGAAGCAATGGAAATTTTGAACTTCCTTTATAAGGATAAAGAGATTAATAACCTTTTTTGCTGGGGGATTGAAGGAGAACATTATTTAAAAAATGAAGAGGGCAGACTGATTCCTCCAGAGAAAGAACCAGAGATACCGTATTTTTTTAACCGCAACTGGATGATGCCGAACGGATACAGCGCAGATGCGTGGGAGGGAGATGTGCCGGATCTATGGAAAGAGGTGGAATCATTTGACGCAGAGGCACAATATGAGCCTGCGTTTGGATTCTGGTTTGACACGGCAAAAGTACAGGCAGATATCGAGCGGTGTCAGAATATTATTGATGCTTATCTGGGCGGTTTTATCTGCGGAAAGTTTAATCCGGACGAGATGATTCCAAGAATGCTTTCTGAATTAGAAAATGCCGGAATAGACCGTATCATAGAGGAAATGCAGATACAGCTGGATGTCTGGCAATCAGAAAAGACGAAAAGTGAATATGACGGAAACTGAAAAGTTATAGACGGTTTTTTGAAAGAATTCTTTTTTTCCTTTCTATATAATAGAGATAACTTCAAAAAAGAGATGAATCCATTATAGATGAGAGGAGAAATAGAAAATGAAACGAAAATATATTTCAGCGGTGCTGGCTGCTTCAATGGTAATGAGTTCCCTGTCTGGAATGACAGCTTTCGCAAAGACGACAGATCCTGAAATTTCAGAGCGTGAGATACAGAATTCTGAGTTTTCTGCCCAAATTGCAGAGGAAGGTATGGTTCTTCTTGGAAATCATAATCTGAGTGATGGTACGAAATCACTTCCAATCAGCACAAAGACAGTTGCCTTATTCGGAACGGGAGCTGTGGCAACCATCAAAGGCGGAAGAGGATCAGGATCTGTAAACAACAGAAACACACAGAGCTTATACGAAGTGCTTGTAGAAAACGGATATACGGTGACAACGGCAGGAAAAGATCCTTCTGATCCGGGCGACTATATTATGAAATATGTCGATGAACTGGAGAGACAGTCTGAGCTGGAAAATGGAGTGGGACAATATATTGTCGCAGGCGGCGGAATGGGTGTTGCGGGCGCAATCGAAACGGAAATTACAGATGAGATGATTGAGGCAGGCAAGAAAGACTGCGATACAGCAATTTATATTGTGGCAAGAGATTCCGGAGAAAACTGCGAAAAGGCAAACGTTCCGGGAGATTACTATCTGTCTGAGTTAGAATATAGAAATCTGACAAAAGTTGCCGAAAATTTTGAAAATGTAATTGTGTTGTTCAACACAGGAAATGCGCTTGACACAAACTTTTTCAATGGAAAGTCAAAGTACAGTGCAGAAGAGGCGGAATATGTAAAGATGGATCTGCCGGATAATTTTGCATTTGATGCAGACCAGTTTGACAGGGAAAAACATTTATATTATATTCCAGATCCGGAAGAGGGAGAAGTGCAGTCAGGCGCAGGTACAGGAATTGTAAACGGCGTGTCCATGACATTGATTACGGAAGATGCACAGTTTGATTATGAACTGGCTGATCCGGTTACAGATAAGACAAGCATCAGTTCCACGGCGGGATATTATTACTGGGATCCTCAGTACGGTACAGAAAATACAGCGCTTACGGCACCGCGCTATAGAAGTGTGATCTTTAATCACTATCAGGATTTCTTCTATACTTATAACAGTGAGACAGATACATATGAGCCGGTAGCAAAAGATGCACGTTATGACAAAGATACCGATTATTATATGTATAATGTATTCCGCAAAATAGAAGGTTTAGATTCTCTCGTCTATGTATCTCAGGCAGGACAAAACGGTGGACAGGCAATCGTTAATATTCTCAACGGTACAGCCAATCCGTCAGGAAAACTGACCGATACCATTCCCGTTGACTATTATGATCTGCCTTCTTCCCAGTACTTTGCCCACAATGATGGGACTGCGACAGATGAAGATTACATTGATGATATTTATGTCGGATACCGCTATTTTGATACGTTCGGCGTGGAGCCAGCTTATCCGTTTGGATATGGACAGTCTTACACAACATTTGAGACGAAAGTGGAGAGCATTACAGCAGAGGAAGTTCGTGCAGATGGAAATAAGACGGCAGGAGAGATTACAGTTACTGCAACTGTAACAAATACAGGCGATACGGCAGGAAAAGAAGTCGTTGAAGTTTATTATTCTGTACCGTCAACAGAATTAGATGAGCCGGCAAAAGAACTGGCTGACTATGAGAAGACGGGTCTTTTGCAGCCGGGAGAAATCCAGACAGTAGAGATCAGCTTTGATATCGCTGATATGGCTTCCTATGATATGGAGACAAGCTCTTATATTCTTCCAAAAGGAGAATATGTGATTCGTGTCGGAAACTCTTCAAGAGATCAGGAGGAAGACGTGTACAATAATCTGGAAGCAGTCGGAAAACTGAAGGTGAACGAGACAGCGGCTGTGCAGCAGCTGAAAACGACAGAAGGCGGACTGAAAACAGTAGATGGTATTTTGAAAAATGATGGACCGAAATCAATCTATGCAGGAGAAGACACAAGTGATCTGGAAACAATAGAGATTACTTTTGAAGAGGGATATGAAACACCGGCTGTAGAATATGGTTCGGAAGATGTGACAGCCTATGTATCTGATTCTACACTGGAAGAATATGAAAAGTACCTTGCACTTGATGGAATCGAAGAAATTACAGACGGTGCAGTCGGTGAAGTTTCTTATGAGACGTATGCGGGACCTCAGACATCTTATAAAGTAAATGTGAGAAAATTCGATGGAGACTACAGCCAGTATACATTGAAAGATGTAAAAGAAGGAACAATCAGTCTGGAAGAGTTTGTATCTGCCATGACGGTGGAAGAATTATCTAATCTTTTAGTGGGACAGCCGGGAACAGTTGTACAGGGAGCAGCAGGCGAGACGTATCAAAATGCTGAAAAAGGAATTACTCCAATGGTATTTACAGACGGACCGGCTGGAATCCGTGTCACACCGGAATACGAGGATGAGAATGACGGTCAGACGTATTATCAGTACTGTACTGCATGGCCGATCGGAACGCTTGTTGCAATGACGTGGGATAAAGATCTGATTCGTCAGATGGGAGCTTCTGTGGGCGATGAGATGCTGGAAATCGGATCTACGCTGTGGCTTGCTCCTGGAATGAATATCCATCGCAATCCATTGTGCGGACGTGGTTTTGAATATTATTCTGAAGATCCTGTAGTGACAGGAGAAACAGCTTCCAATATCACAATGGGTGTTCAGTATGGAGCTGAGGCGGAGCCGACAGAGGAGAATTATAGAGGAATTGGCGTTACATTGAAGCATTACTATGGAAATCAGCAGGAAACATTCCGCCAGTTTACAAATAATAATATCACAGAGCGCGCTGTGCGCGAGATCTATCTGAAAGCATTTCAGATGACAGTGGAAAATGCAAAACCAGCTGCAATCATGACTTCTTACAACTTAAATCAGGGCGTTCCGGCAGCAGACGATTATGATCTTTGCACTGTAATTCCAAGAGAAGAGTGGGGATTTGACGGATTGATCATAACAGACTGGGGCGGCGGAAGCGCTACACCTGGTATCATGATGCACGCAGGGAATGATCTTGTAATGCCAGGCAGAGCGCCTCAGGTAATTACAACTGCATTGGAAGGAACAGCTTTGAGAACAGGAAAACAGGAAGAACAAGAAGGACCGGCAATTCGTGTCAGCATCGGTGATATACAGAAGAGTGCAATCCACATCCTGAATACTGTAATGGATACAGTAGAGTTTGAAAATTCCCTTACAGCAGAAGTGACAGAAACTTCTGAAGAGAAGAAGATTTCATTTGAGATTGCAGATGAATTTAATAATATTGTGAACTCTGTTGAAATGAAAGTCGGGGATACTGTTCAGAATAAAGCGAGAACAGAAGATGAGAATGCAGAAGTAACTTACACATCAAGCGATGAAGCGGTAGTGACTGTAGATGAAAACGGAACAGTGACAGCAGTTGCCGCAGGTTCTGCAACAATCAGAGCATCTTTGTCTGAGACAGAGTATGCAGAGTATACTGTCACAGTAACAAAATAAATAAGAATAAGACAGAAACATAAGACAGAAACATAAGACAGAAACATAAGACAGAAACATAAGACAGAAACATGGGAAAGCTTCAGGGTCCGAAAAAGGGGATTCCTGAAGCTTTCCTTTTTGAAAAAACTGGACTTTTTCTGAAAAAAACATGATAATACAGTTAGAAAATATAGAAAACAAGACAAAGAGGAGAGAAAAATGGAGCGGGGGACAGAGAAAAGAAAAAAATGGAATATCCAAAAATATTTGATTTTCTGCGCAATGTGTTTTGTCTTGCCGATTATCATTTTTATGGCGGTCAGCAATCTGTTTGCAGCGCATTTGATGATGGAAAAAATTGCAGCTTCAACAGGAAATACAGCAGTGCTGTATGCACAGTATCTGGACGAGAAGATGGTAACGCTCGATCATTATCTGCTTAATCTTGGAATGAATGATGTCAGTTTTTCAGAATTTGCTTCCGCTCAAAATGAAGCGGAGGCATGGCTTGCAGGAAACAAACTGAAAAGTCAGGTCAGCAGCGATGAATCTCTGTATGAGACGATCTCAGAGGGGATTTTCTTTTATAGTAAAAGCAGCAAAATTTTTATGAGATATACAAATACAGCGGAAACTTTAGAACAGCAGAAAGCGATCGAAGAGAGGATAAAAGCGGTAGTGGGAAAAATTGAAGAAGGTGAGCGTTCCATCACTGCCGAGTGGTTTTCAGAAAAAATCGGAGAGAAATACTATGTATTTCGGATTTATAACTATAAAGGAATTTATTATGGAAGCTGGTGCAATGTCGATAAAATACTGGAAAATCTGGTCCGTATACAGATTGAAGATTCTGAGAAAATTCTGCTTTTGGATTCTGATGGAAACCCTTTAAGTTCATGGGAAGAATTGGAGACAATCTCCGATTTAAAGAAAGAATCATCTGGCTACAGCGTGAATGGAAAAAAACACTCATATATGATTGTCAGTGAACCGATATGGAAAGAAGCGTATTATTTAACTATTTTTATAAAAGATCAGGATATTCATAATAGTATTCAGTCACTCATTCAGAATCTGGCAGTTCTTTTGGCACTCTCTGTTCTGATCTTGATTGTATTTTTAAATTCTACAAAAAAGAGAATCGGAAAACCGCTTGAAAATTTATCGAGAAAAATGGGACAGGTGGAAAAAGGAGATTTGACTGTGACTTTGCCGGCACAGGAACAGATTCGGGAATTTTCCGAAATGAATACCAGTTTCAACAGCATGGTGCAGGAGATCAAAAATCTGAGAATTCAGGTGTATGAAGAGATTGTGCAGAGACAGAAAACGGAGCTGGAATTTTTAAAGATACAGATTAAGCCGCATTTTTTTATAAATGCATTAAATCTGATTTTTAATTATGCAAGAATGGATGAGATTGCAGCGGTCAAGGCAATTACAATGAATCTGGTACGCCATTTCCGTTATACATTGTATGGAAAAAACCTCGTTCCGATACGGGAGGAAATAGCATTTATTCAAAACTATCTGCAGATCAATGAATGGAAAAACAAAGACAGCTGTTCCGTAAAATTTATCCCAGATATTCCAGAAGAGATGCAGGAGATACAGATTCCTATTTTAGCCATTCAGACGTTTGTGGAAAACAGTATTAAATTCGGAGAGAATGAACAGAATCAGACCAACATCATGGTGAAAGCAGAAAAAAGAGAGAATCAAATGATCTGTCTTTTGATTCAGGACAGCGGCAGAGGGTTCGGTGAACAGACGTTGATGCTCCTGAACAGAGGGGAACGAATTGCAGACCAGCCGGGACGTCATGTGGGAATTGAGAATGTGAGAAACCGTATGAAAATTTTATATGGAGAGGATGCTCTGCTGCGGTTTTATAATCGAGAGGAAGGCGGAGCAGCAGTGGAAATCACAATACCAGCGGAGGTGAAAGAAAAAAATGAACTTACTGATCGTTGATGACGATGCCGTGGAAGTCCAGATTATCTGCGGAATTGTAAAGAAAGAGCAGCTTGGAATCGACAATATTTTTTACGCATATCGGACCGCACAGGCAAAAAAGATTGTAGAGGAGAATCCAGTTGAGATTATTGTATGCGATATCGAGATGCCGGGAGGAAACGGACTGGAATTTTTGGACTGGCTTCAGGAGAGAAAACATACAGCGAGCAAAATTGTTCTGACAGCGTATGAAGAATTCGGATATGCGACGTGGGCGATGAGGGCAGGTTCTATGGATTATCTTTTAAAGCCCGTGGAAGACGAACAGCTGAACCAGGTTTTAAAAAAAGCGGTTGATATACAAAAAGAACAAATACGAAAGAAACAGACATTAAACGCCGGAAAAAATCAGATGATGACAAACAGAGAGATTTTTTTTGAAGAAATCGTAAATGGGATTATTGAAGAAAACGGGCGTATGCTGCAAAAAGAAGCAGATTTCCGAAAAATCGGGATGGAGATCCATGTGACCTATATGCCTGTTCTGTTCTGCCTGAAAAAATGGCCCTCTCTTCTGGCAGAATATGACCAGAAATTCCGACATTTTATCATGAAAAATATTGCATATGAGATCTTTAAAAATATCACGAAGCAAGTCATCTGCATTGACATTCACAGCAGAGGAATCGGGGTGATTTTCTGTGGAGAGACGGAGCAGGAACAAATCCATAAAGTCAGCATGGAGTATATGCATACATTTCATGAGTATTATGGAGAATATCTCTGTGGATATCTTGGAACACAGACGGACATTAAAGGACTAAGGCAGGAAATGCAGAGACTGGTTCAGATAGAAAAAAACAATCTGATTCATGAAAATCAGTTGATTCCAGGAGAGATGAAGCCAGAAGAAGAGGTACAAAAATCAGCGGCATTTGATACTGGAAAATTCAGGCTTCAGATGTTTGCCGGGAAGTTCCAGAGTGCAGCAGCAGTGGTCATGGATGAACTGAATCGATCTAAAATGAAATCGGATTTCGATGGCAAAATGTTGAAAAAATTTCAAAACCAGATTGTACAGGAGATTTATCTGATGCTGCATGAAACAGAGAAGACAGGAGATGAGATTTTTACAGCCAGACAGTATCAGGAATTAAGAGAACAGTCACTTCTGACACTGGAATATTTTGAGAGATGGTTGTTATGGCTCTTAAAGAAAGCAAAAGAACTTATGTCAGAGAGAAGAGACGAAAATACTCCTGTAGGTCAGGCAAAAGGTTTTATCGCAGAGCATCTCGATGAGGAGATGAATTGCAAGGATGTCGCAGAGGCGGTTCATCTGGATGCCGACTATCTCTCGAAATTATTTAAAAAAGAGACAGGGATCTCCATGTTAAAATATATTCATAAAGAACGGATTCATCTGGCAGGCAGACTCCTGATGATGACGGATCAATCTGTCAGTGATATCGCGATGCAGACAGGATATACAAATGCGTCCCATTTTGCCACAGCTTTTAAAAAGGAAACAGGAATGTCACCTCTGGAATATCGAAAAAGAGAGGAGCAATCGCATACACTGTCAGAAACAGAATGAGTTTTACAAATATGCAGACTGCCTGATCATTTTTTGGATATTTTTGATTTTGCGAGCGCATTAACAGAAATGCAGATAAATAAAATGGTCGGGCAGAAAAATATTTGATAAAAAAGATCACTTACTATAGACAAAATGCAACAAATGATATATAATAAAAATACGGACAAAACAAATCAAAGAAATTTCCAGCCGTTCGGCAAATAATTCCCAAAATTAAAAATTAAAAATCAAAACTAAAGATAAGACTAAAACTAAAACTCAGAAATTAGAAATAAGAAATAAGAAGATAGAAATCAAGGATCAGAAATAAGACGTTTGAGGATAAAAACTAAAAATCAAAAGACAGAAAATATTGTGTAATGGGCAGAGCATGACTTAAAGTAAAGCTTCGCACAGTATAGAAGGGACCTTGGAGAGGGTCTGTAAACACTACTACTATATAAATTATCTGAGGAAGTGAAAAAATCAGCATACAAAATATTTTTTTGATTGGGGTGACAGCAGGAGCTGTGATAACAGATCTTAGGGAAGAAAAAATAAAAAACAAATGGATAATTGGCGGACTTTTTTTGGGGCTCACCATCCGCATTTTTCAGGAAGGAGTTTGCGGATTACTATCCGCTTTTTTGGGAATAGCAGTTCCACTTGTACTTTTGTGGATTGCATTTTGTGAACGATGGATCGGTGCGGGGGATATAAAATTGTTCTCTGTGCTGGGCAGTATTCTAGGTATGGGCAGGATATTGGAATGTATGATGGCTGCGCTGCTTTTTGGGAGTTTATATGCAGCAATATGGCGTGTGACAGGGAGAAAAAAGAAGACGATCCGTTTGTCCATTCCGATTTTATGCAGTGTTTTGTGTGGAATAGGAGGGCTTTATTGAGAGCAGTGGTATTTGCTGTCTGTGACAGAGAAGAGATCTATGCCGAACGTCTAGCACAGCATTTAAAAAAGAAACAGGGAATACCATTTGAGATTCTGGTATTTACTCAGATGGAAGCATTCTGGAAATATGAATCAGAAAACCAGATTGATCTTCTGCTGATTCATTCAGATATGGCTGAAAAAACGGAAATAGAACGCTTCAGCGGGTGCGCGGTACTTTTATCAGAAGGAGAAATCCGATCAGAATTTCTGGAGTATCCTGCATTATATAAATATCAATCCTGTGACAAGACGTTTGAGGAGATCATTCAGATTTATTCTGAATATAAAAATAAAAAAGGGGAGGGAGAAAAAAGAGAACACACGCTGAAGAAGAATGTAGAATTGATCGCTGTCTATTCCCCAGTGAGGCGGTGCGGAAAAACGAACTTTTCTTTGACATTGGGACAGGTTTTGGCTGAAAACAGACCGACACTGTATCTGAATCTGGAACCAGTATCTGCATTTGCGTGGGAGAAAGAAAATAGTTATCAGGCAGATTTGTCAGATTTAATCTATCTGTTCCGTCAGGAACCTCAAAATTTTTTATATCATCTGAGCAGTATCACAAGAAAATTCCGAAAACTGGACTATATTCCTCCAGGGATGGGATGGGAACTGGGCAAAGTGCAGACGCAGGAGTGGATTCAGCTGATTGAGGAAGTATTTGCATACAGCAGCTATGAGGCGATTGTGCTGGATGTGGATGAAAGCGTGGGAGATTTGCCGGAGCTTTTAAATTTCTGTGAAACAATTTATATGCCTGTTCTGCGAGAAAAGACAGCACAGGAAAAGGTGATGCAGTATGAGAAGATGATCATGAAAAGCAAAAAGGAAAGTCTGATGAAAAAGACAGAAAAAATTTATATCCCATATATAGAACAGGCAGATCCGGAAAGTCTGTTTTTTGGAAAAATGGGACAGTTTGTGAGGGAAATTTTGAAAGATGAGAGATGAGACAGAGATCAAGACAGAGTATATGAAACAAAAGCTCCGCAGTGAGATAGAGAGAATGAAAGAGATCAATGACCAGAAAATTTACAGCCAGATTGATCAAATTATCCTGCAGGAAAGCAAAGAAGAATATATCACGCTGGACCAGCGGCAGGAAATCCGAAAAAATTTATTTAATGCGGTGAGAGGTCTTGATCTGCTGCAGGAACTGATTGATGATGATGAGATCACAGAGATTATGGTAAACGGTACGGAAGCCATTTTTATTGAGAAGGCAGGTGAGATGAAAAAATGGAAATATCATTTTACTTCAAAAAACCATCTGGAGGATCTGATTCAGCAGATTGCCGGAAGATGCAACCGGATTGTGAATGAGGCCAATCCTGTAGCGGATGCCAGGCTGGAAAATGGAGATCGTGTCAGCATTGTTCTGCCGCCTGCGGCGGTCAATGGACCGATTTTAACAATCAGGCGTTTCCCAAAACAACCGATTTCAATGAAAGAACTGATTGCCTGGAACAGCATTACACAGGAAGCGGCAGACTTTTTAAGAAAGCTGGTAGAATCCGGATACAACATTTTTATCAGCGGGGGAACAGGATCGGGAAAGACGACATTTTTGAATGCTTTGTCTGATTTTATACCGAAACAGGAAAGAATTATTACGATTGAAGATAATGCGGAACTTCAGATTCAGGGAGTAGAAAATCTCGTTCGGATGGAAGCCAGAAAAGGCCATTTTTCAAAAGAAAATGATATTACAATCCGAGATTTGATAAAAGCAAGTCTCAGAATGCGGCCAAACAGAATCATCGTTGGGGAGGTAAGAGGGGAAGAGGCGATTGATATGCTTCAGGCGATGAACACTGGTCATGACGGCTCACTCAGCACAGCACATGCAAATAATCCAAGAGATATGATGATGAGGTTGGAAACAATGGTGCTGATGGGAATCAAGCTCCCCATTTCTGCGATCCGCAGACAGATTGCGGGAGGGATTGATGTGATGGTACATCTGGGAAGAAGAAGAGATCATTCGAGAAAGGTACTGGAAATTTTAGAAATCACAGGGTATGACTGTGAGAGAGAAGAAATTCAAACACAGATCTTATATGAATATGAAGAGACGGGGAAGAAAGAAAAGGGCAGTCTTGTCCGAAAAGGGAACTTAAAAAATATAGAAAAATGGAAGCGATACAGATGGGAGAGAATGGATGAGGGATCAGAAGAATGAATAAAAATTTTTATCCGTACAAAAAAGAAGAATATGTGATAGGAGCCATACAGTTTTTTTTACTTGATTTGATTCTCAGTTTTTTATTTTATGACTCTGTAATTCCGGCGATTTTCTTTTTACCTGGATTATGGATTTATCAAAGAGAAAGAAGAAAGAAACAGACAGAGCGACAGAAAGAGAAGGCGGAGGGTCAATTTTTAGACGGAATGCGCGCAGTCAGCGGCGCATTGGCAGCGGGATATTCGATAGAAAATGCGGTGGGAGAAGGGGCAAAAGAATTGGAAAAAATGTACGGGGAACAGGAAAAGATGGCACAGGAATTTAACCGCATCAGGACGCAGTTGGAATTAAATCAGACAATCGAAAAACTGTTTTATGATCTGGCAGAAAAAAGCGAATTGGAGTCAATCTCTGATTTTGCACAGGTATTTGCGGCTGCAAAACGAACGGGAGGAAATCTTTCTGAGATTATCCAAAATACGAATGAATGGATTTTGGAGAAAAATGAAACAAAAAGAGAAATCAGAACGTGTATAGCGGCAAAAAAATCAGAGCAGAAAATTATGAGTGCTGTACCATGTGCAATGATTGCATATGTTGGTATAACTTCACCTGGATTTTTGGACAGTCTCTACCACAATATATTTGGAATTATTGTGATGAGCATCTGTCTGCTGATTTATATGACTGCATTTGTGATCGGGAAAAAAATAGCAGATATCGAGGTATAAAGAGATGCAGATCAGTGTGGTGATATTAGGGGTTTATGGGATCTTATTTTTTATGTCCCGAAAGATTAAGCTGGAGCAGCACTACAGAAAATGGGAGATTCCTTTTTATAAACTAACCGTGTTTTTGAAGAAAAAAAGCAGGAGAAAAACAAAAGGGAATAACAGAAAACAACAATTACAATCTCTTTGGACAACCCATCGGATTACATGGGAAGAGTACGAGACAAGAAAGATAGCAGTAACTTTGATGATTGTATTTGGAACGCTGTGTATCAGTGTGCTGGTATCGGTATTTGAGAAAAAAGAAGGGGAAATTATTTCTTTTTTAAAACGTCCCTTATATGGAGAAGCAGGAAGAACAGAGGAGCTGGATGTGTGGGTAGAAGAAAGGCAAAGATATAAAATTCCCGTTTCGATTCAGGCAAGAAAATATTCTGAGCAGGAAGCCAGGGAGAAAGTAGAAGCTGCATTGCTGGAACTGAATGAGGTGATAAAAGGCGGCAACACAACCTTGGATGAAGTGCATAGCGATCTCGTTTTGCCTGCAAATATGCAGGAAGGAGCAGTCCAGGTTGAGTGGACAGTGATTCCATACGGAATCGTCTCACAGACAGGAGAAATCTTAAAAGAGACGAAAGAAGAGGGAGAAGTCATCAAATTAGAGGCAAAGGTACGATGTCAGGAGGAGGAGGCAAGCTACAGCACATTTGCAAGAGTTTTTCCGATGGACAGGACAGAAGAGGAGGCGATGATTTTTAAAATTAAAAAAGCGGTAAAAGAACAGGATGAAAAGGAGCGTGATAAAGAAAATATAACATTGCCTGAAAAACTGGACGGAAAAGAAATAAGATGGGAAAAAAGTCGTATTTCAGCGGCGGTAATTGTCCTGATATCAGGAGTACTATCTGCATTTTATTTCTGGAGTCGAAGAGATCAGAAACTGGAAAAAACAGCGAAAAAGAGACAGGAACAATTAAAGACAGATTATGCAGTATTAGTATTTAAGATGAGGATGCTTTTGGGAACCGGCATGACCATACGCGCAGCATTTACAAGGATTGCAGCAGAATATGAAGAGCGCCCCAAAAAAGAAATCTGTTATGTGTATGAAGAAATGGTACATGCATGCAGAGAGATGGAAAGCGGGGTGGCGGAAGAGACGGCATATGAACAGTTTGGACAGCGCTGCGGACAGCCCAGATATTTGAAACTGGGGCGTCTTTTCGCACAGCATTTGAAAAAAGGGACGGAAGGACTGGAAGAAATCTTAGGACAGGAAATGCAGCAGGCACAGGAAGAGAGGATTGAACTGGCGAAGAAAAAGGGCGAGGAGACAGGAGTAAAACTGCTGATTCCGATGGGAATGATGTTGATTGTAGTGATGGCAGTTTTAGTGATTCCGGCATTCTTAAGCCTTTGATATTTTGGATGTCTAAAGACAGGAGAATACGGGTGAATTTGATGAAATTATGTTTGAAGATAAGGGGGTAATAAAATGAAAAACTGGAAGCGATTCTGTATGGAAGAAGATGGGATTGGTGTCGTAGAGGTGATTCTTATTCTTGTCGTGTTGATCGGTTTGGTACTGATTTTTAAGAGTCAGCTGACAAGTCTGATAGGAACAATTTTTGAAAAGATTACAAGCCAAAGCGGCAGCATTTAGAATGACAGGCGGGAATTTTAAGTTATCTGATTACCGGATAGTTCACAGAAAGAAGAGAGTTATAACATGATGAAAAAAAGATGGTATCGAGGAAGCATCACAGTATTTTTAAGCCTGATAGCAGCGCTGTTTTTGGCGCTAATCTGTACAGTTCTGGAGAGCATTCGGATGGAAGGAACAAAAGTGCGTGGGGCAGCATGTATGGATTTAGCGTTGTTTTCCATATTTGGAGAGTACGAGAGAGATCTGCTTTCGGAGTATCATGTATTATTTTTCGACGGCAGTTATGGCACGGGAAATCTCTCGAAAGAGAAGATGGAGGCAAGGCTGAAATTTTTTCTGAGCCAGAATGCAGATGTGAGAGACAAAGGATCAAAGATTGACTGGTTTCGTATACAAAATATACAGACTGATGTAAAAGAATATTTTCTGGCTACTGATGAAGGGGGAAAAGCTTTTTTAAATCAGGCGTTGTTGTTTATGGAAGGTTTGGAAAAAACAGAACAGAGAGATCATGTCATAGAAGAGGCAAAACAGATCCAGAAAAAAATGCAGATTTTAAATCAGAAAGAAGAGCAGCTTAGAAATTTGTGGGAAGGGATTTCTGCAAAAGAAATATTAGCATTTGATCCTGTATTATGGCTGGATACTTACCAGGAAAAAAACGTATTAGATCAAGTGATACCATCTTCTTTTTCTATCTCTGAACAGGAGATATCAGAACTTGAAAAAGTATCAGAACGTTCAAAAAATAAAGGGAAAATGGAGATTTCAGACAGGAAGAATAAAGGGAAAGAAATATTCAAAAATTATTTATTTCTGACATTTGGAAATGCACTAGATCAAAAAGAAAGAAAAGGGCTTTTATATGAAATAGAATACATTTTAGGGGGATATAAAAGCGATAGACAGAACCTGAAATCAGTATGCGGGGAGCTTTTAAATATAAGATGGGCAGACAACTTTTCCTGGATCATTCAAGATCAGGGAAAAAGAAAAGAAGCGGAGAAGATAATACGGGACAGAAGGAAGAAAAGTGAGACAGAAAAAAAGAAAGAAGAAAAGAAAGAAGAGAAGGCAGAAATAGAAAAAGAAATTCAAAAGGATGATGCAGGAAAAGAAAAAAAACTAGAAAAAGTAGATGAGATTACTACAGAAATGATTCTTTTATTATGGGCATATCAGGAAAGTTTAAACGATGTCAAAAAATTGCTGTCCGGAGGGTCGGTTCCATTTCAAAAAAGAAGTCAGGACTGGGAGGTGCAAAGTATTGAGCTATGGAAGCCAGATAACAGTATAAAGACACAGAAAACAGAAGAAGGATGGGACTATGAAGACTATCTGTGGCTGCTGCTTGAGATGAAGCAAATTCTGAATTTACCTATGAAAGCGCTTGACTTAATCGAATGGGAGATGAAAAGCCGCGAAGGAACGGAATACTTTCGTGCAGACTGCTGTGTAGGAGGAATGGCGGCAGAAGCATTTTGGCAGACGGAACCTGTATTTTTCAGAATCGCATCTGCATTTTCAGGCGTTCAGTCTCAGATCGTACAGTATTCGACGGAAGGCAGATTTTTCTATGGAATGGGGGAGTGATAGGGATGTTCTTTCGCCGCAAAAATTTAAAAAGAAAGGAAAAAGGCTCTCTCCCGAACCGAATAAAAAAAGGCGGCGAGAGAATATCCTTATCATTCTTCATAAAAAAAAGAAAAGCAAGTATGACAGTAGAAACAGCATGTGTCCTCCCTGTTTTTGTATTGTGTATGGCAGGTTTTTTGCAGATAGGGACAGGTCTTTTAAATGCAGTTTCTGCACAGACAGAACTTGTATATAAGCTGAAACAAAAAGTGACAGAGGTTTCAGTTGAATGGTGGAAGGAAGAAAGACAGTCTGGGCAGGAAATGATTCAGGAAGAAAAACAGACTTCTTTTGGGGCAGCAGGGCCTATGCCGCAAATGGACTGGATTCAGTGCTTTTCAGCACAGACATGGATCGGAAGAGATCCGGGTATGACAATCGGATGGAACGGAGAGATCGAGGAAAAACAAATGGTTTATATCGCCTTAAATGGGGAGGTTTATCATAGAGATCCGGGATGCAGTCATATTCATCTGTCGATCCATTCTGTAGAAAAAACACAGCTGGGAGCAATGAGAAATGAAAATGGAGAAAAGTATCATCCATGTGAAGAGTGTGGAGGCGGAACAGGGAATGTCTACATCACAGATACGGGAAACAGGTATCACTCTTCACTGGAATGCAGCGGATTAAAGAGAAGTATTGTGAAGGTTCCGGTCACACAAGTAAAAGATCGAAGACCATGTTCCAGATGTTTTTAAAGTTACTTCGCGAACATTCTATTCGCTTTAGCTTATGGGTAGTTCACCAATATTAAGATGATAACAATTCCAGACATTTCTAAAAAATTTCACTAAATAATAGAGAGTTTGTGAAGCACATTACTATAAAATACTTTACAGAAAGATACAATTTTTATGGAACAATAGGGAGGATGCAAGAGAGGAAAATGGAGAGATGGATTTTGACAGGAATTTTGGCAGCTGCATCCTGGACAGATTTAAAATGGAGGGCTGTACCGTCCTGGCTGGTTATAACAGCCGGGGCTGGAGGAGTTTTGTACACAATGATTGAAAGACGGGGGATATGGTACTGGATTTTCTGGAGTGTCAGCAGTGCGGCAATTTTGATCGTATGCAGAGCGACACGGCAGGCGCTCGGCTATGGGGATGGACTGATGTGGAGTGTTATGGCGCTGTATCTTGGAATATGGAAGAACATCAGAGTGTGGATGATGGCAGTTGTCTTCACTTTTTTCTTCTCAGCGGCAGTGCTAATATCAGGAAAAAGGAACAGAAAAACAGAATTTCCATTTCTGCCTTTTTTGACAGCGGCATATCTTTTGGAATTATTCAAAGGGGGATAAAAAATGAAAAAGCGTGAGAGGGAGAAAAAGAGATGGAAAGCAGTTTACACGATAGAGACAGCACTTTTAATGGGAGTTTTGCTGCCGATTCTGGCTGGCATTTTATGGCTGTGCATATTGTTATATGAAAAAGGGGTGCTGCAGGGAGCTGTCTCTCAGAGTGTATTGCTGGAAAATATGAAAGAAGAAAAGGCAGAGACAGGGACAAAGGCACCAGAAAAAAACAGCCTCGGAAGGGCGAAATTATATTTTGAACTTACACGGACAGATCGAAAACTGGTTGCAGAGGGGGAGGGGAGTGCGGCAGTACCTGGGATAGCATCTGTTTTTTTTAGCAATGGAACATTTGTCTGGAAGGTATACGAGGAAAATTCCTGGGCAGATACAGCAAAACGACTTAGAGAAATTTTTCAAAAAAGGGCGGCCAGTGAAAGCGGTGAGAGCGGATGAAAGAATCTTATAAAAGAGACAGTCATCACCATTATCTGATTCTGGAGACGGAAGAAAATTCTCAGGAGAACGAATATCCAATTAAAATGATGACATATAATCAGATCCCAGGATTATTAAAATGCGATGTTCGGAGGATGAACGGAAGCATTTCATTTTATTATGAAATCACATCAAAACAGTCAGCGGCACATATTTTTGAACGAAGCGGAATCAGCTACGAAGATGTGCGGCAAATGCTGGCTGGAATAAAAAGAGGTCTGGAGGGGGCATCTGGATATCTGCTGGATGAAAACAGTTTTCTGATAGATCCGGAACATTTTTATATGGATACACAGTCAGGAGAAGTCTTCTTGTGTTATGTCCCCGGAAGGAAAGGAGATTTTCAAAAAGAACTCCAAAATCTGGCGGAGTATATACTGAAAAATCTGGATCATGGAGAAGAGAAAGCAGTAATTCTGGGGTATGAAGTATATCGCCGCGTGATGGGAGAAAACAGCAGTATAGATGATGTTCTGCAGCTGGCATATGAAGAGATACAAAATTCGGGGACAGAAAAGCAGAAAAATTTTTCGTGCCAGGAGAAAAGGAAAGAATCAAAAAAAGAATACCGGAGAGACAATAGAAATGAGGAAAATGAAGAGGTTTCAGAGGAGAGAAAAAGCCGGAACAGAGAAGAGAGGCAGAAAATTTTAAAAAAATGGGGAATCCGCGTTTTAATAGCGGCAGGAATTTTACTGCTGTTTTTAGGGATTATTCTGGCGGCAGATTCTCTGTCACTCGATTTAACAAAAGTAGGAGGAGTACTGTCTGTTCTGACAGCGCTGTCCGCCTACACGGTTTCTTTTATCAAAAGCAGACGGGAAGGGGAAAAAACAGAAAAAAGAAGAAAAACAGAAAGAAGAAAAGCAATAGAAAGCGGGGGAAGCCCAGAAAGCATAGAAAGACATCAGAAACAGGGAAAAAAGAAAGAAAATTGTGAAGAAAAAAAGAGCGGTATTTATACGGGGACAGGATATATCGGTGAGAACAGAATAATTACAAGACAGGAAAACGAGGCGTGGACGCCAGAAAATCATTTCAGGTTTTTGGAAGATGAAAAGGAAGAAGAGACAGAACTTTTAACATTTGGAGAGACGGTATTGTTGGAGACAGAAAAAATGAAAAGTGAAAAGAAACTGGTCAGCCTGAAAAAAGAAAAATCTCCGGATATCTGTATCAGCTGTTCCAGCATGATTGTGGGCAAGATCAGACAACAGGCAGACTTTGTTCTGGATGATGAACATATCAGTCGGGTACATGCAAGAATTGAAAAAAATGGCGATGATGTATATGTGATAGACCTGAATTCTACAAACGGAACATTTATAAATGGAGAACGCTTGCAGGCAAACGAGAGAAGGAGACTTCAGCCGCTGGATGAAGTTGCATTTGCATCTATAATCTACGAATATGAGACAGAACAACAATAAGATAATTTCTCAGCTATGGAAAACGGATCCTGTTCTGGAAATAAGATTTTCCGTTGCATCTGGTAAAAAATTGAGCTATAATCTTAAAAAAAAACAGGATAGAAGAACAGCGGGAACATGGTACAAGAATTAAAAAAATTTTTAAAGACAAGACAAAAAATAAATCTGGCTTTAGTTGGCATCAATATTCTGATATTTGTCCTGATGGAAATTACAAGAATGCAGGACTGGTTTATGGGCAATGGGGCCAGTTATACACCGTTTATACTGGAAGGACAGTATTATAGGCTGATCACCAGTATGTTCTTGCATTTTGGGATAGAACATCTGGGAAATAATATGCTGAGTCTGATTTTTCTTGGAGATATATTGGAGCAGATTGTAGGAAAGTGGAAATATCTCATCATTTATATGGGCGGTGGATTGCTGGGAAATCTGCTGTCTATGGTTCTGGAGATCAGAACTGGCGATTATGCGATATCAGCCGGTGCATCAGGTGCAGTCTTTGCTGTGATTGGTGCATTGCTCTACATTGTCTTTCAAAATCGCGCCAGATTAGGCGAGACATTTGGAAAGAGAATGGCCTTTATGGCAGTGCTGATGCTGTTTCAGGGATTTACATCGGCAGGTGTGGACAATGGCGCACACGTCGGAGGAATGCTGGGGGGATTTCTGATTGCAGTTCTGCTGTATCGCAAAAAGAACGCCGCACCTAAATATTAAAAGGATTAGAGGGAACACGGATTGTAACCGTAGTTCCCTTTTTTGATTGAGAAAAGACGGAAATTGTTCCATGATGTGATTCCACAATTTTTTTACAGATGGCAAGACCAAGCCCTGTACCGTTACTTTTCGTCGTCTGAAACGGTTCAAATAAAGTAGTATGAATGGAAGAAGGAATACCGCATCCATGGTCTTTAATTGATATCTGAATAAAAGGGTCTTCAAAGGAAACTTTAAAAATAAGGTCGCTGTCTTGAGGGGATGCTTCCCAGCTGTTTCGGATGAGATTATGAAGCACTTGTCGAATTTTGGTAAAATCCCAGATAACAGTTGGAAGATTTTCCGACATTTCCAGACAAATGTTTGAAAAAGCAGGAGAACATTTGATTGTGCTGATGAAATAAGGAATCCACTCTGACAGATCTTTTGATTCGGTATGGAGGATATCACCATTGTTAAAAGAGGAAAGTTCATCAAGAAGAGTGCGCAGAAAAGAGAGATCCTCCATCGTCTCTTTCCAGAATGCAAATGTTTTTACTTCAGGATGCTGCTGTTCAATCAGCTGAAGAGAACTGTTAATTAGAGTCACAGGATTGCGAACTTCATGTGAGATTTTGGAAAGACAGAAACGTTGTTCCTCTTTGATTTTATTCATAAGTTCAGAAAATTCATGGTCATTTTGAGAGAGTGTATGAATCATTTTTAGATCTTGTTCATTTAGCATAGTGAGAATCCTTTCTTTGAGATAAAATTTATCTAGTATTTCTTTATATTTTAATTAATAACTTAGTATTTCTTTACAGTAGTTTATCACCATAAATAAAAAAGATCAAATAAATATTATTGACATAATTTGACAAAATAGGTGTATAATAGTATAAAATTCTATATAATACTAAAGATAAATGGAACTGAGAGGAGAAGAATTATGAAAGATCAAAATTGTATTTTCTGTAAGATTGCAAATGGAGACATTCCTTCTGCAACACTTTATGAAGATAACGACTTTCGCGTAATTTTAGATTTAGGTCCGGCAGCAAAAGGTCATGCGCTGATTCTGCCGAAAGAACATTTTGCAAATTTATATGAGCTTCCGGATGAGATAGCGGCAAAAGCGCTCGTCCTTGCAAAAAAGATGGCATCAAAGCTGACAGAAATTTTGAAATGTGACGGATTTAATGTTGTACAGAACAATGGAGTATGCGCGGGACAGACAGTATTTCACTTTCACATCCACTTAATTCCTCGATATGAAAATGATCATGTGGGATTAGGATGGACACCTGGAAAATTAACGGAGGAAGATAAAGCTGAAATTCTTGCCGGATTTTCAGAATGAAATCTAGAGTTTCAGCAAAAAAGACGGCGGAGAAACAAAGGCGTTTTATAGAAAGCTATCATAAATACAGTGCCTTAGTGATGAAAGTGGCATTTGACATGACTTCTGATTTTGATCTTTCGGAAGAAATATGTCAAAATGTTTTTCTTTCATACTTCGTAAATATGAGTAAGATCTTGCCTAAATGTGATAAAACATGGCTGGTACTGACAACAAAAAATCTAACGATTGACTATTTTAGAAAAGCAAGTACAAAATATGAGGCATTGCATGAAGATCCGCTGCAGGAGAAATATTCTGTAAATGATGCATATGACACAGTCAGAGAGATGATGAAGCAAGTAGCTCAGAAAGAATTGTCAGGTGAAATTCTGAGGGATCTGAAAAGAAGAAACAGATCATGGTATCGGATTATGTATGGAGTTTATATAGAGGGACATAGTGTTGAGGATGTGGCAAAGAGTATGGGAATTTCTACCAGCAGGCTTTATTCTAAAATATATCGTGCAAAAAACTACATCAAAGACAGATATGGGGATCAGTATACAGAATACTTTAAGTATTTTGAAACGCCGTAAACAAGGAAAACTCTCTGTGCTGTGGATATTGGGAAAAAAACGGACTGTATAGAATGACAATAACCGTGAAAAATAAAGCGGTAACCTCCGATTTCCATCGGTTGGGACAGTCAACAGAAGAATAAAAATCCCCTGTCTTACGACAGGGGAAACTTTTATCCGTTCAAATGGGAAGCTTCATTGATTAACTTAATGACAGAGGAAATACCATCACTTTGCTGACTGTTTTCCATGGCATGAATATACGTATCACGATTGTTATACAATTTTTGGATTGTTTCAAGCAAAAGAGAAGGATTTAATTCTTCTTCTGTCAGAACTTCACTGAATCCTTGACGTTTAAAGGAATCTGCATTTAAGATTTGATCGCCTCGGCTGGCATTGGCGGAGAGAGGAATCAGCAAGGCAGGTTTGCGCAGAGCAAGAAGCTCACAGATGGCATTTGCCCCAGCTCTTGATATGCAGACGTCAGTCAGAGCGAATAGGTCCGCCAGCTCATCTTTAATATATTCATACTGAACATATCCTTGTGTACCTTCCAGTGACGGCTCTATTTTTCCCTTTCCGCATAAATGGATGACCTGGAATGTTTTGAGAAGTTCAGGCAGGATTTCACGGACAGCATTGTTGACAGCAACAGAACCAAGACTGCCTCCGATAATAAGCAAAACAGGTTTATCGGGTGTAAATCCGCAGAAAGAAAGGGCTGCATTTCTGTCGCCATGAAGCAGTTCCTGACGGATCGGTGAACCTGTAAGGACAGCCTTTCCTTCAGGCAAATGAGAGATTGTCTCAGGGAAGTTACAGCAGACCTTTGTGGCAGATGGCAGAGCAAGTTTGTTGGCAAGACCTGGTGTCATATCAGATTCGTGAATAATGACAGGAACGTGCCGATGTTTCGCAGCCAGAACTACCGGTACAGATACAAATCCTCCCTTAGAGAAAACGACATCCGGTTTTAAAGTCTTCATCAGTTTCTTGGCCTGAACGTAACCTTTTAATACTTTAAATGGATCAGTAAAGTTTTTTACATCGAAATAACGCCGTAATTTTCCAGAAGAAATTGCATAGTAAGGAATATGAAGTTCTTCAATCAGTTTTTTTTCAATCCCGTCATAAGAGCCAATATAATGAATATCATACCCCAGCTCTTTCAGACGTGGAAGAAGTGCTATGTTAGGAGTAACGTGACCTGCGGTTCCTCCGCCTGTAAGAATAATTCTTTTCATGTTTATCCTCCAAAATTAATGATATATTAACAGTGTATACTCTTATAGTAAAAAGTCAAGAACAGACTTTGAGAAAGGAAGAAATGGAAGAAAAAAAGAGGGACAATAAAACTCATCAAAATGATGAAAATTTTGAGTGCGACGACAATATCGGCCGAATGCTGCGCTGGTCATTGGAAGAATCGTGTGGACAGTTTGAAAAGGAAGTAAATCAAAATCCTAAAACGAAAGATATCAAACCTTCTGATGATTTGCTCGAACGTATAATAAAAGAATTAAAAGACCGAGGTGAGTGGGATAAAGATCCGGAAGAGGATGAGACTGATAATTATAATATGCTGTCAAAGGAAGACCGTGAATTTTTAGAACTGGGAAAGAAAATAAAGAAAATCAATAGAAGAACAGTTTTTCTAAAAAGAGCGGCGATTGCAGCCTGTGTAGGAATTTGTATTTTTGGAGTCAGCATGACGAGCGAAGCAAACAGACAATATGTGGTTGGACTCTGGAATGAGATTGTGGGAAATAGTCAGTTGAGAATTAAAATTAATGTAGAAGATCAGACAGATAATAAAATAGATACGGAAACAGATGACAAATTAGAAAATAAAGCAATACAGCAAATTAGAGAAGAATTGGGAATACAGCCGTTTGATATGCTATATAGACCAACAGACATGAAATTTTTAGATTATCGTATAGAAAAAAAGGATAACAAAGCAAATCTATTTTATACTTATCAAGATGAGATGTTTACTATATCTATGCAGAAAAAAGATTCAAAAAGCAAATATGTGCAAGAACCTGACGGTCAGGTAGTAGATGAAATTTTAACTAGATTTAACGATGAAAAGGTGAAAATCTGGAAAATTAATGATGAAGTTGAAAATTATATTGCACAGATAGAGGAAAAAGACACCTATTATATTATTCGAGGTTACATTAATCAGGATGAATTTATAAAAATTATAGAAAATCTTGCTTTTTTATAAAAAAATCGACAAAAGAAGTTGAGAAAATCGTTTATATATATTGTAGTGAAGAAAATATAAAACGAAAGGATTCTTAAAAATGAAAACAGCAAGAAAATTTTTAGTATTAGTAATCTCATTAATAGCAAGTATCAGCTTCAGCATTACGGCGGCAGCACAAGAAGAAGACTGGAAAGATTTATTGGGGACTATTGTAGATGGGTCTGTTTTGACAGATAACAAAGAATCGACTGGAACAGTTCGAGAGGATATTACAAAAGGGCAGTATCTGTCAGATGGTAGTTCTTATATTTCAGATGAAGGCAATAATATTGTATATATTTCAGGAACAACATACTGCCATCGCACAGCAGAAGAATTAAGAGCCGATGTCTATCTGCAAAGGTTAGAAAATGGAACTTGGGTAACAGTTACATACCAGCACTATTCTGCATACAATACATACTATGCTCATAATGGATTTGATATTTTAGTAAAGCCAGGTTACTATTATAGAACAGTCACAAACCATGTAGCAATCAAAGGGGATACAGTTGAAAGCATGACATCCAGAACAGACGGTTTATATATCGACTAACTAATTCAGACAAAAAATAAAATACAACAAAAAAATACATTTCTTCATTACCATCGGCAGTTTTTTTAACAGCAGATGTAAAACACAGGCTCTTTGGAGCAAAAAAGGCGTCATTTTGTCCGCAGGCAAGGTGGCGTCTTTTCATTTTCCTGAATTTGATGATTTTCTAAAAAAAATATAATTTTCATAAAAATTTTCAGATAATATATTATTTTCCCACTAAACATAGTATAATAAAAATATCAGAAAATATGTATGATAAGAGGGCTGTAATTATGTAAAGATGACATTGTATTGAGAGAATGGGGGAATATAATATGAAGCTTATTTTTTTGGGAGCTACTCATGAAGTTACTGGAAGCTGTACCTATCTGGAAGCGGACGGAAAGAAGATTTTAATTGATTGTGGAATGGAACAGGGACCTGACACCTATGAAAATGAAGAATTGCCTGTACCGGCAAGTGACATTGATATGGTGCTTTTGACTCATGCCCACATTGATCATTCTGGTAAACTGCCGCTTTTATATCAAAGAGGATTCAGAGGGCAGATTTTTGCAACGCGCGCTACTACAGATCTGTGTGACATTATGCTGCGTGACAGCGCTCATATCCAGATGTTTGAGGCAGAGTGGAAAAACAGAAAAGGAAAACGAGCTGGAAGAGAAGAGGTTATTCCTCTTTACAACATGGATGATGCACTGGGAGCCATTGAATGTTTTGTCTCATGTGAATATCATGAGATTCTTCAGATCAGTGATCAGATTAAGATTCGGTTTGTAGACGCAGGTCATCTGCTTGGATCATCCTCGATTGAAGTGTGGATCACGGAAGACGGACAGGAGACAAAGATTGTCTTCTCAGGAGATATTGGAAATACACATCAGCCAATCATCAAAGATCCGGAATATCTGAAAGATGCGGATTATGTAGTGATGGAATCCACATATGGAGACAGAAGTCATGGAATCAAACCAGATTATATCAAAGAGCTGACACAGATCATTCAGAGAACATTTGATAGGGGCGGAAATGTGGTAATTCCGTCATTTGCAGTTGGCAGGACGCAGGAGATGCTGTACTTTTTAAGACAGATCAAAGAGGAGAAACGAATTGTAGGTCATGACGGTTTTGAAGTATATGTGGACAGCCCTCTTGCAGTCGAGGCAACCAGCATTTTTATGAGGCATATGTTCAGCGACTTTGATGAAGATGCGGCAGCCTTGATTCAGAAAGGCATTAACCCGATCAGTTTTCCGGGATTAAAGATATCTGTCACAAGTGAAGATTCCAAAAACATCAATTTTGATGAAAAGCCAAAAGTAATTATCTCAGCCAGCGGTATGTGTGAGGCAGGACGAATCAAACATCATTTAAAACATAATTTATGGCGTCCGGAATGTACGGTTCTGTTCGTTGGATATCAGGCAGTTGGAACACTTGGACGTGCCATTGTGGAGGGAGCAAAGGAAGTAAAACTGTTTGGTGAAGAAATTGAGATTCATGCAGAGATCGCTGTGCTGACAGGAATAAGCGGTCATGCCGACAATGAGGGATTGATCCGTTGGATTTCAGCATTTGAAAAGAAACCGAAATGCGTTTTTGTGATCCATGGAGAAGACTTAGTCACAGAAAGTTTTGCAGAGCGTCTCAGAAGAGAAAAGGGGCTGAACGCCTATGCGCCATTCAGCGGTACTATTTTTGATCTGGTATCGGGAGAATTTATCAGAGAGGCAGAGCCAGTCAAGATTGACAAGACAAAGAATATGCCGGCATCGACAGCGAAAGCAAATTCTGTATTTGCGAGACTTGTCGCCGCAGGACAGCGTCTGCTGACTGTAATCCGACACAATGAGCATGGAGCAAACAAAGACCTTGCCAAATTCACAAGCCAGATTGAATCCCTGTGTGATAAATGGGATCGTTAAAAAAGAAAAATAAAAAAAGAAAAAGCAGACTTGACATTGACGCAACGTCAACTTGTATACTTCATGGTGCAGGCGAAAGGCGATTCTTCCCATGACGAAAGCCACAAGTGTTTTTTATCTATAAAACAAAAGCCAGAAAAAATATTCTCTTTCGGCTCTGGGTGTTTCACTTATCAAAAATGCCTGTAAAAAATAAATTTCGTGAGGAAAAGGTGACATGGAATATACAATCAAGGAATTGGCTGATCTGGCAGGGGTCAGCACAAGGACACTGCGCTGGTATGACCAGAAAGGATTGCTGAAACCATATCGTGTCAATGAGGCGAATTATCGTTTTTATGGAGACGATGAGGTGAAAAAATTACAGCAAATTTTATTCTATCGAGAGCTGGGATTTTCTCTGTGCGATATTGAAAAGATTTTAAAAGATCCGAACTTTGACGATCAGAAGGCGTTGCAGAGCCATCTGATGGAACTGACAAAACGGCGTGAACGAATCGATGCGCTGATCCTCACAGTGAAAAAGACTTTGGAAGAACGGCAAGGAGGAAGAAAAATGTCAGACAGAGAGAAGTTTGAAGCTTTCAAAAAGGAAATGATCCAGCAAAATGAAAAGAAATATGGCGAAGAAATCCGAAAAAAGTATGGAGACAAAACTGTAGATGAGGCAAATGCTGCGGCGATGAAAATGTCAATGGAGCAGTATGAGCAGTGGGAAAATATGGGCAGGAAGATTCTGGGAATGCTGAGGGATGCTGTTTTATTTGGGAAAAAACCGGATAGCGAGGAAGGAAAAAACATTGTGGAACTCCACAGAAAATGGTGTTTTCGGAATGAGAAATATGATCCGAAAAAATATATCGGTATCGTATCGCTTTATACGATGGATGAGCGCTTTACGCAGTATTATGACAGTGAAGTGCCGGGATGCGCACAGTTTCTGACGGATGCGGCAATCCTGTATAAGGATGGAGCATATGAGAAAAAACGATGAAAATAAAAAAATCAGCGTTTAAAAAAATTAGTATAAAAAAATTAGTATAAAAAAAGAGGATGACGGGGAACAGAATAAAATCTGTCTTCCCTGTCATCCTTTTCTTTTTTATTTTGAAGTTGCCTGTTTCAGCGCGCGCGCTAACTGTGCCGGACAGGAAGTATCTTTGCTTCCGCATTTTACATCGCTTAAGAGATCGATCGCTTTCTGAACGCTCATACCCTGAAGCAGAAGAGATAATCCGAGAGTATTTCCAGGACATCCTCCGATAAATTGTACTTTCTCGATGGTATCTCCGTTTAATTCAAACTGGATTTCTCTGGCGCAGACGCCGGATGGTTTATAACTGAACATTTTAAAATCTCCTTTCGTAAATGAAAATAGCTGAATTTTTATTTATCCTGCACACCGATTATATATAGTTTCTGCATTTCTTGCAAGTGGAAAAGAAAACAGGTTTCCAAGAGAAACAGATCTTTCAGATGACTTGCACAGGAAAAAAGCAAAGAGACAAAATAAAATTGTTGTGTACAGAAAAGAAAAACCTGTTATAATCTCAAAGGAACATGGAAGAAACAGAAGATACAGGAGGATTCTATGAGAAAAACAGGAATTATCGGAGCAATGGAAATAGAGGTAGAAGGTCTGAAAAAAGAAATGCAGGTCTGCCGTACAGAGGAAAAAGCCGGGATGAAATTCTTTGAAGGAACACTGTGCGGTCAGAATGTTGTGGTGGTGCGCAGCGGAGTGGGAAAGGTCAATGCGGCAGTCTGCACTCAGATTCTGATTGATGATTTTGGGGTGAATCTGATTATCAATACAGGAGTTGCAGGGTCTTTAAAAAATGAGATCAATATCGAGGATATTGTGATTGCAACGGATGTGCTGCATCATGATGTGGACGCCACTCTTTTTGGATACAAAAAAGGCGAAGTGCCTCAGATGGGAGTGCACTCTTTCCCGGCAGATGAAAAGATTTCAGAGCTTGCGAAAGAAGTCAGCGAGCAGGTCAACCCGGAAATCAAGGTTTTCCGCGGCAGAATTGTAAGCGGCGATCAATTTATTTTCGACAAAACAATCAAAGCACAGATTAAGAATACTTTTGAAGGATTTTGTACAGAGATGGAAGGCGCTTCCATCGGTCACACCGCATGGCTGAACAGAGTTCCTTTCGTGATCATCCGTGCGATTTCCGACAAAGCAGATGACAGCGCAAAGATGGATTATCCTGTATTTGAAGCAAAAGCAGCAGCGGACAGTCTGCGCCTTGTACAAGGACTTATGAAGCGTTTTTCTGAAGATCAGAAGAAATAAAAGCTGATTCAACGTGAATATAAAATTCCCTAAAAGCCCGAAAATCAGACATTTTTGGGCTTTTTTGGTCGAACGATTTTCCTTTGCAAAGTGAAAATCATGGGCTATAATGGCGGTACAAAATTTCAGAAGACGGACCGGTCCGCTGAAATCAGTCAGAAAATAAAAGGGGGATTTTTAATGATGTTACAGACAATGGCAGAACAAAAGGTGTTGTTTTATACGATGGCAGCCGTATGTGTGATAGGGATAATCAGCCAGCTGATACTGAATCGTATTTATGCGAAACTTCTGGCAGACACGAAAAATACAAGCGCGCCTCATGGAAGATTTATGAAACAGCTCAGGCAGAGATTTGCAAACTGTCAAAGAGTAAATGATGAGGTTTCCAACGTATCTGCATTTATCAAAAGGCAGCTGCTGGAGTATCGCTATTGGAACATGAATCTGCATCAGTGGCAGAGAGTCAGCGCCTATGCATTTGTGCTGTGTGCAGCGCTGGCGGGAACAGGATACGTTCTCGTTCCGGAGATGGGAGCAGTCAGAAGTTTATATATCAGAGGGGGACTCATTTCCTGCGCCGCAATTCTTGTGATCGGGAGCGTGATGGATTTTCGGTATAAAAACAGAAATCTTCAGACAAGACTGGAAGACTTCCTTGAAAACACGGGAGTTGGAAGAGAATTTGAAGAAATATCCATTTTAGACGAGAAAGAAACGAGACATAAAAAAGGTTCTGGAAGAGTAAAAGAATCAGGCAAAGAGAAACAGATGCTGAAGGAAAATATAAAAAATGGATTAAAAGAAGCAGCGGCAGAGTCTGAAAAGATGAGCGACGAAAATGCAGAGATTTTAAAACAGATGGATCCTCAGGAACAGGAGCGCATCATAAGAGAAGTACTGAAAGAATTTTTGGCTTGATAAAGTATGCGACATTTGATAAAATGATAGGTGATAATATGGGAAGTCTAAGCAAGAGACCTGCCATAAAAACTTGTAAAATGGATATAAGATCCGTATACAAATTACACCTATAAGGAGCGCGAAAGAGATTATGAGCAGAGTAAGATTTGATTATTCAAAAGCTTCAGGATTTGTAAGCGAAGGTGAAATCAAAAATATGCAGAAGCTGGCAGAGGCAGCAAAAGAAACTCTGGTATCCAAAAGTGGTGCCGGAAACGATTTCTTAGGATGGATTGACCTGCCGGTTGATTATGACAAAGAAGAATTTGCACGCATTAAAAAAGCTGCAAAGAAGATTCAGGAAGACAGTGAAGTGCTGGTGGTAATCGGCATTGGCGGATCTTATCTGGGTGCAAGAGCAGCGATTGAATTTTTACGTCACAGCTTCTACAATATGGTTTCAAAAGAAGTCCGCAAGACACCGGAAATTTATTATGCCGGAAACAGCATCAGCGGCACATATCTGAAACACCTGATTGATGTAATCGGAGATCGTGACTTTTCTGTAAATATTATTTCAAAATCCGGTACAACAACAGAGCCGGCAATCGCATTCCGTGTATTTAAGGAAATGCTGGAGAAAAAATATGGAAAAGAAGAAGCAGCGAAGAGAATCTATGCTACAACAGATAAAGAAAGAGGAGCTCTCAAAAACCTTGCAACAGAGGAAGGATATGAAAGCTTCGTTGTTCCGGATGATGTAGGAGGACGTTTCTCCGTGCTGACAGCAGTAGGATTACTGCCAATCGCAGTCAGCGGCGCTGATATTGACAAATTGATGGAGGGTGCAGCAGCTGGAAGAAAGCTTGCTCTGGAAGCTCCATATGAAGAAAATGACGCAGTAAAATATGCAGTAGTCCGCAATATTCTTCACCAGAAAGGAAAATCTGTAGAAATCCTGGCAAACTATGAGCCAAGTCTGCACTATGTATCCGAATGGTGGAAACAGTTATACGGCGAGAGCGAAGGAAAAGACCAGAAAGGTATCTTCCCGGCATCTGTTGATCTGACAACAGACCTTCATTCCATGGGACAGTTCATCCAGGACGGAAGCCGTATCATGTATGAGACTGTTCTGAATGTGGAAGAATCCCAGTGCGAAATCGTGATCGGAGAAGAGCCGGTTGATCTGGATGGATTAAATTATCTTGCCGGAAAAAATATGGATTTCGTAAATAAGAGCGCAATGAATGGAACAATCTTAGCTCACACAGATGGAAACGTTCCAAACCTGATGGTTCAGATTCCAAGACAGGACGAATATTCTCTGGGAGAATTATTCTATTTCTTCGAGTTCGCATGTGGTGTCAGCGGATATCTGCTGGGCGTGAACCCATTCAACCAGCCAGGCGTAGAGAGCTACAAGAAAAATATGTTTGCTCTTCTTGGAAAACCAGGCTATGAAAAAGAAAGAGAAGAATTATTAAAGAGACTGTAATTTTTCAGGATCTGTCAAAAAAAAGAAAAGCTTGCAGCGACAGTGATGATCTGCCGCCGCAGGCTTTTTTTACAAATAAACTGCGAGAAAGGCCACATGCTTTAGTTGTGAGAGTATGTCAAAATAATTTTTCGATAAGGAGGAAAGCGAAATGAATATTGTGATTTTAGAGGCGAATACATTGGGGGCGGATGTAGATCTGTCCGTCTTTGAAAAACTGGGAAATGTGACGCAGTACGGTCAGTCAGACGAGGAGAACACAGCGGACCGTGTAAAGGATGCCAACATTATAGTGGTAAATAAAGTGCCGATGAATGAGCAGACGCTGAAAAAAGCGGATCATCTGAAGATGATTGCAGTGACGGCAACGGGAACAAATATTATAGATAAAGCATATACGGATAAAAGAGGAATCGCCGTATCAAACGTGGGCGGATATTCCACGATGTCTGTGGCACAGCACACGTTTGCCCTGGCGCTGTACCTGGTTCATAAGATGAATTATTTTGACTCTTATGTAAAAAGCGGTCAATATATCAAAAGCGATATTTTTACAAATCTGGACATGACATATCAGGAACTGGACGGCAAGACATGGGGGATTATCGGGCTTGGAAATATTGGGAAAAAAGTAGCCCAGATTGCCAGAGTGTTTGGATGCAGAGTAATCTACTATTCTACTTCAGGGAAAAATCAGAATGATCAGTATGAAAGAGTAGATTTTGACACGATCTGTCGGGAATCCGATCTGCTGTCGATTCATGCGCCGCTGAATAATGCGACTGAAAATCTGATGAACAAAGATGCATTTCAGAAGATGAAAAAAAGCGCTGTGCTGATCAATGTAGGGCGTGGACCCATCGTAAATGAGGAAGATCTGGTGGAGGCGCTGGAGAATGGAGAGATTGCAGCAGCAGGGCTTGATGTTATCTCAGCAGAACCGATGAGAGAAGAAAATCCACTGATGAAAATCAAAGACAGTGGAAAACTGGTTGTCACGCCTCACATTGCATGGGCAAGCACAGAGGCGAGACAGCGGCTGGTGAGGGAGGTCTATCTGAATATAGAAGCTTTCTTGAGAGGAGAAAAGAGAAATATCGTCTGAGATAGATGGAATTTCTCACAACGAAGGTCACGAGTATCCCAGCTTTATTAAAACAAAAAAATTTAAGCGAAGAAGCTGCTGCAAAATGATTTTCACTTTGCAGCAGCTTCTTTATTCTTCAAGTACCTGAATTTCCAGATAGTCAAATTCAATGGATTCTATAAAACTGTCCTGATAAAATTTTGCTTTTTTATATCGCTGGAACTGGCGAATGTTTGTGTCGAGCCAGATCGGATTCTGCAGATCAAAGTCGCAGCAGATTTTCTCAAGACAGTGAAAAATTTTATGTGTACGGGTATCGTCTGTATGGTCAGAGATGACGGTGTCACATAAGATGCGGTTATTCTGAATAATTTTTCCCCATAATTGAAACATGATATAGATTCCTTTCAAAATTTTGTGGTTTGGATCATGACAGACAGATTGTTCTGCCTATTTTTTATATTTAAAAGCAATTTCCATCAGACGGTCAAACCAGGTCTGATGAGAGAGATCTGGAACAGAAACGCCGTCCTCTTTGCTTGGAATTTCTAAGGTATGGAAATTGACACGGGTATCCCATGGAAGCAGATCACAGTTTTCTTCTGTCTGAGGCGAGCAGACCAGATCGGAAAAAGCCAGAGAGCTCTCGGAAGCCAGAAAATGAAGATCCATGACCGAGAAGATATCTTTAAGCTGAACTTTTTCAACACAGTGTGTAAAAGGGTCAAGAACAAGACAAAATCGTGGACTTTCCTGAGCCTTTGCCTGACAGGCTGGAAGGGATGAAAAGGTGAAGGAGAGGCACGCAATAACGGAAACAAGGCGAAAACAACAGCGTTTTTTTGACAATCTCATTTCAATCACATCCATTCATTTATTTTTTGCTATCATACAATATTTTATGATTATTGTAAATATGGAAAAGGGGATAAGAAGATGATATAATAAGCACTAATACGCAGGAAAAGGAGGTTTTGCCGGGAAAACAGTCCGGCATCTATACAGAAAAGTGGAAAGAAGAAGACAGATCGTAAAAATTTTAGAAGAAAGCAAACAACCCGTCTCAGGGGCAGTTCTTGCAAAAAAGCTGTCAGTGAGCAGACAGGTGATTGTACAGGATATTGCCTTGCTCAGAGCAGAAAATAAAAATATTATATCGACAAATAAAGGTTATCTGATCTGTTCTGACTCAGATGAAAGCACAAAAGCACAGCGTGTGATCTGTTCTTACCACACGAAAGAACAGATCAGAGAAGAACTGTATACAATCGTTGATCTTGGCGGCAGAGTCAGAAAAGTTTTTGTAAAGCATGATATCTATGGTCAGATTTCAGCAGATTTGTTCATCTCTTCGAGAAAAGATGCAGATGAATTTATGCGCAGAGTCGAGAAGTCCGATATGAGACCTTTAAATTGCCTGACAGACGGGATTCATTACCATTTGATCGAGGCAGACAGTGAAGAGCTTTTGGATGAGATTGAGAAAGAACTGAAAGAAAAGGGAATGACTGGCTGGGAAAAACAGAGAGGGATGGACTGAAAGAAAGGGAAAAGGAAAGATGAAAGGAATTAAAAAGTATCTAAACCATATTTTTATTGATGGTCTGAGCGGTATGGCACAGGGGCTGTTCTGTACGCTGATTGTAGGGACGATCATACAGCAGATTGGGCAGTTGATAGGAGGAGAGATCGGAAATTATCTGTTCTTATTTGGAAAAGCTGCCGCAGCTCTGACCGGCGCTGGAATCGGGGTAGGAGTTGCCTGTCGGTTTAAAGAAAGCGCTCTTGTTGTGCTCTCAGCAGCCACAGCCGGTATGATCGGAGGATTTGCAGGAAGTATAACAGCGCAGACAATCTTGAGCGAGACAGGCGCAGTGGTGCTGGCCGGACCGGGAGAACCTCTGGGGGCTTTTATCGCTGCATATGTGGGAATTGAGATTGGTCATCTTGTATCTGGAAAGACAAAACTGGATATTCTGGTGACGCCGCTTTGTACCATTTTATCAGGAGGAGTGATTGGAATTCTGATTGGACCGCCGATTTCTAAATTTATGACGAGTCTTGGCGTGATGATCAACTGGGGAACGGAACAGCAGCCGTTTTTGATGGGAATTATTGTATCGGTTCTGATGGGAATGATTTTGACGCTTCCGATCAGTTCCGCAGCGCTTGGAATTATCTTGAATCTGTCCGGACTGGCCGCAGGAGCAGCGACGGTTGGATGCTGCTGCAACATGGTCGGATTTGCAGTGGCAAGTTATCGTGAAAATAAAATGGCAGGGCTGCTTGCCCAGGGAATCGGAACTTCCATGCTTCAGGTGCCGAACATTATAAGAAAGCCGATCATCTGGCTGCCAGTGATCTTATCCAGTGCAATATTGGGACCGATTGGAACGATGGTATTTAAAATGACAAGCAATGCGACCGGATCAGGAATGGGAACAGCAGGATTGGTAGGTCAGATTATGACATATGAGACGATGGCTCCCTCAGAGGGCGCAGTGGTTGTCCTGATTAAGATTGTACTCATCCATTTTCTGCTTCCAGCAGTTGTCACTCTGGGAATCTCTGAATTTATGAGAAAACATGGCTGGATCAAAAAAGGGGATATGAAATTAGAATTATAAGCAAAATGATTTCTGCACAGAAAACAGGAAAAAGGAATATAGATAAGAGACGGGAAAATAAAAATCAAAAATCCATCACCAAAAGACAGAGGTTTTTTGATTTTCGGCAAACGAAAGGATTTTATTTATGAAAAAGGGAACAGGTTTGATCCATATTTATTATGGAAATGGAAAGGGAAAGACAACAACTGGAATGGGACTGATTACAAGAGCCGCCGGTTATGGATATAAAGTGCTGTTGTACCAGTTTATGAAAAATAATCAGACAAGTGAGAGAAAAATACTGGAACAGGTTCCGAATATTACGATTGAAAATGGAAGAGAACAAGTGAAATTCAGCTTTCAGATGACGCCAGAAGAAAAGGCAGAGGCAAGAAAGTTTTATGAGGAGGAATTTAAAAGAATCACTCAGAAAGCAGAGAAAGAACAATACGACGTTTTATTTATGGATGAGACGATCTATACAGTCAGCGCCGGACTGCTGGATGAACAATTAGTCTTAAAATTTCTCAGAGAAAAGAGAGAGGATCTGGAAGTGATTCTGACCGGAAATACACCGAGCGAAGATATGATACAGCTTGCTGACTATGTATCGGAGATTCGGATGATAAAGCATCCGTATCAGAAAGGGCAGCCGGCAAGAAAAGGAATTGAAAAGTAAACGTTCATTCTATTCAGAAATTCTATGAAAGAGCTTTCCGATGGAGGTATTTTTTGCCTTCAGAGGAAAGCTTTTTTAATTGTTTGTTTAATATAAAAATATACGATTCATGACGGAAAATTATGGGGTTCAAGAAAACTTAAGAGAAAATTTAAAGATAACAATTAGCATATCACAAGAGAATATGATAAAGTAAAAATATAAAAAGAGAACTTTCTGACAGGTATGAGATCTGATCAGATATATATAAGACCTGATGAATGTCAGGCGCGCTGACCAGAAATATATTGCAGCAGATAAGGAGGAACCTATATGAAGAGAAGAATTGCACTTGCGGCGCTTGCCGGAACATTACTCATATCAAATATGAACGTTTTTGCAGAGACAGACCAGAAGGATACGATGTTTTCCGACGGTGTGAATCAACTGGCATCTGAGATTTATGGAGAGATGGACGCAGAAGGAAATGTATTTTTTTCTCCGTACAGCATCAGTGTTGCACTGTCCATGCTGAATCTGGAGGCAGACGGGGAGACAAAAGCCCAGATTGAGGATGTGCTTGGCATTGAAGATATGGATGAATGGAACAGGCAAGCAGCTGAGTATATAAAGAAAAGCGGCAGAGACGGTGCTGTCGTAGAGACAGCCAATGGAATGTGGATTTCTAAAGATCTGCAGCTTTGTGAAGATGCAGAAAAAAATGTACTCGATCCTATGAAAGAACTTTTTGAAGGAGAAATTACTCAGGCAGATCTGGAAAAAGACAAGGAAAAGGTTTTAAAAGATATCAACAGTTGGGTAAGCGGTCACACAGACGGAATGATTGATCCATTTTTGGAAGAACTGCCAAATGGGACAGCATCTATACTGATCAATGCGGTTTATTTTGATGGTAAGTGGAGTCTGCCATTTGACGAAGAACGCACGGAGAAGAGTACATTTTATGGAACAGAAAAAGAGTCTGAAATTGATATGATGGCTCAGGAAGGATCTTTCTTCTATTTAGAGAATGAGGACTATCAGGCAATTCAGCTTCCATATGGAGATGGAGGCATAGTGATGAATTTGCTTTTGCCGAAAGATACGGACAAACCGATCGAAGAGTGGTATAGGGATCTTGGAAAGGATCAGACGGAAATCTGGAAAGAATTAAATGAGGCAGAGAGCGCTGATATGGAAGTTGTCAAGATTCCGAAATTCTCTCTGGAATGCAGCATTCCGGATTTAGACGGAATCATGAAGGAACTTGGCATGACGGATGCTTATTCCACAGATGCAGATTTTAGCAGGCTGGCAGACGGGCTTCAGGTGGACAGTATGCTCCATAAGGCAAAATTGGAAGTGAGCGAACAGTATACAAAGGCTTCGGCGGTGACAGGAATCATATCAAAAATGTCCGCAATTATAGAAGAGGAAGAAAAACCGGAATTTGTGGCAGATCATCCGTTTATGTTTACCATTCAGGATAAAGAAAATGATATGATTTTGTTTATGGGTCATGTGAATCAACTGTAAGGAACATTTTGTAAAGAAGGAAATTGGGAAATAGGGAATGGCAAAAAAAAAAATAAAAGATGAGAAGGAGGGACGTTTTATGAAAAAAATCAGTAAAAAATTTTTTATTGCAGGAATTCTTGCGCTGTGTCTGGCAGGAGGAACCGTGTTGGCTTCGGAATCAGACGGCAGCATGATGATTCATCCGAGAGCACAGATCGAATACCAGGAAGAGGAGAGGACAGTATACATTGTACAGGCAGGGGCGTTTTACACCTACCAGGATGCGGCTCAATTTGCAAGTCAGTTGGAAGCGGATGGTTTCTACACGGATATTGAATGGCAGAGCGACAATCTGTATCGAGTAAACTCCGGAGAATATGAAGTGTATGCAGATGCGCAGAACAAAGAGGCACTGCTTAAGAGCTGTGGATATGACTGCTGGATTCGGGAGGAACAGAAAAATGTACTCGTTCCGATGAGCGGTGTGGAATATTTTGTGCAGGTCGGAGCTTTTGCAGAGCAGATAAATGCGGATAACTATGTGAAACAGCTGATGAGTCAGGGATTCGGAGGATATTCTAAACTGGAGAGCGACGGATTGTACCGTGTATATTGTGGCTCTTATGAACGAAAAGAAGATGCGGAGTATTTAGAAGGGATTTTAGAATCTTACGGATATGAGGTCTACATCAGAAAAGATGAGTTCGGACAGGAGACGCTTCAGACTTACTTCGTTGTTCAGGCAGGGGCTTTCTCCAGCAATGAAAATGCTCAGAATTATGCGGCTGAGCTGAACCGTGCGGGAATCAACGCCTATGCCACATTGATGGAGAATGGCTATTATATGGTCTTCTGCGGAACATTCAAGGAAAAAGAAAATGCAGACAGATTACAGGAAAGTATTGTAAATGCAGGATATGAGGCGATTGTGATTGAATATCAGATGTAAAGAGTAAAATTCTCCAGATAAGGCGATTGTGTCAAAAGTGCACATATTATAAGGAAAAATATTGAAAAAAATGTGGAAAACTTATAAAAATAATTGACGAACCCAAAAAAATGTGATATTATTATGTACAAGAAATGTCAAAAAAAGAGAAAAAACACCTCTCGAAAATGTGAAAAACAGCGAAAGAGAGAGGTGTTTTTCTTAGGAGTTTTGACAATCTAATTTTTTTGGAGCTATGAAGGAGGAACAACATGAAAAAAGTCTGGAAAAAAACGTGTGCAGCAGTATGTTCTGCAGCAATGGCATTATCAGCTACAAGCGTAGCATTTGCAGCAGAGGATGCTGAACAGGAATTGAGAATGCAGTATGGAAATGCTTTAGATATCTATGCAAATCCTACAGAAGATTTATATGGGGATTATTCCACAAATAAGTACAACAATTTCTCAGACATGGGAGCATGGCATGGATATTATCTTCCAGAGGAAGATGAGATTGATATTCAGGGTGGATTTGCAGGACCTGTAATCGTGGCAGAAGAATATCCAGTAAACTTATCAGGAGCTTTCAGCAAATTAGAGATCACAAAAGCAGACGGAACCGTATATTCTTATGAGGATGCCAAAGCTTCAGGCGTTTATTACCCAGGAAAACTGGTACAGACATACGATTTTGAAGATATCACAGTTAATATGGAATTAATCTTTGGAAGCGACAGAACAGCGCTGATCAAAACAGAGATTGTAAATAAAACAGAAGAGCCTGTGGAATTGAAACTGAAATGGCACGGCGATATGTATACAAACTATGGAAACGAAGAAAAAGTGATGGGAAACAACCTTGAGGCAACTGAGGACGGCGTTCAGGTCAACTTTACAGAAATTCGTGAGACATGGAATTATCTGATGACAGATGAAGTAAAATTCAATGTAAGACGTGACATTCCTGTAACAACAACAGTAGAGGGAGACAGCTATGTGACGGAGGCAAAAGACGCCGTGACAATCGCAGCAGGCGAGAGCTTCCAGACATTATCAACAGAGACTTATACGTTCACAGCAGAAGAAGCGGCAGAGGAAAAAGAAGCGGCAGCAGATATGCTGGCGAACTCCGATTCTTACTTTACAGCAAATGCAGACCGCTGGAACGGATATGTAGAGACAGTTGAAAAAGACGGTGTAGCACATCAGTATAAGAAAGCGGCAGTAAAATCAATCGAGACAATGATGACAAACTACATGAGCGCAGCAGGCGATCTGATCCACGGAGGAGTTGTTCCATCTATGTCATATAAATGGTTTATCGGACTGTGGGCATGGGATTCCTGGAAACAGGTAGTTGGTATGGCACCATACGATGCAGAAATCGCAATGGAAAATGTTCGCTCTATCTTTGACTATCAGATTCAGCCAGATGATGAAGTGCGTCCTCAGGATGCTGGTACAATCATCGACTGTATCTTCTTCAACAAAGGACCTGAAAGAGGCGGAGACGGCGGAAACTGGAATGAAAGAAACTCCAAACCACCTCTGGCAGCATGGGCTGTTTACAATGCTTATGAAGCAAGCCAGGATAAAGAATTCTTAGAGGAAATGTATCCGAAGTTAGTTGCTTACCATAACTGGTGGTACACAAACCGTGATATTGATGGAAACGGTGTTGCAGAGTATGGCGCAATGGTTCATGACGCTCATTATCAGTATGATGAAGAGGGAAATATTGTAAAAGATGAAAACGGAAATCCACTTGTAGATCCAGAAGCTGTCATCGAAGCAGCAGCTTGGGAGAGCGGTATGGATAACGCTCCTCGTTTCGATATCTCTGGAAATGGTCCGGAAGACGTTGGAACACTTGTATATGAAGTGAAAAATGATGATGGAGAGGTTGTAGGATATACAATCAATCAGGAATCTGTTGATTTGAACTCTTATCTGTATGCAGAAAAAGGATTCTTAAAAACAATGGCTGAAGAACTGGGTCTGGAGGAAGACGCAGCAAAATATGAAGCAGAAGCAGCAACTCTGAAAGAGTACATCAACACAAATATGTATGACGAAGAGACAGGATTCTACTACGATCTGCAGATCAATGAAGATGGAAGTGAAAAGAAACTGCTTGTAAACAGAGGAAAAGGTTCTGAAGGATGGCTGCCTCTGTGGGCAAAACTGGCAACTCAGGAACAGGCTGACAGAGTAGTTGAGAACATGATGGATGAAGAAAAATTCAACCTGGTTGTTCCGCTTGGCGTAACATCAAAAGATAATGATATGTTTATGCCGGCTAAATATTGGAGAGGTCCGGTTTGGATGGATCAGGCAATGTTTGGCGCTGAGGCAATGCAGAACTATGGATACCATGAAGAAGCACAGGAAATGGTATTAAAGATGTTCGTAAACGCAGAAGGTCTGCTGAGTGATGGACCGATCAGAGAGAATTACAATCCTCTGACAGGTGAAGGACTCCATACAAAGAACTTCAGCTGGTCAGCAGCGTCATTCTACCTGCTGTATCAGAATGTTCTGACAGGAAATGAGACAACAAGCCAGACAGGATTAGAATAAGCAATAAAGATTTACAGGGAATAGAGAAAAGAAATAAAATGAGAAGATGTCACCAAGCGATGATAAATTGATATCAGAGGGAAGGACATCTTCTCTCTTTTTAAAGTTACTTCGCAAAAATCCCATTCGCTTTAGCTTATGGGCAGTTCACAAGCTTCATTGAAAAATCAGGATATGGTGTTCAAAAATCAGATGAGAAACGATGAAAAATGTATGGAGAAATCATTTGATACAATTTTGATTAGATATACAAGAAGAGGATGTACCGAAAGTTATGATATAACCTTTGGTACATCCCCTTCTTTTTAGGTGAATAGCGTTAATTATAAGATCCATGAAAAGGGATAGAAAAATTTTCCCATAATATAAAATGAGGAGTGCCCCGGCGTCTGGTCACCGGGGCTATTATGAAAAAATTTATCTATATGTGTAATGAAAATCATTACCCCATAAACCATAGAATCTCTTTTTTAGAGATAAAGGTATTATACTATCTAAATATGAATAAAATGTGAACCATACATGAAAATATTGTGAAAATATACAAAAAATATCTGAAACATCCAGATATTTTATAAGATTTTACTCATAGAGTAACTCTAATTATGGGAAATAAAAAGACGCTTCTCTGCAGAGAAGCGCCTGATTTTTTAGTCGAATTTCAGATTTTTAAATAAAGAGCCAAGAGTGGTAGAGAGTCCTTCTGTCTCAGGAAGTTCAATCGTCTCTTCGTGAATTTCTTCAGCAGCGACATCATTGATTGCTTTCATACTCAGACTGAGCTTGCCATCTTTGATATCAATGACTTTTACTTTTACGGTATCGCCTACATTTACAACAGCCGATGGAGATTTAATGCGTTTTTCGCAAATCTGTGAAATATGAACAAGACCGGACAGACCGTTGCTGAGTTTAACAAATGCTCCGTATGGCTGGATCGATTCTACTGTTCCTTCTGTCACAAGTCCGATCTCAACAGTGGAAACCAGATTTTTTCGTTCCTGTGCCAGCTGTTCACGAAGAATCTCTTTTGCAGAGAGAACAAGACGCTTGTTCTGTTCGTCCGCAGTGATAACGCGCACCTGGATCTCTTTTCCAAGCCACTCATTTAAATCTTCTGCATATTCAAGGGCAAGTTTGGAGGCTGGAATGAAACCGCGAATACCTTCCACATAAGCAACTACGCCGGCATTGACTACACCGGAAATTTTTACGGTCAGATTTGTACCTTCTTCCAGATATTTTTTCAGTTTATCCCAAGCAAGTACTTCATTTGCCTCCTTGCTGGATAAAAGAATATGGCCTTCCCCATCATCTTTTTTGATGACAGTTGCAGAGATCTCGTCGCCTGGATGGATATTTTCTCTGAAGTTAAAAGATGGGTCATCTGTGAAATCGTCCAGATGGATGAGACCGTCCGTGTAATATTTCAGATCGAGAAGAATGCCATTTTCGGAGATGTCGATGACTGTTCCTGTCAGGATATCGCCTTCACGGATCTGACGGAAAGAAGCTTCCAGCTCAGCAGCATAGTCTTCCATTGTTTCAACAGGAGCAGATGATTCATTTTTTAAATGTTCTGACATAATATAATACACCTCGATTTCCGGGGAGTGTCGCTCCCCTGTTTACATAATGATCTATTATATCTTATTTTGAAAGCAATATCTATACTTTTTGTGAAAAATCGTATAACATGGAGAAGAAGACAGATAAAAAGAACAGATTGAGAGGGGGATTTTAAAAATGAATACAGAAAAAGAATTAGTGAAGGCAGCATATGAGGCACAGAAGTATTCTTACTCACCATATTCCGGATTTGAGGTGGGCGCAGCGCTTTTGGGAAAGAATGGAAAAATTTATTTGGGATGCAACATTGAAAACGCAGCGTATTCTCCAAGCAACTGTGCAGAGCGGACAGCATTTTTTAAAGCGATCTCTGAGGGGTGTCAGGAATTTGAAGCGATTGCTATTGTGGGAAATAAAAAAGGAGAGAAGGGAGATTTCTGTCCGCCATGCGGGGTGTGCCGTCAAGTGATGGCAGAGTTCTGCGACCCGGAAAGCTTTCGGATTATTCTCGGACGTTCCGGGGAGGAATATTACAGCTGTTTTCTGAAAGATCTGCTGCCGCTTGGCTTTGGCAGTGAGCTGCTTTGACAACAGGGAAAGGATAAGGAATCAGATATGGATGAAAAAAGCGGAAAAAGAAAAGTATATATTATCGGGCATAAAAATCCTGATACAGACTCTATCTGTTCAGCGATTGCATATGCGGAATTAAAAAATAAAATTGGGGATGAACATCGTATTTTTCTGCCGAAAAGAGCGGGTCAGATCAATTCAGAGACGCAGTTTGTACTGAATTATTTTCAGATGGAAGCGCCGGGATATATTGAAAATGTAGGAACAAGAGTCCGTGACATGGATATCCGGTTTGTGGAAGGAGCAAAAAATAATATCTCTTTGAAAAATGCGTGGACAAGAATGCGCGAGGAACATGTAAATACGATGCCAATTACAAAAGAAAACAGAGTGCTGGAGGGCGTGATCACAAGCAATGATATCACAAAATCCTACATGGATGTCTATGACAGCGCCATTCTCTCGGAGGCCAGAACGCAGTATAAAAATATAGTAGAAACCCTGGATGGAAAAATGATTATAGGAAATCCGCACGCATATTTTGTAAAAGGAAAAGTGCTTGTGGCAGCCGCAAATCCAGACCTGATGGAAAATTATATTGAGCAAGATGACTTGGTGATTTTGGGAAACAGATATGAATCACAGCTGTGCGCGATTGAGATGAATGCAAGCTGCATTGTGGTGTGCGAAGGAGCGCCTGTGTCGAGGACGATTCAGCATCTCGCTGCAGAAAAAAACTGTGTGGTAATCAGTACGCCGCATGACACGTTTACAGTGGCACGTCTGATCAATCAGAGTATGCCGGTCAAACATTTTATGACAAAGACGAAACTGCTGACATTTGAATTGGATGACTATACAGATTCAATCAAAGATATCATGGCAAGCAAGCGATATCGCTATTTCCCTGTGCTGGACTGCCGCGGAGCATATGTGGGAATGATTTCACGGAGAAATCTGCTTAGTGTGAAGAGAAGACAAGTCATTTTAGTCGATCACAATGAGACGTCTCAGGCGGTGGATAACATTGAAAGTGCGGATATTCTGGAAATTATTGACCACCACCGTCTCGGATCTCTGGAGACAATGGCGCCCGTCTTTTTCAGAAATCAGCCTGTCGGATGCACGGCGACAATTATCTATCAGATCTATCAGGAAAGAAACATTGAAATTCCAAAACAGATTGCGGGGCTTTTATGTGCCGCAATTTTGTCAGACACATTGATGTTTCGATCTCCGACTTGTACAGAAAAGGACAGGGAGGCAGTGAAACATCTCGCAGAGATTGCCCAGATTGAGTATGAAAGCTTTGCCTCGGAGATGTTTGAAGCTGGCAGTGATCTGAAAAATAAATCGCCTGAGGAAATCTTTTATCAGGATTTTAAAAAGTTTGAATTTGACAATCGAACATTTGGAGTGGGACAGATTAACTCGATGAATAAGAAAGAGCTGAAAAATATCAAGGAGAGACTGACTCCATATCTTGCCAAAGCGTATGAAAGTCAGAATCTGGAAATGCTTTTCTTTATGCTGACTGATATTGTGAACGAATCAACGGAATTGATTTATTATGGAAGAGGAGCGCAGAGTCTGATTGAAGAAGCGTTTCATGTGACTTGTGAAGAGGGGGCGGTTGTGTTAAAAGGAATTGTCTCAAGAAAAAAACAGTTGATACCAGCTTTTATGGGGGCAATTCAAAACTGATAGAAAAGATAAGAACGCAGAAAAACAGAACATAGAAAAACAGAACATAGAAAAACAGAATATAGAAATAAAAAATGATAGAAATACAGAAGAAAAATAGAAAAATGGAAGAGCAAAAGGAGTAAAGACATGGAACGAGAGATGTGGAGACCTGGAAATATGTTATACCCGCTGCCGGCTGTGATGGTCAGCTGTCAGCGTCCGGGAGAAAAACCGAATATTATTACGGTAGCATGGGCAGGAACGGTATGCAGCTCACCGGCGATGGTTTCAATTTCTGTCCGTCCGAACCGGTATTCATATCAGATTATAAAAGAGACGGGTGAATTTGTTATCAATCTGACAACCGAAAAACTGGCATATGCGACAGATTACTGCGGAGTGCGCTCTGGAAAAGATGTGGATAAATTTAAAGAGATGAAACTGACGCCGCTGGAGTCAAAATTTGTGGATGCACCGGGAATAGCGGAGAGCCCCGTCTGCATTGAATGTAAAGTAAAACAGATCGTGGAGCTGGGGTCTCATCATATGTTTATAGCGGATGTACTTGGAGTAAATGTGGATAAAGCTCTATTAAACCAGAATCAAAAGCTGGAGCTGAGCCGTTCCATGCCGATGGTATATTCACATGGAGAATATTATGGGCTTGGAAAAAAATTAGGGACATTTGGATACAGTGTGAAAAAGAAAGAGCGAAAAAAAAGAAAAGGACAGCGCTCATAAATTCTTTACAGCAAAAAAAAACTGTGATAGGATAACAAAACGGAATATACAGACACAGGCCGTAAAATAAGCGAAAGGGATTTATTTATGAAGACAAAAGAAAATATTATTCTGATTGGAATGCCTGGCGCAGGAAAAAGTACAATCGGAGTTGTGCTGGCAAAAGTACTGGGATATCATTTTGTGGATGCAGATATTGTGATTCAGGATCAGGAGAAGAGACTCTTACATGAAATTATTGAGCAGGAAGGCGTAGATGGATTTATTGCAGTGGAAAACAGAGTCAACAGTCAGATTAATGAGGAAAGAGCAGTGATCTCGACCGGCGGAAGTGTTGTGTATGGAAGAGAGGCAATGGAACATTTTTCAGAGACGGGAACGATCATTTATCTGAAACTGGGATATGAGTCTCTGGAAAAAAGGCTGGGTGATCTCCATGGACGGGGAGTCGTCTTGAGAGAAGGACAGGATCTGAAGGCTTTATATGAAGAACGGGTTCCTCTGTATGAAAAATATGCCCATCTGACAGTCGAGGAAGATGGACTGAGTGTGGAAGAAACATTACAGAATATTCTGAAAATATACCAGCGTTTCTGTAGGGAAAAGAAAGAAAATACCATATAATAGCGGAATAACAAAATGAGAATACAGAGTTTTTAAATAAATATTAAATTTTTTTTGCAAAATTACGGATAGAATTGGCTGAAATTTTTATTCTTATTTACAAATTCCTTGTTTGTGATATAATATATCTTAATGATGGCAAAACAAAAGACTGAAAAAAAGAAGAATTTTGCCGGATAAATTGACAGCAGATGAAGATCTGAGCGGTATGAAAGGAAAAGACCTTCAGACCGTTTATTAGAGGAGAAAACAGAAGAAATCTTGGGTATAAATAAAAATGGTATGAGGTGTCCTATGGAACAATACATTATAAAAGGCGGAAATCCACTTGTTGGAGAAGTCGAAATCGGTGGAGCAAAAAATGCAGCACTTGGTATCCTTGCCGCAGCAATTATGACAGATGAAACGGTTAAAATTGAAAACCTTCCTGATGTTCAGGATATCAATGTTTTATTAGAGGCAATTAGCGAGATTGGCGCAAAAGTGGAGCGAGTCAACAGAACAACTGTTCTTATTAATGGATCAGGGATAGGAAGTGTCAGCGTTGATTATGAGTATATCAAGAAAATTCGTGCCTCCTATTATCTGCTTGGAGCTTTGCTTGGAAAATATAAGAGAGCTGAAGTTCCGCTTCCGGGAGGATGCAATATCGGAAGCAGACCGATTGATTTACATTTGAAGGGATTTAAAGCTCTCGGAGCAAAGGTTAAAATCTCACACGGGTCGATCATTGCCCAGGCAGATCAGCTGACGGGAAGTCATATTTTTTTAGATACCGTGTCAGTGGGGGCGACAATCAATATTATGATGGCTGCTTCAATGGCAAACGGATATACAATTATTGAAAATGCTGCCCGTGAACCGCATGTGGTGGATGCGGCAAACTTCTTGAACAGTATGGGAGCCAACATCAAAGGGGCAGGAACGGATGTGATCCGTATCCGCGGAGTGGAAAAATTACATAAAACAGAGTATTCCATCATCCCTGACCAGATTGAAGCAGGCACGTTTATGTTTGCGGCGGCAGCTACAAAGGGAGATGTGATGGTCAAAAATGTGATACCAAAGCATCTGGAAGCCACAACAGCAAAACTGGTAGAAATTGGATGTGAGGTGGAGGAGTTCGACGATGCTGTGCGTGTCGTTGCTTCAAAGCGTCTTGGCTGTACAAATGTGAAAACACTTCCATATCCTGGCTATCCAACAGATATGCAGCCTCAAATCGGTGTTACTCTGGCGCTTGCATCAGGGACAAGCATCGTGACAGAGAGCATTTTTGAGAATCGTTTTAAATACATGGATGAGCTGGCTAGAATGGGTGCCACTGTGAAAGTGGAAGGCAACAGCGCAATTATCACCGGTGTGGAAAAATTTACCGGGGCACGCGTCAGTGCGCCTGACCTGAGAGCAGGGGCGGCGCTGGTGATTGCAGGGCTTGCAGCTGAAGGATACACGATTGTGGATGATATTGTGTATATTCAGCGAGGATATGAGAACTTTGAAGAAAAACTCAGATCTCTGGGAGCAGAAATTGAACGCGTCAGCAGTGAGAAAGAGATTCAGAAGTTTAAATTGAGAGTTGGATGATTTTAATTGGGCACTGTCGTATTGAGCAACATTATAGATATTGTTTGATGCGCGGCGCCTTTTTTAAATTCAGAGAGAAAAGGGTGAAAACAAATGAAGAAACGGATCAGAAATTTAAGCATGGTATTTTTGACAGTGATATGGTGTCTGTTTCTCTCCGGTGCGGTTGGAGTCAATCGGACGCAGGCTGCACAGCCGCTTCCTGCTCCGGAAGTGTCATTGAAGGTGAGCGGAACGAGAGGCATCCGTGTGATGTGGGAGCCGATCAGCGGGGCAGACGGATATATTGTCTATTCCAAACCGGGAAATATAGGACAGTGGAGCGTGCTCAAAACACTGTCAGGCGGGGAAAAAGAACATTATTCCAATATCTGTCTGGAGCCTGGAACACGGTATGAGTATATTGTTCGGGCGTATCAGGATGTAAACGGACGCAGAGTGGAAGGCGCAAAATCTGACGTGGAGATTGCAGTCACGGGGCTGAGTACACCGCAGATGCATTCTGTCACAGCATTATCTTATAATCAGGTTCAGGTTATGTGGAATCCTGTTTTAAATGCGATGAATTATCGAGTTTACAGAAGAACGTCGAATACTATTTTCCGAGAAATTGCACGGGTTTCAGGAGATATAACAAAATATACAGACAAGACGGTGCAGCCTGGAATTACATATTATTATACCGTAAAGGCCAGCTGTACATGGGAAAATCAGACTGTTTTAAGCTCATGTCATATAAAAGGGCTTCCAGTAAAAACATCGCTTGGCGGAACGGCGATTCAGAAGATTGCCAGCACAAATGGAAGACAGGTGCAGCTGTCATGGAAAAAAGTGGCGGGAACACAGGGATATGTGATTCAGCGCAGCACAAGCGCTTCCGGTCCGTTTAAAAAGGTCAAGACGATTCAGAGCGGTTCCACTGTGAGCTGGACGGATACTGTTCCTTCGGCTGGAACGTATTACTACCGCATCCGGGCGTTTAAACAGCAGGGCAGCGGATTTACATATGGTGCATTTTCACCTGTAAAATCAATCAAGATTGAACTTTTAGAAGCAACCGATACATTTAGAAATTATACTGGATATACCTCTGCAAAAGCGGCGATTGACTCTTTTGCGGCAAAGATCGGCGGCATGAGTACTTATTATAATCAGAATGGATATGATTATGTGAGGGGCGGCAAGGAGATGATCTTTGCGACTGCAAAGAATGCAAAAGTCTCAAGCGGTGTCTACAATATTTCTATTTATAATACAGGATATGATAATCTTGTTCTGTATGGAGCTTATGTGGGAGAGCCGATCAAGGACGCTGTATGGAAGATTAAGCAGTCCGGATACGTTTATACAGGTCTCTTAAATGGAAATACATATGCATTCCGAAGTACGGACAGACATAAAGCCGTATTTTTAAAAGAGTCAGGCGGAAAAGTAAAGAGCTGGGAGTATGATATTGTCAGCAGCCAGATTCAAATCGGGGAATTGAATCAGGGATTCCGGCAGGGAAGCGGAGTATCCAGACTGGCATCCATGCTTGGAATCTGATGCAGAGCTAAGATCTGAAAAGATATTAGAAAAATTCCTTGACGAACAGAAGAAAAAGCGTTATCTTATAGAAGCAAACAGATAGAGAACAATAGAGAAACAACCTTATTCAGAGTGATGGAGATACATAGGATCTGTGAAGTCACGGCAACCCCTGCATAGGAAGGTGCCAACCTGAGCGAGTCGATCGAACAATAAGGGATTTACTTATCAAAGATAAGAAGTCCGCTTATTGCGGACTTTTCTTAATTATATGGAAAATTTCTATAATTTATGAAAAACAGATGGCGCAATATGCACAAGGACAGGAGAAGGTCAAAAAATCTGAAAAATTTACAGAGACAAAGGCAGAACCCTCATGAATTTAGAAACGGGAGTATGCCAGAAACATAGCGGATGAACAGAAAGAGAGCAAAAGAAAAGGAGAATTTAAATGGAAAGATTATTATTTACCTCAGAATCAGTAACAGAAGGTCATCCTGACAAAGTCTGTGATGCGGTATCTGATGCGATTTTAGACGCACTGCTGGAGCAGGACCCAATGAGCCGTGTAGCTTGCGAGACATGTACAACGACTGGATTAGTGATGGTGATGGGAGAGATCACAAGTAAGGCTTCCATTGACTATCAGAAAATTGTGCGCGATACTGTCCGTGAAATCGGATATACAAGAGGAAAATATGGATTTGATGCAGATACTTGCGGTGTTCTGCTTGCGATTGACAAACAGTCTGAAGATATTGCCCTCGGTGTTGATAAAGCTCTGGAAGCAAAAGAAAATCATATGACAGATGATGAGATCGAAGCGATTGGCGCCGGAGATCAGGGAATGATGTTTGGATATGCGTCAAATGAGACAGAAGAATATATGCCATATCCGATTGCTTTAGCACATAAACTGGCACGCCAGCTTACAAAAGTCAGAAAAGACGGCACGCTGCCTTATTTAAGACCAGACGGAAAGACACAGGTTACAGTGGAATATGATGAAGCAGGAAGACCGTCACGTCTGGATGCAGTTGTTCTGTCCACACAGCACAATCCGGAAGTATCTCAGGAACAGATCCATGCTGACATCAAGAAGTATGTATTTGATGAGATCATTCCAAGTGAAATGATTGATGAGAATACAAAATTCTTTATCAATCCGACAGGACGCTTTGTCATCGGAGGACCGCACGGAGACAGTGGTCTGACAGGAAGAAAGATTATTGTAGACAGCTACGGCGGATATGCACGTCACGGCGGCGGCGCTTTCTCAGGAAAAGACTGTACAAAAGTAGACCGCTCTGCAGCTTATGCAGCACGCTACGTTGCTAAAAACCTGGTTGCAGCAGAGCTGGCTGACAAATGTGAAATTCAGCTTTCCTATGCGATCGGTGTTGCACAGCCTACTTCTGTGTCAGTTAATACCTTTGGAACAGGAAGTCTTCCAGATGCAGAACTTACAAAAATTGTCAGAGAGACATTTGACCTGCGTCCGGCAGGAATCATTAAAATGCTGGATCTGCGCCGCCCGATCTATAAGCAGACAGCCGCATATGGTCATTTTGGACGCAATGATCTGGATCTTCCATGGGAGAAACTGGACAAAGTCGATGTCTTAAAAGAAAAAATCAAAAGTCTTCACTAAAAAGAACGTTTCTTTCGATCAAAGAGAAGAAGAACTTTAGAATCAATTTTACAAAAAATTAAGATCAGTGTCAGGCTGAAATGGCCGGGCACTGATTTTTTAATAGAAATTTCAGTATTTTTATGAAGAACGAAGAGAAAGAAAATGATCCACAGTTCACAGAAAGTTTAGAATTGAAAGGGATTGTTTAGATGAAAAGAAAAAATGTGTATGTTATAATAAATAGGAATATAGGAAAATATGCAAGGAGAGAGCGCCATGAAGTTAAAAAATCGGCTGCTGATTGCATTCTTCGTGATCATTATTGCACCGATAGGGCTGACGACGATTGCGTTAATGGCAGTTACAAAATATCAGCTGCAAGCGATTGAGAGAAGCTATAATGTTCCGAATGTGACATATGAAAATCTGTCTAATTCTCTTCAGATGATCAGCAAAGCTACACTGGAAGATTATGAAGAGATTCAAAAAGAAGGAAAAGAGAACCCGGATCAGTTCCTGGATGAAGAGATTTTAAACAAGTGGAATCAAAAACTGCAGGAAAAACATTCCTATTTGATTGTCAGAAAAGAAAACGAAATGATCTACCCGAAAAAAGATCAGAATTGTAAGCGGATTTTTGAGAATCTTCCTGATTATGGGGAGTATATGGGAGAGTCGGATACAGGGGTTTATATTGGAAATGAAGTGAATGCATTTGTAAAACAGGTGGATGTGACTTTTTCAGATCAGACCCATGGAAGCATTTTTATCATGACTTCGGGAACTGAGATGATTCCTCAGGTAAAACAGCTCATTATAGAACTGATCGTTGCGATTGTAGTGATCTTAGTCTGTACGTCTGCTGCTTTGACCGTTTGGATTTACAGAGGAATCCATAAACCTCTGGAACGGCTGCGCACAGCGACAAAAAATATCAAAGAGGGGAACTTAGATTTTACTCTGGAAGTTGAAGGAGAAGATGAGATCAGTGAACTGTGCAGAGACTTTGAAGATATGAGAAAACGCCTGAAAGAGTCGGCGGAGGAAAATATTATTTATGATAAAGAGAGCAAAGAACTGATCAGCAATATTTCGCATGACTTGAAAACACCGATCACAGCGGTGAAAGGATATGTAGAGGGGATTATGGACGGCGTGGCAAACACACCGGAAAAGATGGAACGTTATATCAAGACGATCTACAACAAAGCAAATGAGATGGACAGGCTGATCAATGAGCTGACTTTTTATTCCAAGATTGATACAGATCGTATCCCGTATACATTCAGTAAAATAAATGTGGCAAGCTATTTTAATGACTGCAAGGAAGAAGTAGCTCTCGATCTGGCAGATAAAAATATTGATCTGGCTTACTTTAATTATGTGGATGAAGATGTTATGATTATTGCAGATGCAGAACAGCTGAAGCGCGTAATTAATAATATTATAGGCAACTCCATCAAATATATGGACAAAGAAAAGGGATATATCAATATCCGAATCAAAGATGTCGGGGATTTTATTCAGGTGGAGATCGAAGATAATGGAAGAGGAATTGCTGTGAAAGATCTGCCACTGATTTTTGATCGGTTTTATCGGGCAGATGCCTCCAGAAATTCAGCGCTTGGAGGAAGCGGCATCGGTCTGTCGATTGTGCGGAAGATTATTGAAGATCATGGAGGAAAAATATGGGCCAACAGCAAGCTTGGCACGGGAACGATCATGTTTTTTGTCCTTAGAAAATATCAGGAGGTAAAAATGGATGAGTAAAATTCTTATTATTGAGGATGAAGAAAGTATAGCGGATCTGGAGAAAGATTATCTGGAATTAAGCGGCTTTGAAGTAGAGATTGAGAACAGGGGCGATATCGGACTGAAAAAGGCTCTGGATGAGGAGTTTGCTCTGCTCATCCTGGATCTGATGCTTCCTGAGGTGGATGGATTTGAAATCTGCAAGAAGGTCAGAGAAAAGAAAAATATGCCTATTATCATGGTATCGGCGAAAAAAGATGATATCGACAAGATCAGAGGGCTTGGAATGGGAGCGGATGATTATATGACAAAACCGTTCAGCCCAAGTGAATTGGTTGCGCGTGTGAAAGCTCATCTGGCCAGATATGAGCGTCTGGTCAATACAAATATACAAGAGAATGAGATCGTGGAGATCCGTGGGATCAAGATTGACAAGACAGCCAGAAGAGTCTGGGTTAACGGGGAAGAAAAGACATTTACGACAAAGGAATTTGATCTTCTGACTTTCCTGGCTCAAAATCCAAACCATGTCTTTACGAAAGAAGAACTGTTTAATAAAATCTGGGATATGGAATCTGTTGGAGATATTGCGACCGTGACGGTACATATCAAAAAAATCAGGGAAAAGATTGAGTTTAACACAGCTAAGCCTCAGTATATTGAGACGATATGGGGTGTTGGATATCGCTTTAAGGTATAAAGAGATGGAAATAAAGATTATATATGAAGATGCAGATATTTTAGTCTGTGAGAAACCGGCTGGCTTTCCGGTGCAGAGCAGAAGAATCGGACAGAAGGATTGTGTCAGTGTTCTGAAAACATACTTATATAAGAAAGAGGAGAGAAAAGGAGAGCCGTATCTGGGACTGATTCACAGATTGGATCAGCCGGTTGAAGGGCTGATGGCCTTTGCAAAGACAAAGAATGCGGCAGGAAATCTGAGCGCACAGCTGAGTACAGACGGATTTGTGAAGGAATATGAGGCTGTAGTCTGCGGAAAAATGGAATTAAAATCAGGAAAGCTGACGGATTATCTGAAAAAAGATGGAAAAATGAACTGCTCTTGTGTTGTGGATAAAAATGTGCAGGGAGCAAAAAGGGCAGAGCTGGAATACCGTGTGCTGGAAGAAAAAGACGGATACAGCCTCGTTGCAGTCCGGCTGATTACAGGGCGTCATCATCAGATCAGAGTACAGATGGCTCATGCTGGTTGTCCTCTCTGCGGCGATCGAAAATATGGCGCTCCCGATCAGGGGACAGGCGGAGACTCTATAGGACTTTGCGCTGCGAGACTGTCCTTTCTGCATCCGAGGACAAAGAAAAAAATGGAATTTTCAATGGAACCGACTGGCAGATGCTTTGCATGGTTCCGATAAAAAAGGTGCATACTATGAAAAAACAGATCAAAGGGGAGAACATAGTATGCCAGAAATTCGCACCGTATGGAATAAAAGGAAAATAATCAGAATATTGGGAATTACAGCGGCAGTCTATGCAGGAATGAAATATTTGCTTCCGCTTGTAATTCCTTTCTTAATTGCGGGAATTCTGGTCAAGATGACAAGACCTCTGATTGAAAAAATTCACAGGAAGTTGAAAATAAAAAGAGAATGGCTGCTCGCTTTTTTTATGATTGCTTTTTTTGGAATCCTGCTGCTGTTTGTCTATTTTCTGGCGACAAAATTTTTAGAGCAGTTTCGTGCTTTTATTCAGAATTTTGATGTGTATTATCAAAACTTCCAATATTTTGTGGATGATTGCTGCGAAGGTTTGGAGCAGACTTTGGGGCTTCACATCTCCGATGTAAAAAGTTTTGTGTATGCCAATATCAATAAAATACAGGACGAAGTTCAAATGACGATGATTCCTAAAATGGTAGGAAATTCTGTGGGCTATATGATGCAGTTTATCAAGGGAGCCGGTGCATTTTTTATTATCTTTATTTCATCTATTCTGCTGATTAAAGATTATCCTAAGATCAGAGAAAAAATTGCCCATCAGCCTCTGTTTCAGGCGGCAGTCCGTGTGGAAAAGCGAATCTGGGAGATGGGAGGCGCATATTTAAAAGCCCAGCTGATTATTATGGGATGTGTGATTGTAATTTGCGTCGCAGGTCTGTGGATTTTGAAAAATCCGTATGCATTGCTGATCGGGACTGTGATCGGGCTTCTGGATGTGCTGCCATTTATAGGCACCGGAACGATTTTGATCCCGTGGGCTGTCATCAGTCTGTTCACGAAAAAATTCTTTCATGCGGCTGCGTATGTGGTTCTCTTTTTGATCGCAAATACGACAAGGGAGTTTTTGGAACCAAAACTGATTGGAAAAAGTCTGGGACTGTATCCCATTGCCATTCTGATTTCAGTGTATGTGGGTCTATATTTATTCGGCCCCGCAGGGGTGATCGAGGGCCCGGCGTCTGTTCTTTTGATTATGGAAATCGAGCGGGAAGCGCAGGCATATGAACAGAAAAATTCAGTGGTTGAGCGGGAAAAAGAGATATAGAAAGAGAGAAAACTTTATAAATAAGGCGAGAATATGCGTGATTTTCATTATAAGAGATTCAAAATATTAACGTAAGACATTTTAATGTTATTATGAATAATTATGAAAAAATGAGTGAATACAAGGGGAAAATTGTAAAAAATAACAAGATCTGCTAGACAATACACACAAAATGTTTTAAGATAAGATGGATGGCAGAAATGGGAAGGAGGCAGAATTTTGAAGTATAAAAAGGATGTCTATCATTCATTGGCTATGGTGACGCAGATCGGTATCAGTATGCTGGCTCCGATTGTTTTATGTGTCGCAGCAGGGTACTGGATGGATAAAAAGTTTGGATGGTATACGACTGTCCCTCTGCTGATTTTAGGAATCCTCGCTGGCGGAAGAAATACATGGCTTCTTCTGCAGGAGATGACAAAGGAGGATGGAAAGAAAAAAGAAAAATGAAAAGGATGAGCGCAGTATTAAAAGAATTAATTTTAGGCATTTTGATTTGCGGGGTCTTTTTTCAATCTACGCTGATATGGCTCGCTCATGATAAGGTACAGTATACCACGGGACTTTGGATTGGGATTGTGTGCTCTGTGCTGAAAGCGGTTCATATGGAATATTCGATCCGCAATGCACTGGAGAGAAATGAAAAGGGAGCCAGAAATTATGCGAGAATGATGTACGGACTGCGCATGGCGCTGTCCATTGTTCTGATCGGCGTGACATGGTATTTCAAACTTGGAAATATTCTTGCGCTGTTTCTGGGAATGTTTGCATTAAAAATAGGAGCCTTTCTTCAGATGCCGATTCACAGATTTGCCGGCAAAAAACTTCCGCAGATCTTCGGAGAATAAAAGAAAATGTTCGGGTTCTCATGGATGAATCGTCTATGAGAGAGAACAATATAGAAATTGAAAAAGAAAGGAAGGTGAGACTATGGGAGCTGTCAGTTGTTCACAGATGCTGGCTGCAAAAGAAGTTGATTTTATGATTCACGGGCTGGTTAAATTCCATCTGTTTGGTCAGGAATTGTGGATTACCACAACGCATGTCAGCATTTTGATTGTCATGATTGTGCTGCTTGTGCTTGCGCTTGTCGTCAGAAAAAAGATGAAACATCCGCAGGAATTTCCTACCGGATTTCAAAATGCGATTGAAATGATGGTGGATATGCTCGATCATATGGTAGAGAACAGCATGGGGCGCCATGCGAAAAAGTTTGTCAATTATATCAGCAGTATTTTCGTCTTTATCTTTGTCAGCAATATTTCAGGTTTGTTTGGGCTAAGGCCGCCGACTGCTGATTTTGGAGTGACACTGCCGCTTGGACTGATTACATTTGGAATTATCCAGTATAATAATATCAAGTACAATAAAGCAGGTGCATTTACAGGACTGTTTAAACCGCTGCCGTTCTTGTTCCCGATCAACCTGATCGGAGAGATCGCGGTTCCATTTTCACTGTCGCTGCGTCTGTTTGGAAATATCCTGTCAGGAACAGTCATGATGTCATTGATTTATGCTCTGCTGTCACCATTTGCAGTGGCATGGCCGGGATTCCTGCACATTTATTTTGATATCTTCTCAGGGGCAATACAGACATATGTATTCTGTATGCTGACGATGGTATTTGTCAACGATAAACTGCCGGAATAAAAAAATACGTTAAAACAGAAAAATAAAAAATTATCAGTATGAAAATCAGGAGGAAAAAGATATGAGTGGTATTACAGATCAGGGTTTAGTATTAGCATGTTCAGCGATTGGTGCAGGACTGGCGTTGATCGCCGGTATCGGACCTGGTATTGGACAGGGAATCGCAGCAGGTTACGGCGCTTCGGCAGTCGGAAGAAATCCAGGAGCAAAATCTGATATTACATCTACGATGCTTTTAGGACAGGCCGTGGCAGAGACAACAGGTCTTTACGGTCTTGCCATCGCATTTATCCTTTTGTTTGCAAATCCATTGCTCGGAAAGCTTTGATGGAAGACGAAGGGAAGCAGCAGGACAGGAGGGGTGACGCGCGGATGATCCTGAGATCATGGGGGCGGCAAGAAAATCTGTTTTGCTGCAAAACCTGAAGAAAAACGAAAGGAGGCGAAACCTTGGAACGATTATTTAATCTTGATCCGCAGCTTTTGTTTGATGCAGTTATTCTGGCAATCTCTGTCTTTGTCATGTTTACATTTTTATCCTATCTTCTGTTCAATCCTGTGAGGGATATGCTTAAGAAGAGAGAGGACAGAGTGAAAAATGATATTGAGACAGCGCAGGAAAATAAAGAAGAAGCGCTGAAGCTGAAAGCAGATTATGAGGCGAGAATCAGGAATATTGAAAAAGAAGCAGAAGGGATATTAGCTGAAGCGAGACAGAAAGCTCTGAAAAATGAAGAGAAAATTCTGGATGAGGCAAAAGAAGAAGCGGCCAGAATGATCGCAAGAGCAAATGCTCAGATCGAGCTGGATAAGAAAAAGGCTGCCGATGATATGAAGAAAGAGATGATATCCATTGCTTCGCTTATGGCAGAAAAAGTAATAAAAACTTCCATGACAGAAGAGATTCAGTCTCAGATCATGGAGGATACATTAAAAGAGATAGGTGATCAGACATGGCTAAGCTAGTATCCAAAACGTATGCGGAAGCATTGTTTGAGCTGGCCGTGGAAGAGCAGAAGGCAGATCTTTTGCTTGAGGAAATCTTGTCCGTTCAGGCAACGCTTGAGGAAAATCCGGAATTAATCCAGTTTCTGGAGCATCCTGAGATTCTGAAAGAGGAAAAAATTCATGTCATTGAGACTATTTTTAAAGGAAAAGTGTCAGATGATGTGACAGGATTTCTTGTCGTGATTGTGACAAAAGGCCGTTCAAAAGAACTACCCGCAATTTGTGCAGAATTTATTGCAAAAATCAAGGAATATAAAAAAATAGGAAGCGTCCAGGTGACATCTGCGATGGAACTGGACGAACAGTGGAAAGAAAAAATTCGAGAGAAGCTGCTTGGGACAACCGGCTACAAAGAACTGGAGATCTCCTACCAGGTGGATGAGTCTTTAATCGGCGGGATGATTATCCGGCTGAAAGACCGTGTGGTGGACAGCAGCATCAAAAGTCAGCTGGAACGGTTAAAGGGACAGCTTGAAAAAATTTCTCTCGGCTAGAAATCAGTATAACAGGAAGAAGGTGTAAAAACCCCATGAATTTAAAACCAGAGGAAATCAGTTCTGTGATAAAAGAACAAATCAGACAGTATTCTTCCAAGATGACGGTTTCTGATGTGGGAACAGTAATACAGGTTGCCGATGGAATTGCCCGTATTCATGGTCTGGAAAATGCGATGCAGGGAGAATTGCTCCAGTTTCCGGGCGATGTTCAGGGGATGGTGCTGAACCTGGAAGAGGACAATGTAGGCGCCGTTCTGCTGGGTGATAATAAAAGTATCAGTGAAGGAGATACGGTCAGAACGACGGGGCGTGTTGTGGAAGTTCCAGTCGGAGACGGTATGCTGGGTCGTGTCATCAATGCACTCGGACAGCCGATTGACGGAAAAGGGCCGATTCGTGCAGAACGCCACCGCAGGATTGAACGTGTGGCTTCCGGTGTTATCTCCAGAAAATCTGTAGATACGCCGCTTCAGACCGGTATCAAGGCGATTGACTCTATGGTTCCGATCGGAAGAGGACAGCGTGAGCTGATTATCGGAGACAGACAGACGGGAAAGACAGCCATTGCGGTTGATACCATTATCAACCAGAAAGGGCAGAACGTAAAATGTATCTATGTCGCAATCGGGCAGAAAGCCTCAACGGTGGCATCCATCGTAAAGACACTGGAAGAATATGGCGCAATGGATTATACGACAGTCGTTGCATCGACAGCGAGTGAGCTGGCGCCATTACAGTATATCGCGCCGTATTCCGGATGTGCGATTGGAGAAGAATGGATGGAGAATGGAGAGGATGTACTGATCGTCTATGATGATCTGTCAAAACATGCTGCGGCATATCGTACACTTTCCCTGCTTTTGAAACGTCCGCCTGGACGTGAGGCATATCCTGGAGATGTCTTTTATCTTCATTCCAGATTGCTGGAACGTGCGGCAAGACTGTCCGACGAACTGGGAGGCGGCTCTTTGACGGCGCTTCCGATTATCGAGACGCAGGCGGGCGATGTATCTGCCTATATTCCGACAAACGTGATTTCAATCACGGACGGACAGATTTATCTGGAGACAGAGATGTTTAATGCCGGATTCAGACCGGCGATCAATGCTGGACTTTCTGTATCCCGTGTAGGCGGCGCGGCGCAGATCAAGGCGATGAAAAAGATTGCAGCGCCGATCCGTGTAGAACTGGCTCAGTACCGTGAATTGGCAGCATTCTCACAGTTTGGGTCTGAATTGGATGCCGACACGAAGGAGAAGCTGGCACAGGGAGAGCGCATCAAAGAGATCTTAAAGCAGCCGCAGTATCAGCCGATGCCGGTACAGTATCAGGTCATTATCATTTATGCCGCTACAAAAAAATATCTGCTTGATATTCCAGTGGAAGAGATCCAGCGGTTTGAGAAGGAGCTGTTTGAATTTATTCAGACGAAGTATCCGGAGATACCGGAAAAGATCGCAGCGGAAAAGCAGATTTCAGATGAAAATGAAAAAGATCTGATCAAGGCAATCGAAGAATTTAAAGAGACATTTCAGTCATAAAGCCAGAAAAACGGTTTGGAAAGGGTGATAGTATGGCCTCGATGAGAGACATAAAAAGACGAAAGAGCAGTATTTCCAGCACGCAGCAGATCACAAAGGCGATGAAGCTTGTCTCTACAGTGAAGCTGCAGAAGACAAAAACTCGTGCGGAACATGCAAAGCCATATTTTGACGAGATGTATGCTGTGATCACCTCCGTTCTGGCAAAGTCCGGCAGCATTGACCATCCGTATCTGCGGCCAGGTGCATCTGAAAAGAAGGCAGTCATTGTCGTGACTTCAAACAGAGGACTGGCAGGCGGATACAATTCAAATGTGGTGAAGCTGATTACGGCGGGAGAGCTGGAAAAAGAAAAGCTGGAAATTTATACAGTTGGAAAAAAAGGAAGAGAAGCCCTGGAAAAGAGGGGCTATGCGATGAAAGAGGATTACAGCAATGTGATCAATGACCCGTCCTATCAGGATGCTGTAGAAATCAGTACAAAAGTACTGGAGGAATTTAAAAACGGCAGAATCGGAGAAATCTATCTGGCGTATACATCTTTCAAAAATACAGTGGTTCATGAGCCGAAACTGCTGAAGCTGCTGCCGGTGGAGGCAGACAGATCAAAGCCTGTCCGCAGTGAGGCGCTGATGAATTATGAGCCGGAGGAAGAAGAGGCATTGGAGATCATCATTCCAAAATATGTGACCAGTATGATTTACGGTACGCTGATTGAGGCAGTTGCGAGTGAGAACGGAGCCAGAATGCAGGCGATGGATGCAGCGACAAGCAATGCGGAAGAAATGATAGAAAAACTTTCTCTGCTGTATAACCGTGCAAGACAGGGCAGTATCACGCAGGAGCTGACCGAGATCATTGCAGGTGCTGAGGCAGTCGATTAGACTGGATGGCAGAATGTGAGGTGATGGGATCACCAAGAAAAAAGAAAAAAGAAAAAGGAGTGAGAATCGAATCATGTCAGTACAAAACAAAGGCAAAATCACTCAGATTATCGGTGCGGTACTTGATATAAAGTTTGCAGAAGGTCTGCTCCCTCAGATTTATGAAGCGATTGAAATTCAGACAGCAGAGGGAAAAAAACTGGTCGTAGAAGTTGCACAGCATCTGGGAGATGATATTGTTCGGTGTATCGCGATGGGACCGACAGACGGTCTTGTGCGCGGAATGGAAGCTGTGGCGACAGGAAGTCCGATCTCTGTCCCAGTAGGAGAGAATACGCTGGGGCGCATTTTTAATGTGACAGGAGATCCGATTGACAACAAGCCTGTACCGGAGAATGTGACGTATATGCCGATTCACAGAAAGGCTCCGACATTTGAAGAACAGTCCACAACGGCAGAAATGCTGGAGACAGGAATCAAAGTAGTTGACCTTCTGTGTCCATACCAGAAAGGTGGAAAGATTGGGTTGTTCGGCGGCGCCGGCGTAGGAAAAACAGTTCTGATTCAGGAGCTGATCCGAAATATTGCGACGGAGCATGGCGGTTATTCTGTGTTCACCGGCGTAGGCGAGAGAACACGAGAAGGAAACGATTTATATTATGAAATGCAGGAATCAGGCGTTATCAATAAGACGACGATGGTGTTCGGACAGATGAACGAGCCGCCGGGAGCCAGAATGAGAGTGGGATTGACTGGTCTGACGATGGCGGAATACTTCCGTGACAAGGGCGGAAAAGATGTGCTGCTGTTCATTGACAATATCTTCCGTTTTACACAGGCGGGATCTGAGGTATCCGCACTGCTGGGACGTATGCCGTCAGCAGTTGGATATCAGCCTACTCTTCAGACAGAGATGGGAGCGCTTCAGGAGCGCATCACATCGACAAAGAACGGTTCCATCACATCGGTGCAGGCTGTCTATGTGCCGGCGGATGACTTGACGGACCCGGCTCCGGCGACAACGTTTGCCCATCTGGACGCGACGACCGTATTGTCACGTTCCATTGTAGAGCTTGGAATTTATCCGGCAGTAGATCCTCTTGAATCGTCTTCTCGTATTCTGGATCCGAGAATCGTGGGCGAAGAACATTATAAAGTCGCCAGAGGCGTGCAGGAGATTCTGCAGCGATACAAAGAACTGCAGGATATCATTGCCATTCTCGGAATGGACGAGCTGTCCGATGAAGAAAAACTCGTTGTAAGCCGTGCCAGAAAGATCCAGAGATTCTTGTCTCAGCCATTCTTCGTGGCTACGCAGTTTACAGGAATGGATGGACGGTATGTGCCGATTTCAGAGACAATCCGCGGTTTCAAAGAGATCCTGGAAGGAAAACATGATGAGATTCCGGAAAGCTATTTCCTGAATGCAGGTACGATTGATGATGTGATCGCCCGCGTGAAATAAGGGAGGCAGATATGGCAGACGGGAAGTATTTTGATTTGAAAATTATCTCTCCCGATCGTATTTTTTATGAAGGTCAGGCAAGTATGCTGGAGCTGACTACGAGCGAGGGAGAGATCGGTATTTATAAAAAACACATACCTCTGACAGCTTTGATTGAACCTGGAATTGTCACAATCACGGAGAAAGATGGAAAGAAGACAGCCGCAGTTCATACGGGACTTCTGGAAGTCCTGCCGGACAAGGTGACGATTCTTGCCGAGACAACCGAATGGCCCGAGGAGATTGATCTGCATCGTGCGCAGGAAGCAAAGATGCGCGCCGAGGAACGGCTTGAGGCAAAAGATGCCAATACAAATATAAAAAGAGCGGAAATTGCTCTGCGCAGAGCATTAGTGCGGATTGAGCTGAAAGAAAAAAATAGAAAATAGAGTGATAAAAACCCTTCTGACTGGCAATACTCTGAAAAACAGTTGGAGGGTTTTTTTATGCGGAAAAGATGGGTGTTTATTTTTATCATGTTTTGGATTCTCGCCGGAATACAGGTATTCAGAAACAATCTGACGGAGAAAGAGCAACAGATTACAGAGGTGTTTGCTCAGATCGGAACGGAGGAAAAAAACAGCGAGACAGAATATTTTGGGAAAATAAAGGGCAGTTTCATGGGGGAGGAAGAGCGAAAACAATTTCTTGTTAAAACAGCCCGAGAACTTGGAATCACTGAGATGGGAAATGTGATGGAAGAGCAGAGGGAAGGTCATATTTTGACAAAAATCACGACAGAAAATACACGCTCCAGAACAGAACTAAAGATCTTGACAATGAGCAATGAAGAGCAATATCTCTGCGTGCGCATTTTCTTTGAAAATGATCTGCACAGCGCCATGTACTACCGCATACGGCTTTCCGATCTTCTGGAAGATAAGGTGGAAAATCCGCAGAATACTACGATGGCATATGGATTTTACACAGGAGATCTGACGATGGAACAAAAAGATCAGATTACGGAGGAAATTTTAAACTGTTTCGGAGCTCATACTGTGTCAAAACAAAAGACAGATGACTTGTATACAGTGTACGGATATACGGGAGGAATCAACGATTATATGATGCAGGGGAATCAGGCAGTTAATCTGAATATTGCGATGACATACAACGAGATAAAAGATAAGACAAAAGTATATGTGGCGATCCCGGTTATGAGCGAATCTTATTAGGCTGCTCCGAAAAATCAAACAGTAATAACGGATTTAAAGTTGCTTCACGAAAACCCCATTCATTTTAGCTTATGGGCAGTTCACATTCGGAAATCTGATCAGATGGATCTGGAAGAACAGTATCCATCTAAAATTTTTCTGCATATAGTAGAGAAATGGGAAACGTTCTGCGCAAAATGCGGGGAACAAAAAAGTGGAGGATAGATATGGATTCGTATGACAGAATTATTCGTGTCTCACCGAAGGTGACAGGCGGAATTTACTGGGATCAGTTTTTAAAAGAGCCGTGGAAAAACGCAGGAGGAGAGATGCCTGTTCCGTATTATCAGGCATATGGACAGATGATGGACCGCTATTCAGACGATCAGGAAAACGAGAGAGATTTAGAACGTATCAAGGAGATGTATCCTGAGATTGCAAAAGAGATTGCACGATATGTGGAAGAAATCTGCGATCAGATGGAGTATGATGGAAGCAGAATGTTTGACGAGTCTCCTGACAGGCTGATGATGCGTCAGACTGCTGCTGTGATTTATGATAAGATGAAAGATCGGTATCCCGTGGAGGAGCGGGAAGACAAGGATGATGCGCTTGTGATGAATCAGGAAGTTCAGAGAAGATATCCAAGGGGAAAAAACTGGCTGAATGATCTGATTGAAGTGATGCTGTATCAGGAAATATATCGCCGAAGATGCCGCAGGCGCGGGTGCAGAAAATGGTATTAAGAACCGTTAAAAGATCTTAAAAGATCTTAAAAAAATTTTTAGTTGTGATTTTAAAATAAAATAGATACAATAGAAGTATAAAAGTTTTCCACTTTGTGCGCAGGCTTTGTCCTGCGCCTCTGAAAAAGCAAGACAGAAAAAGAGAAATCGGTACAGCGGAGATTTTGAGAGAATAAAAGAAATGGAGATGGGAGAACCAGATATGGAAAAAATAAAGAAGGTACTGGAAGAGCATCTGAATGAACAGCTTCTTCAGATTGTCCTGAGCGGCAGGAAACATAAGGATGTAGAAGGGAACCGAAAAATTCGTCCGATTCTGAAAAAAGATCATCTGTTGTTTCAGGTTTCCCTTCAGGACGGGAAAAAGGAATTTCATAAAAATTATGAAAAAGAAGAGCTGATCACAGAAATCTGCAAATGGATGGAGAGTGATTATAAACAGATGCAGCTGGAGAGCACACAGTGGCACTGCAGCGCTATGGTGAGCAAAAAAGGACAGGTGACGGTGAAGGAAAAAAGAGCGCAGAACCAAAAGGAGAAGCGGGACTTAAACCATAACAGAACAAAGAATTATATTCTGGAGGAAGGACTGTGTGTTCCATTTCTGGCGGATCTGGGCGTGATGACGCTGGATGGAAAAGTTGTGAGGACGCGGTATGACAAATTCCGGCAGATCAACCGTTTTCTGGAATTTATTGAAGATATCCTGCCGCAGCTCAATCCGGAAGGCGAGCTGACAGTTATTGATTTTGGATGTGGAAAATCATATCTTACATTTGCAGTGTACTATTATCTGCATGAGCTGAAAAACAGGGATGTCAAAATCATCGGTCTTGATCTGAAAGAGGATGTGATTCAAAAGTGCAGTGAATTGGCAGAAAAGTATGGATATGAAAAACTGAAATTTCTGGTCGGAGATATTGCCTCTTATGAAGGGGTGAATCATGTCGATCTTGTGATCACGCTTCATGCGTGCGACACGGCGACCGATTATGCGCTTGCAAAGGCAGTTGCGTGGAATGCATCTGCAATTTTATCTGTTCCGTGCTGTCAGCATGAATTAAATGGTCAGATCAAATGTGAAATGCTGCAGCCAATTTTAAAATATGGACTCATCAAAGAGAGAACAGCGGCACTGATGACGGATGCGCTGCGTGCGTGCTGTCTGGAGTCAGCCGGATATTTCGTTCAGATTCTGGAATTTATTGACATGGAACATACGCCGAAAAATATTTTAATTCGGGCTGTGAAGACAGGGCAGAAGACGAAGGATGATAAGATGAAGCAATGTATGGACTTTTTAAATGTCCATCCGCTGCTGCCTTCTCTGCTTGAGAAAGAGGAGAAGAGGGAATGAAAGCAGGGAAGTTAAAAGGAATTATCATTAAGATTGTGATACTGGCTGTTGTGTTTGCAGCTGCGGCTGCTGGAGTATTTGCCTGGATGAGCAGAGAAAATATTTCCGGAGACAGAAAAATGCAGGATGCAACATTTCCGCTGGTGTATCTGACGTATAAAGACACGCAGATCAACTGTCTGCATGGATACGCAAAGCCGATGCAGATTACAGCAATGCGTGATACGATCACACCGCTGAACACAGATCGTACACTGGAAATTCAGATTAAAAATTTTGGACAAAATATTAAAGATTTAAACTTTCAGGTCATCACATTGGATGGCGAGACAATACTTGAAAAGACGAAAGTGACAAATTTCCGCACGGATGGAGAATATGTGAAGGCGACCCTGGAATTACAGAATCAGCTGCTGATGGATCAGGAATACGTTCTTCAGCTTCAGGTTACTGTGGGAAGTAAAGATATCTATTATTATACGAGAGTGATTCGTCAGGATGGATTACATACGGAGGACTATTTGAATTTTGTCCTTGATTTTTACCAGAGATGTATGGACGGATCGGAAGAAAATTTAAACATATTGGCAAACATGATTGAGGTAGATCCCGATTCCGACAACAGTACATTGGCAAATATGAATATCCACAACAATGTGGATGTCATGACGTGGGGGGCGCTGGAACCTCAGATTTATGCACATCCTGTTCCAAGCATCAAAGAGATCAATGGAACGACTGCCTCTATTGTGCTGAATTATATGATCTCTGCACAGAACGAAGAAGGTCAGACGGAACTTTATGAAGTGGAAGAATTTTACCGCCTGCGTTATACGAGTCTGCAGACGTATCTGCTGGATTTTGAGCGCAGCACAAATCAAGTGTTTGAACCGGAAATAGAAGGAACGATGACGGAACAGGGAATCAATCTGGGAATCCGGGATCGGGACGTGGAATATCGCTCCGATGACCAAAATCAGTTTGTATCATTTGTGCAGGGAAACAGCCTGTGGAGTTACAGCGTGACAGATCATAAGATGACGCAGATCTTTAATTTCAGTCAGGATGAAAATTCAGATGAAAGAGACCGCTACAGACAGAATATGATCAAGATTATCGAAGTAAAAGAAAACGGAAATGTGTATTTTTCTGTCACAGGATATATGAACAGAGGAAACCATGAAGGAGAATCGGGAGTGGCGCTGTACTGTTACGATGCTTCGCTGCTTCAGATTGAAGAGCTGGTATTTGTAGATACCCTGGAATCGTACGAGCTGATGAAGCGTGACGTGGAGGCGCTCAACTATGTGACAGAAGATAAATCAAAGTTTTATTTTATTCTGGATGGAACGGTGTATGAAGTCGGACTGTCCACACGAAGCATCTCAACGGTGATTACAGATCTTAGCGCCGGCTGTTATGCGGGATCAGAGACAAACCGTTACTTTGCATGGCTTGCGGAAAATAATCCGTATCAGTCTGTGAACTTAAATGTGATGGATCTGGAGACAAAGGAGATCCGCACAATCTCAGCCGGAAGCGGAGAGTGTATCCAGGTTATTGGATTTATGGAAGAGGATGTTGTCTATGGACTTGCTGATGCGTCAGAAATCCAGACAATTCATCCAGGAGCAGAAGTCTTTCCTATGAAGGCAGTGTTTATTGAAAATGCTGCAGGGGAGCGAGTGAAGGAATATACCCCAAGCGGATGCTATGTCACAGAAGGAGTGATTTCAGAAAAACTGCTGACATTGAAACGGGCTGTGAAAACAGACGGCGTTTTTCAGGAGACGACAGATGACCAGATTGTCAGCAACATGACCGATAAGGTGGAAGAATTCAGTGTGACGACGCAGAACAGCAGCAGAAAGCTGACAGAAATTGTACTCACATCAGAAGAGATTCTGGAAAGCAAGACACCGAAGGTTGTTCACAGCAAACAGATGGATCTGCAAGAAAACCGTCAGGTGACGATTGTGACAAAGAATGACAATGATGAGGGATATTATGTATATGGACGGGGAATGCTGGACAGCGTTCACAAGTCTGCGAACACAGCGATCCAGAGAGCAGATGAAATAAAGGGTGTCGTTGTAGATGAACATCAGCATTATGTGTGGGAGCGTGGAAACAGGTCAGAGGCGGCGTCAGTCAGTCTCGATGAGATTCCGGAAATCATGAAGCAGGGAACTATGGATAAGGATAAGCTTCAGGAGGCTCTTGGAAAGAAAGTGCTGGATCTGAGCGGATGTACCTGGGAGATGGTTCTGTATTTTATTGATCAGGGTTCACCTGTTCTGGCACAGATTCAGGATCAGGTTATCTTAATTACAGGATACGATCAGTTTGCTAATATTTTAGTTTTATATCAGGGAGCAGCTGAGACGGTTTACTGGGGATCTGATGACAGTGATGTGACATTCCCGCTGTCAGGCAACCTGTTTATGACGTATTTAAATGACTGATTTGCGCTTGCGCAAGCTGATAGAATGGGCTATACTGTATAAAAAAAGAAAGGGCAAAGGAGTTAAAGAGAAATGGATTTAGTAACAGTTAGAGAGATCTACCGCAACAGAGAAAAATATATAGATCAAGAAATCACTGTAGGAGGATGGGTGAGAAGTATCCGTGATTCCAAGACATTTGGTTTTCTTGTTTTACATGACGGAACATATTTTGAAACACTTCAGGTGGTATACCATGATACGATGGAAAATTTTGCACAGATCTCAAAACAGAACGTGGGTGCAGCTGTGATCGTGAAGGGAACGCTTGTGGCGACTCCTCAGGCAAAACAGCCATTTGAGATTCAGGCAACAGAAGTGACAGTAGAAGGAACATCAGCGCCGGAGTATCCTCTGCAGAAAAAACGCCACAGTCTTGAATATCTGAGAACGATCTCACATTTAAGACCGAGAACAAACACATTCCAGGCAGTGTTCCGTGTGCGTTCTCTGATTGCATATGCGATCCACAAATTTTTCCAGGAGAGAGATTTTGTGTATGTTCATACTCCACTGATCACGGGAAGCGACTGCGAAGGAGCGGGAGAAATGTTCCAGGTGACAACGATGGATCTGAATAACATTCCGAAAAAAGAAGACGGAACGATTGATTTTTCCAAGGATTTCTTCGGAAAAGCGACAAACCTGACAGTCAGCGGACAGCTCAACGGCGAGACATTTGCTCAGGCTTTCAGAAACATCTATACATTCGGACCGACATTCCGTGCTGAAAATTCCAATACGACACGTCATGCAGCTGAATTCTGGATGATTGAGCCTGAGATTGCATTTGCAGATTTACAGGATAACATGATTCTGGCAGAAGATATGCTGAAATATGTCATCCGCTATGTGCTGGAACATGCGCCGGAAGAAATGAATTTCTTCAATTCTTTCGTGGATAAGGGACTGCTGGACAGATTAAACCATGTGGTAAATTCTGAGTTTGCCCATGTGACCTATACAAAAGCAGTGGAAATTCTGGAACAGAACAATGATAAATTTGAATACAAAGTGAGCTGGGGAACAGATCTTCAGACAGAACATGAACGTTATCTGACGGAGGAGGTGTTTAAACGTCCTGTGTTTGTGACAGATTATCCGAAGGAAATCAAAGCTTTCTATATGAAATTAAATGAGGACGGAAAGACAGTTGCAGCGATGGACTGCCTTGTGCCTGGAATCGGAGAGATCATCGGAGGAAGTCAGAGAGAGGATGACTATGACAAATTGAGACAGCGTATGCAGGAACTGGGACTGAAGGAAGAAGACTATGGATTCTATCTGGATCTGAGAAAATACGGTTCCACAAGACATGCGGGATTCGGGCTTGGATTTGAACGCTGTGTAATGTACCTGACAGGTATGGGAAATATCAGAGACGTTCTTCCATTCCCAAGAACAGTAGGCAACTGCGAATTATAAGAATTTAAATGCAGTGGTTTATGAGAACTCAAAGACCGAGAAAAATATAGCATCAGTTGGGGAATGAATTGCCATTGCAGAAAATGCAGCCGGTGAGGGGAAAGCAAGACCGGGTAAGGCGCAGTAACAAAAAAGAGCGGGCACGCGGAGGAGGATGTCAATGGCTGATAATAATAAAAAAGGGAAATTTAAAATTGGAAGTATCATCAGAAATCTGGTCCTGATTTTGGCAGTCGGTATCTTTTGCTATTCCGGCTATCAGCTGATTACGATTTATATGGAATATAAAGAAGGATCAGACGAGTATCAGGATCTTGAGAAGTATGTCGATGTAGCTGCAAACAGCAGCAATGCAGAGACAGAAAAACAGATTCCGGAGGAGAAAAAAGATCCGGATGTACCAGAAGAGACAGAAATCAACATGGAAGAAACAAATGTGGATGAGTTTGGAACGGTCATTATCGGGGATCTGGTAGACAGCGAGGAGCTGGAGGATACGGAACAGGAAGGGTCTGAGGCACACGTCTCTCTGAATGAGAATGAGACGACACAGAGTGCAGAGAGCAGCGATGCCGCAGAAAAAAGCAAAAAAGAAAAAAAAGCTACCCCTGTGATTGAAGAGAAGGAAGACGGCAGCGTTAAAATTCTTGGAAAAATCGGGAAAGTAAAAAAACGTGTTGATTTTGAAGAGCTGAAGAAAATCAACCCGGAGATTATCGGATGGCTGTATGTGGAGGCGATTGATGAGATCAATTATCCAATCGTACAGACAGATGACAATGCGTATTATTTAAGTCATACATTTAAAAAGACAGATAACATTGCAGGATCTATTTTCTTAGACTGCGACACAAAGCCGAACTTTACAGAGGCAAACAGCGTTATCTATGGCCATAACATGAAGAATGGCTCCATGTTTGGAAAACTGAACCAGTTCTACGACGAAGAGACGTATGAGAAGAGCAAATATTTCTGGATTTATACGGAAGATCTGTATTATAAATATGAAATTTTTTCCTGCACAGAAGTTGGAGCAATCAGCGAAAGCTACCAGAGACAGTTTGAGACAAAATGGGAGTTTGAGGATTATCTGAAGAGAATGCAGGAAAATTCCGTTATTAAGACGGATACAGAACTGACCTCAGCAGATAAGATTGTAACGTTGTCCACCTGTACAGCCAGCTCCGATGTGCGCTTTGTCGTTCAGGGAAAACTGGTCAGGGCATATCAGGTTGTAGATCCGGATAAGACAAAAAATGATACAGAAAAGTGATGGATATCTAGTTTCAAAAGCAGATATTCTAAGGTGAGAAGAGGTGCTGTAAAAGCTGGTGAAAAACTGGAATTTACAGCACCTCTCTGACAAAAGGAGGGGGTTTTATGGAGAATATCCGTATGGTCGATATTGAAAAACTTCAGAATATGATTGACGAGAGCAGTAGAATCGTATTTTTTGGCGGGGCGGGCGTCTCGACAGAGAGTGGAATTCCGGATTTCAGAAGCGTGGACGGGCTGTATCATCAGAAATATGATTACCCGCCCGAGACGATTTTGAGCCACACGTTTTTTGTGCATCACACGGAGGAATTTTATCGTTTTTATCACGATAAAATGTTGTGCCTCGATGCAAAGCCAAACGCAGCTCATAAAAAACTGGCTGAACTGGAGCGGGCAGGAAAATTGTCAGCCATTGTGACGCAGAATATTGACGGACTGCATCAGATGGCCGGAAGCAGGAAAGTATTAGAGCTTCATGGAAGCATTCACAGAAACTTTTGTCAGAAATGCGGAGCGCAGTACGATGCGCAGTATATAAAAGAAGGCGGTTTAATTCCGAAATGTGAAAAGTGCGGCGGAGTAATCAAGCCGGATGTTGTCTTATATGAAGAATGTTTAAATGACCATGTGATGTCGGAGGCGATCTATGAGATCGGTCAGGCAGATATGATGATTATAGGGGGAACATCGCTTGTCGTATATCCGGCGGCAGGACTGATTCATTATTATCGAGGCAAAAAATTAGTTTTGATTAATAAATCAGCGACTTCTCAGGATCGCAATGCAAATTTGGTAATTCAGGGAAAGATCGGTGAAATTTTAAATGAAATAAAAGTGAGATAGATGCGAGAGGAAAAAGATGGAATATCACGTTGGAGACGTTGTGCGATTAAAGAAAAAGCACCCATGTGGGAGCAATGAATGGGAAATCCTTCGTGTAGGAGCTGATTTCCGTTTGAAATGTATAGGATGCGGCCATCAGATTATGATTGCGCGCAGGATCGTTGAGAAAAATACAAAAGAAATTAAGAAAAAGCTTGAAAATCAGGGGAGTTTATGATATCATAAATTTCCGTGATATACTATCAATAATCCTTGCTCCTTACGAGAATGGGGAGCCGGAAGTCCACAAGGAGGTGCAGATAACATGAATAAATATGAATTAGCAGTAGTTGTCAACGCAAAAATTGAAGACGAAGCAAGAACAGCAACCATTGAAAAAGTAAAAGAATATATCACTCGTTTCAATGGAACAATCACAAATGTTGATGAATGGGGTAAGAGAAAACTGGCTTACGAAATTCAGAAAATGAGAGAAGGATATTACTACTTCATTCAGTTTGAAGCTGATTCTACATGCCCAGCGGAAATCGAAAGACGTGTACGCATTATGGAAAATGTAATCAGATATTTATGCGTTAGACAGGATGCATAAATAGAAAAGAGGAGATTGTATGAACAAAGTCATTTTAATGGGGCGTCTGACAAGAGATCCTGATATCCGTTATTCAGCAGGAGAGAATTCAATGGCTGTGGCAAGATACACACTTGCAGTTGACAGAAGATTCCGCAGAGACGGTGAAGCGACAGCTGACTTTATAGGCTGTGTTGCATTCGGAAGAAATGCAGAGTTTGCCGAAAAATATCTGCGTCAGGGAACAAAGATTGCGATAACAGGAAGAATCCAGACTGGAAGCTATACAAACCGTGATGGACAGAAAGTCTATACAACCGATGTTGTAGTGGAAGAGCAGGAATTTGCAGAGAGTAAAGCAGCAGCAGCATCCTCAGGAGCATATGATGGAAGTATGCAGCAGCCTGCATCAAGACCTGCGCCAAGTTCAGCGTCTATAGGAGATGGCTTTATGAACATACCGGATGGTATCGACGAGGAGTTACCATTTAACTAGAAATCGGTCAAAGGAGGTTATTAGCAATGGCTTACAATAAAAATGAAAAAGCAGATTCTCCAATGAAGAGAAGAGGCGGACGCAGAAGAAAAAAAGTTTGTGTATTCTGTGGAAAAGAAAATAACGAAATCGATTACAAAGATGTAAATAAATTAAAGAGATATGTATCTGAGAGAGGAAAAATCCTTCCTAGAAGAATCACAGGAAACTGTGCAAAACATCAGAGAGCTCTGACTGTAGCAATCAAGAGAGCAAGACATATCGCTTTAATGCCATACGTTCAGGACTAATCAGCATAAAAATCAGGCGTGTCATCCTTCGGTGAAGGACGGCACGCCTTTTTGCTGCGCAATATTGTCAATTCTGAAAAAAGTCTATTCTGAAATTTGAATCAATTCAATTTTATTCGTCCGGAAGTGCAGAATAAGAGCAGCCAGAAGTAAGATAAGAGTGACAGCAGGCGAAATGAAACTGCGAAATGATTCCGGAACTGCGGATATCAGAAAAATCGGAGCAATTCCGAGCGCCATGCCTCCAAAAACACAGATGCAGACAGGTAGTCCTTGTTTGACGATTGTAGTCTCATTTTTCCAGTCGAACTTCGGAAAGAGAATATTTAAGATCAATCCGAATTCAGTGATAAATAATGTATAAGCCAGAGGAATGGCAAACAGGAAAAAAATGGAAACTGCGTCGAGCGGTATCCGCACTGCGATAAAAGTTCCAGATATCAAAATGGCAGGGACTGCGAGCACAAGATTAACTGCACGTTTGCTGTTATAAATTTTAGATGGCTTTACCGGCAAAGACACGGTCTGCCAGAAATTTTTACCCTCGATGGAGATGGACACGGCGCTGGAACAGCACATGGCTGAGAGTATTCCCAGAACAAATGGCAGCGCCAATACAACGATGTCTGAGATACCGGGAATCGTGATAAAAGTTTCAATGGCATCCGCTCCTGAAAAGCAGAGAAATACACTTAAGATGATCATCAGAAGATAACCGACCGCTGTATTTGTCACATATAGAGGAGAAGCCAGATATCGTTTCCATTCCTTGCGGAAAAGAGCCTGAAAGACGGAACGGTTTTTCAGATTCCGGATTTTATAGTCGGCACGGACACGGTGCGACATGAGGGAAGTATTGAGAAACTGATACGTTTTCTGCATGATAAAAGAAAACAGAATCATACACACAATGGAAATTCCCAGATACAAAAGCGTGCTTGACATCATGCCAAGACAGACACTCTCAAAAAAAAGCTGTGTCAGAGGATAAATCTGAAAAATTCCCGCCAGAAGCGCCTCATTCATAGATTGAAAATCCTGAACAGCAATCTGCGGAAGGCGGAAACTGAAAAAGAAAATGCCGACAAGCAGAAGGACGCTGCCCAAAATCATCACAATATTTTTGTGGCGGAATCTGGAAGAAACGGCAGTCAGCAAAGCTCCAAGCACAGCCGATATGATAATCGGGAAAACGGGCAAAAACAGGATATCCAGAACGAGAAAAAGATAAAACCGGACAGGTTCGCCAAATGTGATTCCATAATAAATGCCAGTCGGGAGCAGGAGCGCAGCGCCAAAAAGACATTCTATACAGTAGCTCACAAGAAGACGGCAGGATACAATCGTGCCGGCAGGGATTGGAAGCGCCTGAAGCAGCTCATAATCTTTTGCGCCGATCAGATAACTGTTTGTTTTAAACAGAGAAGTAAAAAGAACGGCGAGGGAAGACATGGCGAATAAAAGAGGAAGCACGACTTCACCCATTCCCTGGTCAATATATAATTTGCCAAATCCAAAGCTGTAGATGAGGAAAATTGCGCCCACAGCCAGATAGGTAATGAGCAAAAGAAGCGCATTCCGGATCGCTTTTTTGTCATGGCTGTGTTTTAGCTTGCCCAGTCCCAGAAAATCTGAAATCTGGATCATGGCAAGATCTTTCCAGACTTTACTTCTCATGCTCTGTCACCTCCATAAATACACTCTCCAGACTCTCGTTTCCAAGCACTTCTTTGATCGGACCGTTTGCCACAAGCTCTCCATTTTTTATAATAGCAACTTTATTGCAAAGTTTTTCAGCAACCTCAAGCACATGGGTGGAGAAGAAAATAGAGCTTCCTTTTTGACACAGTTCACGCATAATATTTTTTAAATCGAGCGCGGATTTTGGATCAAGACCGACAAAAGGCTCGTCGAGAACGAGCAGTTTCGGCTCATGGATGAGGGCGCCGATCAGCGCGGCTTTCTGTTTCATACCGTGTGAGTAAGAACCGATCAGACTTCCAAGACTGCCTGTGATTTCAAAAAGATCGGCATACTTTGCGATGCGGGTTTCTTTTTCTTTGGCAGGGACACCGTATACGTCAGCGATAAAATTCAGATATTCGATTCCGGACAGATGTTCATATAAATCAGGATTATCTGGAATGTATGCTGTGACAGATTTACAGAATATCGGATGTTTTTTGATGGATTTTCCGTCAATCAGGATATCTCCTTCATCGAATCCCATGATACCGACAACTGCTTTCAGCGTGGTTGTCTTTCCGGCGCCGTTGTGGCCGATAAATCCATAAATATCTCCGGCTTCTACATTTAAATTTAAATGTGAGACAGCACGTTTCCCACCTTTATAAGTTTTTGAAAAATTTTTAATTTCGAGCATAAGACGTTCCCCTCTTTCATTTTCATTTTTATGGTTGTTTTTGTTTCTTTTTCCTTTTCAATTTCTTTCTTTGCGTCTGCTTTTATTCTTCTTTATCTTGATGATAGTCCGATTCTTCTGATTCTTTCGATTCTTCGGATTCAATGTCGCTCTGAGCGAAATATCCCATTTTTTGCGCTTTTAAGAACATGAGATAGGAGTACAGATAAACAAGCGCCACACTTCCAAAAAGCATACCCATGAGGATAGGAAACAGGACAGAGTCCGGCAGAAAGGAGAATGGAAGCAGAGTGACTCCCATTATCATAAATAGAATTCCTCCCATGCGCTGCGTTTTTTTCCAGACCCATGGATTCTCAATCGCCCAGGGCGTACGGACACCAAAGTAGTAATTTGGACGGATTTGGGGCATATAGTTTCCCAGGCCGACAAACAGGATTCCGATTCCAAAGACAATAATCTGAGAAATATCGAACTGGTATCCTAAAGCAATCAGGGAGGAAACCCAGTTAAATACAATCAGCAAAAGCACGGTGAGCGATAAGCATACATGATATGCCTTTGTGTGATACCTGTAATTTTTTCGACGCGGATCAATCATTGGAATCAGGTAGAAAAGAATACAGATAAAGAGCGGAACCGCCGCAAGGAAGAGAACAGACGTCTTTGAACTGTAGCGATCCACCTCCCCATCAATCCCCCAGTGAACAGGAACCTGGTCTGGAAATTTTGGATATAAAATCAAATGTGCTGTGAAAGAAGCAATACATAAAAAGAAAAGCATCCAGTTTATGTATTTCCATTTTATTTTTCTCATTTCTTATCAGTGCCTCCCCTTGTGAAATCAAAAAACCATTTGATGAGATCTTGAAATACAGTCGTATTCAGGCTGTATATGATATTTTGTCCCTGCCTTTCATCAAGCACCATATCCGCATTTTTAAGAATACTTAAGTGATGACTGATTGAAGGCTTAGAAATCTGGAAAGAATCAGCAATTTCTCCGGCTGTCATATCTTTTTCCTGAAGCAGTTCCAAAATTTTTCGGCGTGTCGGGTCCGACAGTGCTTTAAAGGCATCATTGAGCATAAAAACCTCCTTTTTTAGTATATAAAATTTGTTAAATAGATATTTAGATAATTATCTAAATATTTAAGTGAATTATATCATAAAGAAAGAGATTGTCAATAAAAAGAAGCGGGAAAGAGAAGGAGGAGACAGCCTGTGTATAAAAGACTGGAAACATTGGATAAAATATGATAGAGTAGTGAAAAGGGGTTGTAAGGTGAAGGAAAGGTAAAATCAGAGGTACAAACATGAAAAAAAGTATGAAGCAGAAGGTAAAATATGGCGGAAAGTTAAAGCTATATCTGCAATGGTCGTGGTATCTGACGGTAATGCTGATTGTAATGAATATACTGGTCTATGTGGTGAATGTGAAAGCTGGATTTCTGGTTTCTGTTTTTGTTGCCCTGTATGGTCTCAGCGTGGGATTTATTTATCAGTATTACAAACCCAGAATCTTAAGGGAGATGACCTCCTTTGCGGCGCAGTATGCGCAGGTGCAGAAGATCATTCTTCAGGAATTTATGGTTCCGTATGCAATTCTGGATGTGGATGGAAATATTTTGTGGATGAATGAAGCATTTTCAAAGGCAGTCGGAAAAGATACCAATTACAGAAGAAACATTGCGACTGTAATTCCGCATATCAATCGAAACGTGCTTCCACAAAAAGAGGAAGAAAAAGAAGTGGAGATTCAGATTGGAAATCAGGATTTTTCCGCAAAAATGCAGTGGATCAGCACGGAAGTGATGATGGAGGAAATTCAAATCATAGATATTCCGAAAGAAAGAAATGCGATGATTGCGCTGTATCTGTTTGACAAGACAGAGATCAACTATTATATTAGAGAGAATCAGGAACAGAGACTTGTCACAGGTCTGATCTATATTGACAATTATGAGGAAGCTCTTGAGAGTATTGAGGAAGGCCGACGTGCCCTTTTAGTTGCTCTGATCGAGAGAAAAATCAATAAATACATGGCAAATATGGATGGAATTGTCAAAAAGTTAGAGAAAGATAAGTATTTTGTGATTTTTCAGCAGAGAAAACTGCAGGAACTGGAGAAAAACAGATTTTCTCTTCTTGAGGAAGTAAAGACCGTCAATATCGGAAACGAGATGAAGGTAACCCTGAGCATTGGAATTGGTCTGAACGGCTCCAGCTATCTTCAAAATTATGAGTTTGCGAGAGTAGCGATGGAACTGGCGCTGGGAAGAGGGGGAGATCAGGCAGTTGTAAAGGAAAATGAGCAGATTTCCTACTACGGAGGCAAGTCGCAGCAGGTGGAGAAGAGTACACGCGTCAAGGCAAGAGTGAAGGCGCAGGCTCTTCGGGAATTTATTGGAAGCAAAGAAAATGTTGTCGTTATGGGGCATAAAAACACGGACATTGATTCCTTTGGTGCTTCCGTCGGTATCTATCGCGCTGCAAAACTGATGGATAAAAAGGCGCACATTGTGCTGGGAGATATTACAGCTTCGATCCGTCCATGGGTGAATATGTTTTTGAATAATAAAGACTACGATGAAGATATGTTTGTAAATCACGAGGAAGCTATGGAACTTGTCTCAGAGAAGACGGTTGTCGTGGTAGTTGATACAAACAGGCCGAAGATGACAGAGTGCGAGCAGCTTTTGAAACAGACAAAGACCATCGTAGTGCTCGACCACCACAGACAGAGCAGCGATGTGATACAAAATGCGGTGCTGTCATACATTGAGACGTATGCTTCATCGGCGTGTGAGATGGTTGCGGAGGTTCTGCAGTATTTTGCAGAGGGAATCAAATTAAAGGCTGTTGAGGCAGACTGCATTTATGCCGGAATGATTATAGACACAAATAACTTTGTAACAAAGACAGGTGTGCGCACATTTGAAGCAGCCGCATTCCTGCGAAGATGCGGGGCGGATGTAACACGCGTGCGAAAAATGTTCCGCAACGATATGCAGTCTTACAAAGCGCGCGCCGAGGCAGTGCGCCATGCGGAAGTTTTTGAAAATGCGTATGCAATCAGTACCTGCCCGAGCGAGAATCTGGAAAGCCCGACGATTGTGGGAGCGCAGACAGCAAATGAACTTTTAAATATCATCGGTATCAAGGCTTCTTTTGTGATCACGGAATACAACAACAGAATCTATATCAGCGCCCGCGCGATTGACGAAGTCAATGTTCAGATTATTATGGAACGTCTGGGCGGAGGCGGACATATGAATATCGCAGGCGCTCAGATGGAAGGCGTTTCCATTGATGAAGCAAAAGAAAAACTTGAAAAAGTAATTTTAGAAATGAAGAAAGAAGGAGCGATTTAACAATGAAAGTAATTTTAATAGAAGATGTGAAGTCTCTTGGAAAAAAAGGAGAAATTGTAAATGTCAGTGACGGATATGCCAGAAACAGTCTGTTTCCAAAAAAATATGCGCTGGAAGCAACTCCGAAGAATATCAATGATCTGAAGCTTCAGAAAGCGCATGAAGAGAAAGTGGCGCAGGAAATCTTAGCTGAGGCAAAAGCGTTTGCGGAGGAATTAAAAGATAAAAAGGTCGTACTGTCTGTGAAAGTGGGCGAAGGCGGAAAGGTATTCGGTTCTATCTCCTCAAAAGAAATTCAGGAGGCAGCAAAGGCACAGCTTGGATATGAAATTGATAAGAAAAAAATGCAGCTCCCGAACCCGATCAAGGCTTTGGGAACAACGATGGTTCCGATTAAACTTCACCCGAAGGTAACAGCAGAACTGAGAGTTATGGTAAAAGAAGCTTAAGCCTGGGAGGAGAAACGATGGATGAGGCACTTATAAAACGAGTAATGCCCCACAGCATAGAAGCAGAACAGTCGGTCCTTGGGGCAATGCTGATAGACAAAGAGGCGATCATGGCAGCTTCGGAAATCGTGAACAAGGAAGACTTTTATCAGCAGCAGTACGGAATCTTGTTTGAAACAATGACGGAACTGTACAATGAGTCAAAACCGGTCGATATTGTGACATTACAGGATCGCCTGAGAGAAAAGAATGTTCCGCCTGAAGTGAGCAGTCTGGAATTTGCCAGAGACCTGATCGCAGCAGTTCCCATCACAACAAATGTGAAGGAACATGCAAAGATTGTCAAAGAGAAGTCCATGCTGCGAAAACTGATTAAAGTGAACGAAGAGATTGCCAATCTGTGTTATCTGGGAAATCAAAAAGTGGAAGACATCATGGAAATGACAGAGAAAAAGATTTTCCAGCTTCTTCAGCAGACAGGAAGCGAAGAATTTGTGCCGATTAAGACGGTTGTGCTAAATGCTCTTGACCGCATTGAAGCGGCGTCCCGCATGAAGGGAAGCGTGACAGGAATTCCCACAGGCTTTATTGACTTGGATTATAAAACATCAGGCTTTCAGCCATCTGATCTGATTTTGATTGCGGCCCGTCCCTCTATGGGAAAGACCGCTTTCGTTTTGAATATTGCTCAGTATATGGCTTTTCACAATGATGTGACAGTTGCTGTCTTCAGTTTGGAGATGTCAAAAGAACAGCTTGTCAACCGATTGCTTTCTCTGGAATCCAAGGTGGATTCACAGGCGATCCGTACCGGAAACCTCTCGGATGACGACTGGGCGAAACTGATCGAGGGAGCTGGAACAATCGGAAAATCGAATCTGATTATTGATGATACTCCAGGTATCTCCATCTCAGAGCTTCGGAGCAAATGCAGAAAATACAAACTGGAGAATAATCTGGGAATTGTCATGATCGACTACCTTCAGCTGATGACAGGGAGCAAGAAGACAGACTCCAGACAGCAGGAAATTTCTGATATCTCCCGCTCGCTGAAAGAGCTGGCCAGAGAATTAAATGTTCCAGTTGTCGCACTTTCACAGCTCAGCCGCGCGGTGGAACAAAGACCGGAACACAGACCGATGCTTTCGGATCTGCGTGAGTCAGGTGCGATTGAACAGGATGCCGATGTCGTAATGTTTTTGTATCGAGATGATTATTATAATAAAGATTCTGATATGAAAGGAATCGCAGAAGTGATTATCGCAAAACAGAGAAACGGTCCGATCGGCACGGTGAATCTTGTATGGCTGCCAAACTATACGAAATTCGCAAATATACAGAAATAGACAGAAACTGCGCTATTGTTACAAAAGCTACCCGTTGCATTTGAGAATGAATATGATATACTTAAGATAACGCAGTAAGCACGGTTCCAAGAGCCGATTTGCATAGACGGCGAATAAAAGAATATTTCTGATGGAGGCGAAGTATGGAGGAAACCAGATATATGATTTCTGATGCGGCTAAAAAGGTAGAAGTGGAAGCGCATGTACTCCGATATTGGGAGGAAGAGCTGGAACTGCCGATCGCCAGAAATGAGATGGGACACCGATACTACACCGAAGAAAATATTCGGATTTTTCAGAGTATTAAAGAACTAAAAGAACGTGGTTTTCAGCTGAAAGCGATAAAAGTGCTTCTGCCTGAGATCATAAAAAAAGGACAAAAGAGTGCAGACCATATTATTGATCTGGAAGAAAAGCTGACTCAAAGAGCGGCGGAAGAGCTGGAAAGCAGAATTTCTGATTCAGAGGAGAAACAGGAACATACGACTTCTGTGGTGATGCAGTTTCCGAACAATCCGGCGCCATCTGAAAATATCAGTCAGTTTCAGGCGATTATGGATCAGATTTTAGCTCATGCTTTAGAGAAAAACAATAAGGAACTCGTCCAGATGGTGAGCAAGAATGTGGAGAGGGAAATGACATACCTGATGAAGCTCAAGGAAGAGAGAGAGGAAGAGCGGTATCGTCAGCTCGATGCGGCAATTCGAGCACATCAAAAAGGAAGGGGACTTGCAGCTGCGACAAAGGAAGAAATACCAAAGAAAAAGTTTTTGCTGTTTCGCAGAAAAAAGAAGTCTGCTATATAGAAAAGAAAAAACGAGTAGAGAGAAAAACTCCTACTCGTTTTTTAAACGTCTGTCAAAATTATTCAGCTACGATTGCGCCTGTTGGACATTCAGATTCGCATGTTCCGCAGTCTAAGCAAGCATCTGCGTCGATAACGTATTTTCCATCACCTTCGCTGATAGCCTCTGCTGGGCAAACATCTGCACATGTTCCGCAGCTTACACATTCATCTGTAATAACGTATGCCATAGTAAATATCCTCCTTATATTGTCAAATAAGATCTGATTTTGAGATCTTTTCTTTATTCTAATACATCTGTATCAATTATACAAGAGAAAACTTTTTAATTTTCGCCAAGTATTGCATAAAGAATAGAAAAGTATTATAATGAAACAATATTTAGCGAAGGAGGTACGAATTATGACAGTGACGAAAGAAATGTTAATCGGAGAAATTCTTCAGATTGATCCTCAGATGGCTCCATTTCTGATGGCAAGCGGAATGCACTGCATCGGATGCCCGTCTGCTCAGGGAGAATCTCTGGAAGAGGCTGCACTGGTTCATGGAATAGAGCCTGATTTATTAGTGGCAAGAATCAACGCATTTTTAGATAGCTTAAAAAAATAAATAGCAAAGAGAGCAGAATGAAAATTCTGACGAAAAGGGGACACCGGGATATCATCCCAGTGTCCCTTTTCTGTCAATCAGACGGGAATATTCATGATTTCAGTCATGGGAGATTCTAATTCCATTTTGTATGCTCCAGCATCGCTTCAATTAAAGGGAGGCAAGCTGCTGAAGGGCAGAATCACCCAGAATCATAGTATAATGTTCTGAAAAATAAGCTTCAGCTGCAGAGGAAAACTTGCATGGAATTCCATATTCTGACAGAATATTGCAGACTTTGTTAAATTCTTCCGGAGTATGATCGGACTTGAAAATCACAAGAAAATACTCTTTGTTCATCTCATCCTTAAAAATCGAATTACGACCGTTGTAGAATCCCTGAAGAGCTTTGCCTGCACGGATTAAAACATCCAAGTCACGGAACTGATACATTTTTGCAATCTGGATATGCGAAGTATCCAGTTTTTCATTTGAGGCAGAGGAAGCTTTGTCGAGCGTCTTGCCTACTTGTTTGATTTTATGGAATAAATCAAGAATCTCATCTGCCCCTTCCAATTTTGGCATGGACGAGCCGGAATCATTCTCAGCATTTTCTGTAAAAGAAGAAAACTTGGAGAAGCGTGTATCTAATTCTTCAGGATCTTCTACTTTGGTGATAATCAGGATGATTGTCTCAGAAGAAACCGGAATCGCTTCAATCATCAGAGGGATATTATTGGCCTCAAATCCAAATTCATATGCCGCCTGCTGCATCATATCCTGAAACAGAGATTTCGCCTTTTCACTTCCATATGCAAGTTCGCTTAATTTCAGTTCTCTTGTCTCCAGATCTTCTCTGGTCAAAGTACAGCGAATCTGGTTGTCATTAATTTTTTCTATCTTCATATAATCACATCCTAACTGATCAAATTTCCAGATATTGATATCTGGATAAATTTATATTGTTCCTTACTTATATTATATACGAATAGAAGAGAAGATGCAAAGCAAATTGTGGTATAAGAAACATCTCTTCCATTTGAACAATTAGTATATCCAATCTTTTTTGAGAAGTCAATAATATGGGAAAAAAAGATTAAAAAATATCACAAACAACTTGATTTATCGCAACATATTGTATATAATAAAGACAAGAGAAGGGAGAGCCGGATGAAAGGAGGCTTTTCGATCTGATTTTTTCTATTTCCCGTCATTTTTTATTGTATCTGCGAGTTTCTTCGCAAATTTCCACTCTTAAAAAATAAGATAAAAGAACAAAAAAATTGTTTTTAGAGGCGCTCCCTTCTCTGAATTCTGTCCGGTATGTTGTTTTGAGAATTCGTATAAAATAGTATATCACAGCACTGAAAAGAATGGCGTATGATCCGTAAAAAAATGGTGAGACCGTTTCAGACTTTCGGACGAAGAACGAGACGAAGATCGGATAGAAGGCAGGTGATACAATCAAGCAGAAGAAAAAATTAAAAAAAGAATTGGATCATTATATCCGAGAGGGAAAGTATCTGATGCTGAACGGAAAGCAAAGCGATCCCAAGAGTATTATTCAGGCATGTATGCTGGAAGAGGAGAGTAGTTATATGAGAGATTACATTCAGGACGAAAATAATCATGTGATTGGGGTGGGATTCGACCGCGTAAAAATAAAATAACCCCTGCAAAGTCCTCCAGTGCGTAAAATAGAGTATGAAGCTGAAAATTTTTACAGGTGGCAGACATATCCCCCTAAGAGAATGAGAAGTATTAAATTAGGAATTTCTTAAGATGTCGAAGAATGTAATTACATATGGTATTTTCATGATATAATAGCATCAAATTGAATTGTCGCCAGAGGTGACAACGGAGGTGTGATGATGAAAAAGAAACGCAGGATCGTGTTTCCGATTATTTCCGCATTGATCGTAATTGCGGCAGTAGCCGTGCTTGGAAGGATCGTGAGCCGGTACATTCCGTCCAATAAATGGATGGAGCAGCAGGAATATTTTGATGTGCAGGGAGAGGAGACGGCATTGATTATGCAGGATCAGCTTGTGCGCTACAAGGGATTGCTGAGAGACGAACGACTCTATCTGGAACATGAGGCGGTGGAAGAATATCTGAATAAACGATTTTACTGGGATGAAAGTGCAGATCTGTTTTTGTTTACAACACCGACAGAGCTGTATGAGATTCCGCTTGAGAGCAAGGAATATACCGTAAATGACGAAAAGAAGACGGAAGAATATGTGATTGCATTTCAAGAAGGGGATCTGTGTTACCTGGACGCTGAATTTGTGAAGAAATTTACATTCATGGAATATGATCTGCTGGAAGAGCCAAACAGGGCAGTGATCCGCTATGAGAAAGAACCGCAGACGGCTGCCGAGATGAAGAAAAGCACAAGCGTCCGCTTCCAGGGCGGAATAAAAAGTCCGATTTTGACAAAAGTCAGCAAAGGAGATCAGGTAATGGTCGTGGATGTGATGGAAGACTGGACAAAAGTGCTGACAAAAGACGGATATCTGGGATATGTCAGAAATAATACTCTGGGAGAGCAGAGTCAGACAACACTTGAGATTCCTGATTTCAAAGAGCCTGTCTATACAAGTCTGACTCAGGATGAAAAGATTAATCTGGTGTGGCATCAAGTCACAAATACAGATGCAAACGCCAGCTTAAAAAGCGATATCTCCGAAGTGAAAGGCGTCAATGTCATCTCTCCGACCTGGTTTTCTATTACAGACAACGAAGGAAATATTTCTTCCCTCGCAGACAAAGAGTATGTGACAACAGCGCATAAAAGCGGAATGCAGGTATGGGGGCTGACTGACAATTTTAATACGTCGGTGGATACGGAGACGGTTCTGTCTTCTATGAGTGCAAGAAAAAATATTCAGGATCAGCTGATCGAGGAAGCGCTCAAGTACAAACTGGATGGAATCAATATTGATTTTGAGACAATACCAGAATCAGCAGGCGACGATTATATTCAGTTTATCAGAGAAATGTCCATAAAATGCAGAGCGAACGAAATTATTTTATCAGTTGACAATCCTGTTCCGCAGCCATATACGGCGCATTACGACAGGGAAGAACAGGGAATAGTAGCAGATTATGTGATTATCATGGGATATGATGAGCATTATGCCGGCTCGGATGTAGGTTCTGTGGCGACCATGGATTTTGTCACAAACGGTGTGAAAGATACTGTGGCTCAGGTCCCATCAAACAAAGTGATCAATGCCATTCCATTCTATGTGCGGATCTGGAATACAGATTCAGAAGGCAATATCTCCAGTGAGGCAGTCAGCATGGCAGCGGCAAAAAATGCTGTGGAAGAAGCTGGAGCAGAGATTGTATATGATGAAGATGCAGGACAGGATTATGCACAGTGGACAGGAAGCGATGGATCTCTGTATCAGGTATGGCTGGAGAATGATAAATCCGTTGAGGCAAGAGCAAAACTGACACAGGAATATGAGCTTGGCGGTATCGCAGAATGGAAGCTTGGATTGGAAGAGTCATCCGTTTGGGATATTATTTCTAAATACATATCGTAAAATAAAAAACCTGCTGCAGAAAGCAGATCTCATTATGAGAAATGCCGGACTGCAGCAGGTTTTTTTTAATGATAACCTCGGAAACCTTTCCCGATAATCTCGCTTGTATCTGATATGAGAATAAAAGCGGAAGGATCCTGAATGTGAATGAAAGAGCGCAGGCGCACTGCCTGGGCGCGGCTCATTACCGTATAAATTACATATTTTTTGTCATGTGAAAAAGCACCGATTCCTTCACAGACAGTTGCGCTTCGTCCTAAATCGAGCGTGATAAAATCGCAGATCGGTTCGGGATCGCTGCACACGACCGTGAAATATTTCTGAAGGTTAATATTTTCAATTACACCGTCGATCATAAAGGAACGAACGAAAAGACCAAGTGTGGATAGAAGCCCCGTCTTGATATCGAATACAAAGAAGGTCGCAGCCACGATGATCAGATCTGTCAATAGCAAGGCGTTTCCAATATTGATGCTTGTATATTTTTTTAAAATCATTGCCACAATATCCGTTCCGCCGCTGGAAGCGCCGATATTAAACAGCAGGGCAGATCCTACAGCAGGAAGAAAGATGCCGAAAGCCAGCTCCAGAATTACTTCGTCGGTCAGAGGATGTGTCATCGGACAAACTTTTTCCAGAAAGGACAGTCCAAATGACATCAGCAGACTGGTATAAACGGTCTTAATGCCGAACCCTTTTCCGAGCAGAAGAAAACCTATGATCAGCAGGGCAACGTTAATGATGGTTGTAATTACACCTCTTGAAACAGGAAGATATTCGGAGACGACGATTGCGATACCAGTCACTCCTCCAAAGGAAAAATTATTTGGAAATTTAAAGAAATAAATGCCGACAACCATGATCAGGATACCGACAGTCAAAAGAATAAATTCTTTGATTTTACTAACCATAAAATCCTCCCGATATTATGTAAATGATTAAAAAAGTATAAATAGAGTACTTTTATTATACCATTGTTCTATATGATTCTCAAGCGTATTTCATCTGACTTTCCATAAAGATACAGGGAGCGGCAAGACGACAATAAGAGAAAAAATATGCTTTCATTTATGAATCCAGAACGGAAAGAAAAGATAAAAGAAAAAATGTGTGATAAATCAAGGAAAACACGGATAAACTAGAAAAAAGGAGAGACAGAAAAAGGAAGCATAATGAGAGAAAAAAAGAAATGGGAAATGTGGATGGGAATCGTGCTGCTGCTGGCAGTCGCCTTATTGTCAACGATGGGATTGAGGAAGACAGTTCAGACTGTTATGATGCAGAAGGAAGATAAAAAGGTGGTTGTGATTGACGCAGGGCACGGCGGAGGAGAAATGAGGCAAAATAGAGAAAAATAAGATGTGTATAAAATGCCTAAAAAATATAAAAAAAGAATAAAATATTAGATAAAATATACGAAAAATATTTGACTAATATAAAAAATGGGGCTATACTGAAAAAGTACAGACCGCAAGCATGAGACTGTCTGAATTGTTTGACACAATCAGGCAGTTTATGATTTTAGGGCTGTTATGAGTGAAATACAGAATATCCGATGGAGTAAATAGAATCACGTTTTGTTTTTTGTCGTTTTTGGTAAAGATGAAGGATATGCTGTGGCGGCTCAAGATTTTTTTAAAGGGGGAAAATATAATGAACAGAAAAAAATTGATGGCCTTTTTGACAGCAGGATGTCTCGCATTGGGAATGACATCCATGGTATCTTTTGCAGCAGAAGCAGATGCGACAATGCCAGATGCAACAAAAGCAGAAGCTTCTGATGAAACAGGCATTATTGCAGGAACATCTATTTTTGTACAGGGATATGAATGGGGACCAGGAGTTCCTAAAATTATTTTAGAATTGCAGGAGGAAGCATCTGAGATCAGCGCAGAGGGATGCAAAGTTGTGACTGCAGGAACAGAGCGTACCGTCAAAGAAGTATATCTGTGCGATGAAAACGGAGAAAAAGCAGAAGGAGCTTCCAAATATGTTGCTGTTGAGATGGAGACGACATATCAGGTTTCCGGATCTCCATTTACATATGATATGTCTGTGATGATGAATAAATGGACAGAGACGTATGAAGTATCTGTAGAATGTGAAAACTTCACAGTGGATGGAACAGCACATAAAATTTCATTTACACAAGACTGCATTGAAAACCGTATTTGTCCTGACACAGAAAGATTTTCAAACAGAGATTCTTTCACAGGAACTTACATGAATCATTTTACTGGTGAGGAAGAAGAAATCACACTCCGCACGGCGGCGTATGAACCGGAAGACATTGCAGGAGGAGAGAAAAATCCTCTCGTGATCTGGCTGCATGGACAGGGCGAAGGCGGAACAGATCCTGACATTGAGATTTTGGGCAATGAAGTATGTGCACTTGCAAGAGAAGAGATTCAGTCTTATTTTACTGCCGGTGAGGAAGTAGGAAGCTACGTTCTGGCTGTTCAGTGCGAGACATACTGGATGGACGAAGGAGACGGAACGAATGGAAATGGAAGCGGTGTTTCTAGATATACAGAGATTTTGATGGATACAATCAAAGATTACGCAGAGTCCAATCCGGATGTAGACCCGAATCGTATCTATCTGGGCGGATGCTCAAACGGTGGATACATGACAGTCAATATGCTTGTGAACTATCCAGATTATTTTGCAGCAGCTTATCCGATCTGCGAGGCATATGCTTTTAATGAGTATGCCAGAAATGAAGACGGAACTTATAAGATAAATGAAGAAGCAGGAATGGGAACATCCGCATTTGAAATGACAGGAGAAAGATGGATGTCAGAAGATAAAGTAGAGGCAATCAAAGACATTCCAACTTGGTTTGTATTGTCAGTCGATGATCCTGTGGTAGATCCGAAGGCATTTGCACTTCCTACTTACCGTGCACTTGTACAGGCAGGAGCTGAGAACAGCTGGCTGTCTCTGTATGAATCCGTTGTTGGAACAGATAGTCCGGACGCAACGTATATGGGTCATTTCTCATGGGTTTATGTGCTGAACAATCAGGTAACAGGAGTTCAGGACAAGGAAGCGATTGCAGCTTCAACAGACAATGAGACATTTGGAACAACTCCTACAAATGAAGGCGGCGGAACATTGCCGGCTGGAGAGTACACAAATCTCTTCGCATGGATGAATGCACAGTCAAAATAAAAAAAATCAGAAAAGGGCGGCGTAAAAGCCGCTCTTTTTTTATCTATTATGTCGTAAATTTCTGTTTTGGGCAGAACTGTAAGACACAGCTTCACAGCCAGATGCCCGGCAATTCAACTACCGAGCAGTTTACTTGTGGGAAGTTCCAAAAGATATTAGATTTCTTTAGAATGCAGTGTGTCGACCATTTTTTCAAGCATTTTCCATTCATTGTCAGATAGTTTGGAAAGTGTCATGATAAAACGCTTTTTAAAAGAAGTGGGATTTTCACGAAGCAGATGACCGAACCATTTTGAAAGCGCAAGGTCAGGATTTGTTTCCACATACATACTGCCCTCTCCTGTGCGAAGCCATACTTCATTGACATCAAATTCCCGGCATAACGATTTTACGATTGCATCAATCGGAATGCGCACACTTGTTTCATAAGTAGCGATTGTATTTCTGGATACCCCGATTTTACTGGCAAATTCCTGTTGGGTTAAACCAGCGTTTTTTCTGATAAGTTTTATTCGATCTTTCAAGTTTTTTTACCTCTTTTTTCGCAATTTCCTGATGCTGTCATGCAAAACTGCAGCCGATAGCAGTAACTTTTATAATAAGGGAAAATAGATGCGTTGTCAACAAAGATATATTGACAAATGTTGTAATAAAACATATAATAGTCACAACATACATATATCGTGATATGGGAAAAGGAAAGAGAGGATTTTGAACATGGATATGAATATAGTAGACGTATTGCTGAGTATAGGGATCCCGGCGGGCACAAAGGGATTTACTTATATTTGCGATGCGATGGAAATATTCGATAAAGATCCCTATTATGCAGGGGGTAAAATTGGCGTTTTATATCATGAGATTGCGAAAAAAAGAGACAGTACTCCTTCGAGAGTGGAACGCGCCATTCGTCATGCGTTTGTGACAGCAATCAAAAAAGGGGATGAAGATCAGCTGAAACGATATCTGGATCTTTCCAATACGCAGAATTCAAATCTCTTAAGAACATTATATTTGAAGATCCGCCAGAATAACGGGCAGTTTTCAGAAAAAAATCCTGCATACAATAAAGAGAGAATAGAGATGAAAAAACAAGTTTATATGGAACTGCTGGATTGGCTTTTAGAGAAAGTGGAGAAAGATACGGACGTACTTTTTCAGTGATTGATACAAGGCAGAACTTTGCGCATCAAAGACGCGCCCCACGGTGGAGATGACCCCGGAAAGATCGGAATCAATGGGGCAAAAGAAAAGGAGATCAATCTTGCAATCGCCAAAAAGCTGCAGACCCTTTTGGAGGAGGAAGGATTTACAGTTGTGATGACGAGGGAAGAAGACGGAGGACTGTACGATGAGAGCAGCGGAAGTAAGAAACAGCAGGATATGAAAAAAAGATGCGAGAAGATAAATGAAGCAGATCCCCTGTTTACAGTCAGTATTCACCAGAACAGCTATCCGGATGAAAGTGTTCAGGGGCCACAGGTTTTTTATTATTCTCATTCAGATAAGGGGCAAAAACTGGCAGCTGTGATACAAGAATCTTTAAACAGAGAGCTGGAAGTGGCAAGGTGCAGAGAGATCAAAGAAAATGACAGCTATTATATTCTGAGAAAGACGGAAAGTCCGATAGTGATTGCGGAATGTGGATTTCTGAGCAACCAAAGAGAAGCGGAACTTCTAATGTCCGAAGAATATCAGAAAAGGGTGGCGCAGGCGATAAAAGATGGGATGACCGCATACGCCTCTGATCTGGAAAAACAAAATTTTGAATAATTCAGCAAAAGGTATAGGGCAGACGATATCATCGTGTTTACTGTCAATTCTTCCTGACGAAAGCCAGAAGCTTTGGGAGCGTATTCCTGCTTTGCTTTTCAGTGAAAAGGATCGAAGAATAGAGATGGACACAGGAACGGCTCTGTATTAAAATAAGCGAAGAAAATATAAAAAAGATCAGGGGAAAATTATGCTGAAGAACAAAAGATTATTTTTATTTGATATCGACGGGACGATTGCAACCGGAAACAAATTGTATGAGGGAACGAAAAAACTGCTTGAGCTGATTGAGAAGGTCGGCGGAAAATCAATTTATATTACGAATAATTCAACAAAAAGTACGGCTGATTATGTAAAGAAATTTGAAGGGTGGAATCTGAGAACGGAAGAATGGCAGTTTGTCACATCCGGTTTCATTGCGGCGCAGTATCTGAAAGAAAATTTCGCAGGAAAAAAGATTTTTGTCATGGGGACAGCGTCTTTTATACAAAATCTGAGAGAGCAGGGGCTCATTGTCACAGAATATGTCGAGGAGGGAATTGCGTGTGTTCTGGTCGGATATGACAGTGAGCTGACATATGAAAAGTTAGAACGTGTCTGTGAAATTTTATCAACAGAGAATATCCCCTATCTGGCGACAAATCCAGATCTGTGCTGTCCGGCGCCTTTCGGATTTATACCAGACTGCGGATCGATCTGTCAGATGATCGAAAACTCGACGGGAAAAAGTCCAAAGTATCTGGGAAAACCAGCCAGAGAGGTTGTGGATTACTGTCTGGAACTGACAAAATTTTCGGCAGAAGAGACGATTGTGATCGGAGACAGACTGTACACGGACATTGCATGCGGAATCGCAGCGGGAGTGGAAACATGCGTGGTTTATACAGGGGAAGCGACGAGAGAAGACGTGGAAAATACAAAATTTGTTCCGAATTATGAATTTGATACGATTGAGGATTTCTTTGAACAATTTAAAAAAGAGACGGAAGATCAGATAAAAAGTATAAAAAACTGAGAAAAGATACAATGTTGTATATCAGAAGGGAGAAATGAAGATGCGGATTCTGATTATAGAAGATGAACGGGAACTTTTATGTGATCTGGCGAAAGGATTGTCCTGGAAAGGATATGCAGTAGATCAGGCAGAGACAGGAACAGAAGGATATCAGATGGCGATGGATGAAACGTATGATCTGATTATTTTGGACTTGAATCTGCCTGGAATGGACGGGCTGGAAATTTTAGAAAAACTGAAAGAGGACAAGCCGCAGACGAAAGTTTTGATCCTGTCAGCCAATCATCATCTGGAGACAAAACTTTCCGGATTTGAACTCGGAGCGAGCGATTATCTGACGAAACCGTTTCATTTTGAAGAACTTGAGGCAAGGATGCGGGTTCTGCTGAACCGCAGATTTGTGCAGTCCCCAAGTTACCTGACATATCAGGACATTTCCATGGATTCGTTCAGCCGATGTGTCACAGTGAAAGGGGAGACGGTTTTTTTCACTGCAAAAGAGACTGCAATTTTAGAATATTTTCTTTTAAATCAGGGGCATTTGATTACACAGCAGGAGATTATTGAACATGTATGGAACGGAGACTTCGATCCATTTAGCAACTCTGTGAGAGTGCATTTATCTGCGATGCGCAAAAAACTGAAAAACGTTCTTGGATATGATCCCATTCAGACAAAGATAGGGGAGGGATATATACTGCCATGAAAAAATTATCGCTTCGCATTCGATTTACTTTGACGGCAAGTATTTTTCTGCTGATTTCCTGCACGATACTGGCGTTTCTTTCAAATTTCTCAGCGAATAAGATGGTGGATACTATTGAGATGCAGAACCTTCAGCCCAGTATTTCTATGGAAACGGCAGGAGAATGTTTTGAGTCTATGCAGGCAGAAAATACAATACCTGCCATCAGTCTTGTGAGAACATCGTATGAAATTTTTCGCAAAGAGAGTATCATTGCGACGTGTGTGATTGTACTGATCGGAGGGATTGCGACATATCTGGCAGCAGGATACGTTCTGAAACCAATAAAAAGTCTTGCGCAGGAAGTAAAAAAAAGAGATATCAATAATTTTGCCGAAATGATTCCTGTGCCGGTCAGCGCCGACGAAGTGCAAGATTTGACGGTCTCATTTAACCAGCTATTAGAAGAACTTCAGCACTCTTTCACGCTGCAGAGACAATTCTCGGCGGATGCGGCGCATGAATTGCGGACACCTCTGGCAGTGATGCAGACAAAACTGGATGTATTTTCTCTATCTGCAAAAAATAAAGACGAGGAGACAAAAAAGGCAGTTGCCGCTTTGCAGGATCAGCTGGGACGTCTCACAAAACTGATTGAAGATCTGCTCTGGTTCAGCCGTGATCTGCCGCTGGAAACGGTAGAATCGGTCGTGCTTTTTCCACTTTTGGAAGATGTTGCAGATGAGCTGTCAGAACTGGCGTCGCAAAAGCAGATTTCAATTCAGATTACAGATTCAGACTGCTGTGTGAAAGGACAGGATCGACTTTTGGAACGTGTTTTTTATAATCTGATTGAAAATGCAATCAAGTACAGTCCATCCCACACAAGTATCAGAGTGAAAATTGAGAGATTTCCGGAAAAGACACAAGTGACGGTGGCAGATCAAGGAGAGGGGATTCCGAAAGAATATCGGGATCAGATCTTTGAGCCGTTTTTTAGGATTGACAAGTCAAGAAGCAGAGCAATCGGGGGAAGCGGATTGGGGCTGGCTGTCTGCAGAAAGATTCTGGAGCGCCACAATGCTCATATCTCTGTGACCTCCAATGATCCGTCAGGATGTATTTTTAAAATTGATTTTCCAGCTTAACATCAGCTTTATATGGAATATGATATACTCCTTAAAAACGCAGAAGCGAAGAAAAGGAGTATATTTTTTATGAAGAAATTTACAGGAGCTGTGATTGCGGCATTATGTATGGTTTCCCTTACAGCGTGCGGGAGCAAAAAACCTAGTTTGGAAGAAGTAGAGAAGTCGATTGCAGAGGGAAATGTGACAGTGGAAGATGCCCTCGAAAAAGGATGGGTCACACAAGAATGGGTTGATGATTATTATGAAGAAAGAACTATACCGGCGGCGGATAAAATGACGGCAAATGCGATCGATGATTTTGAGACAACAACGCTTTCAGGAGAAGAATTTACAAAAGAAGATATTCCATCTGTAACATTTTTTACATTTATAGATGCATCAGACAAGGATGCGCAGGCTTTTTATGATGAATTGACAAGCGCATATGAAGGTGTAAAAGAAAACGGGGGAGAAATTATCGTATGCAATAAAAATGCAGAAGAAATATCCATGTTTGAAGATGCACCGTTTCCGGTTCTGGAATATAACGATTCGCTGAAAAAAGCGACAGAAAAATATGCAGATATGATTGAAGGTATGCCAAGTACAGGAGTATGGTATGTGGGAGAAGCTTTCTATTCTTCATGGAGCGCAAAAGTGGTAGCAGAAGAGCTGGTCAAAGAGGTAGAATTTTATAAAAATATTGTGGATGAGCGGAATAACGGCACAGATGATGGAAATGAGGCCACAGCAGCGGCAGCTATAATGGGGTAAATTATGAAAAAGATGACAGGATTTCTATTGGCTGTCTCACTGATTATGATCGGGATTGGCATTTATCGGGACGAGACAGCAACCGTGCTGAACAAAGCAGTTAATATTTGTCTGGAGTGTGTAGGTATTGGCTGAGAAGAAGAAAAAAAATACAAAAATAAATCGAAACCGCTGGAAGATCCAGCTCTTAGCAGCCTTGGCAACCAATCCCTTTCTGATGAATTTTTTCAGCGGGAAAATTTACAAAGGCAAGCTGAAAAGTATCTGCGTTCCCGGGCTGAACTGCTACTCCTGTCCAGCGGCGGCAGGAGCGTGTCCGATCGGTTCTCTTCAGGCCGTGATCGGCTCCTCAAAATTCAAGTTTTCCTACTATATTGTAGGGCTGCTGATTTTTATCGGCGTGCTGCTGGGAAGAGTGGTCTGCGGATTTCTCTGTCCATTTGGATGGTTTCAGGAACTGCTCCATAAGATTCCGACGAAAAAATTCAGCACAAAACGTCTGCACATGCTGACATATCTCAAATATGTGATTCTGGTGGTCTTTGTGTTTGTTCTGCCGATGACAGTTGTAAATGAAGTGGGCATGGGAGATCCATTTTTCTGTAAATACATCTGTCCAGCAGGTATTCTGGAGGGAGGAATTCCGTTATCTCTTGCAAATGAGGGAATCCGTGCAAGTCTGGGATGGCTGTTTACATGGAAAAGCTGTATTTTACTGGCTGTTATTTTGCTTGCGGTCTTTTTTTACCGACCGTTTTGCAAATGGATCTGTCCGCTGGGAGCTTTCTATGCGCTGTTTAATAAAGTTTCCGTGTACCGTTTCCGCATAGACAGAGAAAAATGTACCTCATGCGGCGCGTGCAGCCGTGTCTGCAAGATGGACGTCGATGTATACAAGACGCCAAATCATACAGAATGTATTCGATGCGGAGACTGTATCCGCACTTGTCCGCACAAAGCGATTTCAAAATCATTTTCATTTTATTCACCGAAGGAGGAAAAATCATGAAAAAAATAGCGTCTGTTTCACTGGTTCTTGCAATGATGGCTTTTTCTTTGACAGGATGCGGTCAGAAAAGCGATGATCTGGTGACAAAAAAACCTTTCCCGGAATTTTCTGAAAAAGATATGGAAGGCAATATCGTCACAAGCGATATTTTTTCGGACTATGACGCAACGATTGTAAACTTTTGGAGCAACGGATGCGGCAGCTGTGTTGAAGAAATGCCGTATCTGGAAGAACTGTATCAAGAATTTAAAGACAAAAATATCAATCTGATCGGCGTTGGAAGTGATTCCGGACAGGGAGAAGAAGAACTGGCGACTGCGAAGGAGATTCTTTCGGCAAAAGGCGTGACCTATTGCAATATCTCGCCAGATCCGGACAATGAGCTGTATAAAGATTTTATTTCGGAATTAAACGGATATCCGACTACCTATGTGGTGGACAAAGAAGGAAATATCATCGGAGCCCCTATTATCGGCGTAGTCGAAGGGCAGGAAGATACGCTGAACAAGCGAATCGAAAGTATTGAAAAATAAGAGTCAGAATAGATAGAAGCTTGCTGCTTTCATGATGGAAACATCTGAGGCAGCAGTTTTTTTGTTCAGTCTAAAAACAATGCGCAGAGAAAACAGTTTTATTTTTTTGCCTCAGGTGTTATAATAGGCACAGATGGAGTCTATGAGATGTCCTGGCGCTTTTTGCAGGACATGGATCAGATACCGAGTTTACAATAGAAAAAGATTCGCCGGAAAGGTTTGGTGCAGGCAATGGAGACAAAAATAGTGCGGATAAAGGAAGATCATGAGGAGAAATGGATCGAGGAGGCAGGACAGATCTTAAAAGACGGAGGGCTTGTCGCTTTCCCGACAGAGACTGTATATGGCCTGGGCGCAAATGCGCTGGATGAGGAAGCAGCTGCAAAGATTTATTCTGCAAAGGGAAGACCGTCAGACAATCCTTTGATCGTACACATTGCAGATTTTTCAGATCTGGAGAAGATTGTGGAGGAGGTTCCGGAGGAGGCAAAGAAGCTTGCCGACGCATTTTGGCCGGGACCTCTGACAATGATTATGAGAAAAAATGAAAAAGTGCCTTACGGTACGACAGGAGGACTGGAAACAGTAGCGGTCAGAATGCCGAATCATGACACTGCGCTGAAAATGATCAGAGCAGGCGGAGGATTTATTGCAGCTCCGAGCGCAAATACTTCTGGAAGACCGAGTCCGACGATGGCATCCCATGTTGCGGAGGATATGAATGGAAAGATTGATATGATTTTAGACGGAGGAAGTGTGGGAATCGGTCTGGAATCTACGATTATTGATCTGAGTGAGGAGATTCCAACCATTCTTCGTCCTGGTTTTATCACGCAGCAGATGCTGGCGGATGTGATTGGAAGAGTAGAAATTGATGCAGCCTTAATTGACAACAATTCCAAAGTACATCCAAAGGCTCCCGGAATGAAGTACAGACATTATGCTCCAAAGGCGAATATGATTTTGATTCGCGGAGAAAAAGAAAAGGTGGCACAAAAAATCAGACAGCTTGTCGAAGAAGAGCTGAAAGAGGGAAGAACTCCGGGCATTCTCTGTGCAGAAGAGACAGCGCACCTTTATCCGGAAGGAATGATAAAAAAGATCGGTACACTCCGTGAGGAACTCACGATCAGCCGCCATCTGTACGGCGCGCTGCGAGAGTTCGATGAAGAGAAAGTCTCATCCATTTTTTCTGAGACATTTGAAACTCCCGTTCTTGGAACGGCGATTATGAATCGACTGATGAAGGCGGCGGGTCATCAGCTGATCGAGGTATGAGGAGAAAAAATTATGAAACGCTATGACAGATTAATTTTTGTGAGCACAAGCGATACATGCCGCAGTCCTATGGCGGAAACAATTTTAAAAAGCAAATTTTTGCTGGAGGAATTGGAGATCGACTCGAAAGGGCTGATTGTATTGTTTCCAGAACCTGTGAATCCAAAAGCGGAGGAGATACTGCAAAAGAGAGGGCTGACAATGCAGGATCATGCCTCAGCTCATCTGGAGGAGACCGATATCGGTGACAGGACACTGGTTCTTACGATGGAACTGGCGCAGAAATTGAAAATTCTCGAAGAATATGACCATTATGAGAATGTCTATACACTGGCAGAATTTATCGGATATCAGGGGGATATCACAAACCCGTACGGCGGAACACTTGAGACATATGAAGAATGCTATCAGAAGCTGGATGAATTTATCACACGCCTGGTAGTAGTATTAAATGAGGAGGAACTTTTATGTTAGCACTTGGATGCGATCACGGCGGATATGAGCTGATGCAGGAAGTAAAAAAACATTTGGACCAGAGAGGAATTGCATATCAGGATTTTGGATGCTACAGTGAAGAGGCTGTGGATTATCCAGTCTATGCGAAAAAAGTAGGAAAAGCCATTCAGGATGGTTCCTGTGACAAGGGAATCTTAATCTGCGGCACTGGAATTGGAATTTCAATTACAGCAAATAAAATGAAAGGGATTCGTGCGGCTCTTTGTACAGACTGTTTCTGTGCGGAGGCGACACGTCTGCATAACGATGCAAACGTCCTTGCGATGGGCGGAAGAGTAGTCGGAACAGGGCTGGCTCTGAAAATTGTAGATACATTTCTGGATACACCATTTTCAGGGGATGACCGTCATAAACGCAGAATAGCAATGATTGAAGGATAAAAGATAAAATCCGGCATTTACCGGAAGAAAGAGGAAAATATGGAAAATGTGCATGTAATGGATCACCCGTTAATTCAGCATAAAATCGGGATTATCCGTAAAAAGGATACGAGTTCAAAAGAATTTCGGGAAATGATCAAGGAAATTGCGATGCTGATGTGCTACGAAGCGACAAGAAATCTGAAACTGTCTGACGTAGAGATCGAGACACCGATCGCAAAAATGACTGCAAAAGAACTGAGTGGAAAGAAACTTGCTGTTGTGCCGATCCTGCGTGCAGGACTTGGAATGGTAGAAGGAATGCTGGCGATGATTCCGGCTGCAAAAATCGGTCATATCGGTCTGTACCGTGATCCTGAGACGCTGGAACCGATAGAATACTACTGCAAGCTTCCGGCAGACTCTTCGGAGAGAGAGGTATATGTGGTTGACCCGATGCTTGCGACAGGCGGATCAGCGGAAGCAGCAATCCAGATGCTGAAACAAAAAGGAGTAAAAAATATTCACTTTATGTGTATTATTGCCGCTCCGGAAGGAATCAAAAGAATGCAGGAAGCACATCCGGATGTCGATTTATATATCGGAGCGCTCGATGAAAAACTGAATGATCACGGATATATTGTGCCGGGACTGGGAGATGCGGGAGACCGTATTTTCGGAACAAAATAGGAGGGTGTCATGAGCGGAAAAAGAGAAGATTATATCTCATGGGACGAATATTTTATGGGAGTTGCGATGCTTTCCGGTATGCGCTCAAAAGATCCGAGCACACAGGTGGGAGCCTGCATTGTCAGTCCGGATCATAAAATTTTATCTATGGGATACAATGGATTTCCGATCGGATGCTCAGATGATGAATTTCCGTGGGAAAAGACAGGAAAAGAGCTGGATCAGAAATATCTGTATGTCACGCACAGCGAACTGAATGCGATTTTAAATTACCGCGGAGGCAGTCTGGAAGGTTCCACATTGTATGTATCGCTTTTTCCGTGCAATGAATGTGCAAAGGCGATCATTCAGGCTGGAATTAAAAAAATCGTATATGACTGTGATAAATATGCAGCTCAGCCTTCTGTGATTGCATCAAAGAGAATGCTGGATGCGGCGGGGGTTGTCTACCAGAAATACGAAAAGACACACCGCAGGATTGAGCTGGAATTATAAAAAAACAATATAGGAAAAATGGAGAGCGCTTTGAAAGTCATTTTTTGACTTCCAAGGCGCCTTTCTTCCATCTTGTTAGATTCTCTTTCTATTTGTCAAACTGATTCAAAAGTGATTGATAGACGGAAAATTCACCGCTCTGGATACACTTTAAAAGTTCGTCGAGCTGTCTCAGCGACAGAATGAGCTGCTTCGGAGTAATCAGTTCCAGCTCGCACGCATCGGCAAGTTCGTCGAGGTCAACCACTTCGATCTGCTCTCCCGGCTTTAGAATAACGTCGGCCAGAAGATCGGTAAAGACGTAGGCATTTTCAACAGGATCAAACGAATAGGTGATGATATCACAGTACCAGCACAGAAGATGATCGTCTGCATCGAGAAATTTACTGATCTTGATGCCTTTGTCGAGGCAGTAGCAGGAATATCCGTGGTGAAGATCCTTTTTGGGATGGAGCGTATTCCACTTTGTGATAATGAGTTTTTCATCCTGAAACAGAATAATGTCGTCCTTAAGCAGAACGCATTCTTCTGGTATCAGACGTTTGCGGTAAAGAATCGGCTGATCCATATAATTCCCTCCTTTGTGTCTCCATGTATTTCATGCGTATTCTTGTAAGAACTATTATAGCAAAAGACGGTAAAGATATCCATAGTCAGAGCTTGACAAAAAACTTATTGTGACATAAAATAGCCTACAAGTAAATGAGACGATGCGACGAAGAAAAGGATTAGTACACATGAAACGATTCACAGAGAGAAAATCCGCGGCTGAGAGATTTTTATGAGAGAAATGTGGAACCTGCCTTGGAGTCCTGTATGAAAATACAGCGTAATTCCGGCGATAACGGAAGATGAGAGAACCGTGATCTTACGGTTAATCAGGGTGGTACCGCCGAAGCCTTTCGGTCCCTTTTTGGGATGAAAGGCTTTTTTATTTTATAGAAAATCTTATTTTCTAAGAAAACAAAAAAGTTTTGCGAGGAGTTTTATTATTCTTGTCGGACGTCTTATTGCATTTGTATTGTATCTGAAAAGGAATAAAAACGGGTCTGACCGTGAGAAAGAAAAGGAGAATGAGGCATGGCAAAAGAGAAGAAATTAGTATCAGAGATTACTTCCATGGAAGAGGATTTCGCCCAGTGGTATACGGACGTCGTAAAGAAGGCGGAACTGATTGATTACACGAGTGTAAAGGGCTGCATGGTTATCAAACCGGCAGGATATGCGATCTGGGAGAATATCCAGCATGAACTGGATCGCCGTTTTAAAGAGACAGGAGTGGAGAATGTATATCTTCCAATGTTTATTCCGGAAAGCTTACTTCAGAAAGAAAAAGATCATGTAGAGGGATTTGCGCCGGAAGTAGCATGGGTGACACATGGCGGTCTGGAACCGCTTCAGGAGAGAATGTGCGTCAGACCGACATCTGAAACACTGTTCTGCGACTTCTATCAAAAAGATATCGAATCTTACCGTGATCTTCCAAAGGTATATAATCAGTGGTGCTCTGTTGTGCGCTGGGAAAAGACGACAAGACCGTTCCTGCGTTCCAGAGAATTTTTATGGCAGGAGGGACACACTGCACACGCAACTGCTGAGGAAGCAGAGGAGAGAACAATCCAGATGCTGAACTTATACGCTGATTTCTGTGAGGAAGTGCTTGCCATCCCTGTAATCCGCGGACGTAAGACAGACAAAGAAAAATTTGCAGGCGCTGAGGCAACATATACGATTGAATCTCTGATGCACGACGGAAAAGCGCTGCAGTCCGGAACAAGCCACAACTTTGGAGACGGATTTGCAAAAGCATTCGGTATTCAGTTTACAGATAAAGACAATCAGTTGAAATATGTTCACCAGACATCATGGGGAATGACAACGCGTATGATTGGGGCAATCATCATGGTTCATGGAGATAACAGCGGACTCGTTCTGCCGCCGAGAATTGCTCCTACACAAGTGATGCTGATTCCAATTCAGCAGAAAAAAGAAGGCGTTCTCGACAAAGTTTATGAACTGAAAAACATGCTTTCAGGATTCCGTGTGAAAGTAGACGACACAGACAAGAGTCCAGGATGGAAATTCTCTGAGCAGGAAATGAGAGGAATCCCACTGCGTATCGAAGTAGGTCCAAAGGACATCGAATCAAACCAGGCTGTGATTGTACGCCGCGATACAAGAGAAAAAATTGTTGTACCAATTCCTGAGCTGGCTGCAAAAGTTGGAGAAGTATTAGAAACCATGCAGAAAGAGATGCTGGAGCGTGCAAGAGCCCACAGAGATGCTCATACTTATACAGCAAAGACAATGGATGAGTTCAAACAGATTGCAAATGAGAAGCCAGGATTTATCAAAGCAATGTGGTGCGGATGCCAGGAGTGCGAGGATGCCCTGAAAGAAGAGGCAGGCGTTACATCACGCTGTATCCCATTCCAGCAGGAAGAAATCACAGGAACGTGCATCCACTGCGGAAAACCTGCAAAACATATGGTTTACTGGGGAAAAGCATATTGATGATGGAAGAGAAATTAAAGCTGTATGACGGGCGGCCTGCGGATGAGACGGGACGTCTGAAAAGAGAGCGAGATGTATATGATCTTTTGGAACAGCTGGAAATTCCTTTTCAGAGAGTAGACCATGACGTGACGCCCACAATCGAAGCATGTCATGAGATTGACGATCTTCTTCAGACGGAAATCTGTAAAAATCTGTTTCTGTGCAATGCACAGAAAACAAAATTTTATCTGCTTTTGATTTCAGGGGATAAGAAATTTAAGACAAAAGATCTGTCGCATCAGATTGGAAGCGCCAGACTGTCATTTGCGGACGCAGATCATATGGAGCAGTATCTGGGAGTGACGCCGGGTTCCGTCAGTGTTCTGGGGCTGATGAATGACAAAGAGCATCACGTCAGACTCCTGATTGAAAAGACGATTCTGGAAGAAGAATATATCGGGTGTCATCCCTGCATCAATACGACGAGTCTGAAAATAAAAATGGACGATGTGCTAAGTAAATTTCTGCCTTATACAGGACATGAATATACGGCAGTCGAACTGTAAAGTCTCTATGATAAGTTCAAGGCTTTACAACTGAATTTGGCGGAACAAGAAAGAAAACTTCAAATTTATAAAAAAGAAAGGGGATGTGAAAAAACTCGATTGAGTTTTTTCACATCCCTCTTTTTGCTTTTGTTGTGTATAAATTGCTAGAATCATACGCTGAAAAGGCGC
>JAGZHZ010000033.1 GCA_018366495.1 Clostridiales bacterium
AAGATCAGAGAGTCTAACCCAGGATTTCTAATAAATATGGATAGTACAATCAGAATCAGCAAAATCACCATAAAAAATTTGGACAGTTCATCGACGCCATAACGTCCTGTCATAAATTTACGGAATTTCTGTTTTAAATTTTCAATCATGTCTGCTCCCTCCCGCATTGAGCGTTTTTTTACTCTATCCTTTATTATACAAGGAAGCCTTATGAAATCAATTAATTATATATAAACTTTCTATAAAACAATTTCGCTAGTTTGCTATGATAATCAGGATGTTTAATATGATGCTGAGCGTTTCCATCCCTAATTTTTCCCCTCTTTTTTTATATTGACAATGTGTATCAAAAAAATTAACCCTAGTAATTTTAAAATTCACTTTAAAAAAAAGACAACATAAACTTAAAAAAACTGTTTATAAAACGTATATGAGAAACAAAAAAATTAAATAATAGTCAAATATTAACCAAACGAAAAAAAAGACCGCCTTTTTCTCAGCGGTCTTTCCTTTTTAACATTCGATTTTCCTTGTAAAATCAAGCTTTTTTAAAAAGCTGGAAATCGGACTTGAACCGACGACCCCTTCATTACGAGTGAAGTGCTCTACCGACTGAGCTATTCCAGCGAAGTACAGTTCTTTACTGCACTTCGCTATTATATAACTTTCTCATCTGTTTTGCAAGTCTTTTTTTTATTTTTTTATTTTTTCATCTATTTTATTATTTATAGACTGCTCGTTCACCGCCAATATATTTTGGTCTTGTTCTTGCACAGACTAAATTCGCCTCTCCGATCTTTTTTTTGCTGATCCGTACAGGAACTGCAACATGTTTTAAGTGCATCCCAATCAGCGTGTCACCAATATCCATGCCTGCATGTGCCTGAATATACTCCACTGCCACTGCATTTTTTAATCCTCTATATGCTGCAGTAGCAAAGGAACCGCCGGCTTTTGGCTGTGGAACAACGCTTACAATCTCAAATCCATATTTCTGTGCCGCTTCTTTTTCCAGAATCAGAGCACGATTCAAATGTTCACAGCACTGTGCTGCTACATAAATACCATGTCTTTGTGCCGCTGTATAAATTCCCTCAAAAATTGCAGTGCCAAGATCTTTATTAGAAAACGTCCCAATTTTTTCTCCTGCTGCTTCACTCGTCGAACAGCCGACTACCAGTATCTCTCCTTCTTCCAGTTTTGCTGTCTCAATCAGCTCTTCTGCTGCTTCTTCTGCTTCTTTTTTAATTGTGTCAATCATTTTAAATTCCCTCTATTTTTACATGATGCGAACCGATAACCAAATCACCTGGGATTTTGGCTTGTCATCCTAAAAGAACGCTTTTACGCCCTTGCTTTATAAAAGTTCCAATAATTTTTGCAAAACATCCTCTACATTTTCATTAATAGAGATATCTGCCAGATGATCCATATAATGTTTTTCTGAATTAATCAGAATCAATTTTTTTCCTTGGAAATATTGAAGTTCATCTGAGCAAATATTTGATCTTAAATTTGCTCCCAGAACCAGGAGTACATCTGCCTTTGATACTGCGTCTGCTGCCTTTGTCATTGTATGGTTGTCCACCATTTCTCCCATCATCGTCACCCCTGGGTTCAATGGGACGCCGCATTTTTCACAGAGAGGCACTTTCTCCGCCTCCAGAATATACTCTTTTTGGTATTTCTGTCCGCATCTTGGACAATGACTTTCAAAAATTGTTCCATGCAGATTAATCACTCTCTGACATCCGGCTCTGTTTGGAAAATCATAAACACTTCTCGTTATAATCCAGCTTAAATTTACTTTTTTCTGAATTTCTGCGAGTGCATAGTATGCAGCTCCCGGATCTTGATCCTGCATCAAAACTTCCGTTTTATAATATTTATAAAATTTTTCTGGTCTTGTTGCAAGGCACTGGGCCGTATAAAGTTCTTCTGGTGATCTTCCGTACATCTCTTCTATTTCATATGCTTTCGCACTTTCTGCATATGTATGGATTCCCATTTCGCGTGACATCCCCTTACCTGCCAAGCATACGATATTTTCCGCTGTTCGCAGTATGTTTGCTAAGTAATTTATTTTCATATGACAGCCTCCCTCTGCAGAAACCGGCCTGTATTTTTGTCTGTTTTGCAGACCGGTCTGGCTTATTTTATGAATCTATTGATTGCTTTGTTCAACTCTTCGATTGCTTCAAAATCGCCTGTCTCAACTGCATCCACCAGACAATGCTCAATGTGGTCTTGAAGAATCACTTTACCTGTATTGTTGATGGCAGCCTTGACTGCTGAAAGCTGAATTAATACTTCACTGCAGTCTCTGCCGCTCTCTACCATCTTTTTTATAGATTCCAGATGTCCTATTGCGCGCGACAGTCGATTGAGAACTGCTTTTGTATTTTCATGGGTATGCGTATGAGAATGAGAATGTGGTTTTTCATTTTCACTCTGATGGACATGTACATGCTCATACACCGTTCCATCCGGACGAATATGCGTATGCGCCTTCTGCTGCTCTTTTTCACTGCTTTTTTGTTCTTCTTTCATCTCGTCGTTTTTCCTTTTCTTTTTCTTTTCCTGCCATCTCGTTCAAAGAATCATCTGCAGGAATCTGAGCGTTTTGCTGTGAGGCCGCTATATTAATATCAAGCTGATTAAACGGAATTTCAATTCCTTCTTTGTCAAAAACAAGTTTTATTTTTTCAGTGATACTCCATTTTGCAGCCCAGTAGTCTTCTGTGGCAACCCATGCTCTCCAGCCAATGATCACAGCGCTGTCTCCTAAATCATCGACAAAAACCTGCTTCTGTTCTTCCTGCATCACAAAATGATCTTTGTCTAAAATTTCTATAATCAGCGCTTTTGCTTTCTTTAAGTCTGATCCATATGAGATTCCCACCGTGTAACGCAACTCTCTTTTTTTCTGTCCTGAAACATTTGTAATTCCCGAATTTGCCAAAATTCCATTTGGCAGATGAATTACTTGATTGTCAGGTGTCACAAGTGTCGTATAAAACAGTCCTATCTTCTGCACTGTCCCTTCATTTCCATGACCGTCTTCTCTCACATATTCTCCGGCAGAAAATGGTTTTGTCATCAATAAAATCAAACCGCCTGCCAGATTGGACATGGATTCTTTCAGAGCAAGACCAACACCTACGCCGATTGAGGCAATCAAAGCTGCAAAAGAGGAAGATGGTATTCCTATAATAGAAGCCAGAATACCTGCAAGTGCCAGATACATTCCTGCTTTACTGAGAGAAACCATAAAATGATGACCGCTCTCTTCTTTTATGCTGCGCGCAAAAAAACGATCTACCGGTTTTATCAGGATTTGAATAATCTTTTTGCCTGCCCAAAATATCACAACAGCAAATAAAATTCGGATTCCCAGCAAAATAATATGGGATATATTATCCTGAAGATATGTAATCAGCCGGTTTGCCTCTTTCACCGTTACATCCTGCAGTTCTGTTACACTGTTCATTCGTTTACCTCATATTTTTTCTGTAAAATTATTTTTTTTCTGCTGTCTTTTCTTTTTCTGTCTTTTTATGCTCTATTTTTTTTGGCTCTGTTTTTTTTGTCTCTATCTTTTTCGCCTCTGTCTTTTTTGTTGCTATCTTTTCCGGTTCTGTTTTTTTTGTCTCTATCTTTTTTGTTTCTGTTTTTGTTGTCCCTATTTTTTCCGGCTCTGTTTTCTTTGTTTCTTTCTTTGAAGTTTCTAAACTTTTCACTTCCTGCTTCTTTACTTCCAAAGCTATTGCCACTTTTTTCTCTGTTTTTTCAATTTCTTTTACAGTCTCTTTTGTTTCCTCTTCTGCAATCTTTCTCTCCAGTTCCTCTTTTAAATTTTTCTTTTTTCTTGTCTTCTTTGCAGTTGTTTTTTCTGCCGTTTCTTTCGCCTTCTTAGCAGTGCGGTTTGTCACTGGCTTTTCTGCTGATTTTGAATAACTGAAAATGGAGATTCCCATCGGAGGAACTTTGATCAGAATAGAATTTTCTCTGTCATCACATTCTTCTTTCTTAGACTGTTTCAAACGTGGATTGACATTTCCTTCACCGCCGTACTCTGCGCGGTCGCTGTTAAAAATCTCTTTATATTTTCCCGGATACGGAACACCGATCTTATGATTTTCATATACGAGCGGTGAAAAATTACATACAACCAGAAGCGTCTCTTCTTTCTTCTTTGTGTTTCTTGTAAATACCAGCATATTCTCGTTTGCAGAGATTGCATTAATCCATTCAAATCCCTTCGGATCATAGTCAAGCATATATAAAGCAGGATATTTCTTGTAAAGCTGATTCAGATCTTTTACATACTGTTCCATCTTTTTGTGTTCATCATATTCCAAGAGATTCCACTCCAGTTCCTTTTCCTCAGACCACTCAGAGAACTGTGCAAAATCCTGCCCCATAAACAGCAGTTTTTTTCCTGGATGTGTGAGCATAAAGCCGTATGCCGCCCTTAAATTTGCAAATTTCTGCTTTCTCTCACCTGGCATTTTCCCGATCATAGAAGCCTTGCCATGAACAACCTCGTCATGTGACAATGTCAGAATAAAATCTTCACTGTATGCGTAAATCATGCTGAAAGTCAGTTCTCCATGATGGCTGGAGCGGTAAACAGGATCTAAAGACATATACTGAATAAAGTCATTCATCCATCCCATGTTCCATTTATAATCAAATCCAAGACCATCTTCTTTAACATCTCCCGTCACTTTCGGCCATGCGGTAGACTCTTCTGCAATCAGCATTACGCCTTTTTCTTTCTGTTTGAATATAGAATTTAAATGTTTAAAAAACTCCACAGCATCTAAATTTTCATTTCCGCCATAGATATTGGCTACCCATTCTCCATCTTGTTTTCCATAGTCAAGATACAGCATAGATGCAACTGCATCCATACGAATACCGTCCACATGATATTTTTCTGCCCAGAATAAAGCATTTGCAATCAAAAAGTTCTTTACTTCCGGTCTGGCATAATTATAGATCAACGTGCCCCAATGCGGATGGCTGCCCTGTCTGGGATCATGGTGTTCATACAGGCACGTTCCATCAAAGTTGGAAAGTCCAAATGTGTCTCGTGGAAAATGTGCTGGAACCCAGTCTAAGATTACCCCTATTTTCTGTTCATGCATATAATTGATGAAATACATAAAATCTTCTGGTGTTCCATAACGGCTGGTCGGTGCATAATATCCTGTTACCTGATATCCCCAGGAAGCATCCAGAGGATGTTCCATGATCGGCATCAGTTCAATATGAGTATATCCCATCTCCTTGATATATTCTGCGACCATCGGAGCTAATTCTCTATAAGTATAAAAATCACGGTTCTGTGGTTTTTTCCAGGAGCCTAAATGCATCTCATAGATTGCTACTGGCTCCTTTTTCGTATCTCTCTTTTTTCTCTCCGCAATCCACTCTTTATCTGTCCAGTCAAAATTTCTCAGATCTGCCACGATGGATGCTGTATTTGGGCGCAGTTCTGCTGCATTTGCATAAGGATCCGCCTTCAGATAAGTGAGACCTCCTTTTGCCTTGATCTCGTACTTATACAGTGTTCCTGCCGTCAATCCCGGAACAAACAGTTCAAAGATACCAGAATCCCACAGTCTTCTCATTGGCATTCTTCTGCCATCCCAAGAATTAAAATCTCCTACTACACTGACTCTCATTGCATTTGGAGCCCATACTGCAAAATAGACACCTTCCACTCCATTTACAGTCATAGGATGGGCTCCCATCTTTTCATAAATATCATAGCAGATACCCGCATTAAATTTCTTTGTCATCTCTTCTGAAATCTGCGGCTCAAATACATATGGATCCATCATCTCCGCTGTCTGTCCATCTTCATATGTAATCTTGAAATGATATTCTGGAATTGTTTTTCTTGGAAGAAGTACTGCGAAAAATCCTGCCTCATCAGCCAGTTCCATTGGATATTCTTCTTTTACCCCTGCAATTTTTACGGACACCTCTGCTGCTGAAGGAATAAATGCCTGAATCAGGATGCCCTCTTCTGTCTCATGTGCACCTAACAGAACATGCGGATGATCTTCTTCGGAATATACGACTGCCTCAATCGCAGCCCAATCCATCAAATCATATAATTTTTTGTCCATAAATATCCTCCCATAAATCGTAAATTTTATAAAAAATATTTTACCATTGTTTGCATGGAAAAACAAGTTATCTTGATTTGATTGAAAAGAATCCATCCTCCATTATTCTTCAAATTCCTACATTATCTGCTTTTTTCTTCTCCAATCAGATGCAAAAACAATCCGCTGCGCAGTTTTGGCTCAAACCATGTCGATTTCGGCGGCATCAGTCTCCCGGCATCAGCGACCTCAAAAAGTTCTTGTATTGTAGTCGGATACATGGAAAATGCCACGTTGCAGTCTGTCCGTACACGTCTTTCCAATTCTTCAAGTCCTCTGATTCCTCCAACAAAGCAAATTCTTTTATCTGTTTTAGGGTCTTTTATACCAAGCACCGGAGAAAGTAGTTCTCTTTGAAGATAAGATACATCCAGCCCTTCTACCGGATCTGTCTGTTCATATTTTTCTTTCGTTTTCAGCAGATACCATGCGCCTTCCAAATCCATCCCTATTTCGCCTTTTTTTTCTGGTCTGACCATCTTATCTGACGGTATCACCGTAAATTTTTCTTCTGTTTTCTTTAAAAATTCCTCCTTTGAATATCCATTCAGTTCTTTGACTACGCGGTTGTAATCCATAATAAAAAGTTCTTCCTCTGAAAACAGCGCAGATAAAAAGAAATTAAATTCCTCTTCTCCCGTATAATCGGGATGTTCTTTTCTTCTCTTCATCCCCACCTTTACCGCCGAAGCTGCCCTGTGATGACCATCTGCGATATAGATTTCTTTTATATTCTTAAACAATCTTTCCATCTTTTCAATTTGATCATTTTTTTCAACCTTCCACCCTCTGTGGATAATTCCGTCATTTGTCTGAAAATCAAACTGAGGCTGTTCTTTTTTTACTTCTTTTATAATTTTCTTTAATTCTTCATTTTTTCGATAAGCCAAAAAAATAGGACCAGTCTGCGCATCACAAGCATCGACATGGCAGATACGATCCTGTTCTTTCTCTGCCCGTGTGCATTCATGTTTTTTTATTATGCCATTTTCATAATCATCAATAGAAGCACATGCTACAATTCCTGTCTGAGATCTTCCCTCCATAACCAGTTCATATAAATAATAACATGGTTTTTCATCCTGCACAAAAGTTCCATTCTCTATTTTCTCCCACAAAAGGTCATGCGCTTTCCGGTATACTTCTTCTGAATAGAGATCTGTTTCTTTTCCGCACATAGTCTCTGCTCTGTCAATCTGCAGAAAAGATTCCGGTTCCCTTTCAACCTCTTTTCTTGCCTCTTCTCTGTCATACACATCATACGGCAGTGCTGCAATCCTCGAAGCTAGCTCTGCCCTTGGACGTACGGCACGAAATGGTTTGATTAACGCCATACTTTTTCTCCTCCCCTCATCTAAGTTTTCTCTTTAAAATATCCGCCAGTTTCTTATATTGTCTCTGATTTCTCTTCACAGACCATCTCGCTGACTGTACATATTTGTCCCATCTTTGTATCTTTCTCCTCATTTGGATCGCCTGCCTGATCTGTACTATCGCCTTTTCTTCCATAATTTCTCCTTTTTTGATACTCCCCATAGCTAAAGCAAGGGATTTTACGACACATTTGATAAAAAAGGGGCTATCGCAACATACTTTTATCTTGCGACAGCCCACTGGCTTTTCCTTTTATTTGATCACACGAACTTTTAATACACCATCCAGCCTGCGTAATTTTTCTGCAACTTCATCTGAAACCTGCTGATCCAGATCAATCAGAGAATATGCATATTCTCCTTTACTTCCGTTTACCAGATTGGCAATATTGAGATCTGCTTCACCCAGAACAGTTGTAAACTGGCTGATCATGTTTTTGATATTTCTGTGATTGATTGCAACTCTGCATGTATGACTGCACTCTCCCATGTCACACGTCGGATAATTTACAGAATGATTGATATTTCCATTCTCCATATAATCTCTGAGTTCCTGCACTGCCATCATCGCACAGTTGTCTTCCGACTCTTCTGTAGAAGCTCCCAGATGAGGGATTACGATCGTTCCCTTTGCTGCCGCAGTTGTATGATTTGGGAAATCAGTGACATACCTTCTGACTTTTCCTTCTTCCAGCGCTTTAATCATCGCATCTTCATCTACAAGAAGATCTCTTGCAAAGTTCAAAACCACCACATTTTGTTTCATCATGTTGATTGCCTCTGCATTAATCATATGCTTTGTATTATCTGTCAACGGCACATGAATCGTAATATAGTCACACTCTTTGTAGATTTCGTTGATATCCTGGATATGACGGATGTTTCCTGAAAGCTTCCATGCAGCCTCCACAGAAATAAATGGATCATATCCATATACTTTCATCCCCAGATGAATGGCTGTATTTGCCACCTGTACTCCGATTGCTCCCAGACCGATTACACCCAGTTTCTTGCCCTGAATTTCACATCCGGCATACTGTTTTTTCTGCTTTTCTGCTGTCTTTGCGATATTTTCATCTTCTTTGTCATACTGTACCCAGTTGATTCCTGCAACAATATCTCTCGATGCAAGCAGCATTCCACAGATGACCAGCTCTTTCACACCGTTTGCATTTGCTCCCGGAGTGTTGAACACAACAATTCCTTTCTCAGCACACTTGTCAAGCGGAATATTATTAACGCCTGCCCCTGCTCTTGCAACTGCCTCTAATTTATCCGACAATTCCAGATCGTGCATGGAAGCGCTGCGCACTAAGATTGCATCGGCATCCTGATAATTATCCACTCTTTCATATTCTTCTGAAAACAACTCAATTCCTTTTTCAGAAATCGGATTCAGACAACTATATTTTAACATATCACTGGTTCTCCTCTTCAAATTTTTTCATAAATTCTACTAATCTTTCTACACCTTCCAGAGGCATCGCATTGTAAATACTTGCACGCATTCCGCCAACGCTGCGGTGTCCTTTCAGATTAACAAATCCTGCTTCTTCCGCTGCCTTTACAAATTTGGCATCCAGCTCTTTATCCCCTGTCACAAATGGTACGTTCATCAGAGAGCGGTCTTCTTTTCTGACTGTTCCCTTAAACATCTTACTTTGATCCAGAAAATCATATAAAATAGCTGCCTTCTTTTCATTGAATGCTTTCATTGCTTCCAAACCGCCCATTTTTTTCAGCCATTTGAAAACTTTACCGCACATATAGATGCAGTAGCAGTTCGGTGTATTATAGAGAGAGCCTGCATCCGCATGGGTTTTATAAGTCAGCATCGTAGGTGTTCCTGGAAGTACATCTTCCGTAATCAGATCTTCACGGATGATTGCAATCACCATGCCTGCCGGTCCGATATTCTTCTGGACACCGCCATAGATTAATCCATATTTTGTGACATCTATCGGCTCTGATAAAAAGCAGGAAGAAACATCTGCAACCAATGTCTTTCCTTTTGTATTCGGAAGTGTTTTAAACTTTGTTCCATAAATTGTATTGTTCTCACAGATATAAACGTAGTCTGCATCCTCACTGATCGGAAGATCAGAGCAGTCCGGAATGTAAGAAAATGTCTCATCCTCTGAGCTTGCAATTTTATTCGCTTTTCCGTACTTCTGTGCCTCCTGATACGCTTTTTTCGCCCACTGGCCCGTGACAATATAGTCTGCCACTTTATTTTTCATTAGATTCATCGGTATCATTGCAAACTGCTGTGAAGCTCCGCCCTGTAAAAATAATACTTTATAGTTGTCCGGAATATTCATCAGATCTCTCAAGTCTTTTTCTGCTTCTTTTATGATGTCGTCAAAAACCTTTGAGCGGTGACTCATTTCCATAACAGACATACCAGATCCTTTGTAATCTAACATCTCTTCCGCTGCTTCTTTCAGAACCTCTTCCGGCAATATGGCAGGTCCTGCTGAAAAATTGTACACTCTACTCATCTTCTTTTCCTCCCAAACTTTAGCTTATTGTAAAGTAAGAAAGAAGGAACTTTTCTTTTTTCTTTTTTCTTTTTCCCTTTTCCTCTTTCTCACTTTACCTTACTAATTTATTAAATTATTTTCTTTCTATTCTACGCCCTTGTTAAAAATTCGTCAATAACTTTTTTTATAAATCGTCCTGATCAAATGTCTCCTCAATTGCAGCTCCCGGTGAAACCATAGGAAATACCTTATCGTCACAGTCAATATGACAATCAATGACAACTGGTTCTTTTAATTCGATTGCCTTTTGAATAGCAGGCGCTACTTCTTCTTTTTTTGTGACACGGATTCCGACTGCCCCCATCGCTTCAGCCAGTTTTACAAAGTCTACCGCATCATTTAATATTGTATTAGAATATCGCTTGTCATAGAACAAAGTCTGCCACTGACGCACCATTCCGAGTACATGATTGTTGACAACAACCTGTATAATCGGAATGTGGTACCGTGCTGCTGTTGCAATTTCATTCATATTCATTCGGAAGCAGCCGTCCCCTGCAATATTGATGACCGTCTTATCGGGTTTTCCAACTTTTGCTCCGATACATGCACCCAGTCCATATCCCATCGTTCCAAGACCTCCTGAGGTGATAAATGTATGCGGCTTTTTATATTTATAGAACTGTGCTGCCCACATCTGGTTCTGTCCTACCTCTGTTGTGATAATAGCATCCCCGCCTGTCACTTTATAAATCTCTTCTACAACTCCTGGACCAGTCAGCACATCTTTGTTGTACTTCAGCGGATAGTGATCTTTTAGTTTCATAATAGACTGAACCCATTCTTCATGCTGATGTTTTTCCAGTTTTCTGTTAAGACGTTTCAACACTTCTTTGACATCACCGATTATACTGGCATTGACACGGATATTTTTATTAATCTCAACAGGATCAATATCAATCTGCACGATTTTGGCATTTTTTGCAAATTTCTTTGCATTTCCAATCACACGGTCACTAAATCTGGAACCTATTGTGATCAGCAGATCACACTGCGTCACGCCAAAGTTTGATGCCTTTGTTCCGTGCATTCCAAGCATACCGCAATACAGTTCATTTTCCCCGTTATAAGCTCCTTTACCCATCAGAGAATCTGCGACAGGGGCATGCACCTTATTTACAAATTCTTCCAGTTCTTCCTGCGCATCAGAAATAACGGCGCCTCCCCCGACAAAAATAAACGGTTTCTGTGCCTCCTCAATCAGATTAATGACTGCTTCCATGTCATCTTCTTTGATATATTCTGTACTTCGCTCAATTTTCTCCGGAACAATTTTTTCATATTCCGTCTCGGCTGCAGTCACATCTTTTGTGATGTCAACCAAAACAGGACCTGGTCTTCCTTCTTTTGCAATCCGAAAAGCGCTGCGGATCGTATCTGCCAGCTTCGTCACATCTTTTACGATATAGTTATGTTTCGTAATGGGCATAGTGACGCCTGTGATGTCAATCTCCTGAAAACTGTCCTTTCCAAGCAGAGGTACCGCTACGTTTGCTGTGATCGCCACCATCGGAACAGAATCCATGTAGGCTGTTGCAATTCCAGTTACCAAGTTTGTCGCTCCAGGTCCTGATGTCGCCATACAAACGCCTACTTTTCCTGTAGCGCGCGCATATCCGTCTGCTGCATGTGCTGCTCCTTGTTCATGTGAAGTCAAAATATGAAAAATATCATCGCTGTGTTTATACAGGGCGTCATAAACATTTAAAATCGTTCCCCCTGGATATCCAAATACAACATCTACGCCTTGTTCTTTTAAACATTCTATTACAATTTCTGATCCATTCAGTCTCATGAAACTTTTCCTCCTACTATTTTTTCGGGATCTCCAGAATTGCTCCTCTGTTTCCGGATGTCACCATAGAAGCATATCTTGCCAGATATCCTGTTGTCACCTTTGGTTCTCTCGGCTGCCATTTTGCCTTTCTCTCAAGCAATTCTTCTTCTGATACGAGAAGTTCCAGCTTTGTCTCCGGAATATTGATGCGGATTCTGTCTCCCTCTTCCACAAGTGCAATCGGTCCTCCCACAGCTGCCTCAGGTGAAACGTGTCCGATAGATGCCCCCCTGGAAGCGCCGCTGAAACGTCCATCTGTGATCAAGGCAACACTTGACCCAAGTCCCATTCCGGCAATCGCTGATGTAGGATTTAACATCTCTCTCATTCCAGGTCCCCCTTTTGGTCCCTCATACCGAATGACAACAACATCTCCCGCTACTATTTTACCACCTTTGATCGCTGCGATTGCATCCTCCTCGCAGTCAAACACACGCGCTGGTCCTTCATGAACCATCATCTCAGGTACAACAGCAGAGCGTTTTACAACACCGCCGTCCGGCGCCAGATTTCCTGTCAGAACAGCAAGACCACCTGTCGTACTGTATGGATTTTCAATCGGACGGATCACTTCTGGATTTTTATTGATACATCCCTCAATATTTTCTCCAACCGTCTTTCCTGTCACAGTCATACATTCTGTGTGAAGCAGTCCTTTTTTGTTCAGCTCATTCATCACAGCATACACGCCGCCGGCTTCATTGAGTTCTTCAATATAAGTCGGACCTGCCGGGGCCAGATGGCAAAGATTCGGTGTTTTTTCGCTGATTTCGTTTGCAAATGTAATATCAAAGTCCATTCCGATTTCATGGGCAATGGCTGGAAGGTGAAGCATACTATTTGTAGAACATCCGAGCGCCATATCGACTGTAAGTGCATTCAAAATCGCCTCTTTTGTCATGATATCACGCGGACGGATATTTTTTCTGAACAGTTCCATAACCTGCATACCTGCGTGTTTTGCCAGTTTTAATCTTTCGGAATAGACAGCTGGAATTGTTCCATTTCCCTTTAATCCCATACCAAGCACTTCCGTCAGGCAGTTCATACTGTTTGCCGTGTACATTCCTGAGCAGGAACCACAAGTCGGGCAGACCTTTTCTTCCATCTCCAGCAGTTCGTCTTCTGTCATTGTTCCTGCTGCATAGGAACCAACTGCCTCAAACATACTTGAGAGACTTCTCTTCTTTCCCTGTACATGACCAGCCAGCATTGGCCCTCCGCTGACAAAGACTGTCGGTACATTGATTCTCGCAGCAGCCATCAGCAGTCCAGGTACATTTTTATCGCAGTTTGGCACCATTACAAGTGCATCAAACTGATGTGCCAGCGCCATCGCCTCCGTGGAATCGGCAATCAGATCTCTCGTCACAAGAGAATATTTCATTCCGATATGTCCCATTGCAATTCCATCACACACAGCGATTGCCGGAAACTCTCTCGGTGTTCCTCCTGCCATTGCAACGCCCAGCTTCACTGCCTCTACAATTTTATCCAAGTTCATATGTCCTGGTACAATTTCGTTATAAGAACTGACAATTCCGACAAGCGGTCGTTCCATCTCTTCCTTTGTCATTCCAAGTGCATTAAATAATGATCTGTGAGGAGCCTGCTGTGTCCCCGTTTTTACTGCATCACTTCTCATTTTTATTCTCCTTTTTCTTTTTGTTTTCGTTTTTTCTTCTATATTCTGGCAGCAATCAAATCACCCATCTCAACCGTACCCACTTTTTTGCATCCTTCTGAAAAAATATCTCCTGTGCGGTATCCGTCAGCCAGAACTTGTTTCACTGCTGCTTCTATTCCTGCTGCCGCATCGTCTAGATCAAGAGAATAGCGCAGCATCATAGCAGCGGATAAAATGGTTGCAATCGGATTTGCAATATTTTTTCCTGCAATATCCGGCGCTGATCCATGACTTGGCTCATACAATCCAAATTTTGTCTCGTTTAAACTCGCAGAAGACAGCATTCCGATCGAACCTGTCACCATGCTCGCCTCATCAGATAAAATATCTCCAAACATATTTTCCGTCAAAATCACATCAAACTGTTTTGGATCTCGAACAAGCTGCATGGCGCAGTTGTCCACCAGCATATGCTCCAGTGTCACATCTGGATAATCTTTTGCAACTTCTTCCACCACACTTCTCCACAGTCTGGAAGAATCCAAAACGTTGGCTTTATCGACGCTTGTCACTTTTTTTCTTCTTTTCCTTGCAATCTCAAACCCTTTTATTGCTATGCGCCGGATTTCTTTCTCATCATAGGAAAGCGTGTCGACTGCTTTTCGGACTCCGTTTTGCTCTGTCGTATATCTTTCGCCAAAATAAAGACCTCCCGTCAGCTCACGCATGATAACCATATCAAATCCATCCCCAATGATCTCATCTCTGAGCGGACATGCCGCCTTTAACTCCTCATACAGATATGCTGGTCTGACATTCGCAAATAAATTCAGCTCCTTTCGGATTTTCAGCAATCCGGCTTCCGGTCTTAATTCAGGGGCAAGCTGATACCACGGTGAAGTTTTCGCATCTCCTCCGATCGATCCCATCAAAACTGCGTCGCTATTCTTTGCCGCCAGAATTGTCTCTTCTGTCAAAGGCACGCCATTTACATCAATAGAAGCACCTCCCATTAAAAGTTCCTGATATTCCAGAGAAAATCCGTATTTTCTTCCTGCCGCATCCAAAACCTTCTGTGCTTCCGCCACAATTTCCGGACCAATGCCGTCTCCTGGAATGACTGCTATTTTGTAATTCATCTTCTTTTCCTTCTTTCCTATCTTTCTTTTTTCATTTTTTCTGTCTTTTTCACAGCCACTGTCTTTACTTGGCAGTCAAGTGACTGCCAAGTAAAGACTTTTTACAGATAATATTCATACTATACCACATTATAGTGATAAAAAAAAGAACCTTTTTCAAGATGATTCAATAAAACCATATAATATTGTTTTCGGAAAGCGGCATCATTTTATTTATAACATTATAATGTCATAGCGCAAATTCTTCTCCTATTCGACCGTTTATTCCATTTTAAGGTATCATCGCTGTAACTCTGTATTTTTGAAAATGGATGAACAAAAAGAGCTGATTACACAAAGCATCAAAATTTGACGTGAGCGTGACTCTCTCTTCAAAATGATGTTCTATGTAATCGGCTCTGAAAATCTAACGTCGGATGATTCCGTCTTATGTTTCAATATGGTCGAATTCTATTGTGTATTCTCCTTTCCCTTTTCGCAGTCTGTCAGCATCCACACCTTTTGTTGTGCCGCAGCCAATCATAATATTTACCCATTCATTGGCCGTCACATAATTGATAATATTATGAATCAGCGGGGATTTCTTTCGTACATTTTCCAGCATATTTTTAAATATCTTTCTGTTTAGCAGTTGAGAGATTCCTGCATAGTATGCAGAATACCCGATTTTTTCAAACTGTAAATCAAAACTGCTGAAATGACAGCGCCTGCGGCAGTAGAGATCAGAAACGGAATAATGTAGGCGTAAAAAGCCAGACCAGCGGCACTTTGTCCCATAAAAAGAATTGCAATCGGATAGGCACACAGACCGCCAAGAACCGCTGTGCCAAATACTTCTCCAATCAAAGTTCCAAAAATGTTTTTCGTTTTAGCATAAACCACGCCACACATCAATGCGCCAAACATACTGCCTGGGAAAGCCATTAGACTTCCAAGACCAACCAGGTTGCGAATCAGGGATGCTGCAAAAGCTGCACCCAAGCTATATCCTGGACCGAGCAGTACCGCGCACAGAATATTAACCATATGCTGAACGGGTGAGCATTTGCTGCCGAAAACAGGGAAAGAAAACAGGCTTCCCACAACTGAAACGGCACAAAAAACACCAGCAATCGCTAATTTTTTACTGTTTATTTTTGTCATATTTAATTTCTCCTTTGAGTGAATTCATCAGGAAACGGCTGTAATCAGTGACGCTTCCAAAGTAGTCATCGTTATCCCAAAGACAACTGCATAGAACTTCGGTCGATACTTACTGGCATCCTCTCACGCCGGAACACGGCTTCCCATCGCTGATATACAAAACTCAGGGCGCTCCCCCTCAGTCTGCCACATATGTGGATCTCGTTTTCTCCTTTCTGCTACAATCTATTTATGGTTAATATCTCTTACAGACAGTAAGTGATTTATCCATCTTATTGCTCAAAAGATAAATAAAAAACAGGAGACAATCCTTCTGGGATACCTCCTGTAAAAAAATCCTTGTGTATGACTTCCTACGGCGGCATTATCCGCATCAGGTTATAGGGTCGAAGTTCGATTACTTCCTCTCAGCCTGCAAATACAAGCTCCCCTGTAATTATTTTGATAATTATTATAAGCCATATTTTGTAAAAATACAAGATATTTTCTGAAAAAGGCGATACCTGGTTGAAAAACCCAAGTATCGCCTCTTTTCCTGTCGCGCTCCTGTACGGCAACTGCCCTATGTCAGTAATCTTCTCATACTTTCTTATCAGGAACTGCCCTTCAGGTTCTTTTTTATTCATTATCTGATTTTTCGATTTCAGCAATCGCTGTTTTCTTCATCGGAATTCTACAGTTTTTATTGCTTCCAAACTCTACAATCACATCTTCTTCTGTAATGTCAATCACTACGCCGTAAAATCCACTTGTTGTCACGACCCAATCTCCCACGGTCAGCTCGGAAAGCATCTGTGCCATTCTCTTCTGTTCTTTTTTCTGCGGTCTGATTGCCATAAAGTACATAATACCGCCGATGATAACAACGTAAAGGAGAATCATCATAATTCCTGCTCCGCCTCCGCTTGCAGCTGCTTCTAATAAATTCATCTTATTTCCTCCTAAAACTAAACACTTCATATGGTATAGTACACAAAAACCCTTGTTTTTTCAAGTGCTTTTTCTATTTTTATACTTTTTTTATATCTGCTGCAAAAAAAATATTCCCTCCAAGCTGTGAAGCCTGACATGACTAAAGTCACGATCCCGCGGCAGTAAATAGTCAATTCGTTTTACTGCTCTCCTGCATTAAATCCTTCAATCTTTTTCTTTTTAAACTCTTTGTAGCATCCAGCATCAATCGCATCACGAATTTCTTCCATCAAATGATTATAAAAATACAGGTTATGCAGCACACAAAGTCGCATTCCCAGCATTTCTTTTGCTTTCAATAAATGGCGGATGTAAGCTCTGCTGTAATGACGGCATGCCGGACATTGACATCCCTCTTCAATCGGTCTTTCATCCAGCTCATATTTTGCATTAAACAAATTCAGTTTTCCATGTGCCGTATAAACATGACCATGGCGTCCATTTCTGCTTGGATATACACAATCAAAGAAATCCACGCCACGCTCAACTGCCTCTAAAATATTCGTCGGTGTTCCAACACCCATCAGATAAGTAGGCTTATTCTCCGGAAGATATGGAACAGTTTTCTCGATAATGTGATACATCTCTTCATGTGACTCGCCCACGGCAAGTCCTCCGAGTGCATATCCGTCCAGATCCAATTCTGAGATACGCTTTGCATGTTCAATACGAATATCGTCATAGATTGCGCCCTGGTTGATTCCAAACAGCATCTGATGCGGATTTACTGTATCAGGAAGCTGATTTAAGCGATCCATCTCTTTCTTGCATCGTTCCAGCCAGCGCACCGTACGGTCTACCGAGTTCTGCACATAGTCACGCGTCGCCATGCTTGGCACACATTCATCAAAAGCCATCGCTATCGTGGAACCCAGATTAGACTGAATCTGCATACTTTCTTCCGGTCCCATAAAAATTTTTCTTCCGTCAATATGGGAGTTGAAATAAACGCCTTCCTCATGAATCTTACGCAGTTTTGCAAGTGAAAATACTTGGAATCCGCCAGAATCTGTCAGGATAGGACGATCCCAGTTCATAAATTTATGGAGTCCTCCCAGCTGCTTTACAATTTTATCTCCCGGTCTCACATGAAGATGATATGTATTGGACAGCTCTACCTGTGTTCCGATCTCCTTTAAATCCTGGGTGGAAACAGCGCCTTTAATCGCTGCCACCGTTCCTACGTTCATAAAAACAGGGGTCTGAATCACACCGTGAACGGTATGAAATTCTCCCCTCTTTGCATTTCCGTCTTTTTTTAATAATCGATACATGTTTCTCTCCATTTCATAATAATTAAAAACAAATCTGTCTCCTGTCAACGTTCTCATATATAGGTCGTCTGACTTCTCACCACATCAAACTATGAAGGGGTGTATCATTAAATTATAGCGAAAATATCTTCATATTTCAATTACATTTTTCACTATTTTCTTTTGTCAATTTCACCTGAGGGATGTTAGAAGATTGCTGCTTTATTTTTCATTGAATTTTCTCATTTTCTGTCATATAATGTAATGCGTATCAAAATGCCGGTTTTTGTTGTGCCTATCTGCAGCTCTTTTTCAGATATAAAAAAGCACTGTAAATGCCGGCATATGATAATGGCACTGAAAATTATGCTTTATTATATAAAAGGCTTCTTCCCTTTTTATGGGGAGGCAGCTTTCCGCCTATAATAACGAAAGGATTTTATTTATGAATCAGACAAACTTTTTTACACTCGGAATTGATATCGGTTCTACTACAGTCAAAATTGCGATTCTCGATTCCAATCAATCCTTGCTATTTTCCGATTATGAGCGTCATTATGCCAATATTCAGGAGACTCTGTCCATGCTTTTAAAAAAAGCTTACCAGCAATTAGGAGAGATGGTTCTCTCGCCTGTAATTACTGGATCTGGAGGACTGACTCTCGCAAAACATCTGGGCATTCCTTTTGTCCAGGAAGTGATCTCTGTATCCACTGCGCTTCAGTTCTATGCTCCTCAGACGGATGTTGCAATCGAACTTGGCGGAGAAGATGCAAAAATTATTTATTTTGACGGTACAAATATTGAACAGCGTATGAATGGAATCTGTGCCGGAGGTACGGGTTCTTTTATTGATCAAATGGCTTCCCTGCTTCAGACGGATGCCTCTGGATTAAATGAATATGCAAAAGATTATAAGGCAATTTATTCTATTGCCGCAAGATGCGGTGTATTTGCCAAATCTGATATCCAGCCTTTGATCAACGAAGGAGCTACAAAAGAGGATCTTGCTGCTTCTATTTTTCAGGCAGTTGTCAATCAGACAATCAGCGGTCTTGCCTGTGGAAAGCCAATCCGCGGTCATGTCGCATTTTTAGGAGGACCGCTCCATTTCCTTTCTGAATTAAAGCAGTCGTTTATCCGTACGCTAAAATTAGATGAGGAACACTCGATCACTCCAGAAAACTCCCACTTATTTGCAGCGATCGGATCTGCCATGAATGCAAAGGAAGACATCCTCTTTTCCATGGATGACCTTCTTGGAAAACTTTCTCAGACGATCCATCTGGAATTTGAGGTAGCAAGAATGGATCCCCTGTTTGCTTCCCGTGAAGAATACGATTCGTTTATTGAACGCCAGAATCAATATAATGTTGCAACAGACGATCTTGAAACGTATGAAGGAAATTGTTTTCTCGGCATTGACGCCGGATCTACCACGACAAAAGTAGCTCTTGTCGGTGAAGACGGCTCTCTTTTATACTCTTTTTATAGCAACAATAACGGAAGCCCACTGAAGACAACGATAAAAGCTATGCAGGAAATTTATACCTTGATACCTCCTACTGCCAAAATCGTTTATTCTTGCTCTACCGGATACGGAGAGGCTCTGATCAAAGCCGCGCTGATGCTCGATGAAGGCGAGGTAGAAACCGTCTCCCATTACTATGCTGCTGCCTTCTTTGATCCGGAGGTAGACTGTATTCTCGATATCGGCGGTCAGGATATGAAATGTATCAAAATCAAAAATCAGACTGTCGACAGTGTTCAGCTCAATGAAGCGTGTTCTTCCGGCTGCGGTTCTTTTATTGAGACCTTTGCAAAATCCCTCAACTACACCGTGCAGGATTTTGCAAAAGCCGCTTTATATGCAAGACATCCAATTGATCTGGGAACACGCTGTACCGTTTTTATGAATTCCAAAGTAAAGCAGGCGCAAAAAGAAGGGGCAGAGGTCTCGGATATATCAGCGGGTCTTGCATACTCTGTCATCAAAAATGCTTTGTACAAGGTCATTAAGGTCTCCGATGCTTCTGAGCTTGGAAAACACGTTGTCGTTCAAGGAGGTACTTTCTACAATGATGCTGTACTCAGAAGTTTTGAGAAAATTGCCGGCTGTGAGGCCATCCGCCCTGATATCGCCGGAATTATGGGAGCGTTCGGTGCAGCTTTGATTGCCCGCGAGCGCTATACAAAGGATTCTGAGACAACGATGCTTTCGATCGAAAAAATCAATGCACTCCAGTTTACAACGCATATGGCAAAATGCAAAGGCTGTACAAACCAATGCCGTCTGACCATCAACCGTTTCAGCGGCGGCAGACAATTTATCAGCGGAAATCGCTGTGAACGTGGAATTGGAAAAGAAAAAAATAAGGAAAATATTCCTAATTTATTTGATTTTAAAAATAAACTTCTTTTTTCCTATACACCGCTTGACGCTGACAAGGCAGTGCGAGGAGAGGTCGGAATCCCCCGTGTATTAAATATGTATGAGAACTATCCGTTTTGGTTCCGGTTCTTTACAGATTTAAAATATCGTGTGATCCTCTCACCGCCTTCCACGAGAAAAATATATGAACTAGGAATCGAATCCATTCCAAGCGAATCCGAATGTTATCCTGCAAAGCTGGCACATGGCCACATTTCCTGGCTGATCCATCAGGGTGTTCCATTTATTTTCTATCCATGTATTCCATATGAGAGAAATGAATTTGCGGAGGCACAAAATCACTATAACTGTCCGATTGTGACTTCCTATGCAGAAAATATAAAAAATAATGTGGAAGAACTGCGCACGAATAAAATTGATTTTCGCAATCCGTTTCTTGCGCTGACAGATCTCCAGACGGTTACTTCTGAACTGATAAAGGTCTTTCCTGAGATTTCTCCGGATGAAATTTCGGCTGCTGCAGAAGCTGGATGGAAAGAAATGACCCATGTTCGCGAGACGATGTATCAGAAAGGCGAGGAGACGCTCCAGTATCTGAAAGAGACAGGAAGACGCGGAATTGTTCTTGCCGGAAGACCGTACCATATTGATTCTGAGATCAATCATGGAATTCCGGAACTGATCAACTCCTACGGCATTGCAGTTCTGACAGAAGATTCTATCTCCCACTTAAATCGTCCGGAGCGTCCGCTCCTTGTCATGGATCAGTGGATGTATCACAGCCGCCTTTATGCTGCTGCCAATTTTGTAAAAACACAGGAAAATCTGGATCTCATTCAGCTCAATTCCTTTGGATGCGGTCTCGATGCCGTCACAACCGATCAGGTAAATGATATTTTATCGAAATCAGGAAAAATTTATACTTGTCTGAAAATTGATGAGGTTAATAATCTGGGAGCTGCCCGTATTCGTATCCGCTCTCTGATTGCAGCCATCCGTGTCAAAGAGCAAAAGCAGGCGCACAGAACGATCGTTCCTTCTAAGTTTGATCGTGTTGTCTTTACCGAAGAGATGAAAAAGAATTATACCATCCTTTGTCCTCAAATGTCACCGATCCATTTTTCCCTTTTGGAACCTGTCTTTTGTTCCAGCGGCTATCGACTTGTTATGCTTCCGGAAAATGATCGCCGTTCGATTGATATGGGATTGAAATATGTCAATAATGATGCGTGTTATCCTTCTCTTCTTGTCGTCGGACAGTTTATGGAAGCGCTGTCATCTGGAAAATATGATCTGGATAAGACTGCACTTTTGATCTCTCAGACAGGAGGCGGATGTCGTGCTTCTAATTATATCGGATTTATACGGCGCGCTCTCATAAAAGCAGGACTTGAAAAAATCCCGGTGATCTCCATCAACTTAAACGGACTTGAAAAAAATCCAGGATTTAAGTTTACTCCTTCCCTTATTCTGAAAGGCGGATATGCCCTTGTCTTTGGTGATCTGTTTATGCGCTGTCTGTACCGTATGCGCCCTTATGAGAAAGTGAAAGGTTCTGCGAATCGGCTTCATAAGAAATTAGAAAACACCTGCGTGCGTTTCTTATCAAGCAAGAATCCTTCTTTCAGACAGTTCAAAAGATTGTGCCGTGCCATTGTACAGTCTTTCGACTCACTGCCGATCACAGATGAAGTAAAGCCAAAAGTAGGAGTAGTCGGAGAGATCCTTGTTAAATTTCTGCCGGCAGCAAACAATCACCTTGTAGATCTTCTGGAAGCAGAAGGCGCTGAAGCGGTCGTTCCAGATCTGATGGACTTCCTGATGTATTGCTTTTATAATTCCAATTTTAAATCAGAACATCTGGGCATGAAAAAAAGTTCTTCTTATCTTGGAAATATGGGAATTAAAGCGCTGGAATTTTTAAGAAAGACTGCTGCTGCAGAATTAGAACAAAGCAGACATTTCACTCCTCCGTCAAAAATTCAGGATCTTGCAGAGTATGCTAAATCCATTGTTTCTCTCGGAAATCAGACCGGAGAAGGCTGGTTCCTCACCGGTGAGATGCTGGAGCTGATTCACAGCGGCACAAACAATATTGTCTGTACGCAGCCTTTTGGCTGTCTGCCAAACCATGTTGTTGGAAAAGGCGTGATTAAAGAGCTGCGCCGGCAGTATCCTCTCTCAAATATTGTAGCGATCGACTATGATCCTGGGGCAAGTGAGGTAAATCAGCTAAATCGTATTAAACTGATGCTTTCGACAGCTCAAAAGAATATAGCGCGTGAACAGCCTTATTCTCATAAATAAAAGTTTTCCCTTATCTCTATTTGATTCGTTGTTCATAAAAAAAGAACTGGCATATCATTCATTTGCCAGTTCTTTTTGTTTTATGTTATCATTCTGAATATGCTCTTACTCTCAATGGAATTCCCATAGTATCTGCTAATTCCTGACTCTTTTTTACCTTCTCCTCTCCAATCACATCCACCACTGTAAATCGTACATCCTCTAAATATTTTTTACAGTCTGAAGCAAATTTCAGCATTGCCTCGAATGATTTTTCACCGTATGATGGCCGTACCACTTCCGCATAGGACTGTGCATCCGGCATATTCAGGCTGATTGAAATGCTGTCCACTGCTTTGCAGATTTCTTCTGCTGTAGAACGTTTATGAATCAAGTCACTTAACCCGTTTGTGTTCAGTCGGATTTTAAACGGATACTTTTCTTTCATATAGCGGCTGACAGCAATCATATTTTCCAGTGCCATTGTCGGCTCCCCATAACCGCAAAAAATAACTTCCTTACATTCCCCAAACGGATAGGCATCAATCGCAGCGCAGATCTCATCGAGAGAAGGCTCATGTTCCAGCCACAAATTTTCAGCGTCCCCCACCGTATTCCCGTGGCTGCGGATGCAAAAAGTACAGCGGCACGGGCATTTATTTGTAATGTTAAAGTAGACGTGTTCCTTATAGCGATAAATAATATCTGTCATCATTACATTTTCTCCTTCTATTGCCTTTTTTGAATATATTTAAATCCATTTTATCCTATTTTACAATATGTTCGATTACTTCATTTTCTTCCTTTTATAATCCTCTGGCAGCGCTGTTTTTCACTCCGACCCGATCCAGAGCTGTTCCTAAAATTAAAAATACAACTGCACTTCCTGCCGACTGAATCAGGCTTCCTGCAGCTGACGTAAAAAATGCTGCTGTAAATCCAAACAAAATTCCTTCTGCTACATAATATCCGACAGCTGAGATACAAAATGCAAAAAATAATGCTGCTGTATTTCTCTTTGTTACAATCTTATTTCCTTTGCTGGAAAATGGAAGGCAGATAAGAGCTTTAATCAAGACTGTTGCCGGCGCCCACATCGGAGCAGTCAGAAGATCTGCCATTCCTCCCCCGATTGCCCCTACTGCACACGCATACGGCATGGGCAGCAGAGCTGCCGCAAAATAAATGATTGCATCTCCAAAATGAATATACCCTCCATTGACACCGACAGGAATGTGAAAAAGATATGCGGTCATCAGCGTTGTCATTGCTGCCAGCAAAGCCGCAGCTGTCATCCGACGCACTGCTGCACTGCTTCCTGTTTTTGTTTTTGGTGCACTAAAATCTGACATATTACCCTTCCTTTCCCAATTCATACAAATACGTTTCAAAGCAGATTCCATCATTTCTGTCTGTCTGCTCTTCTATTGCATCTTTGATTGCCTTCTCCAAGAATCGGGACGCTTTTTCCACACACGTTCTGATCTCCATGCCTTTTACCATGCCAGCGCTCAAGACAGAAGCAAAAAGATCGCCTGTTCCCGAATAACTTCCCCCATATTTTGGAGATATTACCCAGGATATCATCCCACTTTCCAGAATCAGATTTCCGATCTGCAGTCTTTCATCTTGTTTTAAATCAATTCCTGTAATTACCACTGTCTTCACATGATACTTTTGAGCAATCTGTTCTGCCATTTCTTCTGCTCTTTGTCGAAACTTCAATCCCTGACTTTCACAGATTTCCTGCCAGTAATGATTCAGTTCCTGCATTCCATACAAAAGCAGAATCGCTTCTGTCAGATTCGGAGTGAGGACATCTGCATTTTCCGCCAGTCTTTTCATCTCATTACATAAATCCTGGGTCATAAAATCGTATACTTCTCCCCGATCTCCCATCACTGGGTCAACTAAAAGAAGGGTATCTTCTTTCCGAAAAATACGCAAAAATTTTAATATCTTTTCCACCTGCTGCTTTCCAGCTACAAATCCCGTATAAATTCCATCCGGATGAAAATTTCTTTTCTTCCATTCTTCCATAATCTGATCCATCCGCTCTGTATAGTCATCGCAGTAATATGAATCATATCCTGTCTGATTGCTCAAAATAGCAGTCGGCAATGGGCACGCCTGAACTCCCATGACAGAGATCACCGGAATTGCAGCTGTCAAAGAACATTTTCCAAGCCCGGACAGATCATTTAATATAGCTATCTTTTTCAAACTTTTCACTGCTTCCTTTCTGATTTGCTTTAGCATATCATCAAAGTGTCTATATGAAAATATCCAAAAATAAGAATTTTTTCCATGTCAGTTTTATTCTTGATAAAATAATATCTATTTTTCACTGAGAATTTTAAAAAGCAAAAAGGGCTGTCGCAAAATGAATTTTTCATACTGGTGTGCTACCTGTCAAGAGGACAATAAAAAATAATAAATTTTGTATCGTCAGCCAAGTTTTGGCTGGCGATATTTTTAGGCTGCTTTTATATAT
>JAGZHZ010000034.1 GCA_018366495.1 Clostridiales bacterium
GTGCGCCTTTTCAGCGTATGATTCTAGCAATTTATACACAACAAAAGCAAAAAGAGGGATGTGAAAAAACTCAATCGAGTTTTTTCACATCCCCTTTTTGTCTTTTGTTTTTTCGGTTAAAAAAGATCCGAACGGCAATTTGCCAGAAAAATGACAAACAGAAAAAAATATGATACAATACTTTCAGAAAAAAGGAGGACAGACAGTGAATATTTTGATTGTAGACGATGAAATATTGGAAGTTGCCGTGATTGAAAAGATGATTGACAGAGAAAAATTGGGGATTGATGAGATCTATAAAGCGTACAGTATGAATCAGGCAATCGGAATTCTGAACCAATATAAAGTTTCAATCCTGCTGAGTGATATTGAAATGCCAAAAGGAAGCGGACACCAGCTGGTAGAATGGATCAGAGAAAGAGAGCTGGAGGTAGTCCCGATCTTTTTGACAAGCCATGCAGAATTTGAATATGCCAAGAAGGCTTTGATGATGCAGGTAAGAGATTATCTTCTGAAACCGATACAGAAAGAAGAACTGGAGAAAAGTCTCTTTGCGGCTGCAGAGCTTGTGAAGAGACAAAAAGAGAATAAACAGAATGAACGGTATGCGAGATACTGGAAAAATGAACAGGATGCCGTGAAAAATACGGATGCTCAGGAAGAAAAGATAAAAAATACAGCCAGTATTGTAAAAAAAGTGCAGAAATACATTGATGAAAATCCGGAAAAAGATTTGGATCGGGGAACACTGGCCGCACAGGTGTATCTCCATCCAGATTACCTGTCTCATATCTTTAAAAAGCAGACTGGAATTTCAATCTCCAACTATATTATACAGGTACGAACGGACCAGGCAAAAAAATTGCTTGTGACGACAAGCAGGAATATTTCAGAAATTGCTTTGGAGTGCGGCTATGAGAATACCGCATATTTTACAAAAATTTTTAAAAATGCAGTTCACATGACGCCGAAAGAATATAGAAGGACCCAGACAGATGCAGAAGATAAGATGTAAAAATTCTCTGAAATTCCGAAGTATGGCAGCGTTGAGCGGATTGCTTGTCTTATTCAGTTCACTGATCATCGCCTATAATTTTTATATTTTTAAAATTATGGACAGAGAGATTGATACTACGCTAAAAACATCTCTGGAAATGTACACGCAGGAGATTGAACGGGATCTGGACAATGCGGAAGCGTTTTTAATCAATAAATGCCTGAATCGAGATCTCATAAGAAAGATTCAGGATACGGGACATAATGTGGAACGCTATCTGGCAATTCTGGAAATGCAGGATATCTTTGACAGCTCCATCCGCACTTATAATCTTATGGATGGACTTTTTCTGTATGATATTCAAAATGCAGTTTACATCGGAAAGACGAAATATGACATGCAAAGAGAAGAAGAACAAAAAGTCAAAGAAAATATGGATCATCTGATTCAAAAGTTTGATCAAAATGCAAAAGAACACGAGAATGAATGGTTTTCTGTTCAGATTGAAAACAGTTTTTTTCTGGTAAAAATGTTCCAGATACAAAATACTTACATTGGTTGCTGGATCGAAACGGATACGATTCTGGAGAATCTTCGGACGCTGTCGCTGGAGAGTGACGATGCCGTTTTGATGCTGGATGCAGAGCACGCTGTTTTAAGCCAAGACTTTTTTGCTGACACGGTGAATCCGGAGAAATCCTACATAAAGTCCGAATATAAGAAATATAAAATTATTTCCTCAGAATATCAATGTCCTTCTTTTGCATTTATCGTTCTGCGCAGAAAGGATAATCTTTTGGGATCTCTAAAAGGAGCTGGAACACAGATCCTGCTGGCTTTTGCACTGATTATTTTTCTGAGCATTTTAATCATGTGGTTTGAAATGAAATTTTTTTTCTGGCCTTTAAATAAACTGATTGATGCGATGAATCAGCTTAAAAAAGGAAATCTGGATATCTCTATGCACGGCAAGAGCGAGTTTGAAGAATTTCAGACTTTAAATGACACGTTTGACAGTATGACAGCGGAGATCAAAAAATTAAAGATTGAAGTGTATGAAGAGATGCTGAAAAAACAGCGGACAGAACTTTTGTATCTTCAGGAGCAGATCAATCCTCATTTTCTGACAAACTGTATGAGCTTGATTCGAAATCTTTCTCTGATCGGTGACAATGAAAATGTGCAGAAAGCATCTGTCCTGGTGAGCAACCATATGCGGTATACGCTGGCAAACAGCACGATGGTATCATTGTCGAAAGAACTGACTCATGTGAAGAATTATGAAGAACTGCAGAAAATGCGGTATGGGGATCAATTTCTTCTGACTGTGACGATGGAAAAAGGACTGGAAAATTGTCAGGTACCGACAATGCTGATTCAAGTGTTTGTGGATAATGCTATCAAACATCAGCTTGATCCGGACCGCCAGCTGAAAATTGAGACAGAAATCAGGAAAGTGGATGGAAAACTGTGGATTTCGATCCGAGATTCCGGGGAGGGATTTTCTGAGGAAGTGCTGCGCAGACTTCAAAATCATGAGAAACTGATAAATGAGGAAGGAGAACATGTAGGAATCTATAACGTTTTTCAAAGACTGGAGATTTTATATGGAAAGGAAGCACAGATTTCCTTTTCCAATCAGAAAGGATCAGGCGCCAGAATTGATATCATAATTCCAATCAAAAAAACAATGGTCTGTGGAGAAACGGAAGGATTGAAAGGATGAAAAGAAAGATAACAGGTTATTTGATTCTGCTTTTTCTTGTAACAGGTTTTTTTGTGGGATGCACAAAAAAGGAAGAACCACAGCGCACAGAGATACAAGAATCCGGACAAAACAGAACGAAGCTTGTAGTCGCATATGAAACATCAGCCGCAAACTATAAGGAAGATCAGAAAATGGTAGAAGAAAAAGTAGCGGAACTGGTAAGAGAAAAGCTGGATATTGATGTTGAATTTAAAGTGATTGCTGCAAATCAGAATTATGAAGAAGAAATTCATGCAATGCTTGCCGGGCAGCAGCAGCTGGATGTGATCTACAGCTATGCCGATCTGTGCTCTGAGCTTCTGCTCAATCAGCAGCTGTATCCTCTTGACTCTCTGATGGAGAGCTATGGAGAAGGAATAGAAAGAGAGATTGGAGAGGATGTGCTGGATGTATGCAGAAGAAATGGAGAATTGTACCAGATTCCTACAAATCATGATTTTGCAGTGAGCTGGGAAGGATATATTTTAAATAAAAAAATTTTGGATAAATACAAAATAAAAAAAGAAGATATCACCTCAATGGAAAAGCTGGAAGAAGTTTTTGCCCTGATAAAAGAGAAAGAACCTGATATGGAAATTGTAAACTCAGACAGCGGATATATGATGGTAAATCAGTATTTCGCGGGAGGAGCAAACGGGCTGTTTGGAGTGCACATGGATTATGGGCGTGAGGAGTCGTATACGAATCTGTTTAAGACAGAGGAATATAAAGAAATGATTGAGAGGATATACCGTTGGCGAGAACTGGGATATCTGACACGAGACATTCTGGATGACTCTTATTCCACAGACGAACAGTTTGCAGCAGGAAAATTATTTGCCTATGCATGTAGGGGAAAGCCAGGAATTGAACAGCAGGAAAAACTGTCCACAGGACAGGAAGTCATATTTGTACAATTTGGAGAAAATACGGTCAGCAGTAATTCGCCAGCCTCTGTTGGATGGAGCATCACACGCAACAGCGTTTCACCAGAAAAATCGATGCAGCTGTTGAACCTATTGTACACCGATCCGGAAATTATGAATCTTTTATCCTACGGAGTGGAAGGCGTACATTATGTCAAGACAGAAGACGGCCATATCACATTTCCGGAAGGAAAGACAACGAACCCGTTTATCGGGGAAGCATGGAGAATGCCGAATCAATTTATCACATACGTCTGGGAAGGAAATCCTCTGACTCTGTGGGAAGATATGCGCCGATTTAATGAAGAATCTCTCCATGACTGCGACTATGGATTTAACTTTGATATTTCCTCTGTCTTTTCTGTTTACATGGATCTTCAGGAAATCTATGGGAGATACCGGCGTATTCTGGAAAATGGTTTTGCCGATCCACAGGAGGGACTTGCAGAGATGAACAGGGAGTTGGATGCTCATTTTATTGATGAAGTGATTGCGGAGAAGCAAAGGCAGTATGATGAATGGAAAAAAGAGAAAGAAATGCAGAAAAAAGAAGAAGACAGAAAAAGAATGATGCAAAACTAAAAAGAGAAAAAGAGAGAAAGGAAAACAAAATGAGAGAAGAAATTGTAAAAGAACAAATCTGCGATATTGGCAGAAGAATGTATCAGAGAAATATGGTAGCAGCAAATGATGGAAACATTTCCGTACGAATCAGCGAACATGAGATTTTATGTACACCGACTGGAGTGTCAAAGGGTTTTATGACGCCGGAATATATCTGCAAGACAGATGAAAATGGAAAATTATTAGAAGCAAATGGAGATTTTCGACCATCCTCTGAGATGAAAATGCACTTGAAAGTATATGAGAAGCGGCCGGATATCATGGCAGTTGTCCATGCACACCCGATGTTTGCAACTTCTTTTGCAATCACAGGGATTCCTCTGACACAGCCAATTATGCCAGAAGCAGTGGTGAATTTGGGAACAGTGCCGATTGCGCCATATGCGACGCCATCTACGGAAGAAGTACCGCAGTCGATTGTTCCATTTTTAGAGGATTACAATGCGATCCTGCTTGCCAATCATGGCGCTCTTGCCTGGGGAAAAGATCTGATGGCGGCATACTATAAACTGGAATCTTTGGAGTTCTATGCAGAACTATTATATCGCACACGACAGCTTGGAGGAGCGCGGGAGCTGAATGAAGAACAAGTAGAGAAATTATATGACATAAAAAGAAAACTGGGATTATAGAGGCAGATTACAGGGCAAAGGTATTTTGAAAAAAAGATTGTCAACATATCAACAAAAAAAGTTGACAAAATGCAGGACATGGCGTATAGTGGAAAAAGGTTAACCAAATAAAAAAATAAGTTGACAATCAGGAGAAAATAAATGAAAAAGACGAATACAAAAACAATCGTGATGATTGGAATGTTTGCGGCAGTGCTGGCAGTGCTGTCTCAGATTTCAATTCCGATGCCTTCTGGTGTTCCTGTGACACTTCAGACTTTCGCCGTGGCACTTACCGGATTTATTTTAGGATGGAAGTATGGGGCGATTTCAGTTGGAATCTATATTTTGCTTGGAACAGTTGGAGTTCCCGTGTTTTCTAATTTTTCAGGTGGGCTGGGAGCACTGTTTGGAAAAACAGGAGGTTTTATCTGGGGATTCTTATTTCTGGCAGGATTCTGCGGTGTCAGCCACATCACGAAAAAAAAGACAGTCATTGTTCTGTCAAGCGCGCTGGGACTGCTCATCTGTCATTTACTGGGAGCCTTTCAGTTTCAGATTATTGCAGGAATGGGATTCTGGGAGTCCGCTCTGCTCGTCTCCGTGCCTTATCTGTTAAAAGACGCCATTTCTGTTTTTTTGGCATATGCTGTTGGAAAAGTAGTATTAAAAAGTCTGCGCGCAGCTAACATTGGTCTGTGCGAAAAAAGAGTTTGAAAGAAAAATAAAAAAGGGAGACTCTTCTCGATATTTTTGAGGAAGAGCCTCCCTTTTTATGACAAAAACAATTTTTTCAAGAGTAAATTTATAAATCAATTATTTCCTGAAAAAGAACATGTGAAGAAGAAGTATCTTTTTCTTTTGCGGAACCTTCTGTAGCATATAGAGTGATTTGAAACTGTTCTGCTTCTTCTGGAATGGCTTCCATAGACGCCTGATAAGAAAAGGTGGAGGAGACAGCAGAAATAAACTGGAATGTCAGATGTCCCTGGTCGAGCGAAGGCATAAAGAAAAATTCGTATTTTTCGCTTAAGTCTTCATCTGGCGCTCCATCAAATATAAGATGAGTAGAGCAGGAAGTGACCACGAGAGAAGCTGTCGTAAATAAATCCGTATCTTCTGTAAAATCATAGGAAATAACATTTGCACGGCTGATTGGCGCCGTATATTCAATAGACCATTCGTCGTTTAAGAAAGAACTTGGCACAAACGCTTCATATTGTACGTTATAGGAGTGACCGTCCGGCGTCGTAATTTCCTGAAGCATATCATTGCGCAGTTCAGAAATGTTCCAAGAAAATGAAAATTCCTGTTCTTCTTTCAGAGACTCAAACAGCTCGGAGTGAGCGGTGGAACTGATGTCACAGTAAGCATATCCCACAAATGTATCATCGGTCACCCTCTTTGCGCAAAGCATATTTTCCTGCGAAATATCGACAGATAAACCGTTGATTGACATGACAGGAGCGCCTGCCTTGTTTGTGATGGAAACCGCATTGGAAGGAAAGATCCGGTTCGGATCGACAATGCGATAAGTCATCAGAAAATCATATCCATTGCAAAAGAGTTCTTCCAGATAAATTTCAACTCCGGATACATCAGAAGAGAGCTGAGGATTCAGCTTCTGATGAACCACGATATAATCACTGGAATCTATGTGATTGTTGTGCAACGTTTCAAGATATCCCCAGTCTTTGGTGCTTTGCAGATAGGAAATGACGCTGTCTGCGGTTGGAGTTGGAGAATCGGTTTTAAAAAGTGCGCCGATTACCGGCAGCTTGGACGCAAGTGCAGGGTTAGAAAAACCAAAGATCAAAAAAAGAACGATGCAGCAGGCTGCTGCGGTCAGAAAGCGCAGCGTTTTGTGATAAAGTTTTGGGGACAGATTAGATGAGGAGGAAACAGTTTTAATAGAAGAAAATGTCTCATTAAGCCGATCTTCTATATTTTGAGGAATTGCTGCATCTTGTTTCAATATTTTTTTTAAATCTTTTTCCGTCATAAATGATTTCATAGACATTCTCCTTTCTGACACGGTAAAAAATCAGTATGCTTCAGACAGGCTTCTCTTGCGCGGGACAGCCGTGTCTTTACCGTATTTTCATTCATGTCAAGAATCTGAGCGATTTCGCGAATTTTAAATCCTTCTACATAATAGAGAACCAGAATAATCCGGTAACGTGGATCAATCGACATAAGAAGCTCTTCAAATTCCAGATGATTCTGCGTCATGTCCGGAATAGAAGGTTCCGGAAGTTTGTCAAGAGAACAATAGTTTTTATTTTTTTGCAGGAAATCTTTACATTGGTTGATGAGAATGCGAATTAACCATGTTTTAAAATACTTTGCTTCCCGAAGCGTGTGAATATTTTCAAAACAGGCAAGAATTGTATCCTGGAGTACATCTGCGATATCGTGATCGTTATGCAGATAACTTTTGGCGATTTTATACATCTGCTGTTTATTTTTCTTCATTAGCTCAATAAAAGCATCTGTGTCATGATTCATTGCTTTTTTAACAAGAAAAATCATTATAATCCCCCCTACTTTTTCAGTTTAAATTATAGCACAGGAGCTGCTCTTTTTTTGACAAGATATATTTTTTTTTCCTATCTATTAGACAGAAAAAAATGACGAATAGTTTCAAAAAGAAAAAAGATTATTCTGTTTTTTGGGGAGTACTTGAAAAAATACAAAAAACTTTGAAATTTCTTATGTTACAAAATAGACAAAAAAGACGAAGTGTGATATGATAAAACCATATGAGGTGATTCAAAGCGAGAAGGGCGCTTGTTTATGAGATATTTAAACATACACCGGATTGCTTGAAAACAGAGTGCTTCTGCACTCTAATAGAAGAACCGCACAAGGAAATCCGAAAAACGGATATCCTAAATTTTAAGGAGGAATATTAAAATGGCTAGAAAAATGAAGACCATGGATGGAAACCATGCAGCAGCTCATGCATCTTATGCATTTACAGAAGTTGCAGCAATCTATCCGATCACACCATCATCCGTTATGGCAGAAGCTACAGATGAATGGTCAACCCAGGGAAGAACAAACGTGTTTGGTCAGACTGTTCAGGTAACAGAAATGCAGTCTGAGGCAGGTGCAGCAGGAACAGTTCACGGTTCTCTGTCAGCAGGTGCTCTTACAACAACTTACACAGCATCTCAGGGTCTGTTATTGATGATTCCAAACCTTTACAAAATCGCTGGAGAAAGATTACCAGGTGTATTCAACGTATCTGCTCGTGCATTGGCAAGCCATGCTTTATCTATCTTCGGAGATCATTCCGACGTTTATGCATGTCGTCAGACAGGTGCAGCTATGCTCTGTGAATCCAGCGTACAGGAAGTTATGGATTTAACTCCAGTTGCTCACCTTGCAGCAATCAAAGGAAGACTGCCATTCATTAACTTCTTCGATGGTTTCAGAACATCTCATGAAATTCAGAAAATTGAACAGTGGGATTATGAAGATTTAAAAGAAATGCTGGATATGGATGCAGTTCAGGAATTCAAAGACAGCGCTTTAAATCCAAATCATCCTTGCCAGAGAGGATCTGCTCAGAACCCAGATATCTTCTTCCAGGCAAGAGAAGCATGTAACCCATACTACGATGCTATGCCGGCAATCGTACAGGAGTACATGGACAAAGTAAATGCAAAAATTGGTACAAACTATAAATTATTCAACTACTACGGAGCAGAAGATGCAGAGCATGTAGTCATCGCTATGGGATCTGTAAACGATACAATCGAAGAGACAATCGACTACATGACAGCACAGGGCGCAAAAGTTGGTGTTGTAAAAGTTCGTCTGTACAGACCATTCAGCGCAGAAGCTTTAATCGCAGCAATTCCTGAGACAGTAAAACAGATTACTGTTCTGGACAGAACAAAAGAGCCAGGTGCTATGGGAGAACCTCTGTACCTTGACGTTGTTGCTGCATTAAAAGGATCTAAATTCGATGCTATTCCTGTATTCACAGGACGTTATGGATTAGGTTCCAAAGATACAACTCCTGCACAGATCGTAGCTGTATTTAATAACACAACAAAACAGAAATTCACAATCGGTATCGTAGATGATGTGACACATCTGTCTCTGGAAACAGGCGCTCCAATCGTTACAACACCAGAAGGAACAATCAACTGTAAATTCTGGGGTCTGGGAGCTGATGGTACAGTAGGTGCTAACAAGAACTCTATCAAGATCATTGGTGATAATACAGATATGTACGCACAGGCTTACTTTGATTATGATTCAAAGAAATCCGGCGGTGTTACAATGTCTCACTTACGTTTCGGTAAGAAACCAATTAAATCTACATATCTGATCCGTAAAGCAAACTTTGTAGCTTGCCACAATCCTTCTTATGTAAGAAAATATAACATGGTTCAGGAATTAGTAGATGGCGGTACATTCCTGCTGAACTGCCCATGGGATATGGAAGGAATTGAAAAACATCTTCCAGGACAGGTAAAAGCATTCATCGCAAACCATGGAATTAAATTCTATGTGATCGATGGTGTTAAGATCGGTATCGAGACAGGTATGGGACCAACACGTATCAACACAATTTTACAGTCCGCATTCTTCAAATTAGCAGATATCATTCCAGAAGATAAAGCAATCGAACTGATGAAAGCTGCTGCAAAAGCAACATACGGACGTAAAGGTGATGACATTGTTGCTAAGAACTGGGCTGCTATCGAAGAAGGTGCAAAACAGGTTGTAGAAGTACAGGTTCCAGAAAGCTGGAAGAATGCAGCTGATGAAGGACTGGATCTGACACATGCTGAAGGCGGAAGAAAAGATGCTGTTGATTTCGTTAACAACATTCAGTCTAAAGTATCTGCTCAGGAAGGAAATTCTCTGCCTGTATCCGCATTCAATGAATATGTTGACGGTACAACACCATCCGGTACATCTGCATATGAAAAACGTGGTATTGCAGTAAATATTCCAGTATGGAATCCAGAAAACTGTATCCAGTGTAACCGTTGTGCATATGTATGTCCACATGCAGTTATCCGTCCAATCGCTATGACAGATGAAGAAGTAGCTGCAGCTCCAGAAGGATTAAAGACACTGCCTCTGACAGGTATGACAGGATACAAATTTACAATGGCTATCTCTGCTTATGACTGTACAGGATGTGGTTCTTGTGCAAATGTTTGTCCAGGAAAGAAAGGTGCAAAAGCACTGGCTATGGAAAACATGGAAGCAAATGCTGAATCACAGAAATACTTTGATTACGCTGTAACTCTTCCAATCAAAGAAGATGTTGTTGCAAAATTCAAAGACAATACAGTAAAAGGAAGCCAGTTCAAACAGCCTCTGCTTGAGTTCTCAGGAGCTTGTGCAGGTTGTGGTGAAACACCATACGCAAAATTGATCACACAGTTATTTGGTGACAGAATGTACATTGCAAACGCAACAGGATGTTCTTCTATCTGGGGTAACTCCTCACCATCTACACCATACACAGTAAATGCTAAAGGACAGGGACCAGCATGGAGCAACTCTCTGTTTGAAGACAATGCTGAGTTTGGATATGGTATGCTCTTAGCTCAGAAAGCAATCCGTGAAGGATTAAAAGCAAAAGTAGAAGACGTAGTTGCAAACGGAACTGACGAAGCAGTAAAAGCAGCAGGACAGGAATGGTTAGATACATTCAGCTGCGGCGCAACAAACGGAACTGCTACAGATAAATTAGTTGCTGCTCTGGAAGCATGTGGATGCGAAAAAGCACAGGAAATCTTAAAGAGCAAAGATTACCTGGCTAAGAAATCCCAGTGGATCTTCGGTGGTGACGGATGGGCATACGACATCGGATTCGGCGGTGTTGACCATGTATTAGCAAGCGGACAGGATATCAACATCATGGTATTCGATACAGAAGTTTACTCCAATACAGGTGGACAGTCCTCTAAAGCTACACCAACAGGTGCGATTGCACAGTTCGCAGCAGCTGGTAAAGAAGTTAAGAAGAAAGACCTTGCAAGTATCGCAATGAGCTATGGTTATGTATATGTAGCACAGATCGCTATGGGTGCTGATTACAATCAGACAGTAAAAGCGATTGCAGAAGCAGAAGCTTATCCAGGACCATCCCTGATCATCGCTTATGCTCCATGTATCAACCATGGTATTAAGAAAGGTATGAGCAAAGCTCAGACAGAAGAAGAATTAGCTGTTAAGTCCGGATACTGGCATTGCTTCCGCTTCAACCCAGCGCTGAAAGAGGAAGGAAAAGCTGCATTCACATTAGACAGCAAAGCTCCAACAGAAGATTACCAGGCATTCCTGGATGGAGAAGTTCGTTACAACTCTCTGAAACGTTCTAACCCAGAAAGAGCAGCAAATCTGTTTGCAAAATCTGAAGGATATGCAAAAGAGAGATACGAATATCTGAACAAATTAATCACACTGTACGGTGGAGAAGAATAATATATAGGCAAAGTCTGTATGAAGCAGATCAAGGAGGGCATCAGACGGTTGAGAAAGACCGGAGGATGCCCTCCGTTTTGGTCCTTATGACACGGCAGGGATTTCAGGCATCAGAAAATAGTGTGATCAGAAAAACAAATGTAAACTGTATATTAGGAAACAAGGTAAACTATTGGATGAATGGGATAAAAGACTTGTTTCAAAATAGAACAGCCTGTGGGATAAATTGATTTTCTATCCCGCAGGCTTTTTTGCAGATCAAAAATCATCTTAGGCAACTTTTGAGTTTCGAGATAAAGAGCTTCCCATGGTTTTAAATCAGTGCTATAATGAAATTTAATTAACGAATGATGCCGTTTTTCAATGGCATGAATGATCGTTAGAAAAATGAAAAAGATGGAGGAAGACAGATGCAGATTCAAAATGTTCCAGAATATGAATTGATTCAGCAGGAGACGATCGAAGATATTCATTCTGAAGGATATTTTTTTAAACATAAGAAAAGCGGCGCGCGTGTGCTTGTTTTAGAGAATGACGATGAAAATAAGGTATTTCATATCACATTTCGCACTCCGCCTGAGGACAGCACCGGTGTAGCTCATATTCTTGAGCACAGTGTACTTTGCGGAAGCAAACGTTTTCCGTCAAAAGATCCATTTGTAGAATTAGTGAAAGGATCTTTAAATACATTTTTAAATGCGATGACATATCCTGATAAAACGATGTATCCTGTAGCAAGCTGTAATGAGAAAGATTTCTGCAACTTGATGGATGTCTATATGGATGCAGTTTTTGAGACAAATATTTATCGGAAAGAAGAGATTTTCCGTCAGGAGGGCTGGAGTTATCAGCTGGAGGATGAGAAGGATGAACTGACATACAACGGCGTTGTATATAATGAGATGAAAGGGGCATTTTCTTCGCCGGAAGATGTAATCGAAAGAGAAATTATGAATTCTCTGTTTCCGGATACTACTTACGGATGCGAGTCAGGAGGAGATCCAGCGTGCATTCCGGATTTGACATACGAACAGTTTTTGGCATTCCATAAGAGATATTATCATCCTTCCAACAGCTATATTTATCTGTATGGAAATGCAAATATGGAAGAGCGGCTGAAATGGCTTGATCGGGAATACTTAAGCAAGTATGAAAGAGAAGAAATTTCTTCAGCGGTAGCGCTTCAGAAACCATTTACAAATATGCAGGAAGTGTATAAAAAGTATTCGATTTCAAATAACGATTCTGAAAAAGATAATACTTATCTGGCATACAATGCAGTGATCGGGACAAGTCTTGATGTAGAGCTTGCCAATGCGTTTGCTGTTTTGGAATATGCTCTTTTATCAGCTCCGGGGGCACCGTTGAAACAGGCTCTTTTAGATGCGGGAATCGGAAAAGATATCATGGGTTCCTACGACAGCGGAACATACCAGCCTGTATTTTCTGTAATGGCAAAATATGCAAACAAATCAGATAAGGAGGCGTTTGTGCGGATCATTCAGGAAGAGATGAAACGTCAGGCGGAAAATGGTATTGACAAAAAAGCACTTCTTGCCGGTATCAATAATATGGAATTTAAATTCCGGGAGGCAGACTATGGCTCGTTCCCGAAGGGGCTGATTTATGGAATCGACTGTATGGACAGTTGGCTGTATGATGAAAACAAGCCGTTTGACTACTTAAAACAGCTGGATGTTTTCAAAAATCTGAGAGAGAAAGTGAACACTTCTTACTTTGAAGAACTGATTCAGAAATGGATTCTGGAAAATCCGCACACCAGTCTTCTCGTGGCAGAACCAGAGAAAGGTCTGACGGCAAAAATAGATGAGGAACTGCAGAAAAAACTGGCGGACTATAAAGCAAGTCTTTCAAAAGAAGAAATCGAAAAGCTGGTACAGAATACAAAAAAACTGCGTGAATTTCAGGAGACACCTTCCACAAAAGAAGAGCTGGAAGCCATTCCTGTTTTGAAACGTGAAGATATCAAAAGAGAAGCTGCCCCTCTTTATAATGAAGAACACTGGGTGGATGACACCTTGATTCTGCACCATAAGATGTATACAAATGGAATTGGATATCTGAAATTGTTATTTGATACAAAAGGCGTGAAAAGTGAAGACCTGCCATATGTAAGTCTTTTAAAATCCGTTCTTGGAATGGTAGATACAGAGCATTACACATATGGAGAGCTGTCGAATGAGATCAACATTTACAGCGGCGGCATTTCATCGGGACTGTCATTGTATTCGGACTTAAAAGAAAAAAATAAATATCGTGCGATGCTGGAGTGGAGAGGAAAAGCGCTGTACTCACAGCTGAAATTTGTCTTTGATATGATAGAAGAGATGATGTTCACGTCGAAACTTTCTGATGAAAAACGGCTGTATGAGATTTTATCAGAGCAGAAATCGCAGCTGGAAATGCGTTTGAACGGAGCCGGTCATACAGCGGCGGCTACAAGAGCGATGGCGTATTACTCTACAGGAGCGGCATTCAATGATAAGGTGGGGGGCATTGACTATTATCGTGTAATCGCCGATCTGGAAGCAAACTTTGAAGAGAGAAAAGAAGCGCTGATTCAGAAACTTTGTTCTTTGAGTAAAATGATCTTTACAAGAGAAAGACTGATGGTGAGTTATACAGCCGATGAAGAAGGGTTTGCACCTTTGAAAGAATTAGTCGCAAAATTAAAGGAAAAACTTCCTAAAGAAGAGGGATTGGATCAGGCTGAGACGGATTATCCTGTGACAACAAAGAAAAATGAAGCGTTTGGAACATCTTCTAAAGTACAATATGTGGCAAGAGCAGGCAGCTATGCGGAAGACGGACATACTTACACGGGAGCGCTAAGGATCTTAAAGGTCATCATGAGTTATGAGTACCTCTGGGTAAATATCCGTGTCAAAGGCGGAGCATACGGCTGTATGAGCGGATTCGGAAAAATGGGAAGTTCATATTTTGTGTCCTACCGGGATCCAAATTTGAAAAAGACAAATGAAGTTTATGAGGGAATTCCGGAATTTGTGAAAACGTTTACTGTAGATGACAGAGATATGCTTAAATATATCATAGGAACAGTCAGTGAACTTGATATTCCGCTGAATCCGTCCGCAAAAGGGGCACGTTCTTTAAATGCTTATCTTGGAAATCTGACATATGAAGATCTCCAGAAAGAGCGGGATGAAATTTTAAATGCTGATCAGGAGGCAATCCGCAATCTGGCTCCCCTGATGGAAGCAATCTTAAAAGAAAATGCAATCTGTGTGATTGGAAATGAAGAAAAAATCAAACAGGACAGCGATTTATTCATGGAAGTAAAACCGCTGATCGGGGCTTAAAAGAAGAAAGGAACAGTATGGAAAATAGAGCATATAAATCTGGATTTGTGACACTGATCGGCAGACCAAATGTGGGAAAATCGACATTGATGAACCATCTGATTGGCCAGAAGATTGCAATCACATCAAATAAACCTCAGACGACGAGAAATAGAATTCAGACTGTATATACAAGCGAGACAGGACAGATTGTTTTTGTGGATACACCTGGTATCCACAAAGCAAAAAATAAGCTGGGCGAATATATGATCAATGTTGCAGAGCGCACACTGCAGGAGGTGGATGTTGTACTGTGGCTTGTAGAGCCGACTACATTTATTGGCGCCGGGGAACGCCACATTGCAGAGCAGCTTCAGAAAGTAAAGACACCGGTAATTTTAATCATCAATAAAGTAGACACAGTCAAAAAGGAAGAGATTTTGACAGCGATTGACACTTACCGCAAGATTTATGATTTTGCGGAGATTATTCCTGTCTCTGCTTTAAAAGGAGATAATACACAGACCATTCTGGATATGATCTTTAAATATCTTCCGTATGGTCCTCAGTTTTACGATGAGGATACTGTTACAGATCAGCCGCAGCGGCAGATTGTTGCAGAATTGATCAGGGAGAAAGCTCTCCGGTCTCTTGATGAAGAGATCCCGCACGGTATTGCGGTCTCAATCGAAAAGATGCGGGAGAGAAAGGGGCAGAAGATTATAGATATTGAAGCGACTATCATATGTGAGAGGGATTCCCACAAAGGCATTATAATCGGAAAACAAGGGGCCATGCTTCGCAAGATTGGATCAGCCGCCAGAAGAGAAATTGAAAACATGATGGAAGAAAAAGTTAATCTTCAGCTCTGGGTAAAAGTGAAAAAAGACTGGAGAGACAGTGATTTTATGATTAAAAATTTTGGATACGATAAAAAAGAGATTTAACTGGTCGTTTTCAAAGACATAAGGGGAATGGAATGGACCAGCAGTAAGGCTGTTAAGACAGGAGAGGTGTAAAATGCAGACAGTTGTGACAGGAATGGTACTCTTTGCCGCTCCAAATGGGGAATCGGATAAAAGAGTTGTAATTTTGACAAAGGAACGGGGAAAGATTACTGCTTTTGCCAGAGGAGCGCGCAGGCCAAACAGCAGCCTTCTGGCGGCGACGAATCCATTTGCATTTGGCACCTTTTCTGTCTATGAAGGAAAGACGGCATATACTCTGGTACATGCACAGATCACAAATTATTTCAGAGAGCTTGCAGCCAGCCTGGAAGAAGCGTATTATGGATTCTATTTTCTGGAACTCGCAGGATATTATGGGCAGGAAAATGAAGATGGGACACAGCTTTTAAAGCTGTTGTATCAGTCCTTGCGCGCATTGATGAATCCTCATCTGGATAACAGGCTGGTGAGAGCTGTCTTTGAATTGAAATCGATGGTGATCCAGGGAGAGTACCCTCAGATGTTTGAATGTGTTTCTTGCAAAAAAACAGAAAAGTTGTCAAAGTTTGTTTTGGAGAAAAATGGAGTGCTTTGCGAAGACTGCTGTAAGGGGCGAATGGACGGAATTTCATTGACAGACTCTGTGCTGTATACATTTCAATATGTAATTGCCGCACCGCCGGAAAAACTTTATACATTTACTTTGACGGAGGAAACGCTCAGAGATTTTCAAAGAATTATGAAAAAACTTTGCAGACAATATCAAGACCGAAATTTTAAATCATTAGAAGTTTTGGAGGAGATGTCCTCTTTACAAGGCAGACATTTAAATGTATAATGATAAAGATTCTATAAGGAGGAAAAACAATGAAGGGAAAAAGGTTGCTCCTAATTGCAGCAGTTGCGGCAGGTCTGACGACAGGATGCGGCAGATTTAAACCTGATCAGACCGGGATTCTGGTGGAAAAAAACGGCAGAATTAAAAGCGTGATAAAAGAAAACCTGGATAAAAGTTACTATGACGAGACAGAATTGAAGAGCATGATTGAAGAGACAGTAAATAATTACAATGCCGAGATGGGTACCGAACAGGTGGAGATTGAAAAGTATCAGGTAAAAGATGGAGAAGCCACGCTGGAGATGTTATATGATTCTTTCAGCGATTATCAGGGACTGAATCAGGTAAAATTTTATCAGGGAGATCTTGCAGGAGCGCAGGGGACAAATTATGAGCTGCAGGGGACTTTTTTTCAGGTGAGCAAAGGGAAAGTAACACAGGATGCAGTAGATGCCTCGACCGTGATGGCGGCAGGCAATTATAACATGGTTGCACTGGAAGAAGAGATGCTGGTGCAGGTGCCGGGAGATATTGTATTTATCAGCAGCAATATGGAACTGCTTGAAAAGAATACGGCAATAGCTAAAGGCAAGGAGTCTGGGCAGACAGAGACAGAACAGGCGCAGACAGGAGAAGCGGGAATACCGGTGCTTCACCCTGAAGAAACAGAAGATACACCTGTGGAAGAGTCTTCTGATCTTTTTTACATCATTTACGAATAAACTTGTACGATAAAGATGAGAAACAGGGATTAAATCCCTTAAGACCCCATTGCCTTTAGGTTGTGGGGAGTTTACTATTAAACAGATAGGAGATTGAAAAAATGGAAAAAACAATGGAAAAAATTGTGGCACTTTCCAAAGCGAGAGGTTTCGTTTATCCGGGATCCGAGATTTATGGAGGTCTGGCAAATACCTGGGATTATGGAAATCTGGGAGTAGAACTGAAAAACAATGTAAAACAGGCATGGTGGAAAAAGTTTATCACAGAAAATCCTTATAATGTAGGTGTGGACTGTGCAATCCTGATGAACCCTCAGACATGGGTTGCTTCCGGACATCTTGGCGGTTTCAGCGATCCTTTGATGGACTGTAAAGAATGTCATGAGAGATTCCGTGCAGATAAATTGATTGAAGACTTCTGTGAGGAAAAAGGAATCCAGCTGGAGGAATCTGTAGATGCATGGAGCCAGGAAAAAATGAAGAGCTTCATTGAAGAACACAATATTCCATGTCCTACTTGCGGAAAACATAACTTTACTGATATTCGTCAGTTCAACCTGATGTTTAAGACATTCCAGGGTGTGACAGAGGATGCAAAGAATACGGTATATTTAAGACCGGAAACAGCACAGGGAATTTTTGTCAACTTTAAAAATGTACAGAGAACATCCAGAAAGAAAATTCCATTTGGTATCGGACAGATCGGAAAATCTTTCCGAAATGAAATCACACCAGGAAACTTTACATTCCGTACAAGAGAGTTTGAACAGATGGAACTGGAATTTTTCTGCGAGCCGGGAACAGATTTAGACTGGTTCCAGTATTGGAGATCTTTCTGCATCAACTGGTTAAAATCTCTCGGAATCAAGGAAGAAGAGATGCGTGCAAGAGACCACTCTCCAGAAGAACTGTGTTTCTACAGTAAAGGAACAACAGATATTGAATTTTTATTCCCATTCGGATGGGGAGAACTGTGGGGAATTGCAGACAGAACAGATTATGACCTGACACAGCATCAGAATGTTTCAGGAGAAGATATGTCTTACTTTGACGATGAGAAAAAAGAAAAATATGTTCCATATGTAATTGAACCATCACTTGGAGCAGACCGTGTTGTGCTGGCGTTTTTATGCGCCGCATATGATGAAGAAGAGCTGGAAGGCGGAGATGTCCGTACAGTGCTTCATTTCCATCCTGCTTTAGCTCCTGTAAAAATCGGTATTCTTCCGCTTTCAAAGAAACTGAATGAAGGCGCTGAGAAAGTATACTCCATGCTGGCAAAAAAATATAACTGCGAGTTTGACGACAGAGGAAACATCGGAAAACGATACAGACGTCAGGATGAAATCGGAACACCATTCTGCGTGACATACGATTTTGAGTCAGAAAACGACGGCGCAGTGACAGTCCGTGACCGTGATACGATGGAGCAGGTGAGAGTTAAAATCGAGGATCTGGAAAATTATTTTGCAGATAAATTTGAATTTTAATTAAAAAGATAAGATTAACTTAAAAAGACAAGAGAGAAAAAACAGTATTTTTCCGCAAAAGAAAAAGGGCGGAACAGATACTGTTTTTTCTTTTGCAGAAAAAGTAATAAAAAATAGAAATAAAAATGAAATTGTAAGAAATGCGTAAAAAATACAAAAAATATAAGATAAAATAGATAAAATAATGAAAAAATATAAGAAGATTGAAAAAGATAGAAAAAACTATTGTATAAAATGTATATTATTGATATAATCATAGACAAGAGATTTGACATAATGAACGGAGGTATTTTAGAAATGAAAGGGAATGTAATTGTAGGACAATCAGGAGGACCGACAGCGGTAATTAATTCCAGCCTTGCCGGCGTATATAAGACAGCAAAAGACAGAGGTTTTAACAAAGTTTATGGAATGCGTCACGGAATTCAGGGCTTTCTGGATGAAAATTATGTGGATTTATCAAAATATATCAAAAATAATCTGGACATTGAGCTGCTGAAAAGAACACCATCTGCATTCTTGGGTTCTTGCCGTTTTAAATTGCCTGAGATTCATGAAGACAGAGAGATTTATGAAAAAGTTTTCCATATTTTAAATAAATTGGAAGTTGACAGTTTTATCTATATCGGTGGAAATGACTCCATGGACACAATCAAAAAATTGTCAGATTATGCAGTGCTGACAGGACAGTCACAGAAATTTGTGGGAGTTCCGAAAACGATTGACAATGATCTTGCGCTGACAGATCATACGCCGGGATATGGATCTGCTGCAAAATATATTGGAACAGCAGTGAAAGAAGTGATCCGTGATGGTCTTGGACTGAGCTACAAAAAAGATATTGTCACGATCATTGAAATTATGGGAAGAAATGCAGGCTGGCTGACAGGAGCGGCTGCGCTTGCTAAGGGAGAAGACTGCGAAGGACCAGATTTAATTTATCTGCCGGAACTGCCGTTCGATGTTGCGAAATTTATGGAGAAGATCCGTGTACTGTTAAAGAAGAAACATTCTGTTGTAGTAGCAGTTTCCGAGGGAATTAAACTTCCGGACGGACGGTATGTATGTGAACTCTCGGCAGGAAATGGAGATTATGTCGATGCATTTGGACATAAACAGCTGACAGGAACAGCAAGCTATCTGGCACATCTTGTGGCAGCTGAGATTGGATGTAAGACAAGAGGTGTGGAGTTAAGCACACTGCAAAGAAGTGCATCTCATATCGCATCCCGTGTCGATATCAATGAGGCATTTATGGTGGGCGGTGCAGCTGTAAAGGCAGCAGACGAAGGCGACAGCGGAAAAATGGTAGTAATTGATCGTGTATCGGATGATCCGTATCAGTGTGCAACAGGCATCTATGATGTTCATAAAATAGCAAATGATGAAAAACTGGTTCCAAGACAGTGGATCAGCAAAGACGGTACTTATGTGACAGAGGACTTCTTAGATTATGTAAAACCTTTAATTCAGGGAGATTATCAGCCTGTTATGGTAGATGGTATTCCGCGTCATCTTGTATTAAAATAGAAAGTAAAAATCAATCTGGTCTTTTTGATGGCAGCTGACTTGAGAAAGAACAGGGAAATGGGGATGAAAAAAGAAGTGTTTTTTGATGAGGATTTTTCAAAAAGGCGCTTCTTTTTTTCATAAATTTACTTGACTGAATTAGAATATATGATACAATAAATATGTGCGACCTTTGCACACGTATGAGATAGTTTTACAGAGTTGTATGATTTTGGTTTGGTGCTCTGTATAACATATAATACATTTTAGGAGGAATGAAGGAAAATGGCAAAATGGGTTTACTTATTTAAAGAAGGAAACGCAGATATGAGAAACCTTCTCGGTGGAAAAGGTGCAAACTTAGCCGAGATGACAAACTTAGGATTACCAATTCCACAGGGTTTCACAGTTACGACAGAAGCTTGTACAGACTATTATAACAGCGGAAAACAGATTACAGAAGAAATTCAGGAACAGATTTTTGCTGCTTTAGGTGAATTAGAGAAAATTCAGGGTAAAAAATTTGGCGATACAGAGGATCCGTTATTAGTATCTGTTCGTTCTGGTGCTAGAGCTTCTATGCCAGGTATGATGGATACCATCCTGAACTTAGGTTTGAACGACGTTGCAGTAGAAGGATTTGCAAAGAAAACAGGAAATCCTAGATTTGCATACGATTCTTACAGAAGATTCATCCAGATGTACTCTGACGTTGTTATGGAAGTGCCGAAGTCTTTCTTTGAAAAAATCATCGATGAATTAAAAGAAGAAAAAGGCGTTAAGTTTGATACAGAACTGACAACAGATGACTTAAAAGTATTAGTTGAAAAATTCAAAGCTGTATATAAAAATGCAATGAACGGAGAAGATTTCCCACAGGATCCAAAGGAACAGCTGATGGGAGCTGTAAAAGCTGTATTCCGTTCATGGGACAACCCACGTGCTATCGTTTACAGACGTATGAATGATATCCCAGGAGATTGGGGAACAGCTGTAAACGTACAGGCAATGGTATTTGGTAACATGGGAAATACATCCGGTACAGGTGTTGCATTTACTCGTAACCCATCTACTGGAGAAAAAGGAATCTACGGTGAATACCTGATCAATGCTCAGGGTGAAGACGTAGTTGCAGGTGTTCGTACACCACAGCCAATCTCTAAACTTGCTGAAGATATGCCAGAATGCTACGAAGAGTTCATGGCAATCGCTCATAAACTGGAAGACCATTACCGCGATATGCAGGATATGGAATTCACAATCCAGGAAGGTAAATTATACTTCTTACAGACTCGTAACGGAAAGAGAACAGCTCAGGCTGCATTACAGATCGCTTGTGATTTAGTAGATGAAGGAAGAATCACAAGAGAAGAAGCTGTTTGCCGTATCGAAGCAAAATCTCTTGATCAGTTACTGCACCCAACATTTGATGCAGATGCATTAAAAGCAGGCGAAGTAATCGGTTCCGCTCTTCCAGCATCTCCTGGAGCAGCAGCTGGTAAAGTTTACTTCACAGCAGAAGAAGCAAAAGAAGCTCACGAAAAAGGAGAAAGAGTTATCCTTGTTCGTCTTGAGACATCCCCAGAAGATATCGAAGGTATGCATGCTTCAGAAGGTATCCTGACAGTACGCGGTGGTATGACATCTCACGCAGCTGTAGTAGCTCGTGGTATGGGAACATGCTGTGTATCCGGATGCGGCGAGATCAAGATTAATGAAGAAGCAAAAGTATTTGAACTGGGCGGACATACATTCCATGAAGGAGATTATATTTCCTTAGACGGATCTACAGGTAAGATCTACAAAGGAGACATTCAGACAAAAGAAGCTTCTATCGGCGGAAACTTCGGAAGAATCATGAGATGGGCAGATAAGTTCAAAACTCTGAAAGTAAGAACAAACGCTGATACACCGGCTGATACAGCAAACGCTGTAAAATTAGGTGCAGAAGGTATCGGTCTTTGCCGTACAGAGCATATGTTCTTCAACGAAGACAGAATTCCGAAGATCAGAAAGATGATCCTTTCCGATACAGCAGAAGCTAGAGAAGCAGCTCTGAATGAATTAATCCCATTCCAGAAAGCAGACTTCAAAGCTATGTATGAAGTTCTGGAAGGAAAACCAATGACAGTTCGTTACCTGGATCCACCGTTACATGAGTTCGTTCCAACAGATCCAGAAGATATCAAAGCATTAGCTGATGATATGGGACTGACAGTAGAAGACGTTAAGAAACGTTGTGATGAACTTCATGAGTTCAACCCAATGATGGGACACAGAGGATGCCGTCTTGCTGTAACTTATCCAGAAATCGCTAGAATGCAGACAAGAGCCGTTATGGAAGCAGCAATCGAAGTATCCAGAGAAAAAGGATACCGTATCGTTCCTGAAATCATGATTCCATTAGTTGGCGAAGTAAAAGAATTAAAATATGTAAAAGATGTAGTTGTTGCTACAGCTGAGCAGGTTAAGAATGAAAAAGGATCTGACATTCAGTATCATATCGGTACAATGATCGAAATCCCAAGAGCAGCTCTGACAGCAGACAAGATTGCAGAAGAGGCTGAGTTCTTCTCATTCGGTACAAACGACTTGACACAGATGACATTCGGATTCTCCCGTGACGACGCTGGTAAATTCCTGGATGCTTACTACAAAGCTAAAATCTATGAATCTGATCCATTCGCAAGATTAGACCAGACAGGTGTAGGTCAGTTAGTAGAAATGGCAGTTAAGAAAGGACGTGCTACTCGTCCAGGCATCAAACTTGGTATCTGTGGAGAACACGGTGGAGATCCATCTTCTGTAGAATTCTGCCATAAGATTGGACTGAGCTATGTATCCTGCTCACCATTCCGTGTGCCGATCGCTAGACTGGCAGCAGCTCAGGCAGCATTAAATAACAAATAATAGTATCATACTATTTTATCACAGGGCAAAGGCTTTTATCCAGTTTTAGGGCAAAGTTTTCAGCCAGTAAGTAATATCAAACTCACGTAAAAATGAGTGCAAAAATAAGTGCAAACTTATAACAAACTCACATATTTTTACGTGAACTGTCCAAGCATAAATTAAGACTCAATGGCTTAATTGTAAGACTCTTGGAACTTTGGAGAACGACCATAAGAGATGTAAAAGTCTCTTTAGGGAATACCTCTAAAGTTTCAGGAGTCTTTTTTGTTACACAATTTGCTTGTAAAAACTGCAAGTGAAATTATTGCTTACAAGTCAATTTGCTTGTACGGTCAAAAGAATGACCTTGTAACTTATAATGAATTTCTTACAACTAACAAAAAAATGGGAACATCCTACTGCGAATAGGAAGCTCCCATCATTGAAAAAGTATTATTTTATCCTGTTAATAAGTAAAGGATTATACATCAAAATTTCATTAAGAGTTATGGCTTTGGAAATTTCCATATACTCAAAAAATGAAACAGGACAAAATTCAATAACCTTACCTGATTGACAGGTAATGGTTAGAGAGTTGCTTTCCCAGTTTATTTTGTCTGAATTAGTGTTGGGTTCGGGCTTGTAAGAACTGGACTTGTAAGAATATTCATAATATCACCTCTTTCCTCTGCACAGTATTAATCTGTTATATAAGTGTTGCAGCCTGTTATTGGTACTAACAGACCACAATATTATTATACGAGAATAGTAGAGAAAAGAGGAACTGATAAATGGTTACAGGGTCTTTTTTGTTAATAAACAGGCTAATATAGGCTTGAAACAGGCTTAAACAGGTTATTGGCAGCAGTTTTTGATGATTGGAGAAAGACCTTATTTTAAGGGCTTTCAAGGGTCTTGATTTACACATAAAATTGACATTTTATGAGGAACAAAAACTCTGATAAGCACATTCTGATAAAGAATAACCTCTGATAATTTGATAATGTGACCGTCTAATATAGACACGCAACTACAACAGACACGCAACAAAAAGAAAAGGCTACTCTATTGCAGTAGAGTAACCCCTTCAAAGATTAAAACATTACAGAGAAACCGCACGTTTCTCAATAAGCTTTAACCATTTTGGATTATCTTTTACAAGTAAATAATTTGCAAAGGATACACCAGTAATTTTAGAAACATGACCATTAGAAGATGCGACTTCTAAGGTATTATCAGGCTTCCAAGTAATGTAAGAAAAGGCTACTCTAGTGCGAATAGAGTAACCCTTTCAAGAATTAAGCTACATGATGAACATGGTACATTTCCAGCTCATTAAGCATAGCTTCAATTGATGGTTTGTTGGCAGCAGTTAAACAGGATAACAACTGCTGGTATTCAGTGAAAGTAATGTTTTCATAAACCATTACCTCACCGTTGGAAAATTGAATTTTAAGTAAGGACGAATCCCAAGATAAACTATCAATTTTACCAAAACCAATATTGAAATTAATATCCATAACGAACACCTCCCTTCTGTATAGGGTTATAGCCATGAGCAAAACTCCACACATTCAGTATTTATGCGGGTTTGCGAGACATGGCAACCTCATTTATCACTTCAAATTTATAGTAACAATCAGCTCC
>JAGZHZ010000035.1 GCA_018366495.1 Clostridiales bacterium
GACAGACAGACAGACAGACAGACAGACAGACAGACAGACAGACAGACAGACAGACAGACAGACAGGCAGACAGACAGACAGAGCTGAGCGCAATTAAGCTTATTCAGTATGTGTTTGGATATGCAACCGTTAGTCTTGATTATATTGTTAATTTCAGAAATGGAAAAGGACATGAAAAAAATATTGTATCTGATGGAAAATATATTGTTGTAAATTCTAAGTTTATTTCTACTGATGGACAAGTGAAAAAATATGCGGATGAACAGATTTGTCCATTATATGTGAATGATATTCTGATGGTTATGAGTGATTTACCAAATGGTCGTGCGTTGGCGAAATGTTATTTGGTTGATGAAGACGATAAATATACTCTTAATCAGAGAATTGGAGCATTTACAGTTAGCAGACCAGATTTGGTTACTACAAAATATTTGTATTATATATTAAGCCGCAATCCACAGTTGTTAAGATATGATAACGGAGCAGATCAAACAAATTTACGGAAAGCAGATATTTTAAATATTTTAATTGTTATTCCAACGGTCAAGGAGCAGAAAAAAATCACAGAAATTCTCGATCGTTTTGACATTCTTTGCAATGACCTGTCTACAGGACTTCCGGCAGAAATCGAAGCACGTCAGAAGCAATATGAATATTACAGGGATAAGCTGTTATCTTTTAAAGAATTACCAAAGTAAGGAGGCGAGGATGTGCCATACTTTAATATTGTAGCGGAGACATCGGAGAACACCGTTGTCACAGAATATGAGCCAGTGAAAAAACGTTCTGACAGTTATCAGAGCGAAGCAGAACTGGAACAGGAATTTATCCGTCTGCTCTGCGAACAGGGATATGAGTATCTGCCTATTCACACGGAGAAAGATCTGATTTCCAATCTCCGTAAAAAATTAGAGGAACTGAATAATTATCAGTTTTCAGACACAGAGTGGGATGCTTTTTTCAAAAATGCTGTTGCGAATCCCAATGAACATATTGTGGAAAAGACTCGTAAGATACAGGAGGATAATGTCCAAGTTCTGACTCGTGATGATGGTTCTTCCAAGAACATTACGCTTATAGATAAAAAGAACATTCATAATAACAGGTTGCAGGTCATCAATCAATACAAGGTGAATGCTGCCCCAGGCAGCAGAGAGGGCAGCCTGGGCTGTGTGATTGGTACAGAGAACGGTGCAAAGCATGATAACCGCTATGATGTTACAGTATTAGTCAATGGTCTGCCGCTTGTGCATATTGAGCTGAAGCGTAGAGGTGTTGCCATCCGTGAGGCATTCAACCAGATCAACCGTTACCAGAGGGATTCTTTTTGGGCGGGGTGCGGACTGTATGAGTATATCCAGATTTTTGTTATATCCAATGGGACAAACACAAAGTATTATTCCAACAGCACTAGACGGAATGCAGAAAAGGAACATGAGAAGCGGGGAACAAGTAAGACTAAGACCAGTAACAGCTTTGAGTTTACCTGCTTCTGGGCAGATGCCAATAACCGTGTGATTCCAGATTTGATTGACTTTACAAAGACTTTCTTCGCAAAGCATACGATTCTGAATATTCTTACGAAGTATTGTATTTTTACATCGGAAGATATGCTGATGGTCATGCGTCCGTATCAGATTACAGCTACGGAGCGAATTCTCAATCGTATCGAAATTGCCAATAATTATAAGAAGTACGGCAGTGTCGAGGGTGGTGGTTATATCTGGCATACCACAGGTTCTGGCAAGACATTGACTTCATTTAAAACGGCAAGACTGGCATCGAAGCTGCCGTATATTGATAAGGTACTGTTTGTGGTTGACCGTAAAGATCTGGATTACCAGACTATGAAAGAATATGACCGTTTTGAAAAGGGTGCAGCCAATAGCAATACATCGACTACCATATTAAAACGGCAGTTGGAAGACCCAGATGCGCATATCATCATTACCACAATTCAGAAACTGGCTACCTTTATAAAAAAGAATCCGGGACATGAAGTTTATCTGAAACATATCGTTATTATTTTTGACGAGTGCCATCGCAGCCAGTTTGGGGATATGCACACTGCTATTGTAAAAAATTTTAAGAAATATCATCTGTTTGGATTTACAGGAACACCAATCTTCTCTGTTAATTCTGGCAGAGCCAAGAATCCAGAATTCTTTACTACAGGTCAGACCTTTGGAGATCAGCTTCACAGTTATACGATTGTGGATGCTATTAACGATAAAAATGTTCTTCCATTCCGGGTTGATTATATTAAAACGATGGATGTGGAGGAAGAAATCACAGATGAGATGGTCTGGGACATTAACCGTGAAAAGGTTATGATGGCTCCTGAGCGTATTCGCATTGTGACACAGTACATACTGGAACATTTTGATCAGAAGACGTATCGTGGGGATAAAACATACATATATAATGCGCTTACTAATATTTCAGAGGTAGCTTCTGCCAAGCGGGATGAGGTAGAGGAAATCAAGCAGAAACAGCGTATTAGTGGTTTTAATTCTATTTTTGCGGTATCGAGTGTTCCGATGGCAAAATTATATTATCAGGAATTCAAAAAGCAAATGGCAGCAGATCCGACCAAGAAATTGCGTGTCGCAACCATTTTCAGTTATGGTGCAAACGAAGAAGAATCCGATGGTATTCTGGATGAAGAAAATTCTGAAGATACCGCTGCACTTGATCAGCCGTCCAGAGAATTTCTGGAAGAAGCCATTAAGGATTATAATGAAATGTTCCATACGAATTACGATACCTCAAGTGATAAATTCCAGAATTATTATAAAGATGTGTCGCTTCGCATGAAAAATAAGGAATTGGATATCTTGATTGTAGTAAATATGTTCCTTACAGGTTTTGATGCCACAACCATGAATACGCTATGGGTAGATAAAAATCTGAAAATGCACGGACTGATACAGGCATTTTCTCGTACCAACCGTATTCTGAATTCTATTAAGACCTTTGGAAATATTGTGTGTTTCCGAAATCTGCAAAAGCGTGTAGATAGTGCCATTTCCCTGTTTGGGGATAAGAATGCCGGAGGCATTGTACTGCTACAGAGTTTTAAAGATTATTATTATGGATATGAGTCTGTAGATGGTAAACCGATGCCGGGTTATGTGGATATGATGGAGGACTTGAATCATAAATTTCCGTTATCAGAACCACAGATTATCGGAGAACAGAATCAAAAGGACTTTATTGCTCTGTTTGGTGCAATTCTCCGTATGAGAAATCTTTTACTTTCTTTTGATGAGTTCAAGGGCAATGAGCTGATTTCTGAGCGTGATTTACAGGATTACCTCGGTCGTTATCAGGATTTGCGTGATGAGTGGAAACGCAAGCGTCAGGAAAGTACAGATATTACAGATGATGTGGTATTTGAAATTGAACTGATCCGGCAGATAGAAATTAATATTGATTATATCCTCATGCTTGTAAAGAAGTATCATGATACACACTGCGAAGACAAGGAAGTGCTGATAACCATCAATAAGGCGATTGATGCGAGTCCAGAGTTGCGCAGTAAGAAACAGCTCATTGAAACTTTTATTGCAGGAATCAATGATGTGGATGATGTCATGAATGAGTGGCATGAATTTGTGGTGGCACAGCGTGATCATGACCTTGATGTTATCATTAAGGAAGAAAAGTTAAAGCCAGAGGATACCCGAAAGTTCATAGAAAATGCGTTTCGGGACGGCGAAATTAGAACGGTTGGAACTGACATAGATAAACTTATGCCACCTATATCCCGCTTTGGTGGTGGAAGAACTAGAAAAAAACAGGGAGTTATTGAAAAGCTGAAAACCTTCTTTGAAAAGTATTTTGGCATCGGAGGTTCGTCTACCTTTACAGAGCCAGAGCATAAAACAGTGGTATATGATTTGAATGGTCAGGAAACGCTGTCGATGGTAGCAGAAGAAAAAACTCCATACGGAAAGCAATCATAAATGAATTGAGCCACATGGAAAGTAATCCGCTGTGGCTTTTTTCTATGGGAGGGGGGATTGAAATCTCTACAAACTTTCTTCTTGAAGACCGGCGCCCCCTTTCGTGCGAATTTTCGCAGAATTAAACAGGGGGGATACCCATTAAATTTAAATTATATGGAAACATCCGCACAATATCGTTGTATTAGCTGATTTTGTTTTGCCGGATAGTACTGAAATAGGTAGAAAAATCGTGTAAAAAACAGCATAAAAAACACAAATTTTATGCGCACATTTTGGCAGTAATATAATCAGAAATGTCTTGCTATTCTGCGCCGCCAGAGTGATATATGTACTATCGAAAAAAGAAAGTGGGTACATATTATGAAGAATGAAATCAGATTTACATTGGAATTGAAACAGAGACCGAAGCTGGCACAGGAGATTGGTGATACACTTGGAGTAGCACCACATTATGAACGGGTACCAAGTTGCGCATACAACATTGCAGGATACCGACTGGACAAAGAGGGCGTGTTACATATTCCAGAGGGAACAATGGAAGAAACGGTGGAAGAACTGCTTCAGCAGTTACGGAAACGAGGGTTTCAGGATGATGCAGAATTAACGAAAACAGTGCCAATGCAACACGAAAAGCTGACTGTAGCAATACCGAGAGAAAGCCTTACCGATACGGCTTTGGAAAATTTACAGAAAATCATAGCAAATAAGCAGACACTCCTCCAACATGCATTCCGAATGGATAGCACAGAAATTGAAATCATGGAGGAAAAAATAAATTTTACATGGTTTCCATACACAGCGGATGGAGAAGAGGTTGCAGCATATACGCAATTTATATCAAGGCTATGTGATATGGCAAGAGATGCAAAAAGGGTATCATCAAAGCCAACCGAAACGGACAATGACAAATATGCTTTCCGCTGTTTCTTGCTCAGACTTGGCTTTATCGGAAAAGAATATAAGACAGCGAGAAAGATTCTGCTTAGAAATCTGACTGGAAATTCAGCATTTCGTTACGGAGAATAAAGATAAAAAATTACACGGGGTGTCGGTGAGAACCGATGCCCTTTTTCTATAAAAAACAGTTGGGGCAACTTGTGGCAGATGATTTAGGTTATTCTTATAGAGCCTATATAGAAAATAACCTATATTACTTGCCACATCCTGCCCCTAGTGTGAAAACAGTCGGGATCACGCCCAACGGTTATCATTTTCTTCCTGTATTTTTCTGTGGTAAGAAGTGCGGGATTTTCTACGGTTTCGTTCTTTCTTACATTCTGGATTATCGCAGTATTTTTGGCGGTTACCGTTTTTAATAAACAGTCTGCCACAACATTCACAGGTGGCTATGCCCACTCGTTCTGCATAAGCAATTGGATAATCCATAGGGATGGATACATATTGCGACAGGGCGAATCGGGCAGCATCAAAGACAGAGTGAAAGTCTGGCATGACCTTCAATTCTCCGTTCTCATCTAATCCAAGTTTCATAGTCACTCCATTCATTTTATTCAAATAAGAAGATATTTTGCTAAGATGTGTCTGTGTTGGAAAAGAATTAAAATCTACAAATTCATTTGTCCATGTAATCTGTGCAAGGTCATTGGAAACATCAAGGCGTTCCAGACATTTTTTGAACATTAGAATTACAAGCGTATCCCGATAAAGGGTTTCGAGATCTTTTCGCATAGTGCGAACATCAAAAGTAAAGTTACCAAGAATATTCGTGGAAAAATCCCAGTATTCCGTATCCTTTTCAATATCCCATTTATATTCTTCAATGCCCTGAGAAGCATAGTATGGATGTGCATAGTGCTGACACCATGAAATGATGTCATCGGCAGCAGAATTATCATCTTTTCCACAAATGTTTTGATACAGGTTATTCAATGAAAGCCACAGTTCATTACCATCTAGGCCATATCCACGCTTGAGTTTTGGAACATCCCCTTCTCCCAGATAGGCGGTTATCATGATTTTCCCATCTTGTTCCTTTTTTTCATAGTATTTGAAGGTTGCAGTCAGTCTTGCATCCGCATTCATTTTTCCCAAACTGAAATCTTCGTTCATATTCTACCTCCATTCTTACCGATAGAACCTATTTTTAGCATGAAATCTTACCAATAGAAAATAGTCTTTGGTAATATTATAAAGTATACTGTGATAGAAAACAAGAGCAATTCATATTTGAATCGCAGAGAGGAGGATGGCTATGGATAAGGTCACGATGAGCGTTCAGGAGATGGCAATGCAGATGGGAATAAGCTTGAGTAAAGCATATGCCCTGACCAGAGAAGATGGTTTTCCAATCGTCCGTGTCGGCAAGAGGGTATTGATTCCAGTTTCTGAATTTAAAGTGTGGTTATCAGCAAGAGCCACTGAAAAATGATGCGTCAAGAAATAAGCGGGAAAGGAGGAGTACAGGATGTACGAAAAGCTTCCAGAAGAACTGAAAAAAGATGGATGGTTTTGTTTGTGGAAATACGAAGAAAGAAATGGACGTATAACGAAAGTTCCATATCAAATTAATGGGAAAAAAGCGAGCAGTGCCGATAAAAACACTTTTTCAGATTTTCGGATGGCAGTTAATGCAATGGATGACTATGACGGAATCGGTATGGGTGCGTTCGATGATTTCTGCATGGTGGATATTGACCACTGTGTATGTGGCGGAAAGCTGACTCGGATGGCTGAAGACATTATAGAGAAAATGGATTCCTATACAGAAATCAGTCCATCTGGCACAGGTGTCCGCATTGTATGTAAGGCATCTTCCCTGTTTTATGATAGGAGCAGATATTATATTAATAATTCCAAAATTGGATTGGAAATCTATGCAGCAGGCGTAACGAAGAAATTCTGTACTCTGACAGGAAATGCAATCCGAAACTGTGGTGTGGAGGAACGAAGCGGTCAACTTGGAATCATACTGGAAACTTATATGCTCCGTCCAATTCCAAAGGAAAAGGACAGAGAACAGGATATTCCCGGCAGTTATTTGTCCGATGATTCAGTAGTTCGCTTGGCATCTGATTCCAGACAGGGCAGAAAGTTCAAATCCTTGTGGAATGGAGAAATTCCTGAAGGCAAATCCCATAGTGATGCGGATATGTCGCTTGCAAGCATCCTTGCATTTTGGTGCGGTGGTGACGTGGAACAGATGGACAGACTGTTCAGAAAATCAGGATTGATGCGTAGTAAATGGGATCGTGTGCAGAGTGGCTCGACCTATGGCGCACTAACACTAGAAAAAGCGGTGGCACAGGCGGTGGAGTTTTACAGACCTTATGCAACAACATCAGCAGAGAGTGATTTTGATGATATGCTGCAGAAACTGGTGGAATGGAACGTATCTGATAATCGAAGATATCCGTGGAATGACAACGGATCGGGCAGATTATTTGCGGATGTGTATAAAGACATCGCAAGGTATGTGCCAGAAAGAAAAAAGTGGTATGTGTATGACGGAACACGGTGGATTCCAGATATTGGCGGACTGAAAACAATGGAACTTGCAAAATCCCTTGCAGATACTTTAGTAAGATATGCGCTGACAATCGCAGATGAGCGTAGAAGAAAGGATTATCTGGAATATTCTGCAAAATGGCAGAGCCGGAATTACCGTAACACGTATATCAGTGATGCCCAGAGCGTTTATCCGATTGCAATGTCTGAATTTGACCGAAATATTTATTACCTGAACTGCCAGAATGGAACACTGGATTTGCAGACGGGAGAGTTCCACCCGCATACGCCACAGGATAAGCTGACCAAGATTGCCGGAGCAGCCTATGACCCGAATGCCAAAAGTCCACGCTTTATCAGATTTATTTCAGAGGTTATGAGTGGGGATAAGGAGAAAGCAAGGTTCATGCAGAAAAGTCTTGGTTACGGCCTGACAGGTGATACCCGCTATGAATGTATGTTTTTCTATTATGGTGCAACCACCAGAAATGGAAAAGGAACACTGATGGAAAGCACGCTTCATGTGATGGGGGATTACGGCTTGACAGTCCGTCCAGAGACGATTGCTGCAAAGCCGTCTGCCAACAGCCAGAATCCAACAGAGGATATTGCCAGACTTGCGGGAATAAGGTTTGCCAATATTTCAGAGCCAAGACGGGGATTAGTGCTGAATGAAGCGCAAATTAAAAGTATGACGGGAAATGATACTCTGAATGCCAGATTTCTGCATGAGAATAGCTTTGACTTTAAACCACAGTTCAAGTTGTATGTAAATACGAATTATCTTCCTGCTATTACGGATATGACATTGTTTTCAAGCGGGCGGATTGTGATTATTCCATTTGACAGGCACTTTGAGGAATGGGAACAGGAACAGAATCTGAAAGCTGAATTTTCTAAACCGGAGATAGCAAGTGCTATTCTGAATTGGTTAATTGAAGGATATACTCTTTTGCAGGAGGAAGGCTTCGATCAACCTACCGCAGTAAAAGATGCTATCATGTCCTATCAGCATGACAGCGATAAGATGCAACTTTTTGTAGAAGAATTTTTGGAGAAAGAAAAGGATGCGGAATGCCGGACTTCTGCGGTGTATCAGGCATACCGCAATTGGTGTAATAATAATGGATATTTTGCAGAGAACAGCCGGAATTTCAATCAGGCACTGCGCGCAATTGGGATGGTAGTCAGAAAGCGGCCAAAGGATGGCGGAGAAAAGACCACACTTTTAACAGGCTATCGGCTCTTGTGCAGAGATTTCCTCTGCTGAAAAGGAGGTACACATGGGAAAACAGAAAGAAGTGTTACCGATGAAATTTGAACCATCGGATTTTTCAACAGACAAGTACAGATGTGTAAATGTTATCAATTTTAGAGATAGAGACCCGGTTATTATTCTGGTAAGCGAAACCTGTGATCCACCTTATTATCGTGTGGTGGATGGGACGATGCAGATGTGTTATTTGTCATATTCCGAAGCAGTAGAGTATTGCAGACAGAGCGGTTATATAGCACAGAAATAAAATTTTTTAGGAGGATTACTATGATTAACAGTACAGCTTATTATAATGATTTTTGGAATGAAATGAGAGGAATGGAAGTTATTTCAGACAGTCTCAGCAATGTTAGGGAAAGCAAAACAAATGCCTGCCCTCTGCCGGAAGAATCTGAGAAAAAATATATGGCAGCGTTAAAAAAGGAAAGTATTGTCCGCCAGCTGGCGACCGTTGTGAACGCTACCAAAAGCGATAGCCGTCTCTGGACTTTTGATTATACGGGACAGGCAGAATGGAGTGATATAGTCAATCTGGAGGGACTGGATACTGAAGAAGATTTTCAGAGATTTGATATACAGGCGCATAGATTGTCAGAGTTTATAAAACTTGGATTGGAATTTGCGGCGGATCAGTCCTTTGCTATTGAGGATTATCTTATCGGAAAAATGGCACGATGCTTTGGGACAAGTGAAGAATTGGCGTTTGTTAATGGAACAGGGGAAAATCAACCGATAGGTATTCTGCACGACACTGAAGGGGCAGAAACGGGCGTTACAACGGAGAATGCTTCATCTATCAGCTATGATGAAATTATTAAATTGTACCTGTCCGTGGATAAAAAGTACCGCAAGCATGGTACATGGCTTATGAATGATGAAACGGCTCTGGTGCTTCGAACACTAAAAGATTCTGCCGGAAACTATCTGTGGAAAGATATTAATGAAACTATTTTCTCAAAACCTGTACAGATTGTTGACTCCATGCCGTCCATTGGAAAGGGACAGAAGGTGATTGCATTTGGAGATTTCAGCAATTACTGGTTGGTTCAGAGATTTCCGATGACGATTCGTACACTGAGAGAATTGTTTGCGGTGCGTGGACAGGTCGGATATTTAGGATGTGAGTATCTGGACGGGAAACTGATCCGTAAGGATGCGGTGAAGGTACTTCAGATGGCAGCAGACTAAGCAACTGTGGGGATGCCGTAGCTATTTTATGGAAGGAGGATTGCACATGAAAGTAGAAAAACATGATACTTCTGGAAGTATAGAAAATACACTTGTTCCTGTAAGCGAAAAGTATACTCTGACAATCAAAGAAGCAGCATCGTATTTTAACATCGGTACGAAGAAAATGCGTAGACTGGCAGAAGACAACAGGGGAAGATTTGCAGTATTTAGCGGAAACCGATATCTGATTATCCGTCCGCAATTTGAAAAATTTATCAGTGCTTCGTCTGAGATATAATTTCGTTTGTCTGCCGAAAGTAGTTGATATTATCAGCGTTTAGAGTGATATATGGTATGACCCAGATGGGCAACCATATATCACGATTGGAGGGATGAAAGTGAAAGTAGATTTATCACAGAAGGATGTGCTGAATCCACTGGAAACGATTGAGTTATTCGTCCTCAGCCGAAGGAAATTTTATGATTTGTTAAAACACAATAAGGGACTAAAATTCTTGGCAAAGTACGGGACACGTAACCTAATCATCCGAACAGAATTTGAAAAGTATTTACAGGCACATCCAGAATTACGAAGGAGGGGTACGAATGGCAATGAGGAGAGATTCTAAACACAGGGTACTTCGGAGAGGAGAATCCATCAGACAGGATGGGCGGTATCAGTTCAAGTACCATGTGAATGGGAAAGCACATTTTGTGTACAGTTGGAGGCTTGAGCCGACCGACAAACTGCCCGTAGGGAGAAAACCATGCCTTTCCTTACGGGAACTGGAAAAGCAGATAGGATATGACTTGGATAATCGGCTTGACCCTGTAGGCAAAAATATCACGGTGAATGAACTTGTGGACAGATACCTTGCAACCAAAACAGGGGTAAAATATAACACCCAGATGAATTACAATTTTGTAAAAAATATTTTGAAAGCGCATCCGTTTGGTGATACCAAGATTTCAAGGGTAAAGACATCCGATGCAAAGCTTTTTCTGATTAAGTTGCAACAGGAGGATGGCAGAGGTTACAGTTCTGTAAAGACAATCAGGGGTGTTTTAAGACCTGCGTTTCAGATGGCGGTGGATGACGATGTTCTGAATAAAAATCCATTTGGATTTCAGTTGGCGGGTGTGGTAGTCAATGACAGTGTAACCAGAGAAGCTATTACAAAAGAACAAATGAATAAGTTCTTGAAATTCGTGCATGATGATAATGTGTACTGTAAATATTATGAGGTAATTTATATTCTCTTTCACACAGGAATGCGAATTTCGGAATTCTGCGGATTGACAATTAGTGATATTGATTTGGAAAATAATATCGTAAACATTGACCACCAGTTGCAGAGAACTTCGGATATGAAGTACATTCTAGATACTACCAAAACTGATGCAGGAACAAGAAAACTGCCGATTACACAGGATGTGGCAGATTGTTTTCGGGCAATCCTTGAAGATAGGAAGAAACCGAGATATGAGAAAATGATAAAAGGGCATACGGGATTTCTGTTTCTTGACAAGAACGGGAATCCAGAAGTAGCAATGCACTGGCAACATCGACTGAATCACATGGTAAAGCGTTATAATGATATTTACAGAGTGCAGATGCCGAACATCACACCGCATGTATGTAGACACACCTATTGTTCCAATATGGCGAAGTCGGGCATGAATCCCAAAACTTTGCAATACTTGATGGGACATTCAGACATCAGTGTTACAATGAACACCTATACCCATTGGGGACTGGAAGATGCTGCTGATGAGCTGAAGAAAATGGAAGATGTGGAGAAAGTACGGAGAGAAATGGAAAAAGGACAGGAGAAACCGATGAATCAGAAAATGTTCCGAGCAATTTAATATGGAAGCGAAAAGTATATGCAGAGGGAGTTGCAACTGGACAGCTCCCTTTTTTACTGCGTAAAAATTATATTCAGAAGTATCTTCATATATGGTATAATAGTGGTAATTTATAAAAAGGCGAGAAAATACCAGTAGTAATCAGGAATGATTTATACTACGTTTTGACTACGATTGACGGCTGTGTTTTGCACGGATTTGCAAAAAATTGCAGAATGTATCACAGATTCTGTGTAGATAAGATTTTGCAGAAAAGTTGGCAAAACCTTGCAAAACTGGGCATTATTTCGCAGTTTGAAAGGAGAAATTATGAGAATTCGAGTGCTTTTCGTGTGCCACGGCAACATCTGCCGTTCTCCCATGGCAGAATTTGTTTTAAAAGATTTAACAGAAAAGAGAAAGATTTCTGATTTATTTGAGATTGATTCTGCGGCTACAAGCAGAGAAGAAATCGGCAATCCCATCCATTATGGAACAAAACGAAAATTAGATGAAGTGGGAATCACAGGTTACAGTAAAAAACGTGCGCGTCAGATGACAAAGGAAGATTATGAAAAATATGATTATTTGATTGGCATGGATCAATATAACATGAAAAATATGCTTCGGATTCTGGGGGGAGATCCAGAAAAGAAAATATATCGTCTTTTAGAATTTTCAGATTATCCTCGTGATATTGCAGACCCATGGTATACGGGAGATTTTGAACAGACGTATACAGATATTCTGGAGGGATGTGAAGCATTTCTCAATTGGTTAAAAAGAAAAAATAATAAGTAAAATAAATAATAGAAAAACCGATCACAGATATCCTTTTTACAGAACAAATAAGTAAAGAGGATATTTTATATTAAAAAAATCCAGATAATTTCATAAAATAAATTTGTTAAATGATATGAATTATAAATTATGATATATTTTTTATTAGAAATCAAATAAAAGAACTAGTATATTGAAATTTTGGGAGTATAATAGAGTCGAATTAAAAACAGCGAAAATAGAAAATGAAAAGACAAGTATCAAAAGATAGATGCTCAAGATAAAATATGAAACAGCAAAAATAAAGAATGAATTAAATGTACAATAAAATAACTCAAATTTATAATGAAATAAAAATAAATGAAATCATCAACTAAGGAGATGGAAAAAATGACAGCAGAAGAAAAGCTGTTAAAAGCATTAGACATTAAATATTCTTACCGTCTTGCCAAGAGAATGGAAGAAAAAAAGACAAATCCGCTTTTAGGATACCGCACAGCCGGATCATGGGCAGAATTAGAGACAGGGGATATGCTGAAATCGGAGATGGAAGAGATTGGACTTTCCAATGTGAGAAAAGATGAGATCACGGTGGATTCCTGGGATTTTCAGAAAGCAGAATTAGAATTTGAAGATGGCGACGGTATTATAAGAAAGTTTCAGCTTGGGGCATATCAGACACAGTTTGTGACAGATGGAAAAGAAGAAATATCTTTAGTTTACGCCGGAAGAGGAACAGAAAAAGATTATGAAGGACTGGATGTAAAAGGAAAGCTGGTTTTAGTAGATATCAATCAGAGAGAAGAATGGTGGATCAACTTTCCTGTATATCAGGCATATTTAAAAGGAGCCAGAGCCTTAATTGCTGTTCAGGCAGGCGGATATGGAGAAATTGATGAAAAAGCACTGAATGCTCAGGACATTGCAGGTCCGAAAGAAGCAGCAGCTTTTTCAATGTCCTGGGAAGACGCTCAGATTTTGAAAGCAGAGTTAAAAAAGAAGCAGGAGATTCGTGTTTTATTTGATGCCGTTTCCAACGTAAAACAGAATCAAAAGACGTATAATATCGTCGGAACGATTCCGGGAAAAAACAAAGAGCGTATGATTTTGCTTTCTGCCCACTATGATTCTTATTTTGATGGATTTCAAGATGACAATACAGCTGTTTCCATGATGCTGGGAATTGCAAAAGGGTTGCTCGAAAGTGGATATAAACCGCAAAACACAATTATGTTCTGCGCACTTGCCGCCGAAGAGTGGGGAGTAGTAGACTCAAAATATGACTGGTCATCCGGAGCATATGAACAAGTCTTTACTGCACATCCGGAATGGAGAAAAAAAGTAATTGCTGATTTGAATTTTGAGCTTCCGGCTTTGGCACATGGGGAAAAAGATGCGATCCACTGCACTTATGAATATGTGAAGTTCTTAAGAGAATTTCTGAAAGAAACAGAAGATTTAAAAATACCGGAAGCCTATCCGGAGGGAATTGAGATTCAGGCGCCCATTGAGACATGGTCAGATGATTTTTCCATGGCAATTGCCGGAATACCTTCGATGGTCAATGAATTTAGCACAAGTTCTTTTATGGAAACACATTATCATTCTCAATTTGATAATGATGTATATTATGATGAAGAAGTATATCGTTTTCATCATGAGCTGTATGGCCGTCTTGTTCTCTGCCTAGACCAGCTTGCTGTTGTACCGCTTGATTTTGAAAATGTGATGTCTAATCTGGAAAAAAGTGTTTCAAAGGAATGCTGCAGACAGACGGGAGCGCCGTTTGAGGAACTGCAAAATAAAATACGAGAAGCAAAAGAACTGGGGCAGGAAGTTTATAAAAAGATTGAACAGGTAAATCAAAATTATAAAAAATGGCTGAGAGAAGGTCACAAAGAAAAGGCAGAAAAACTTTATAATCAGATGAAAACAGCAGAACAGCAGTTGCTGACACTGTTTCAGAAAGAGCAGGATATGCTCGTGCGTTTAAACTGGCATGACGAGGTTCTTTTTCCTCAGGAAGCTGTACAGAACAATCTGTTTTATCTGGAGAATGCAATTGCTTATCTGAAAGAAAGAAACTTAAAATCTGCGCTGCAGTCTCTCTACAAAATTGATAATAACAGATATGCGTTCCTGTTTGAAGAAGCAGTCTACAATCATTTTACAGAATATGTGCTGCATCAGCCGAAAGACAGGCTGAAATGGGGAGCAGACAGAATTGTACATCATGAAAATTTATATGCGCTTGTGAAAAAGATGATGGAAAAAATGGAGGGAGAATTAAAAGACAATTCATTTGAGGAAGAAATCATTTATCTGGAAAAAGTAAAGGAGCAGCAGCAAAGATATTATATCAAAGATATTTTGTATGTTATGCGTGCTGTGGATGAAATGAAAAAAATTTTACAAGAGACGAAAGAGGAAATGTAAAGTTATGGAAACACAGAATCTATATCGAGTGACAAAGGAAGAAGAATTGGAAAAAGTAAAAAAACTGCTGACAGTATGTTTTGAGAAAGATCCGCTTTATTGTTATCTGATTCCAGATGAGGATACAAGAAAACGATTGCTTCCGGAGTTGTTTTCCTGTGATTTAACAGAATTTTATGAGACATGCCAGATTTATGCAGATAGTCCAGAGTTAAACGGTGTATTGATTGTGTCGGATGAGGCAGAGCCGTATAATCTGTTCAAATATTATCTGACGGAGACACAGGCGGCGCTGCGGACAGATGGATATTTGATTAAAGAAGATCCCACATTGAAAACATTTTGGAACTTTATTATGGGGCGCGATTATTTAAATTCAAGATGGACCGATCAGCTTCATCAAAATAATCGTCTGCATATTATTTATCTGGCGGTCAATCCTGAAATGCAGCATCATGGAATTGCCGCACAGATGATGGAAGAAGTCATTCACTATGCAGAACAGAATCATATGATGATTTCCCTGGAGACACACAATGAGAAAAATGTAGCGATGTACGAACATTTTGGATTTAAATTGTTTGGAATTGTAAAAAAACATTTTGAATTAAAGCAGTATTGTCTGATCCGAGAAGTGCAGTAACACTGAAAAGTTGACTTTTTTTGAGTATTCAGATAAAATTAATTTATTTTAAGAAAAGGTACAAGAATTTAAAGCAGAAATTTGGTAAGATAAAACCAGAAATCATAATACGATGAAACAATAAAATAAATTAGAAATACATAATAGAAATTATAAAACAGATCAAAAATACATAATAAAAATAATATCTAAAATAAATCAGTATAAACTGTAAATGGATGCAGGCAGATAAAAAAGAACAGCAGACAAATACAGATATAACAACATGAAGGCAAGAAAATTTTAAAGGAGGGATTCTTATGAAGAATAAGAAAGTAATTGGTGCGACTCTGTTTGGACTGTGCATGATCATGGGAGCATCCATGACATCACTCGCAGACAGCAGAAAAGTAGTGACATTGGGAGCAAACTTAAGTGATTCCCAGAGAACAATGATGCTGAATTATTTTGGCGTCAATGAAAATCAGGTAGATATCCTGACAATCACAAATCAGGATGAGAGAGATCATTTAAGTGCATTTGTTCCTATTGAGCAGATTGGAACAAGAACATTCAGCTGTGCATATGTTCTGCCTACAACATCCGGCGGAATTCAGGTAAAGACAGCAAACTTAAACTGGGTAACGTGCAACATGATTGCGTCTACATTATCCACATCAGGCGTCACGAACTGTCAGGTTATCGCAGCTTCTCCGATTGAAGTATCGGGAACAGGAGCTTTGACGGGAATCATCATGGCATATGAGACAGCAAATGGAGAACAGTTAGAGGAGTCCAAAAAACAGCTTGCAAATGAAGAACTGTATCTGACAGGAACGCTTTCTGATAAGATTGGACAGAAAGCGGCAACAGCCATCATGAATGAGACAAAGATTCAGGTGATTTCGCAGGACATTACAGACACAGACCAGATCAACAATATTATTTCTGAGGCGACACAGAATAATAATGTAACGATCACAGAGGAAGAACAGCAGGAAATCGTTGATCTGATGGACAAAATTGCACAGGAATCCTATGATTACAGTGAAATGGAAGACACACTTCAGATGGTGGAACAGAACGTATCTGACAATCCGATCACACAGCCGGAAACAGATATGAATACAGATACAGGAGAACTGGAAGTACCAGAAGAAACAGAGGAAAATATTCTGGACAATACAAATGAAGATGTTTTAGGAGGAGGTATTATCACAGGATCTACACAGGAACCGGAAACAGAGATGCCTGAAACAACAGCGCCTGAAACAACAGCGCCAGAAGATCCGTTTGGGGAAGTTCAGGAAGAGACATACAACTTCACAGAGCCAGAGACACCGGCAGACGCAGTTCATTATACAGAAGAAATGCTGACAGATGAGGAAGATAAACAAGATTACAAAGATACAATGGAATTTTTTGATAAATTATTATCTCCAGACAAAGTAGTGGAGCCGGAAGACTATAAAGTTTATCTGCCGCAGGAAGTAGCAGATGAATTTAAAGAGGATATCGGACAGAAGTTATTAGACTTCATGATCAACGGTGTTTTAGTGGATACATTGGAGTATGATGAAGAGACAGCTGTTTATCAGGATCCAGAACTGAAAAATATGATCAAATTTGTCAGAGATTTGTTCCGCGATGATAAAGAAAAACGGATGCCGGAAGATGTGACCACAGAAGATAAAGAGTTTTTATACAGTGAAGCAAAAGAATGGTTTGAAGATCTGTATGATTATGTTCCAGAAGGCGAGACAGATATGCCAGAGATTCCTCAGAGTGGGATGACAGACGTTGCTCAGCCAGCATCTGAATCAGAAAGCGGCGAGATTGATTTAGGACCGGTGACAGAAGGAACATTCTAAATTAAACAAGATAAAGTAAATCAGAAGAATTTTGTTTCTGTGAAGCAGGAGGGAGCAGCTCACAGAATAGAAACAGACAGCAGGGGACTGTATAATTAATTATATATTGCAAATCTTATAAGTGTTTTATAGAGTAAGAAGCAGCAGAAAAGGAACTGCAGTGAGCCAGAGAGGAATCATCTGGAAAACTGCAGTTCCTTTTTCACATAGAAATAAAAAATTATCTGAAAAACTTAAAAGGTCAAATATGGCAGGGAAAAAGTGAACCCTGGCATTAGTGTATTTATAGATTCAGGCTTGGAATTTCAACACAGATATCAACATCTTTTGCATAATCGATGCAATCAAAATGAAATCCGAACATATGGTAAAAATCTTCCCAATATCCTTTCAGATCAGAAAGATCAAATAAATTTTCCGTAGAAATCTGATTCCAGATCTCCATCACTTTTGTCTGAACTTTTTCATCCAATTCCCAGTCATCCATACGGATCAATTTTTTGCCGTCTGAGATATCAGCCGGAAACAGCTTGTCGCGGAAGAGACGGCTGATCTGCTCGATACATCCCTCATGTGTTCCCTGTTCTTTCATCACTTTATATAAGATGGCAAAGTAGAGCGGAACAATTGGAATGGCAGAGCTGGCCTGTGTTACGAGGGCTTTATTGACAGAGACATAGGCTTTTACTTCTGAAAATGTTTCAGAGATCGTTTCAGCTGTCTTTGTGAGGTGGCGTTTGGCACGGCCGATCGTCCCGTCAAAATAGATCGGATATGTCAATTCTGGCCCGATATAGGAATAAGCGACGGTTATACTGTCTTTCGTGAGAACACCTGCTTTTGACAGCGCCGTGATCCAGTCCATCCAGTCTTCACCGCCCATAACTTTTATCGTTCCCTGCAATTCTTCCTCTGTGGCAGGCTCGACGCTTTTTTGAGTGATGATATTATTTTTTAGATCGAGACTCTTTTCAGTAAAGACAGACCCCGTTGTTTTTAAGGAAGAAGTGTAGACGGTTCCGTCCGCAGTCGTTCTTCTTGGTGCGGCAAGGCTGTAGATGACGAGATCGATCTGTCCAAGATCTTTTTTTATCAGATCAATGGTTCGCTGCTTTATTTCTTCTGAAAATGCGTCTCCGTTGATGGATTTTGCATACAATCCGTCTGCAGCGGCAGCTTTCTCAAATGCTGCTGTATTATACCAGCCAGGAGTGGCAGTGCGTTTTCCGTTTGATGGTTTTTCAAACATAATGCCGATGGTAGCAGCATGACATCCAAAAGCAGCGGTGATACGGGAAGCAAGGCCATATCCTGTGGATGCGCCGATTATAAGAACTTTTTTTGCATGCTGGGCTGCCTCCATAGGAAAAGAAAGCGATTTTACATAGGAAATCTGGCGGTTTACATTTTCCATACATCCGACAGGATGTGCTGTAGTGCAGATAAATTCTCTGACTTTTGGTTCAACGATCATAAAAAATCCTCCTGATTTTTAACTCTTATAAAAAGATAGATTGATAAATTGCTGAAAAATAAAAAACTTTGATTATCAAAATATTTTAACACAAAAATAAAAAGATGCAATACCTTTTTGTAAAAACAAAGAGCTAAATTGACACTTCCCATAGCTAAAGCAAAGGGTTTTTACGACACACTTGATAAAAAAATAGAGGGAATTCTGCAAAATCTGCGGTGCAGATCTGCAGAATTCCCTCTGTGATTTGCTTTAAGCCCTTACGTCAAGCCGTTTACTGGTTCAGCAGGGGAGAAACGAACATGACCGTCTGTTTATTCGACATATTCGTTCACAATGATTTATAATGTCTTGATAAATCTGGCAAATGCTTCTCTGCCTTCTGGAGTACATTTATATACACCAGCATCTTCCAGAACTTTTGTAAATACATGACCAATTTCATCCTGTAAAATAGTATGTACATTTTCAGCAGTAATAGAGTCATATTTTGGAAGGAATTCGTCTACCCAGTCAGCATGTTTTTCGAGCACTTCATTGTTGCGGATATCTTCTTTATTTAAGATGGCATTTGCAAGCTGTTCCATCTCGTCTTTTAATCTGGCTGGAAGTACGGCAAGACCCATAACTTCAATCAGACCGATGTTTTCTTTTTTAATATGATGAAGCGCTGCATGAGGATGATATACACCAAGAGGATGCTCCTCTGTTGTGATGTTGTTTCTGAGAGCCAGATCCAGTTCAAAAGTATCGCCTACTTTTCGTGCGATCGGTGTGATGGTGTTGTGAGGTTCCCCATTTGTCTCAGCGAAGATAAATGCAGCTTCGTCTGTGTAGCCTCTCCAGTTCTGTAAGATATGATCTGCAAGATCGATCAGTCTCTTTTCGTCGATAGAACGGATACGGATGACAGATAATGGCCAGTGAACGATTCCGACTTCCACGTCCTCATATCCAGAGATGGTGAAGTGCTGTTCAATCGGAGCTTTTGCCATTGCAAACTGGTAATTTCCGCCCTGGAAATGGTCATGGCTTAAGATAGAACCTCCAACGATCGGAAGATCTGCATTGGAGCCGATAAAATAGTGAGGGAACAGTTTGATGAAATCAAATAATTTCACAAAAGTGTTGCGTTCAATTTTCATCGGTGTGTGCTGTCCGTTAAATACGATACAGTGTTCGTTATAGTAAACGTATGGTGAATACTGGAATCCCCAGTCGCTGTCATTGATGCGGATCGGAATAATGCGGTGATTCTGTCTTGCAGGATGATTGACACGTCCGGCATATCCCACATTTTCCTTGCACAGAAGACATTTTGGGTAGCCGCTCTGCTTTGCAAGTTTTGCCGCTGCGATGGCTTTTGGATCTTTTTCTGGTTTTGAAAGGTTGATTGTGATATCAATCTTTCCATATGGGCTGTCTGTTGCCCATTTCTGATCTTTTTTGATGCGGTAACGGCGGATATAGTCGCTGTCCTGACTTAATTTATAGAAATAATCAGTTGCGTCTTTCGGAGATTTCTCGTATAACTCATGGAATGTTTTTACAACCTCACTTGGACGCGGCATCAGACAGTTCATAATGCGTGTGTCGAACAGATCTCTGTATACAACGCTGTTTTCTTTTAAAATTCCGTTTTCATACGCATAATCCATCAGGTTTTTTAAAATTTCTTCCAAGTTGAGGTTTTCTGTATCTACCTCAGGTTTCTCAAAATCGTCCTGTCCAAACAGATCCAACAGAAGATTCGTAGAATAGCTGACATCTTCTTCTTTGATTAAGCCGGTCTTTAAACCGTATTGAATCAGTTTTTCAATGTTTTCGTAAAGCATATTTTGTCCTCCTAAAAAATAAATTAACAGCGGCAGACGCCGGAGCCTGTTGTTACCACATAAAAATCTGCATCATAGCCAATGACTTTTTTATATTTTTCGCCTACCTGTTCAATGAAAGAATCGACGGCTTCGTTTTTGACGAGATTAACGGTGCATCCTCCAAATCCTGCCCCTGTCATCCGCGCCCCTAATACGCCTGGATGCTCCCAGGCAGCCTGGGCAAGTGTGTCGAGTTCAGGACCTGTGACTTCATAGTCATCGCGAAGGGAAATATGAGATTCATTCATAAGCTGGCCAAATAAAGCAAGGTCATTTGACTTCAGAGCGTGAACGGCTTTGATTGTGCGCTGATTCTCAGAGACAGCATGACGTGCACGGCGGCGGCAGATCGGATCATGGATTGCAGATTTTACCATATCGAATGCCTCCATTGTCAGTTCGCTGAGAGAAGAAATTGTGGTCAGCTTCTGTAAATCTGCAAGAGCCATCTCACATTCATGGCGGCGCTCATTGTATTTTGACTCTCCTACATGGCGTTTTTTATTGCTGTATGCAACAATGAGTTTCTCGTGTTCCAGATGCAGGGGGGCATATTCGTATGAGAGATCGCTCGTATCGAGAAAAATTGCATGACCTTTTTTACCCAGGGCGATCGTGAAGGGATCCATGATACCACAGTGGACACCACAGTGTATATTTTCGGCGGACTGGGCGATCAGGGCAAGATCTGACAGACTTAAATCGGAAAAATCATACATTTCCTTTAAAATCAGGCACATTGCCATCTCAAGGGAAGCAGAAGAAGAAAGACCGGCACCGTTTGGAAGATTTCCAACGATCATAAGATCCATTCCGAAAGGGATAGGGTAGCCTTTCTGAACAAAACTCCATATGACACCTTTTAAATAATTGGCAAAACCGAGGGAGGGAAGAAAAGTGAAATCTGAGACATCGGATTCCACGATTCCCATATTGCTCATGTTTTTGCTGTAGAAACGGAGTTTTTTGTCATGGCGCTGTCTGACAACAGCATATGTTCCCAAAGTCAGAGTGCAGGGAAACACATGGCCTCCGTTGTAATCCGTATGACCTCCGATGAGATTGACACGACCGGGTGAAAAATAACAAAGAATTTCTCCGCCATCGCCAAAAAGTTCTGCGAATTCTTTCAATAATTTTTCTTTCATTCTGCTTTCTCCTTTGTTTCTTCTATGATGATAAGCTGTTTTTCTTTTTTATTATATCATAAATCAGTTAAAAAAGAAAAAAATTATTAAGAATTATGAAAAAATTTGATTCAGAAAATAAGCTGTAGTACAATAAAGTAACATGCGGAAAGCAGAAAAGAAAGCGGGCGAACATAGGATGAAGAAAAAAATGTTATTTTTATTTAACATGAAATCTGGCAAAGGGATGATTCGTAATCGTTTGGGAGAAATACTGGATATTTTTGTGAAAAGTGGATTTGAAGTGACTGCACATCCTACACAGTGCTATAAAGATGCAGAACAGATCACAATGAAAGAGGCAGGAAGATATGATATCATTGTCTGCAGCGGCGGAGATGGTACGCTCGATGAAGTTGTGACGGGAATGATGAGATGTGAGGAGAAGGACAGAAGACCAATCGGTTATATTCCGGCAGGAAGTACAAACGATTTCGGAAATACCCTTAAAATCAATAAAAAAATGGAGGATGCGGCATGGGATGTGGTGCAGGGGACACCGTTTGCATGTGATATCGGAGCATTCAACAATGATTTCTTTGTATACATAGCGGCGTTCGGAGCCTTTACTGATGTATCATATGAGACAAAACAGGAAGTAAAAAATGTATTGGGACATCTGGCCTATATGATAGAGGGAATGAAACGTCTTCCGACTCTGAAGTCTTATCAGATGACAATACGGTACGAAGACCAGGAAGTCAGCGGAAAGTTTTTATATGGAATGATTACAAATTCAGACTCCGTAGGCGGATTTAAACACATCGTTGGAAAGGATGTTAAACTAAATGACGGCGTTTTTGAAGTGGTGCTGATTAAAGAACCAAGGAAACCGATGGATATTCAATCTATCCTTACCTCTATTTTAATGCGTGACATCGAACATAATGAACGGATTATCACATTTAAAACAAATATGCTGACGATTGAGTCGGAGAATGAGATTCAGTGGACTCTGGACGGAGAATTTGGGGGAAAGCATAAAAAAGTAGAGATTGTTAATAAAAAAGAAGCTGTACAAATTCTGGTCAATGAAGGAAGAAATCTGGAAAAATTAGAAAAAAAGAATGAGATAGATGAGGAAAACGAGATGACAAAAGAAATTGAGGGGGAAATCCTTACAATCTCAGATTTGATCAATGCAAAACTGGAGAGCGAGTATGCAGAAAAAGAAAATTCTGACGGAATTTCAGAAAATTGAAAATTCTAATTCCTTTTTTTGATAAAATGAGTTATAATGGATAAAGCAATAGGTGCAATTTAAATTTACGGAGGTAAAAATCATGTTAGTATCAGCAAAAGAAATGTTAGAGAAAGCAAAAGCAGGCCATTATGCAGTTGGTCAGTTCAATATCAATAACCTGGAATGGACAAAAGCCATTCTTCAGACAGCACAGGAATTAAATTCCCCTGTTATCCTGGGTGTTTCCGAAGGTGCAGGAAAATATATGGCAGGATATAAGACAGTTGTAGGTATGGTAAATGGAATGCTGGAAGAGTTAAAAATCACTGTTCCTGTAGCACTTCATCTGGATCACGGCTCATACGAAGGATGTTACAAATGTATCGAAGCTGGATTCTCATCCATCATGTTCGACGGATCTCATTATCCAATCGAAGAGAATGTAGAGAAGACAAAAGAATTAGTAAAAGTTTGTGCTGAAAAAGGACTGTCTCTGGAAGCAGAAGTTGGCTCCATCGGCGGTGAAGAAGACGGCGTTGTTGGTATGGGAGAATGTGCAGATCCAAACGAATGCAAGATGATCGCAGATCTGGGCGTTACAATGCTGGCAGCAGGTATCGGAAACATTCACGGAAAATATCCGGAAAACTGGCAGGGACTGAGCTTTGAAACTCTGGATGCAATCCAGGCTCTGACAGGAGATATGCCATTAGTTCTGCACGGCGGTACAGGTATTCCGGAAGATATGATCAAAAAAGCAATCAGCTTAGGAGTTGCAAAGATCAACGTAAATACAGAATGCCAGCTGGCATTTGCAGCCGCTACACGCGAATATGTGGAAGCTGGAAAAGATTTACAGGGAAAAGGATATGATCCTCGTAAATTATTAGCTCCAGGCGCAGAAGCAATCAAAGCTACTGTTAAAGAAAAAATGGAATTATTCGGATCTATTGGAAAAGCCTGAGAAATAAAAAGGCGGTCTGCAGACTGGTGTGCTACCTGTCAAGAGGACAATAAAAAATAATAAATTTTGTATCGTCAGCCAAGTTTTGGCTGGCGATATTTTTAGGCTGCTTTTATATATT
>JAGZHZ010000006.1 GCA_018366495.1 Clostridiales bacterium
GGAGCTGATTGTTACTATAAATTTGAAGTGATAAATGAGGTTGCCATGTCTCGCAAACCCGCATAAATACTGAATGTGTGGAGTTTTGCTCATGGCTATTTTACCATTATTTAGGAGGTGTGTTTATGAGTGATCTGTTTAAAAATTCTTATATTGCCCCTGAAAAAGATCTTGTGTCTCTCTCTGTCTGCAATGTCGGCTATCAAAAATGTGAGCCGCTCTATACCTGGGGACCTGGAATCCGAAATCACTATCTGATCCATTATGTCATCACCGGAAAAGGATATTTTAAAGTTCATGGGAAAACGTACGAGCTGAAATCAGGGGACTGTTTTCTTGTCTATCCGAATCAGGAAATTTTATATTATGCCGATCAGAAAGACCCCTGGGTTTACTGCTGGATCGGATTTTCTGGAAGCGATGCCCCTTCCATCCTGCGCGCCACTGATTTTTCTCCTGACTCGCCTGTCCTTTTCGGCTGTCCTTTTGGAGATGAAATTCAAAAATCCTTTCTTCAGGTCTATGCTCTGCGCGGCAATAATTTTAAAAATGCTGTCGCAATGACAGGCACATTATATACAGCGCTTGCTCTCTTTATGCGTGATGCGGGGCGTCAGAAAGGTACTTACGACGAATATGTTCAGAAGAGTATCGAATATATCTCTTCGCAGTATTCTTATCATATCACCGTGGAGGAAATCGCACAGTATGCCGGTGTCAGCCGCAGTCATCTGTTTCGCGCTTTTCAGAGCTGTCTCGGACAGTCGCCAAAAGAATATCTGACTGCCTTCCGTCTGAAACAGGCGTGTCTTCTCCTGAAAACATCAAACCTTTCGATTACTTCGATTGCCAATTCAGTCGGTTTTGACAACAGCCTTTACTTTTCGAAAGCTTTCCACAAAGTAAAAGGCATGTCTCCAACCGAATATCAGAAAAGACACAATTCTATCCCAAAATCACTTTCTTGATTCTATTATCTTTTATTTTCTGACGAGGAAGATTCTTTTTCTTCCCTTGCAGTAAAATATGAGGCTCATATCCATTTTATTTTCTGGCGGGGAGAATCCCCTCCCCGTCAAAAGCCGGAATAAAACTTTCTTTGGCAGTCTCTCCTTCTTGAACAAAGCCATTTTCTATTCCAAGATCCAGGGCATAGTCAATCATCCATTCGTATTCTCTTGCTGTGATTTTTCGGTTCAGCTCCGGATATTTCGCAATGCCTGGCATGGGTGTATACTGATTCATCAAGCTGATATAGATTTGATTCCCATACGTCTCTCTCAGATATCTGAGGACTTCCTTACTGTCCTTTCTGCATCCGGGCAGAAGCAGATGGCGCACAATCACACCTTTTTTCATCATCCCACTATCGTCAAACTGTGCCTGCGGAATCTGACGCACCATCTCTTCCAGCGCCTGTTTTGCCCAGAAACTGTAATCTGCCGCATGGGAATATCGCTCGGAAATCTGGCTGTTCATATATTTAAAATCTGGCAGATAAATATCAATCAGACCTTCCAACATCTTTAATGTCTCTCTTTTTTCATAGGAACTGCTGTTGTAGACAATTGGAATCACCAGTCCTTTTTCCTTTGCAGTCTGAAGCGCTTCTGCAATCTGAGGCACATAGTGTGTCGGTGTCACCAAATTGATATTATGGGCATTTTCCTGATTCTGCAGTCTCAGAAAAATCTCAGCCAAATTTTCCACAGAAATCTCTTCTCCTGTCTTTCCGTGTGAAATTGTCTCATTCTGGCAGAACACACATCCCATAGAACAACCTGAAAAGAATACGGCTCCTGATCCTCTCTCCCCTGAAATACACGGCTCCTCCCAAAAATGGAGTGCTGCGCGCGCTGCCTGAATCTGTCCTGTGACACCGCAAACTCCTCTCTTTCCCTCAAGACGGTTTACCTTGCAATTTCTAGGGCAGAGCGTACACGATTTCATCCACTTCTTCCATGACTCTCTTTCCATTTTCTTCTCCTATAAAGAAAAACCGCTGCGGAATCCTCAGATCCCACAGCAGTCTTATATGTCTCGATTTTCTATTATACTAACTCTAACAGAACTTCCATTGCAGCATCACCTTTACGCTGGCCAATCTTTACGATTCTTGTATATCCACCGTTGCGGTTTACATATTTTGGAGCGATTTCGTCGAATAATTTCTGAACTAAATCAACTTCTTTTGTATTTTTCTTCTTTCCTGCTGCTTCAGTTGGAACAACTTTTACTGGATACAGAACTTTTAACATTTTTCTTCTTGCATTCAGTCTGGAAGCGTTGTCTTTTTTGATTTCTTTCTGTACTTCATCGTATACAGTTACTTTCTTTCCGTCTACAACTTCTTTCACTCTCTTGCCGTCTTTGTCTTTGCGAGCTACTTTTGCTGTAACAGTAACTGTTTCATAGTTGTCTTTTTCTTTTACAGCCAGTGCAATCAGACCTTCTGCAACTTTACGGATTTCTTTTGCTTTTGCTTCTGTTGTAACGATTTTTCCGTTGTGAAGCAGTGCTGTTACCTGGTTTCTGATCAGCGCTTTTCTCTGATCTGAAGTTCTTGAAAGTTTTCTATAACCTGCCATTTTAAATTTCCTCCATTTGTGGAACATTGCGCCACGCTCTTACGGTCTTACTGCCGCAATGCTTTTCTTTTCCATATAATGTGTCACACCAGCGCCTCTGAAAGTGCTGGCTGATCAGAGAATCTTCTGCTCTAAGCTGAAAATATCTCCGCTCTTTTCTCTATCAAAAAATGCCTGCGCATTCTTGATCTTATTCATCACTTGGATTTAACTGTAAGCCAAGTTCTTTTAATTTTCCTAATACTTCTTCTAAGGATTTGCGTCCCAGATTTCTGACTTTCATCATATCCTCTGAAGTTCTGTTGCACAGTTCTTCCACTGTGTTGATTCCGGCTCTCTTCAAGCAGTTGTAGGAACGAACAGACAGCTCTAATTCGTCAATGTTCATCTCCAGCACTTTTTCTTTTTCATTGTCTTCTTTTTCTACCATAATCTCTGCAGATTTTGCATTTTCAGACAGATCAATGAACAAGCTCAGATGCTCGCTGAGCACCTTTGCAGCCAGACTGACTGCTTCATCCGGAGCCAGTGTGCCGTTTGTATAAACATCAAGTGTCAGTTTATCATAGTCTGTAATCTGACCAACACGCGTATTCTGTACTGTCAGATTCACACGCTCTACCGGTGTGTAAATGGAATCAACTGCAATCACACCGATTGGCATATCTTCGCTTTTCCCTTTTTCAGCGCTCACATAGCCGCGTCCTTTTGTGATCGTCAGTTCCATGTACAGCTTGCTGTCCGGTCCGCCGTTTAAGGTAGCGATAATCTGATCTGGATTCATGATCTCAATATCCTGATCCACTTGAATATCAGCAGCTGTCACAACTCCTTCGCCTTCAAATTCAATGTAAGCAACTTTTGCTTCATTTGTCTCACTCTTGTTCTGAATCGCCAGAGATTTGATGTTCATGATAATCTCAGTCACATCTTCTTTTACACCTGGAATTGAACTGAATTCATGCAGCACACCTTCAATCTTCACCTGGCTTACAGCAGCACCCGGCAAAGAAGAAAGCATAATTCTTCTTAAAGAATTACCCAGAGTCGTTCCATAGCCTCTTTCCAGCGGCTCCACAACAAATCTGCCGTATTTCTTATCCTCTGATATCTCAGCTATCTCAATTTTTGGTTTATTAAAATCGAACACTAGAAAAGCCCCTCCTTTTGGGTAATCATTATTTTGAGGGTAACAAAGTCATGTATGCCTATAGTAATTGAACGCCTCTGCGTTTCCAATCACACGTTTCCCAGCTCTTTTGTCTGTAACGGTATCAGTCCCGTCGGAGGCACTACATTCATCTCCTATAATGCAACAAGACGAATTGCCAGATTCTGTCACTCAGAATCCAGACAATTCTTCTTATCATCCATAATTTATTATTTAGAATATAACTCGACGATCAGCATCTCATCTACTGGAACATCGATTACTTCTCTGGATGGCAGTTCTTTTACAGTTGCTTTTAAAGCTTCTGCATCTGCTTCTACCCATTCTGGAACAAGTCTTCCAGATGTTGCATCCAGAATATCTTTATATCTCTGAGAACCTTTGCATTTCTCTTTTACTTCAATCACATCTCCGGCTTTTACCAGGTAAGATGGAATATTTACCTGTTTTCCGTTTACTAAGATATGTTTATGATCAACGATCTGTCTTGCTTCTTTTCTTGTTCTTGCAAAACCAGCTCTGAATACTACGTTGTCCAGTCTGGATTCCAGCATGATCATCAGATTTTCACCTGTCATACCTGGCATTCTTTCAGCTTTTTCATAGTAGTTTCTGAAAGGTTTTTCCAGAACACCGTAGATAAATTTTGCTTTCTGTTTTTCTCTCAGCTGTAAACCGTACTCACTCATCTTACGGTTTGCTCTTTTTAATTCCCTGTTAGATTTTTTATCTATTCCTAAATACATTGGCTCTAAACCAAGGGATCTACATCTTTTCAGTACAGGAACTCTGTTAATAGCCATCTCGATCGATACCTCCTAATTAGACTCTTCTGCGTTTTGGTGGACGACATCCGTTATGTGGTACCGGAGTTACGTCTGTAATACTTGTTACTTCAAGACCACAAGCCTGAAGAGCACGGATTGCTGCTTCACGTCCTGATCCTGGACCTTTTACCATAACGTCTACTGTCTTAAGACCGTGAACTAACGCTGCCTTTGTTGCAGTTTCTGCTGCCATCTGAGCTGCATAAGGAGTAGATTTTCTTGAACCTCTAAATCCAAGACCACCAGCACTTGCCCATGATAAAGCATTTCCTTCTGCATCTGTCAATGTTACGATTGTATTATTAAAAGATGACTGAATATGTGCCTGTCCGCGTTCAACGTTTTTCTTAACACGCTTTTTTGTCACTTTTTTTGTAACTTTTTTAGCCATTTTTAAACTAACCTACTTTCTCAATTATTCAATGATTATTTCTTCTTATTAGCTACTGTTCTCTTTGGACCTTTTCTTGTTCTGGCATTTGTCTTTGTCTTCTGTCCACGAACTGGAAGTCCTTTTCTATGACGGATTCCTCTATAGCATCCGATTTCCTGTAATCTCTTAATGTTAAGAGCGATTTCTCTTCTTAAATCACCTTCAACAGTGTGTTCTGCATCGATCACGTCACGGATTCTGGATACTTCTTCATCTGTCAGGTCTCTGACACGAGTATCAGGATTTACGTTTGCTTTCTCCAGAATTTTCGTTGCGCTTACTCTACCGATTCCGTAGATGTAAGTTAAACCAATCTCTACACGTTTTTCTCTTGGTAAGTCTACACCAGCAATACGAGCCATGTAATATTTCCTCCATTTTCTTCCAAGATTATGTCATTACGCAGCCCACCGCTATGCAGTGTCTGAAATGTCGTGCGCATTACCATAATCTATTTCATATTGTTCCTAATTGAGGCATTCCTGCGAACGCCCAGCCGCAAAACTACGACCTTTCCGATACTACTTTTCTCGGTATTAAAAAGCAATATCCCAATGGGGTTTCCACTGTTTTTATAAAATATCAGTACAAACAACACCGCCTGGTGGTTCATACTGCAGCCGCACAAAAAAATTGTTCTGCGCATCTAAAAAAAGCGCGCAAAGGGACTTCAATCAACCCTGTCTCTGTTTGTGTTTAGGATTTTCACAGATAACTCTGATGCTTCCTTTTCTTTTAATGATCTTGCATTTTTCGCAAATAGGTTTTACTGATGATCTAACCTTCATTTGGTTAATCCTCCTTTCACAGCTATCGAATCCGTCCATTTTTATTTCGGACAATCTGGCGTTATGAGTAACGCCTCCACAAAAAGTTCGCTTCAAATTATACCACCTGCTCAAAAAAAAAGCAAGTGGTATTTTGCCAAAATTTCTTGATTTTTCGCCTTTTTCTGCGATTCTGTCTATTTTACTTATCTCTCCATGTAATTCTGCCTTTTGACAGATCATACGGAGAAAGTTCAATTTTTACTTTATCTCCCGGAAGAATTCTGATAAAATTCATTCTCAGTTTTCCGCTGATATGTGCCAGCACAACATGCTTATTTTCCAGCTCCACGCGAAACATCGCATTCGGCAGTTTTTCCAGCACTGTTCCTTCTACTTCAATAACATCTGCTCTTGACATTTGATTTTAAACCTCCTGAAATTTTTCATTTTTCTTTTGCAGCTTCTCTTTCTTTCCGATAACATTTGAGCATATATTTAATCTGTTCATCTGTGACCTGCTGATTCTGTGAAAGCTGCCACGTTTCCTGATTTTTTTTGATTATCTGTATATGCTTTTTGTTTTTTTTCTTTGGCTTTGCAAGCGGTCTGAGGTCCCCGTCTGTCAGGAGCACCGTGTCTTCTGTTTCACTCCAGACAACATAAACCTTTCCTCTGTCATGCCCTGCCATAGAGACAGCCAGCATTCCTCTTTTCTCACATTCCATCCTGATCCCTCGCTCTGTTTTTTCAAAACGGTTTTTCCGCTTTTCAGACTGGCAGCCTGCCGCTATCTTTCTTCATATAAAGTCAGTAATTCCGGCTCTCCTTCTGTGATCAAAACAGTGTTTTCATAATGCGCCGATAAAGATCCATCCTCTGTCACAACAGTCCAGTCATCATCCAGCCATGCGACATCCGGACGTCCTGCATTGATCATAGGCTCGATAGCAAGCGTCATTCCCGGCATCAGCCTGATTCCCTTTCTTCTCTGTGGGAAATTTGGAATCTGCGGATCTTCATGCAGATGTGTCCCAATTCCATGACCGACAAGATCCTCAACCACACCATATCCAAAGGAATGGGCATATTCCCAGATCGCCCGCGAGATGTCAAACAGATAACATCCTGCCTTTGCAAACTTAATCCCTTCAAAAAAACTCTGGCGCGTCACATCAATCAGTTTTTGTGCTTCCGGGGCAATCGCACCTACCGCATGGGTTCTTGCTGCATCTGAATGATATCCTTTATAAATCAGCCCCGCATCAAGGCTGACAATATCGCCCTCCTGCAGAATACGATGTTTTGATGGAATTCCATGCACCACTTCGTCATTGACAGATACGCAGATGGAAGCCGGATAACCGTTATAGTTTAAAAAGTTCGGCACGCATCCCATACTGCGAATCAGCTGTTCCCCTAAACGATCAATTTCTTTTGTGGAGATTCCCGGTTTGATTGCCTTTTCCAGTTCTTTGTGAACAATGCCCAGCAGTCTTCCGGATTCTCTCATCAATTCAATTTCTTTTGCAGACTTTATTGTTACTGACATATTTTTTACGCTCCTAAAATATCAACAATTGCAGCAAAAACGTCATCCATATCAACCGTACCGTCCACGTCTCTGAGCACGCCTGATTTCTTATAATAATCAATCAGAGGCTGTGTCTGATCGTGATATACTGCCAGACGTTTCTGTACTGTCTCAGGCTTGTCATCATCGCGCAGAATCAGTTTCTCGCCGCACGCATCGCATACGCCCTCAACTTTTGTCGGGTTGTATACAACATGATACGTAGCTCCGCATCCTACGCATGCTCTTCTTCCGCCCATACGGTTAATGATGTTCTCGTCCGGAACTTCCACATTTACTGCATAGTCAATTTTTTCACCTAATTTTTCCAGTGCTGCATCAAGGCTTTCTGCCTGTGGAATTGTTCTTGGGAATCCATCCAGAACGTATCCGTTTTTGCAGTCTTCCTGCTGAACTCGGTCAACCACAAGGTCAACTACAAGTTCGTCCGGAACAAGCAGTCCCTGATCCATATAAGTCTTCGCTTTTTTTCCAAGCTCTGTTCCGTTTTTAATGTTGGCACGGAAAATATCTCCTGTAGAGATGTGCGGAATCTCATATTTTGCCGCAATTTTCTTCGCCTGTGTTCCTTTTCCTGCGCCTGGTGCTCCTAACATAATAATTTTCATATGATTACCCCCGTTTCTGAAAGTACTTTTTTAAACAGGCGGCAGCATCGCTTGCCGCTGTTTTGCTCTTCCATTTCATTCTATTACAGAATGCGCGTATTATCAACGTTATTTTAAGCAGAAATGCAAAAATGGACCCGCTGTCGTCTTTTACAGATGCCAGAAGGCCCCCTTCGATAAATTTGCCTATAATAGCATTTTAGTGCACCCACACTCTGTCACCTTCCGACTGTCTCCAGTCAGATGATGACAAACGTGATGAGCACACTGATTAATTGCTTAAGAAGCCTTTATAGTTTCGTACAACCAGCTGAGATTCAATCTGTTTTAATGTATCCAGAATAACACCTACAATGATGATAATTGAGGTTCCTCCGAAGGAAACGTACGCTCCGAATACACCGTTAAAGAAGATCGGAATTACAGCTACGATTGTCAGACCAATCGCTCCTATAAAAATAATATAATTTAATAACTTTTCCAAGTACTCCTGGGTAGGTTTTCCAGGACGGATACCAGGGATAAAGCCGCCTTGCTTTTTCATATTATCTGCAACTTCAATCGGATTGAATGTGATGGAAGTGTAGAAATATGCAAAGAACATAATCATCGCGATGTAAACGATCAATCCGACAGAGTAAATCGGATTATCCGGATCACACCAGTTCTGCTGGCTGCACATGCCAAGCAGTGTCGCTCCGATTCCCGTTCCGCCTTTATATCCTGCAAAGCTTGCAATCATATTCGGCATGGATAAAATCGAAGATGCAAAGATAACCGGGATCACACCTGCAGTGTTGATCTTCAGCGGAATATGTGTAGACTGTCCGCCCACCATTTTTCTGCCCTGCATTTTCTTTGCGTACTGTACAGGAATTCTTCTCTGTGCATCATTCAGCAGAATAACAAGGACAACTGTTGCAAGAATGACAGCCAGGATGATAACACCTGCCAGCATACTCTTTGCAATTGTCTTTTCCTTCATAAATGTATCATAAAGAGAAGCGATGTCTGCCGGTATACGAGACAGAATATTGATTGTCAGGACGATGGAAATACCGTTTCCGACACCGTGTTCTGTGATACGTTCACCGATCCACATCAGTATAGCGGAACCTGCTGTCAGTGTCAGCACAACAAGTGTTGCTGCTCCGACTACTACAAACATATTATCTGAATTCATAGCCGGGATCAGACCCTGACGTCCAAATCCGATTGCCATTGCAAGAGATTCTACAACTGCCAGTCCAATCGTCACATAACGTGTGATTGCTGTTATTTTCTTTCTTCCGTCTTCTCCATCCTTCTGCATCTCTTCCAGTTTTGGAATAGCGATTGTTAAAAGCTGGATGATGATGGAAGATGTGATATATGGGCTGATATTCAAAGCGAATATTGACATTCTCTCGAATGATCCTCCCGTAAAAGCATCGAAGAAGTTAAACGCATCGCTGGTCTGCTGCGCAAACCAGTTTGCGAAAAAGCTTCTGTCTACGCCCGGCACAGGAAGCTGAGATCCAAGTCGAACGACGATCAGCATCAAAAATGTAAACCATAATTTTCTTCTGATGTCTTTCACTTTTAAAGCATTGCGAAGTGTTGATAACATTAGATCACCTCAGCTTTTCCACCGAGTGCTTCAATTTTTGCCTTGGCACCTTCACTGAAGGCGTTTGCTTCTACAGTCAGTTTTTTTGTCAGTTCACCATTTCCAAGGATTTTAACGCCGTCTTTTGCGCTTTTGATAATACCTGTTTCCATTAATAATTCAATAGTAACAACGGTATCATTGTCAAATCTTTCCAGTTCACTTACATTGATTGCTTCAATATCCAGAGTATTTCTGTTTGTGAATCCTCTCTTAGGAAGTCTTCTGTATAAAGGCATCTGACCACCTTCGAATCCAATTCTTGGTGCTCCGGAACGAGCTTTCTGTCCCTTATGTCCTTTGCCGGCTGTTTTGCCGTTTCCTGAACCATGTCCGCGTCCTCTTCTGAAGTTATCACTATGTGTTGAACCTTCTGCAGGTCTTAAGTTTGATAAATCCATTCTCGACACCTCCTATCAAATTATTTTATTTAAATTTCTTCAACTTTTACTAAATGCTGTACCTGTGCAATCATACCTCTGACTGCAGCGTTGTCTGGCATTTCAACTGTCTTATTCAGTTTTTTCAGTCCTAAAGCTGCAACTGTTGCACGATGTTTTGGAATTGCACCGATTGTAGATTTCACTAATGTGATTTTTAATTTGTCTGCCATTGTACGAATCCTCCTTAGGCAAGAATCTCTTCAACAGATTTTCCACGAAGTTTTGCAACTTCTTCTGGGGATTTCAGTTTCTTTAATCCTTCGATTGTTGCCAGAACTACGTTCTGTTTGTTGTTAGATCCTAAAGATTTTGTACGGATGTTTTTGATTCCGGCCATCTCTAATACGTTACGTACAGGACCTCCGGCGATAACACCAGTACCTTCAGGAGCTCTTTTTAATAATACGCTTGCTCCGCCGAATTTTCCCTGAAAATCGTGTGGGATACTTGCGTTCTCATCCATTGCAACTTCAATGAGTTTCTTTGCAGCATCTTCTTTTCCTTTGCGGATTGCTTCTGGAATTTCTGCAGCTTTTCCAAGACCAGCGCCAACGTGTCCATTGCCGTCACCGACTACTACTAAAGCTGTGAAACGGAAGTTACGTCCACCTTTAACAACTTTAGTTACACGTTTAATTGATACTACTTTTTCCGTTAACTCATACTGATTAGCATCAATAATAGTATGTTTCATCTGTTCTTCCTCCTTGACTAGAATTCCAGACCAGCTTCTCTTGCTGCATCTGCCAACGCTTTGATTTTACCCTGATATATAAAGCCGCCTCTATCAAAGACAACAGTGGTAATACCTTTTTCTAAAGCTTTCTTTGCGATTACTGTACCTAAGTATGCTGCTGCATCAACGTTATTTGTTTTCTCTAATTCAGCTTTTACTTCTTTCTGAAGTGTAGAAGCTGCAACTAAAGTATTTCCAACTGTATCGTCAATAATTTGAGCATACATATGATTATTACTTCTAAACACAGCTAAACGTGGTCTCTCAGCAGTTCCACTGAAACGATTGCGTAATTTTCTATGTTTATTTACACGAACTTTTGTTCTGGACTCTTTGCTAACCATTTTCACACTCTCCTTAATTATTTTTTACCAGTCTTACCAACTTTACGTCTAATAACTTCATCAGCATATTTGATACCTTTGCCTTTATAAGGTTCTGGAGCTCTTTTTTCTCTGATTTCAGCTGCGTATTGGCCTACTTTTTCTTTATTGATACCTTTTACGATAATCTTGTTTCCTTCAACAGTAGTTTCGATTCCTTCAGGATCTTCCATTTCTACCGGATGAGAGTATCCAAGGGATAATGTCAGTTTCTTTCCAGCTTTTGCTGCTTTGTAACCAACACCGTTTACTTCCAGCACTTTCTGATATCCTTCGCTTACACCTACAACCATGTTGTGGATTAAAGTTCTGGTCAGTCCGTGTAAAGATTTCATTCTCTTTAAGTCGTTTGGTCTTGTAACAACTACATGACCATCTCCCACTTTGATTTCCATTTCTACTGGTAATACTCTTTCCAGAGTACCTTTTGCACCTTTTACAGTGACTTTATTGTTCTCTGCGACTTCCACAGTAACACCTGCTGGAATCGCGATTGGCATTCTTCCGATACGTGACATGCCTGTTTCCTCCTTACTTAGATTTTCGGAAAGGTCCGCACGACCTCTCTGTTTTCAGTAACTCAAACTATTTGATATCAGATGCGGTGATTACCATACAAATGCTAATACTTCTCCGCCTACCTGTAATCTTCTTGCTTCTTTGTCTGTGATTACACCCTGGTTTGTGGACAGGATTGCAATTCCTAAACCGCCAAGTACTTTTGGCAGATTGTCTTTTCCTGCATGAACACGCAGCCCTGGTTTGGAGATTCTCTTGATACCAGAGATAATTTTTTCATTCTTATCTGCACCATATTTTAATGTGATGCGGATTGTTTTGAAGTTTCCTTCGTCAACGAGATCGTATTTTTTGATATATCCTTCATCTAACAAAATGTTTGCGATGGCAAGTTTCATCTTAGAAGACGGAACATCAACTGTATCATGTTTAGCAGTATTTGCATTACGGATTCTTGTAAGCATATCTGCGATTGGATCGCTCATTGTCATTTAAAGTTGCCTCCTTTTACTAAATCTCTTTATCGGAATAACTGGCTTCCTGATGGACGAAAAGCAGGTGGCCTGCTTTCTTCAACCATGAAGAATGGTTCCGTCCTACCATATCTTACAACACAGCCTGGTGTATTGCAGTGGGTCAGAGACGGAACTTTATATCTCACATTAACTTCAAGCTGCGCTCTCAGCTTGTTTAATGATCAATGATTACCAGCTTGCTTTCTTTACTCCTGGGATCTGTCCTTTGTATGCTAATTCACGGAAGCAGATTCTGCAGATTCCGTATTTTCTTAAATAAGCGTGTGGACGACCACAGATTCTGCAGCGATTGTATTCTCTTGTGGAGAATTTCTGTGGACGCTGCTGTTTGATCTTCATTGCTGTCTTAGCCATGAAATTTCCCTCCTATACTATTTGGCGAATGGCATGTTGAACTGTTTTAATAATTCACGAGCTTCTTCGTCTGTCTTTGCAGTTGTAACGAAGATAACGTCCATACCTCTGACTTTGTCTACTTTGTCATATTCAACTTCAGGGAAAATTAACTGTTCTTTGATACCAAGAGCATAGTTTCCTCTTCCATCAAATGCGTTTGGATTTACTCCTCTAAAGTCACGAACTCGTGGCAGTGCAAGGCTGATTAAACGATCAACGAACTCGTACATTTTTTCTCCACGCAGTGTTACTTTACATCCGATTGGCATACCTTCTCTGATTTTGAAGTTAGCGATGGAATTTTTTGCTCTTGTCAGGACTGCTTTCTGTCCTGTGATCAGTTCCATATCTTTGACAGCTGTCTCCAAAAGTTTTGCGTTTTCTTTTGCTTCTCCAACACCCATGTTGACAACTACTTTGTCAAGCTTCGGAACTTCCATAATATTTTTATATCCAAATTTTTTGACCATATTATCTACGATCTCATTTTTGTATAACTCTTTCAGTCTACTCAACTTGTGCGGCCTCCTCTCTTATAATTAATAGATGACTTCGCGTTCAGCACCTTTAACTTTAGCTGTACGGACTTTTTTATCTCCTACTGTTGTGAAACCAATTCTTGCTGGTTTTCCGTTATGAAGATACATAACATTAGAAGCGTTGATGTATGCTTCTTTTGTGATGATTCCGCCCTGCTGGTTTGTTGCTGATGGTTTTGTATGCTTTGTTACCATGTTAACACCTTCTACCAAAACAGTGTTATCTTTAGTATTTACAGCAAGTACTTTACCTTCTTTATCTACATCTTTTCCAGCGATTACTTTTACTGTATCACCTTTTTTGATCTTTAAAGCTGACATTCCGGTACCTCCTTATAATACTTCAGGAGCCAGGGAAGCAATTTTCATAAACTGCTTGTCACGAAGCTCTCTGGCTACTGGTCCAAAAATACGGGTTCCTTTTGGAGTCTTATCATCTTTAATGATGACAGCAGCATTTTCATCGAATTTAATATAAGAACCGTCTTTACGACGTGTGCCTCTTACTGTACGAACAACTACAGCTTTTACAACATCACCTTTTTTTACAACACCACCTGGTGTTGCATCTTTGACGCTGGCAATGATGATGTCACCAATGTTTGCATATCTTCTGGTAGATCCGCCCATAACTCTGATGCAGAGCAGTTCTTTCGCACCAGTATTGTCAGCGACTCTCAGTCTGGTTTCCTGTTGAATCATGCCGATATACCTCCCACTCTATTATTTAACCTTTTCGATAATCTCAACGAGTCTCCATCTCTTGTCTTTGGATAACGGTCTGGTTTCCATAACTTTTACGGTATCACCGATATTGCACTCATTGTTTTCATCATGCGCTTTTAATTTATATGTTCTCTTTACGATCTTGTTGTAAAGAGGATGTTTTACATGGTTCTCTACAGCTACAACGATTGTCTTATCCATTTTATCGCTGATTACTTTACCTGTACGAGTTTTTCTAAGATTTCTTTCCACAGTGGTAATCTCCTTTCTATGAAATAACTAAGAAATACGGACTTATGCGGTTTTCCGCGTCTGCCTGATTAGTTAGCAGCGTTAGTCTTCTCAGCGATAACTGTCTGAATTCTTGCGATGTTCCTGCGAACTTCTTTGATTCTGCTTGTATTATCTAACTGATTTGTTGCGTTCTGGAATCTTAAGTTGAAAAGTTCCTTTTTAGCAGCTACTAATTCTTCGGATAATTCTGCAGCTGATTTGTTTCTTAAATCTTTATTAAAATCCTTATTAATTTTCACTGTTATCACCGCCTTCTAAGTCTGCACGAGAAACAATTTTACATTTGCATGGAAGTTTGTGCATAGCAAGACGCAGAGCTTCTTTTGCTACTTCTTCAGGAACACCTGCGATTTCAAACATTACTCTGCCTGGTTTTACAACTGCTACCCAGTATTCTAATGTTCCTTTTCCGGAACCCATACGTGTTTCTGCTGGTTTTGCTGTTACTGGCTTATCTGGGAAAATTTTGATCCAAACTTTACCACCACGTTTAATATAACGCGTCATAGCAACACGGGCTGCCTCGATCTGGTTGGATTTAATCCAACATGGCTCTGTAGCCACTAAACCGTATTCACCGTTGCTTACTACATTTCCTCTCAGTGCCTTTCCGGCCATGGAACCACGGAACTGTTTACGACGCTTAACTCTCTTTGGCATTAACATTATTTATCGCTCCCTTCCTTGTTTCCTTTAGTTGGAAGTACTTCGCCTTCATAGATCCAAACTTTTACGCCTAATTTTCCGTAAGTTGTATCTGCTTCAGCGAATCCATACTGAATATCTGCTCTTAATGTCTGCAGCGGAATTGTTCCTTCGCTGTAGAACTCTGTACGTGCCATATCTGCTCCGCCAAGACGACCGGAAACAGCTGCTTTGATACCCAGAGCGCCTGCCTTCATGGTTCTGCCCATGCAGGATTTCATGGCACGTCTGAAAGAAACACGGTTTTCCAGCTGTAAAGCGATATTTTCAGCTACTAACTGAGCATCTCTGTCAGGTCTTTTTACTTCTTTGATATCTACGATTAATTTTTTATCTGTAAATTTAGCTAATTCAGCTTTTACTTTCTCGATCTCAGCGCCGCCTCTACCGATTACAACACCTGGTTTTGCTGTGTAGATGATCACTTTTACACGGTCAGATGCTCTCTCGATTTCGATCTTAGAAACACCAGCGCTATATAATTTCTTTTTCAGATATGTTCTGATATTGTAATCTTCCACTAAGCAGTCTGCAAAGTCAGCTTCAGCATACCATTTTGAGTCCCAGTCTTTAATAACACCGACTCTCAAGCCGTGTGGATTAACTTTCTGTCCCATGATTGCCCTCCTTATCTTTCATTCAGCACAACAGTAATATGGCTTATTCTCTTTTCGATTCTGTAAGCTCTTCCCTGTGCTCTCGGTCTGATTCTCTTCATTGTAGGTCCTTTATTTGCGTAGCACTCCTCTACATAAAGGTTTTCTACATTCATCTGATTGTTGTGTTCAGCGTTTGCAATCGCTGATTTCAGTAATTTTTCTATTAAAGAAGACGCATATCTTGGGTTGTATGTCACAATACCAAGTGCTGTCTGCACATCTTTGCCTCTAATGGCATCTAAAACGAAACATGCTTTCTGAACAGACACTCTTGCGTAAGACAGTGTTGCAGATGGTCTTGTGTCTTTCTGAGCATTTCTCTCTCTTTTGATCTGTGATCTATGTCCTTTAGCCATGAATGAAACCTCCTTTCAATTCCGATATCCTAGCGAACGCCAGATTTCTTTTCGTCTTTTCCATGTCCTCTGTAAGTTCTTGTTGCAACAAATTCTCCGAGTTTATGTCCAACCATATCCTCTGTTACATATACCGGAACATGTTTTCTTCCATCATGAACTGCGATTGTATGTCCAACCATCTGAGGGAAAATTGTAGAACGACGGGACCAGGTTTTGATTGCCTGTTTTTCCCCTGATGCGTTCTGAGCTTCGATTTTTTTCATTAAGCTTTCATCCACAAATGGTCCTTTTTTAAGTGAGCGAGCCATAGGTTCTAACCTCCTTATAAACTTTGTTAATTAATTAGTTGTTGATTGCTTTACCGTCTCTTCTTCTTACGATCAGCTTGTTAGAATGTTTGTTTTTCTTTCTTGTCTTCAATCCAAGAGCAGGTTTGCCCCAAGGTGTAGATGGACCTGGACGACCGATACCAGTCTTTCCTTCTCCACCACCGTGTGGATGATCGTTAGGGTTCATTACGGAACCACGAACGGTAGGTCTGATACCCATATGGCGTTTTCTACCAGCTTTACCAACGTTGATCAGGTTGTGATCTGCATTTCCTACAACACCAACTGTTGCACGGCAGATGATCGGAACCATTCTCATTTCACCTGATGGAAGACGAAGTGTTGCATATTTTCCTTCTTTAGCCATCAGCTGTGCTGCGTTTCCAGCAGAACGAACGAGCTGTCCGCCTTTTCCTGGATATAATTCAACGTTGTGTACCATTGTACCAACTGGGATTAATTCTAATGGAAGGCAGTTTCCGACTCTTACTTCGGCTTCTGCACCATTCATAACTTTCATTCCTACTTTTAAGCCCTGTGGAGCTAAGATGTAGGATTTTTCACCGTCTGCATAGCAGATCAGAGCGATGTTTGCTGTTCTGTTTGGATCGTATTCTACTCCGATTACTCTAGCCGGAATTCCGTCTTTCTTTCTCTTGAAGTCTACGATTCTATATTTTCTGCGGCTTCCGCCTCCACGATGTCTTACTGTAATTTTACCCTGGTTGTTACGTCCAGAGTTTTTATTAAGAGATACCACTAAGGATTTCTCTGGGAAACTTTTTGTGATTTCTGAGAAATCAGATCCAGTCATATGTCTTCTGGAAGGTGTATATGGGTTGTAAACTTTAATTCCCATTGTTGTCTCTCCTTTCGAATATTTATTATCACGCTTTCGTTGCGTATAGCTGCGATCAGCCGACTGTTCTGCCTGACCGCTGTTTCATGGACCGTCCCGTTTAATCAGGAATTAAAGTCCTTCAAAAATTTCGATATCAGCGCTGTCTTCTGTCAAAGCTACGATTGCTTTTTTAGATTTTGCTGTTTTTCCTACTGTTGTTCCGCGTCTTTTAGACTTTCCGTCTAAGTTCATTGTGTTTACGCTTTTTACTTTTGTTCCATTGAACATTTTTTCAACAGCTTCTTTGATCTGTCCTTTTGTTGCGTCTGTATGAACTAAGAAAGTGTATTTTTTCTCGCCCATAGCATTCATACTTTTTTCTGTAATCACTGGTTTCTGGATTACATCATAATATTTGATATCTGCCATTATGCGTACACCTCCTCGATTGTTGCTACAGCAGCTTTTGTTACTACGACTGTATTATATTTTAAGATGTCATAAACATTGATTGTGCTTGTCTGAGCAGTTGCAACGTTTGCAAGGTTTCTTGCGGATAATACAACGTTTTTGTCATTGTCGTTCAGTACAACAAGCGCTTTTGTCACGTTTAAGTTATCCAGAACTGCTTTCATGCTTTTTGTTTTGATTGCATCAAATTTTAATTCGTCGAGAACGATCAGTTTGTTTTCCTGAACTCTGGATGTTAATGCAGATTTCAGTGCCATTCTCTTTTCTTTCTTGTTCATTTTGAAAGAATATTCTCTTGGTGTTGGAGCAAATACAACTCCACCGCCTGTCCACTGCGGAGCTCTTGTTGAACCCTGTCTTGCATGACCAGTTCCTTTCTGTCTCCAAGGTTTTCTTCCGCCGCCGGAAACTTCGGAACGAGTTTTTGCTTTCTGTGTTCCCTGACGTTTATTTGCAAGCTGGCTTACTACTGCCATGTGTACCAGATGTTCGTTTACTTCAACACCAAATACAGCATCGTTCAGCTCCATTGTGCCAACTTCTTTGCCTTCCATATTGTAAACAGATACGTTTGCCATCTGTGAGTTCCTCCTTTCCTATCAAAAGCCTTATTTGCCGGATTTAACTGTTTCTTTGATTGTTACTAAGGATTTCTTTGGTCCTGGTACAGCACCTTTTACTAAGATCAGATTGTTCTCTGCATCCACTTTCACAACTTCCAGATTCTGGATTGTGATCTGTTTTGCACCCATCTGTCCTGGCATCTTTTTGCCCTTGAATACGCGGCTTGGATCAGATGCAGCACCGTTTGAACCTGCATGGCGATGGAATTTGGAACCGTGTGCCATAGGTCCGCGGCTCTGGCCGTGTCTCTTGATTGCACCCTGGAATCCTTTTCCTTTGGAAATTGCTGTTGCATCGATCTTATCGCCTGCTGCGAAGATGTCTGCTTTGATTTCCTGTGCTAATGTGTACTCTTCTGCATTTTCAAACTTGAACTCTCTGACGTATCTCTTATAAGAAACACCAGCTTTTCCAAAATGGCCTTTCATAGGTTTGTTTACTAATTTTTCTCTCTTATCAACAAAACCTACCTGAACTGCACTGTAACCGTCGTTCTCTACTGTTTTAACCTGTGTTACTACACATGGTCCAGCCTGAAGAACAGTTACTGGAGTTAACACTCCGTTTTCGTTGAAGATTTGAGTCATTCCGACTTTTGTAGCTAAAATCGCTTTCTTCATTTTTTTACCTCCTGTTAATCTACAGCGGATTACACTGTGTTGTGCAATCATCCTAGACAGACAGTCAATATAAGTGGAACGATTTCGTTGCTTCTATATCAACCTGTAAGGATAATTTACTTCATTCAAACTTTGATCACTTTTTTAATTATTTCATTTTGATGTCGATGTGCACACCTGCTGGCATTTCCAGTCTTCCCAGAGCATCTACTGTCTTCTGGTTTGGTGTGATGATGTCGATCAGTCTCTTGTGTGTTCTCTGCTCGAACTGTTCTCTGGAGTCTTTATATTTGTGAACAGCTCTTAAGATTGTTACAACCTCTTTCTTTGTTGGTAACGGAACTGGTCCACTCACCTGACATCCATTTTTCTTTACGGTTTCGATAATTTTCTTTGCAGATGCATCTACTAACTGATGATCATATGCTTTTAAAGTGATTCTCATTACTTGACTTGCCATAAAAAAAGTCGCCTCCTTTTCGCACTATTAAGCAGTACGACAAGCGGTGACTGTACACTCTCCCGTGTGTATCCTAAAAATACTCACATTGTTTCTCACGAATTTCGTGGTCAGTTTCTATTGTACAGTGACTTGTCGCCAGTTTTCTTTAACTTGACATTCGCTCCACGGAAAACCTGCGGTCTTTTTCTTTCCCATCCCGCAGCAACCTCACGCTTCTACGCTATCAAGGTCACAACAGTGATGATTATATCCGATATTTTTTCAAAATGCAATACCTTTTTTAAATTTTTTTTTGTATTTTTTCTGATACAGGACTACACTCCGGCAAAGTCTTATTTTTCCTGTCATTGCCTTTTATTTCTCTATCATCTTCTTTATCTGTTCTATCTGTTCTTTTCCAAAATCCCGCTCTGTCACGAGATACATCATCGTGTAAATTCCGATCATCATGCCATACTTCAATAAATGCTTGAACAGCTTCTTCATATTTTCTCTCCCCCTGAGGCACTTTCTTCTATTATAATATCTTTTCTTTCCAATTCCAAGAAAAATACATTATCTTTTTTCTTATTTTGCCAAAAAAGCTTTTCCCCTGCGTCAAAGCAGAAGAAAAGCTTTTCCTACTATAATATAAATTGATCCCTATACTTAACAGCCCGCTGGGTCGTTAACCTTTTTATTGCTATTTTTATTTCACATTTTTGAGGAATGCGCAGTATCCAAGATATGCCTCATAGATATCCACTTTACTTGCCACTTCCCAAGGAGCGTGCATGTTCTGAACAGCCACGCCGCTGTCAATGACATCCATTCCATAGTTTGCCATAATATAAGCGATTGTTCCGCCGCCGCCCTGATCTACTTTTCCAAGCTCGGCTGTCTGATATGCCACGCCATTTTCGTCAAATACTTTGCGCAGCTGTGCCATATACTCTGGATTTGCATCGTTTGATCCTGATTTTCCTCTTGATCCTGTATATTTATTGATTGTCAGTCCCTTTCCGAAATATGCTGTATTCTTCTTGCACATTACAGATGGATAATTCGGATCGAATGCAGCGCTTACATCAGAGGAAAGCATCTTAGAATTTGCCAGCGCTCTTCTGACTTTCAGTTCGCTGTAATCTCCCATTGCATTTAAGATCTCTGCAACTGCATTTTCAAAAAATCTGGAGTGCATTCCTGTCGCTCCGACGCTTCCGATTTCTTCTTTATCTACAAGAAGACATACGCACGTTTTTTCTGCGTGATCCAGAGACAACATTGCCTGATAGGATGGATAAGCGCAGATTCTGTCATCGTGTCCGTATCCCATAATCAGGCTGCGGTCCAGACCGTAATCTCTTGCTTTTCCTGCTGGGACTGCTTCTAACTCTGCTGAACTGAAGTCCTCTTCTGTAATACCATATTTTTCTTCCAGAAGTTTTACAATTTGTGCTTTTACAGGTTCTTTCTCTTCCCCTTCAAGCGGAATGCTGCCGACTAAAATATTCAGATCCTCGCCTTCTACAACCTTGCTTCCTGTCTTCTCCAGCTGGTTCTGTGACAGGTGAATCAAAAGGTCTGAAATTCCAAGAACAGGATCGTTCTCATCCTCTCCAATCACAACATTCTGTACACTTCCGTCTTTTTTTACAACAACACCGTGCAGAGCCAGAGGAAGAGCTACCCACTGGTATTTTTTGATTCCTCCATAATAATGTGTATCAAGAAGAGCCAGATCGCTGTCTTCATACAGTGGATCCTGTTTCAAGTCGAGTCTCGGAGAATCGACATGAGCGCCCAGAAGATTCATTCCTTTTTCCATCGGCACATCACCGATCTGGAACATAGCAAGCGCTTTTCCCATATAGTTTACATATACCTTATCCTGAGACTTCAGCTCTCTTCCGGAAGAGATCACTTCGTTCAGATCGACGTATCCTGCTTTTTTGATTTCTTCCACTGCAAATGTAACACATTCTCTTTCTGTCTTACATTCACTGATAAAGTTTTTGTATTTATCACAAAAACTATTCATTTCCTGAAGTTTTTCACTGTCATATTTTTTCCATGCGTTTTCTCTCAACATCTCTCTAACATCCTTTCGCTTTTTCTGTACATGCTTTCATTGCCTCAATCACTGCACTGCGCATTCCTTTTTCTTCCAAAACACGGACAGCCTCGATTGTGGTTCCTCCAGGCGAGCAAACCATATCTTTTAATTCCCCCGGATGTTTTCCGGTTTCCAGAACCATCTTCGCACTGCCAAGAACGGCCTGCGCCGCCATCCGATATGCCTGGGCGCGTGGCATTCCATCCGCAACGGCTGCATCCGCCATCGCCTCGATAAATAGAAAGACGTATGCCGGTGAACTGCCGCTGACCGATACAACTGCATCCATAAGTCCCTCTTCCACCTGCTCCACTTTGCCGCATCCTTCTAAAATCGTGCAGACTTCGTTTCTTTCTTCTTCGGTCAGACGGTCATTCGCACACATTCCCGTCATTCCCTCTCCCACAAGTGCAGGTGTATTTGGCATACAGCGCACCAGTTTTACAGGCTTTTCAAACAGCCCCTCCAGCCATTTCACTGTCTTTCCTGGGGCAATGCTGACGACAATCTGTTCCGCTCTGACCTGATCACGAACCTGCGTGATTACTTCTTCATAAAATTTTGGTTTTACTGCCAAAATCAAAACATCACAATTTTGAACAACTTCACAGTTGTCCAGCGTTGTACGGATGCCGTACGCATCGAAAAGACGCTGTCTGCTCTTTTCCGTCTTTGTGGATGCAATAACCTCATCTGCCTGAACAATTTTTTGGTTCAGAACTCCTCCAATCATAGCTGAGGCCATGTTTCCGCCTCCAATGAATCCGATTCTCAATATATTGCCCTCCTTCTATCGCCTTTTTGAGTATATTTAAACACATTTTATTTAATATGTTTGATTACTTCATTTTCCTCCTTTTCCTTCTCTTTTATCAAACAGCCGATTTTTTCCACAGCCCAGGCCGCAGATTTTACGCTGCATTTGATACCATATACAAGTATACCATATCCTTTTCATTTTCCAAGTCAAATATTTCCTGCATTTTCCCTTTTACCGTATTCCTTCAGTTTTTTGTTGATTCTTAAAATGCTTTCCCCTATAATAAAGACTGATACTTTAAACTATTCAGGTTCTGCCGGAAAATATTTTTTCTTTGTAACATACTACATACTGCCAATAGAATAAGGAGATTTTTATGACTTCAGATAATACGATACGATTGTTGGAAGAAATTTCTTTAAATGCCTGGCCTTCTCATAAAATTGAGCTGTATGACGGCTGGCTGATCCGCTTTTCTCATAATTATACTTACCGCACAAACAGTGTAGAGCAGGTCGGAATTTCAACCCTTCCGACAGAAGAGAAAATCGCTTACTGTGAATCGGTATACACCAACTATCATACACCAGTTAATTTTAAAATCCAGCCGCTTCTTGACCCGTCTTTCGACCAGTATCTGGCAGAGCGCGGCTATCAGATTCGTCATGTGACCGAAGTCATGACGATGCCGATGACTCATTTTCATCCGTTTCCCTCCCTCACAGAGGAATATGAGTTTTACGGACGCAACTCCAATCTGCCATCTACCGTCTACTATCCTGAAAATGTGATTGTCCAGCTGAGAGATACGATCACTGACGACTGGATTCGATCTTTGTTCCGCTTGAACGGCACGACAAATCCTACTCTTGTGAGAATTGTTCCTTCTATGTTTAAGGCAATTCCAAAAGAAACAATCGTGGCCTGCATCGAGATTGACGGACGTATGGTTGCCTCTGGACTTGGCATCTTAGACCGTGGCTACGTCGGACTTTATGCCATCTATGTGGATGCGAGCTGCCGCCGCAAACAGTTTGCACGCGCAATCTGCAGTTCCATTTTATCAGAGGCAAAGAAAAAAGGCTGTTCCCGTGCTTATCTCCAGGTTGTACAGGGAAACATCGGCGCCAAAAACTTATATACTTCTCTTGGTTTTGAGGATCTTTATACCTACTGGTTCCGCTCACTGGAGCCATAAATTAAACAACAGAAAGGAAAATTTAATATGTGGATAGCTGATTCTTGGAAAGATTATGAAGTGCTTGATACGTCAGGCGGTGAAAAATTAGAGCGATGGGGAGATTATCTTCTCGTCCGTCCAGACCCTCAGGTCATCTGGAATACAAAAAAGCAGCACAGCGGCTGGAAAAAAAAGAATGGTCATTACCACCGCAGTCAGAAAGGCGGCGGAGAATGGGAATTTTTCGATCTGCCGCAGCAGTGGACGATTCACTACAAAGAACTGTCCTTCCATTTGAAACCATTCAGCTTCAAACACACCGGACTATTTCCGGAGCAGGCTACAAACTGGGACTGGTTTTCTGAAAAAATCAAAAATGCCAACCGTCCTGTCAAAGTCTTAAATCTCTTTGCCTACACAGGAGGCGCCACACTCGCCGCTGCCGCTGCCGGAGCCTCTGTCACCCATGTCGACGCCTCAAAAGGCATGGTCGGATGGGCAAAAGAAAATGCAAAAGCCTCTAATCTGGAAAATGCCCCGATTCGCTGGCTTGTCGATGATTGTGTCAAATTTGTGGAACGTGAAATCCGACGCGGAAATCATTATGATGCAATCATCATGGACCCTCCTTCCTATGGACGCGGACCAAAAGGAGAAATCTGGAAAATCGAAGATTCCATCTTCCCTTTTATCCAGCTGTGTACAAAACTTCTGAGCGATGACCCATTGTTCTTTCTCGTCAACTCTTATACAACAGGACTTGCACCGGCTGTCCTGACCTATATGATCTCTCTTGCTTTAAAGGACTGGAAAGGTCATGTGGAAGCACAGGAGATTGGTCTTCCCGTTACAAGCACAGGACTTGTGCTGCCATGCGGTGCTTCCGGAAGATGGAGTTCCATCTAAACTAACACAGAATTAACAGTCTGGCTTTTTTATAAAACCAGAGCCTGAAAACCGATTACCATCAGATAATGGAGGGCACTAAAAAAGACTGCAAATAAAGATACCGCCGCATCCCGGAGTATTTCATCTCGGATGCGGCGGCTTTCTTTTGTTGTTATGGTATTCTGTTCAACTTTTTTGAATTTTTTATTTATTTTACTGTGATGCCTTTTGTATCATATTTGCTCAGATACAGTTTTCCATCCCATGAGCAGGTTGCTCTTACCGTGTAAGTATATGTTTTACCTGCTTCTGCTGTAGAATCGATGCAGAAAGATTTATTTTCTCCTGCGATTCTGCGTACCAGTTTCCATCCTGATCCTGCTTCTTTACGATAAATACGATATCCCTGTGCATTTTCCACTGGACTCCATACTACTTTTACACCATTAGAAACAGCTGTTGCAGATTTCAGGGCTGGTGTCTTTAAGTGTGTTACTGCTGAAACTGCGTTGTTTCCTTTTTCACTGTAGTATACAACTCCGTCTTTCTTAACGAAGGACTGTACGCAGTATGTATATTTTGTTCCTGGCTCAAGTTTAATGTTGGAGTAATGATCTGTTGCCTGACCCATTACTTTCTTAATTCTTGTCCATTCTGTATCATTTGCACCTTTGCGGTAGATGATATATCCGTCAGCATTTTCTACTGGATTCCATGTCACACGCAGAGCTGTTGTTACATTAGAAGCTGCTCCTACGGATACGATTGTAGGTTCTGCCATAGCGACTGTCTGAGCAGAAACACCTGTTTCATCGTAAGTACTCTGATAGAATTCACCATCAACAGAACATGTAGCTGTTACTGTATAAGTATATTCTTTTCCTGCTTCTGCTGTTGAATCAATACAGAAGTGTTTGTTTTCTCCAGCAATTCTGCGTACCATTACCCATTCAGAAGAACCAGCTTCTTTACGGTAAATACGGTATCCCTGTGCATTTTCTACCGGATTCCAGTCCACGCGGATCTGTGTAGCAGAAACAGGTTTTGCTGAAACAAGAGCTGGCTGTGCTAAGTTTGTTACTGCTGAAACCGCATCGCTCTTTCCACTGAAGTATTCTGTATCGCCTACTTTGCTGTATGCTTCTACACTGTATGTATATTTTGTTCCTGGCTGTAAATCTTTTACGGTATAAACATATTCAGCCTGTTCTGCTGTTGCTGCAACACGGCCAAGTTCAACCCATCCTTCTCCGTTCTGCGCATAGACGATATAAGCATCTGCTCCATCTACTGCATTCCATGTCAGGTTTACTTCAGAAACATTTTCTTTTGATGCTTCTGCCATAACAACTGGTTTATCAAGAACAACTTCTCCTGCTACTGTAACTTCCACACTTGATTTTACAGTACTGAAGTTTGCTGTTGCAATAATTTCTGCTTTTCCTGATCCAACAGCTGTAACTTTTCCAGTCTCATCTACTGTGAGAACCTGATCGTTGCTACTGCTTAATGTGTATGCAGCCATATCTGCGTCTACACCTTCTGCTTCTGTTGTAACACTTACCTGCATTTCTTCGCCCAGTTCCAGAGTATCTTTTTCAGCTGTCACTTTGATATCGCTGATTGTCTTTCTTACTGTTCCTTTTGTCAGGTAGCAAGCTTCTGGATCAACTGGTTTCTGCTCCTCTACATGATACCAGTGGGAAGATCCAAAGTTCTGTTTCAGATCAAGTGTCAGAGAAGATTTATTTTCTACTTTGTTGATTCCTGTATTCAAGAATGCATAACTTTCTAATGCAGATAATCCAGCTGGTAATTTTACAGCTGTCAGTCCTGTACAACCTGCAAATGCACTGTTTCCAACAGATTTACAGTTTTCTGGCAGTACCAGTTCGCCTGTTAAGCCTGTGCATCCTGCAAATGCGCTTGCTTCAATATCTGCCACATTTACAAGTGCTAATTCACCTGTTAAACCTGCACATCCTGCAAATGCGCTTGCTTTAATAGTTTTTACAGTGTCTGGAATTACCAGTTCACCTGTAAATCCTGCACCTGCAAATGCTCTTGATGGAACCTCTGCTGCAGTTGTATTCAGTGTAAGTTTTCCTGTCAGTCCTGTACAATTTTCGAATGTACCTTCGCCAATTGTTACTTTGCTTAAATCTAAATCTCCTGCGAATCCTGCACAGCCTTTAAATGCATTGTTTCCAACAACAGCGTTATCAGCAAAGACTAAAGCTCCTGTCAATCCTGCGCAATTTTCAAATGCGCTTTCTCCAAATGTTGTCACCTTACTTAAATCTGCTTCGCCTGCTAAACCTGTACATCCTGCAAATGCGTTTGCTCCAATGTTTGTTACATTTTCTAATTTCAGTTCTGTCAATCCTGTACAATTCTTAAAGAATTCTTCCGGAATAGATGTCACGTTTGTGTTTAATACAAAGCTTGTCAATCCAGAGCATCCTGCAAATGTAGCTTTATTTAATGTATTTACTTTACTTAAATCCACTTTACCTGTCAGACCTGCACAGTTTTCAAATGCACGTTCTCCAAGTGTTGTTACTTTGCTTAAATCTACTTCACCTGTTAAACCTGTACATCCTGCGAATGCGCTTGCTCCAATGTTTGTTACAGATTCTAATTTCAGTTCTGTCAATCCTGTACAGTTTTCAAATGCATGGTCTGCGATTGCATCAACATTTTTCAGATCCAGACTCTTCAGTCCTGTACAATCTGCAAAAATACTTGGAATAGTAGTAAAGTTAGATAATTTTAATTCTGTAATGCCTGCGCATCCTTTAAATACATCGGTTCCAAGGGTAGTTGTTGTCTGACCATCCAGAGTTACTCCTGTCACTCCTGTACAACCTGCAAATGCGCTGTTTCCAAGTTCTGTCACTTTGCTTAAATCTAAGCTTCCTTCAATTCCTGTACAGCCTGCAAATGCGTTTGCCTTTACAGCAGTAATTCCTGTCAGATCTAATCCTGTCAGTCCTGTACAATCTTTGAATGTCTCTTCTTCGATGGATGTTATAGATGTCATTCTTAAGGAATTAATTCCTGTACAGCCTGCAAATGCACCTTTACCATTAAAAGTTACATTGTTCAGATATAATGCACCTGCTACACCTGCACAATCTTTGAAAGAATGTTCATTCAATGTAACATTTGTTAAGTTTAATGCGCTCAGTCCTGCACAACCTTCAAATGCTCTTGCATCGATTGTTGTGTTATTTAAGTATAAATCACCTGTCAGGCTGCTGCATCCTGCGAATGCACCCTCTCCAATTGTTTTTACAGTCATTGGAAGTCTCAGTCCTGTCAGTCCTGTACAACCTTCAAACGCACCTTTCTTGATTGTTTCAACGCTGTTCAGATCCAGGTTACCTGTTAAACTAACGCATCCTGCGAATGCATTTTCTCCAATCTCTTTTGCGCTCTGAAGCTGGACTTCTGTTAAAGCAGCACATCCTGCAAATGCATTATCTCCGATAGATGCTGCATTCTGAAGCTGGACGCCTGTTAATCCGGCACATCCTGCAAATGCACTGTTTGCAACCTTTGTTACTTTACTTAAATCTAATGTTCCTGTCAGTCCTGCACATCCTGAGAATATTCCTTCTGGAAGTTCAGCTTCTGACAATACAAGATTTGTCAATCCAGCACAATCTTTAAATGCATTTGTTCCCAGAGAAGCAGCTTTGCTTAAATTCAATTCACCTGTTAATCCAGCACAACCTTCAAATGCATTATTTCCAACTGTAAAGGAAGCTCCTTCTTCTGTTGGAAGTACAATACTTGTTACTCCAGCGCATCCGCTGAATGTCTCATTTCCAATACTTGTTACTTTTCCTAAATTTAAAGTACCTGTCAGGCCAGAGCATCCTTTAAATGCATTTGTTTTTACTACTGTCGCTGAACTCAGATCAATTTCTCCTGTCAATCCAACGCATCCTTCAAATGCACTTGCTCCGATTACGGATACGCCTGTCATGCTAAGGCTTGTAAATTTACTTTCTTTGAAGAGATTGTCATCAACTTTTCTTACATTATTTAATTCCAGTTTTCCTGTAAACTCTTTATAGTTAATACCTTGTAAAGTAGCAGCATCAACTGTATCTACATTGGAAATTTTCAGATCAGTAAAGCTATTGCAATCTTTAAAAGCATCTGTTCCGATTGTCACTTTATTTGCTCCGTCTAATTCCAATCTTCCTGTTAATCCTGTACAGCCCTGGAATGCTCTTTCTCCAATAGTTGACACATTCTTTGGTAAAACAAGATCTCCTGTCAGTCCTGCACATCCGTTAAATGCATCGTTTCCAATGCTTGTCAGACCTTCCGGAAGAATAATATTTCCTGTCAATCCTGTACAACCTGCAAATGTATTATTTTTAATTTCAGTAACTCCAGCAGGAATATTGATATTTCCTGTCAATCCTGTGCAGTTCTCAAAAGCACTTGCTCCAAGATCTAACAATGTACTTGGCAGTACAAGTGTTCCTGTAAGCATACATCCTGCAAATGCACTGTCTCCAATTTTAAGAAGACCTTCTGCCAGATTTACACTTGTAAATCCACAGTTTGCAAACGCATTATTTCCTACAGATGTCACGCCTGTAAGATCTAATGTTCCTGTCAATCCTGCACATCCTTCAAACGCATTGTTTCCTACAGATGTCACACCTGTAAGATTTAATGTTCCTGTCAATCCTGCACATCCTGCAAATGCACTATCCCCGATTGTCAGAGAACTGCTCTGCATTACCAGATTTGTAAATGTTGTATTTGCAAATGCGTTAGCGCCAATAGAAGTTAAGCCAGATGGCAATGTTAATGCACCGCTAAAATTAACACCGTTAAATGCGTTAGCACCAATGGAAGTCAAACCAGATGGCAGTGTAAGAGTACCTGTAAAGCCTTTTCCGGAAAATGCACCGTCTGCGATTGCTACAACTGGTTTTCCCCCAATCGTATCTGGAATACGTAAGCTTCCTGTATCTGTAGCAGTTTCTTTTAATCCTGTAATCGTAACAGTTTCACCATTATCCTGTACATTAAATGATGCCTCATCTATTACAGATCTCACAATCTCTTCTGGTTCTGTCTCAGCTTCTGTAACTGGTTCTGTCACTGCTTCTGTAACTGGTTCTGTCACTGCTTCTGTAACTGGTTCTGTCTCAGCTTCTGTGACTGGTTCTGTCACTGCTTCTGTAACTGGTTCTGTCTCAGCTTCTGTAACTGGTTCTGTCTCAGCTTCTGTGACTGGTTCTGTCACTGCTTCTGTGACTGGTTCTGTCTCAGCTTCTGTAACTGGTTCTGTCACTGCTTCTGTGACTGGTTCTGTCTGCATCTCTGTCTCGGTCACCATTTCCGTTTCCTGTATCATTGCATCCTCAGCATAAATCACTGGTGTCGGAACAGCCGTAGATGCGACCGTAGCTGCTAAAATCACACTGGCTACTTTGTTTGTCTTTCCTTTCATATGGTCCTCCTTCTACATAAAACGGATTTTTCTCAATCCGCACAAGCAGAATATCTTTTCATCTTTCTGCTTTTCTCGCGACGCAGACACTCCTATTTCCTATTTTTTCTGCGCTTCCACGATTCTTTCATCTTTATTATCATTTCAAATCCATTTCTCCTGCTGTCGTCATCTCCCCCTTTTTCTGGTATGATATTCCAAATCCTGTGCTTCAAAACATATAATCAGGATATTCGCAGAATATCTAATTCTACGATAAAAGGAAAAGTTTGTTCATCTGCTGCTTCTTATATTCAAAGGAAGAATGAAAATAATAATCCATTGTAATCTTAATATCAGAGTGTCCTAAAATTTCACTTAAAGTCTTGACATCACATCCAATTGTGACACAGCGCGTTGCAAATGTATGGCGCAGACAGTGAAAATTTAAATACGGTATGCCGCATCTTTTCAGGATTCTCTGATAGGCATATTGCAAAGCACGCGGCTCACAAGGCACGCTTTTTTGACCAATTACAAAATATTCTTCATTTTTGCACGAATCGTAAAATTCTTTCATATACTCCGTAACAAATTCAGGCAGAGGAATCATTCTGCAGGAACATCCGCTTTTGGGAACTGAAAAAAACAACTGCGTTTTTGCTGAAGAATCTGATCTTGATTTCAGCCGCTGCACTGTCTTCGTAATTTTTACAGAATGATTCTGAAAATCAACATCTTTCCATTGCAAGGCACATAATTCTCCTATCCGTATTCCTGAATATAATGCCATCAAGATTGCCAGAGAATACGACGATTTCTTCCGATATATATATTGCTCCAATTTCTTTTGATCCTCCAGCGAAAAAACGCGGACAATCGGTTTTGATTTTTGAAGGCACGGCTTTATTTTCAAATGTTCTTTTATGATATGGTGATCATAGGCATATTCTAAAGCGTGGTTTACAATCATAATAATAATTCGCATATTACTGTTTGACATTTTTAAATGGGAAGAGCGTCTGCATAAGGAATCATAAAACGATTCCAGTGTTTTCTGACTTAGCTCAGTATGCGCTACCTGATCAAAATATGGTTTTATATGAGTTTTGATGAGTTGTTCATACTTTACAAAGGTGGAATAAGACATTTGTCCATTTTTACTGTAAAGCCACTGAAAGACAATCTCTGAAAATACTGTCTGTTGTTTTTCCATAAAATTTTCAGGCACAAAAATCCACTTTTTTGATTGTGGGAAAAGTGCCGATCTCCTTTCTTTTTTTTAATAAGGGTATCATTGTTGTCGCTGAGGAAATTATCAGCCCTAAATTATTGTGGCTGTATATTAGAAAACATATTAGAGATTACTATACAGAAAATAGATTTATCTTGACATTTTGTCTGTCATATCGGATTTGCTTCAGAAATTTTGATGAATTGTTAATCATATCATTATTTGCAGCATTTTTAAAGATTATTTTCAGAGATAACAAAAACAGACAATATTTTCTGTCACAATATCTATTTATATCTTCCTTAAAATTCCATATTTTATCTCAATAATTTCCATCGTTCAAAAAAACATCTTGATTTTACGATTTGAAAGTGTTAGAATATGGTTCATAGAATTAGATATTCTGCGAATATTCTGATTTTTTCTTATAATCTAATTATTTTAAAAAGCAACAAAAACCCGTCAATTCTGATCAAAATCAGAGATGACGGGTTTTTCTATTTTCTATTTTCAATTGTTATCAACGAATTATTCTAATTAAAGTCCATAATATAAGTCAACTATTTGATTTGCTCCGAATGCTACAAACAGCCCCCCGATCACAGCTCCAATCAAGGCTAAAATCAAAGTCGCTCTTGCCCAGTTTGTCTTTGATTTCTTTGTTCCGTTTCCAAAAGCCCACACAAAAAGCATAATGATATTGACACATGGGATTGCTGTAATCAGCATCACCAGAATCCATTCTCCCACACTCATCGGTTCTTCCAGATTCTGCTTTCTCGGATCCTGGTAATAGCCGTTTCCATTCTGATAATAATTCTGCTGATAATTCTGATAATATCCCTGCTGTCCCCAATCATTTGTCTGATATCCATTCTGATATCCGTTCTGATCTGTGTTTTTATAATCGTCCATCACTTTTCCTCCTATTTTCCTTTTTTTCTCATTTTCCTCCATTTTATCATACCATATCCTATGCGGATTCTCAATGTTCCTGAAAAAATTTTGCCTTCATCTTGTATCTGCCTTTTCCATCTATTATACTACATTTCATAGGTCTGTTCTTATACATCTGACTGACAGGATGGCCTAAATTTATATATATAGATAGAATGGAGATTTTTATGTCACAATTTTCTCGAACAGAATTACTCTATGGTCAGGAAGCAATGGCGGATCTTTCCAGGAGAAGAGTTGCCATTTTCGGTGTCGGCGGTGTCGGCGGATACGCTGTGGAAGCGCTTGCCAGAAGCGGCATTGGTACACTTGATCTTTTTGACAATGATACCGTCTGTCTCTCCAATCTCAACAGACAGATTATCGCCACTCATCAGACGCTCGGGATGTACAAAGTAGATGCCGCAAAAGAACGCATCCTCTCAATCAATCCAAATGCTGCTGTTTTTACTCACAAACTGTTTTTCATGCCGGATACAGCCGATCAAGTCGATTTTTCTGTCTTTGACTATGTCATTGATGCGATCGACACCGTAACCGGAAAAATCGAACTTGTCATGCGCGCATCTGCCGCCGGTGTTCCGATCATCTCCTCCATGGGAGCCGGAAACAAAAAAAATGCCAGTGCCTTTGAAGTCACTGACATTTATAAAACATCTGTCTGCCCGCTCGCTAAAGTGATGAGAAAAGAGTTAAAAGCCAGAGGCATCCGTCATTTAAAAGTAGTCTACTCAAAAGAGATTCCTCTGAAACCTCTCCCGTCATCTGAAGCGCCGCAGCAGGGAAGAAGAAGCACTCCTGGAAGCACAGCTTTCGTTCCATCTGTCGCTGGGCTTATCATTGCCGGTGAAGTGGTCAATGATTTGACAGCCCGATTTGTCTGATTCTCTGAAGCAGATTTCCCTGAAAATATGTCATTGGCTCCTGATTTGGAAAAAAGCGAATCATGCGGTAAATATAGAAACCCACCATCACTATCAGGAGCGCTATGGCATATTTCTGAAGGGATTTTACTTCTTTTCCCATTACATATCTTCTCACACAAAATACTATTCCAAGCGCAATCCATCCATAGACCAACGGATGCATCTGATATGCCTCAGCAAAACGCAGCTGTAAGAAAAGAAAAAATGCTCTCGTCATTCCGCATCCCGGACAGGGCAGGCCGCTGATCAAAACCATCGGACAGAATCGTCCCGTCAATTTCTGAACCATTACCATGTACAGTACAAAAGCTGCTGCTGCCTTCCAGAATTTCCGAATATCTTCTCTTACTCTTTCCCATATCTCTTTTGTTTTATTGAAACAAAAATTCATTTCTATATTGAATCTATTTTAAAAATCCGCTGATAATCTGTTCTTCTGCTTCTGCTTCTGTCAATCCCAGCGTCATCAATTTGACAATCTGTTCCCCTGCAATTTTTCCAATCGCCGCCTCATGGATCAGAGCGGCATCCGGATGATTTGCCGTCACCTGCGGAAGAGAGCTGATTTTTGCATTTCCCACAATGATCGCATCACATTCCGTATGGCCGCTGCACGGTGCATTTCCTTCCAGATCAGAATAGAAAACCTGTCTTGATTCTTCTTTTGCAACAGAACGAGATACAATATTGGCGGATGCGTTCTTTCCGTTCATAAAAACTTTAAAACGGCTTTCGGCTGTCTGATGACCATGTGTCATCAGACGCTCTGTCACCATAATCTTTGCCCCTTCCGCCAGTTTCGCCTCTGTTTCACGGACTGTGGAATCCACTCCTTTGATCTGAACCGTATCCATCTCCATGTATCCGCCTTCAGCGATCTCAATCTCTGTCTTTGGATTCATAATACGTTCTCCGGAACCGTCCCCGCTTCCATAATGTTTTTCTACATATTTAATTCTTGCATTTTTTCCAATAAAGAAACGGTGGATTCCATTGTGCTGGCTTGCTGCTGATCCTCCGTTGTGGATACCGCATCCTGCAATGATCGTCACATCCGCATCGTCACCGATATAAAAATCATTGTAGACGGTCTCCGTCAATCCTGCCTGACTCAAAACAACAGGGATATGGACGCTTTCTTTTTTCGTGCCCGGCTTGATATGGATCTCAATACCCGTTCCGTCCTCTTTTGTGATGATATCGATATTTGCGCTGGACTGTCTTGCCGCTGTTTGTCCGTTCGCTCTTATATTGTACGCCCCTGTCGGGATCTCATGAAATCCTGCCACTGCCTCCAACAACTGTTTTTGAATTGCATCCATCTTAATTTTCCCCTTTCTGCCAGTATTTACATTCTGCCGCACTGTCTTCTCCCAGCAGCGTCGGTAAAATTTCTTCTTTTTTTCCGTATCCTGTAACCTGACCGTCTGCAATCACGACGATCTCATCTGCTGTTCTTAAAATTCTCTCCTGGTGAGAGATAATCAAAATAGACCCGTGCAGCCGATCATGCATCTTTTCAAACACCTGAATCAGATTCTGGAAGCTCCACAGATCAATACCGGCTTCCGGTTCATCAAATACAGAAATCTTTGTTCCTCTTGCCATCACAGTTGCAATCTCGATTCTCTTAATCTCTCCTCCTGAAAGACTGGCATTGACTTCACGGTTAATATAGTCTTTTGCACACAGTCCTACTTCAGACAGATACTCACAGGCGCCCGCTGCTGACAGATTTTTTCCAGATGCCAGCCGGATTAAATCCAGCACCGTAACACCTTTAAATCGAACCGGCTGCTGAAACGCATAGCTGATTCCTCTTTTTGCTCTTTCCGTTATGCTAAGATTCGTGATATCTTCTCCATCAAGCAGAATCTGTCCGGATGTCGGCTTTTCAATGCCTGCGATAATTTTGGCAAGCGTCGATTTTCCTCCGCCGTTTGGTCCTGTGATTGCGACAAATTTATTGTCTTCCAGCGTAAAGCTGACATCTTTTAAAATTCCTTTTTCCTTACTTTCTTCAGAAACTTGAAAAGAAACATTTTTTAGTTCCAGCATACTTTTTCCTCCACTGACTTTTCCATTTTCTTCTGGCGTACTCCTGAAAATGGGCTTTTGCCGTCCATTCTCTTAAAACAGGAGCGTGTTTTCTCTCGTCACTTATACAGTAACTTTCCTACGCTCTTTCTGCAAATCTTACAGAGCGCATTATATCACATTTGACTCTGTGATTGCAAACCGATCTGCACTTCCTGTTCCACTATCTTCTCTATATCCTTATACATGATATGCCGCTGGAGGCCGCCATACTTTTCTGCTGTCATTAAAATCATATATCCCCTTTTCTGAAGATTATACAGACTGTACCGATTTTCTGGACAGACGGTACACATTCGATAACGGTAACCTCCCATCTCATTGAGCAGCTCCTCTCCTCTTCTCATCAGTTCTTCCTGAAGGTGATTTCCGCGAAAATCAGCCAAAACGGCCGCTGAGTCCATGTGTGCTACATGATTTAGCTCCTCTCCTTTCAATTCGAGATGAAATCCCAGATTTCGGCTGTCCTGTCCCGGAAAATCAATCATAAAAAATCCAGCTGTTTTATCATCCTTTGTCTTTGCCACCAGAATAAATCCCGACTTTTCGATATGCTCCTCCACATACTCTCTCTCATCGCTGACAAACCATTCCGGTTTTGTATCAGCTTTTACCTTTTCCATCACTTCCATGATTTCTTCCACATCACTGTACACTGCTCTTTTGATCTGAAACTCCTGTCCGTCTTTTCCATGAATCACTACTGTTTTTTCTGCACTCTCTCTCATTTTTGTCTCCTGTTTTTTTAATCTGATTTTTTTCTGATCTTATTTATTTTTTATTCATTCTGATCTGTCTTTTCTTCTTTTCCCCTAATACTTTTTGTCTCCTCCTTATCCAAGAGCTACGTCTAAAATCATCATCACGGCAAAGCCTGCCGCAAATCCAAGAATTCCACCATTGCTTTTCTTTCCCTGCCCTGACTCCGGAATCAGCTCCACCACAACTACATAAAACATAGCGCCTGCTGCAAATGCCAGCAGATATGGCAAAGCTGGAATAATTCTGGATGCGGCTGCAATCGTGATTCCTCCTGCAATCGGTTCTACAATTCCTGAAAGCATTCCATACACAAAAGATTTCCCCTTGCTCATCCCTTCGCTGCAAAGCGGCATGGAAATAATCGCTCCTTCTGGAAAGTTTTGAATCGCAATTCCGATCGCCAGTGCAAAAGCCCCCGCCATCGTTACCTCATGATTGCCCATCAATGCACCTGCAAAGACTGCTCCTGTAGAAAGTCCTTCCGGTATATTGTGAAGCGTGACAGCCAATGTAAGCATTCCGCTTTTTTTCGTCACGCCATACCCTTTTTCTGCTTGTGTGTCCCTGGGATCGAGATGCGGAACAAAATGATCCAGAAAAAGTAAAATTCCGATTCCTGCCAAAAATCCTGCCGTCGCCGGAAAAAATGAAAATTTTCCCATTTCTTCTGACATATCAATAGCCGGGATCAAAAGAGACCACACTGACGCAGCAACCATCACCCCAGATGCAAATCCCATCATCAGTTTTCCTGCAAACGGTCTGATCTCTTTTTTCATAAAGAAGACACAGGCAGCTCCTGCTGTTGTTCCCAAAAACGGAATCAATAATCCTAAAAAAACTTTCATTTTCCCTCCCCTGATTCTTTACAGCCAGTATACCACACATTTTACCGCAAAAAGAAACTGGACTGCAATTTTTTGCTGCTTAAAAAAGCAAAAATGAAGCATTTTAAAGCAAAAGTCTGGAAAGCTCCTATATACTTTATGAGTAGGAAGTAAATATGATTCCTTCTAATTTAACTGCAAATTTTCAGCAGAGATCAAAGATGATAAAGTTCCTCAGTACAGATAAAAAGATAAATGGCATCAAAAAAATATTTCTGCCCAAAATTAAAATCGGAGAAGTAAAAGAATCTCTTCAGGACTACGATGTCCCCAGATTCCCCCGACTTCTCCGACGAGTATCTTCTATATTTTATTCGTCAAATAAATCTGCCAGCTTCTGCCAGAAGGTAAGCGGTTCCTCTTCCGCTTCTGCCGCTGTGGCTTCCAATTCTTCTTTCTCGATAGGATCAGTCTGAATTGCAAACTGCACAGATTCTACATTTGTATTTTTTTCTGATACAAAGGATACAATCTCTTTTCCTTCGCCTGTGATAGAATCCAAAATTTTGTCAATCTCTTCATCCACCTCTGTGTCCATACCGGATGTCTCCCGACGCAGCTCGTCAGTGCCGTCTGCCAACTCTTTTGCTCCGTCGCACAGTGAAGAAGTTCCATCGAAAAGTTCAGCCGTTCCATCATACAAATCATTGGAACCATCTGCCAGGTCACGGCTTCCCTTTGCCAAGGCAGCCACGCCATCTGTGATCTTACTGTATCCAGCGACGATCTTTGCCACGCCGTCCGTATATTCCCCAATTCCGGTATCCAATGTCGTATAACTTTCTGTCAGAACATTAATTGCCTTCGTCAGTTCTGACATCTTGCCCAGCATACCGTTCAGCGTTGTCACAAGTTCTGAAATTGCTGTGTCAAACGACTGATAGCTTGTCTTTAAAGATTTCAGTCCATTTGTCAGCGTTGTCAGCTGTGTGTTGACTTCTCCTAAATAAGATTCCATACCGCCGATCGCCGCACTGCTTCCATATAATAAATTTACAATCTGCTGAAGCTGTCCCATCTGCTGCTGTACATATGCCACCTGATCTTCCATCCCTTCCACACCGACAATCTGATCCAGTGTTAACTGCAGCTCATAAATCTGATTGTTCAGCAAAGTGATTGCTTCATCATTTCCAGCAGTCAAAGTGTCAAGATCCAGTCCATTCTCTGCCATGACGCCCTTATACTGCTCATATCCCACATTCGTCTGAAGCGCTGATGCTCCGTCATATAAATCGCTGATGGCTTTTTTAATCTGACCCGAGGCTTTCGTCAGCTCTGCAATACTTTCGCTTGTCACTGAAATACCATTTAACTGTTTTTGTATCGTGAGAAGCGCTGTCTTTACATCAGCAGATCCATTGACAAGCGCTCCAGATTGATTATCCAGACTGTCAAGCCCTTCTTGTACTGCCTTCACGCCGCTCTCCAGATCTGTCATTCCTCCATTCAGCTCGGCAATGCCGCTGCGAAGCGAGGAGGCTCCATCTTTCAAATCAGCAGAACCATCTTTTAATTCTTCTGATCCATCATACAATTCTGAAGCGCCGTCATCCAGTTCTACCGCTCCGTCTATCAGATCATTCACCTTATCCTTTAATTCCTCATCATCCACTTCTACATTAAAGTTCAGACGGATTCCATTGATTGAAACAGCGCTCATCTCAAAATCCTCTGCTTTTGCTGAAATTACAGTATCAATCCCTTTTCCTGGAAAGATTGTATACGTCAGCTGCTTGCTGCTGCCCACATTTGCAATCGTCGCATCGTCTGCTGTGATATTGCTGCACTTTTCTGTATCCAGTGTGATCATTGTCTGAAGAGCATAGTCTTCAAAAAATTCTCCCTTACACTGTTCATTCTTCGTAATTTTAAGATGAATTTCCAGATTTCCGCTTTTCCCTGCAATCTCATCTGCAGAATATTCTTTTCCATCCATGAAATAGCGAAGCGAGATATCCCATGGAATCTCTGTCTCCTCCAATACCCCTTCATAATATACCTTTGAAGAAGATGCAGAAATAGAAATCTTATCTCCGTCTTGACTAATAGTATCATTTGTATTCATCATTTTCACGGAAGAATAATTTCCATAATCGACAATCTCTCCTCCGTCAAAACTGTTCACTACATAGGTATGTTTTACTGATCCATCTGTATTTAATGTGACATAGATCACTTCTTCTTTCTCTGATGGTGTTTCATCTTTTTCTTCCATTCCATATACTGGAACAACAGAGCTTAATAAAACGGCTGCTGAGACAACTGCTGACAGGCCTCTGTTTCTGATTTTCATTTCAACCAATCTCCTTTCGATCTTGATAAAAATTCGTCTTTAACGTTGTATGTTGTATCAAGCGATCACATAGATACAATAATCCTGGAAGTACAAACAGTACAATAATCATAGAAAACAGACTTCCGATTCCGAGGAACATTCCAAGCTGCGACAATACGCCATGGCTGGAAATATATCCAAGCAGGAACCCGACTACTGCCAGAACTGATCCAGATGTGATCACGGATACCGTCACACTTGACACCGTCTCAATCACGGCCTGCTTTTTATTCATTTTCTTTCTGAATTCCATATAGCGATCGGTAAATAAGATCGCATAGTCCACTGTCGCTCCAAGCTGAATAGAACTGATAATCAGATACGAAATATAAAATACTATCGAATCTTTAAAATACGGAACGGAAAGGTTCATCCAGACAGCCGTCTCGATTCCAATCACAAGAAGCAGAGGCAGGAGTATGGACTTTGTTGTAAACAGCAATACAAGGAATATAGCGCCAATCGCAATAGCATTTACTTTTACCGTATCAGCAGTGATCGTATCCATCAAATCATATGTGCTGACTCCGTTTCCGGCAATGTAATAGTCCTCAGGGTAATATTTCCGAATCGTGTCTCGTATATTTTCGACCAGTTCAAATGTGCTTTTTCCTTCTGAATCGGCATCAACTGTAATCACAAAACGGCTGTAGCGGTCAGACATCAGAAGGGACATCGTCTCTTCATCCAGATATTCTTCCGGAATTTCCGCTCCCACCGTATCTACATAGGAAAGAATATTTTTGATCTGCGGAATTTCATGGAGATCATCGGAAAGTTTTTTCTGTACTGCCAGATCTTCCTTTGGAACCAGCGCCACATAAGTATCACTCTTTCCGAAAACCTTTTCGATCTCTGCAGTGTCATCGCCTACATCTGTCCCTTTTCCATAGATATATGCGGATCCATAGTAGAAAAAGTTATTGTTTGATGCAAGATATGCTGGAACAATCACGACAACAAAGAGACAAGCCAGCGGAATCATCACTTTGCTGACACCTTTTCCAAATTTATGGAAATCAGGCAGAATACTGCGATGCTTTGTCTTTTGAATCCATTTATTTGCGGATAAAATCAAAGCCGGCATAAATATGAATACGGCAATCAGACTAAGCGCCACGCCCTTTGCCAGAGCAAGTCCTAAATCCGGTCCGATCTGAAAACGCATAAATACAAGCGCTAAAAATCCGATTACGGTTGTCAGTCCACTTGATAAAATAGAACTTGTAGACTTACAAAGTGCTTTTACCATCGCCTCTTTTGGCGTGCTGTATTTTTTCAGGCATTCCTCATAGCGATGCAGTAAGAATACAGAATAATCCAAAGATACCGCCAGCTGCAAAATAGACCCTGCGGCGTTTGTCACAAATGAAATTTCTCCAAAAATAAGGTTGCTTCCGGCATTAATCAAAACTGCAATGCCAAGTCCCACCAGTACGAGAATCGGTTCCACCCAGGAGGTTGTTGTCAAAAAGAGTACAATCGCAACGAAGATTACAGCAATCACGGCAATTTGACTGACCTCTTTTACCGTTCCTACTGTTGCAGCAGCAGTGGAGACAGCATCTCCGCTCAAAGCATTTTCCTCACCGATTACTTCTCTTATGGCGCTGACGGCCTCTATTCTCTTATCTTCTGATATCGTGACAGTAAAAAGCGCCGTGTTGTCTTTATAATAAGTTTCTACTGTATCTTCATTCATCGTCTCAACAGGCTGTAAAATATCTACATTATCATCCAGCCATGTCACTTCTGTCACACCGGTACAGTTCTGCAGCTTTTCTTTATATTCCAAAGCCTCCGGTATCGATACATCTTTGACCATCACACGGGCATTTGGAATACCTCCCTCAAATTCTGACTCCATCTTTTCCAATGATACTGTTGATGCACTGTCTTCTGGCAGATAATCTGTAATATCATAGTCAACCGCAACCATTTCTTTTAGAAAAATACTGATCACAGCCAGCAGCACAAAAAGAACAAGAATTTTTTTCTGATTATTTACAATCGTCTGATAAAATTTCTTCATAAAACCGCCGCTGTTTTCTTTGGTATTGTGTTCTGCATCTGACATATTGCTGACTCCCTTCTTTCGCTGAATTTATGATTGAGATTCTATTCAAAAAAAAGTCATCATAAAACGGTCAATTCAACTCATATGAGTAATTTTGAATGAAAATGGGACATTTGTGCTAATTTGATGGACAAATTAAATGACAGAAGCGAATCAGACACATTTATTTGTTGTATTCAAAGTCCAGCCAAGATATAATAAAATCATCTTTATTTTTGGAAGGAAGGTGGTATCTTTGAAATACACCGCTGCAACGAAAAAGAGAAAGCAAATGCTTGCCGATTCACTGAAAAGAGCAATCAGCAAGAAATCTTTTTCTAAGGTAACTGTAAGCGAGATTGTAGAAGACTGTGGAATTAACAGAAAAACATTTTACTATCATTTTGAAGATTTATATGACCTGCTCAGATGGACGCTGGAGCAGGAAACAATAGAAGTTTTAAAACAATTTAATCTGGCTGTAGAATATGAGGAAGCAATCTCATTTGTGCTTGACTATATGGAACAGAATGCCCAGATGCTAAACAATGTCTATCACTCAGTAGGACGTGATGAATTAAAACGTTTTTTCTATCTCGATTTTTTTGGTCTGATTCATTCTGCGGTTGATCAGGCAGAAAAAATTGAAAAAATTTCTGTATCTGAAAGCTTTAAAACATTTTTATGCCAATTTTATACAGAGGCTGTTGCCGGTATCCTTCTGCACTGGATTGCCCAGCGTTCGATTCAGAATCGCGAACAGATTGTGCTCTACACATCTGCTCTTCTGCGCTCTGGGATTCCAAGTGCATTGTATACCATCAAACAAATGGAATTGTCTGAGAAACCTGACCAGCAGTGAGAACTCTATTTTTAAAAAAATTCCTGCAAATATCTGCAAAAACATTTTTTGTCTCTGCAGATATTCACAGGAATCTATTTTATTTATTCTTTCGGAAAATTCCCCTTTTTTTTGCTGACCTCACCATCTTTTGTATTTTTAAGGCTCTTCAGCATTTTGCATATGTCGTCGATATCTTCATCGCTCATAGAGTCCAGATCATCTAATCGATTTTTAATCAAATCAATCGTTTCATTTTTTACGCTTTTCTTTCGCGAATCCAAAAAGTAGGAAGTCAGCGTACTTGTCACCGTACCGATCAAGCCAATTCCCACAAGCATCAGCGCCATTGCAATCGCCCGTCCGTAAAAAGTAGAAGGAGAAATATCTCCATACCCTACTGTTGTCGCAGTCACAAATGCCCACCAGATTCCATCTGCATAGCTCATCCCTTCCGCAAAATGGATCATGATTCCTCCGACCAGAATCATAATTGCTGTCACAAAAACAACGTATTTAAATCCATTCGTATCAAAAAAACGTTTCGTCTTTTTTAAAGGACGGTACAGTAAGGCAAACAGCCGCGGGATACTTGCAAATTTCGCAATAGATACAAATTTAAACAGCCTGAAAATCGTGTGAAATGGAAAGATTGCAATCAGATCACAGATATTGTCCTTAAAAAACTTTTTCTTTTTTGGAGCATTCCAAAACCGAACTGCATAATCTATTGTAAAAACACATAGAATCACCTGATTCAAAATTCTCTGCCATTCGTTCAGATCTTCTGAAAGATCAATCAATGCTAGAATAACGGCTGCCACTGCAAGAGAACTGATCACGATGTCATAGATCCGATGCTGTTTTTTACTGAGCTTCATCTTGTTTTTCTCCCCTTACCTTCTGCATTTCACACGGTCATTTTACTTTTTGGATTTTGCAAAAAGAAAATTCTTGTTATAATACCGGCTTGTCTGCTTAATCTGATCTGCCAATTCCTCCGTTCCCATCTTCTCGCACAGAGTCGGCTGATCGGAAAACAGATTGACTCCCAGCCCCAAATATTCCCCTTCGATCTCTGCTCCGAGCGCTGCCAGCGTTGTCGGGAACATATCGAGTGCGCAGTACAGACGGTCTTCTGTTTTTTTCGGTTCCACTGCCGGATTGACAATTACCTGGAAAATACTGCGGTTAAAATCCTCATCCACAGAGTCTGCATATCTCGCATCCATCGTCAGATGATCTCCACACAGAATAATCGTTGTATTTTCATACCATGGCTGTTCCTTCACCCATTCCACAAACTGTGTCAGCTGGGAGTCTGCACACGCGATAACATTATAATACTGTTCGTCATATGCGTCACCGCACTTTTCGCAGACATATCCTTCCACACAATGTGTGTCCATCGTCGCCATCGTGAAGTTGAACGGTTGATCCTCTGCTGCAAGCTGTTCCAGTTCCTTTTTTGCAAATTCAAACAGCTTCTCATCCTCAAATCCCCACCATTCATAGTAGTCCTCCGGTATCCATCCCTGCTCCAGTGCATAGTTATAATCCATGATCTCGTATCCGCCATGCTGCTCATAGTAATGGTCTGTGCCTGCAAATGCTGCCTCTGATCCAATCAAAAATTTCTGATGATAACCTTGTTCTTCCAGAATCTCTCCCAGTGTTGTCAGCCCCGGCAAAAACGTTGTATACATATCATATCCATTGTTTGCCAGAGGAATGGAGAGCGGAACGCCACTTGTCTGCGCCACCATAGATGCCATCGTCCAGCTGCAGTTTGCCATCTCAATCATTCCATATCCGCCAGGCTGTGAGAAGTGAACACTGTCTTCCTCCCTTTGAAGTTTTGTCAGATTCGGCAGCAGATTTTCTTCCTGAAATCCGCCATATTCTTTTGAGGCAAACGTATTCTCAAAAGATTCCAGAAAAATATAGATCAGATTTCTCTTTTTCTTTGGGAATGTGATCTCTGTATTGGCAGGATCTACATAACTTGTCTCATATAATTTAGAAGGATGCGTCTGATCATACAAGTATGTTGGAATATCATAGCGCAGAAGACCAAAGCAGATTGTTCCTATAAGAAATATAGAAGAGACTGCCATGATATGACTTCTGAGCCATTCATAAATAACAGTTCCAACCTTCCATTTCTTTTCGTTCTCCGTTTTTGTCTCTTTTGTTTCCTCTCCTGTTTCTGCTATTCTATTTTGTTCCTCTGACACATTCTTTTTCTGGCGCAGTAAAAGGAAGAGGAGACCTCCCATAATCAGGCACGGCGGAACTGCATACATCAGATAATTAAAGATAATGCCCACTCCTGTTCCTTCCATCGGCACTTTCATCTGAAATACCATTTTGTCCATCGTCAGATCTGAAAAATAACTTTCCAGCCATACATAAGATGCGCAAAGAAGAGTGGCAAGCAATGTTAAGATGCTTCCTGCCACTCTTCTTTTCTTTGTTAATCTTTTCTGTCGTTGTTGTCTTTTCATGTTCTCAAACCACCTTATCTGTAAAACATACCTTCCCTGTCTGTTTTACTTTCAAAAACTTAATGTCTAAAACATCTCTTACTTTAGCATACCGTTTTTGTAATTACAAGGTACTCTGAAAAAATTTTATTGGGTTTTTATAATTAAAAAAAGGTCAGATCTCTTGCCCAGATCTGACCACTCTCAGTCCTCTCATGACATATCGGTACGTCTTCTTCTCCGCAGATTTGCCTCGTTTGTCACATTTTGCGGTTTTGCAACTATCTGAGAGTTTCCATACGCATCATCAGAGTTCTGAAAAACGGTTCTTTCCACTCGACACTCCGTTTTTTCAGGTTTGCTCTGACAAAGGGCAACGTATTTTTCTGCATTTTTTCATGCAGACTCCTGCTCATAAATTCCTCATAAAAGATAAAAATTTACTTTTTGCTGTGTGTGTCGTATTTTATTGTGAATTCTCCATTGCCTGTCGCCATGGAATATTTCACTGTCTTGTTTGCAGAGTATCTTCCGTCTGCTATGCGCAGATCGGACGATATCTCTCGGCTAAAAGCACTTGAAGCATAAAATCATACGGCGTTGTCTCCTTAGTCACTTTCTGGTGAAAGGAAGCTGTCTGACTGCCGCTTGTCATCGCCGCTCCCTTTGTATTTTTCTTGACTGGAAATTGTTTCTGCCATCTGTTTACATTCTGGAATACAACAACTGGAAGTTCATATCCGGCGGCTTCATATTCTTTTTTCGCTGCCTCAAATGGTGTATCTCCTGCGTATCCCGTACATTCGTCAAATTCCATGTCCGAGACAATATACAAAGTAGAAGGAAGTTCGCTCTGATCCAGCTGATTTCGGACTGCCATATTTAAAATCAGACGGAACACGGCAAGCAAATCCGTATTTGCAACTTCCTCAAATGACTGTACATACAGTAATTTTTCCAGCAAATCCCTTCCTTTGATTTCAATCAACTGCGGATGTTCAGAAAATGTAATGAAGCAGTTGTGGAAGACTCCCTGATTTCTCTCGGCATAAAACAATGCCAATGACTGAGCAATCAAGGCGGGCGTCACGCCGTCTTTTTCATCACAATACATAGAGGCGGACCCATCTGCCACTACCAGTGCATTCTGCGCTTCAAAATTTTCTTTTTTTGCCTTCCACATCGTGTCTAGAAACAGGCGCTCTTTTTCACTTATTTCTGGAATCGTCTCTTCCCACCAATTCATTCGTGCTTTCATCAGCGGACGGACCATCTCATATGGAAATACAGTCGATGTATTCATCTTTGTTTCTCCGTCGCAGACTGCTTCCAGATATGAGCCGAATGATTCTCTTTTTGAGAGGGCGCTGCGATATTTTAAAATCGCTTTTGCCGGAACTTTCTCGTATGCAATCTCGCCGCCCTGACTTAGTTTCGTCTCGATCAGTTCAATCTGGCTGCGCAGAGCAGACAATCGTTTTCGGTACTGTTTTTCAGACAGATCCATCAGTGCGGCAAGCTTTCTTGCCAAAATTCTTGTCTTTCTGCTGGAGGTGCTGACAGAGGGCATCCATTTTGCCAGCAGAGAGATGCGCGCATTTTTTCCAAACTGCCTCTGCTTTTCTTCGTCCTCCTCAAGCTGTCTTTTGATGAACTGGATCATCTCCTCCTCGCACGGCGTTCCCATCAAGCTGAACAGATCATCGAACCGCCCGTATTCTCCAAAATACGGGATGTTTTTTTTGACAGACTTTGGAAAGTCAACGGCGAGCTGTCTCACAATCCCGCGGAAAATATCTCTTTCCCCCATTCCCATCGAAATGTCGCGGATATGAAATAGCAGCTTCATTGCAAGATCTGGATTTTCAATATACGCAGGTGCAAAATATTTTTTGTAAAGAAAACATGGATCTGTGCGGCGCATTCCACCGGCGCTTGCAAACAGATTAAGACACGCATCTAACGTTGACTTATATGCTGCCGCATTGTTCATCGTTTTTGTTCTGTTTGCTTCCTCCATGAGAAGTTCTTTTCCATTCATCCTTTTCACCTCCGAGCGCTTTTTTGTTTCCTTGCTTTACCGTGATCCCATCTTATCATAGCTTTCAGGGAAAGTCTTTTAAAAAAATCTGCGAACTTGATCCCGTATTCTCCTTTTAATCTCCAGACGCAGCTCCTGCGGTTCCAGCACTTCCAGCATCGGTCCCATTGCCAGAAAGCGCTCCAGCAGCTCTGCTCTTTGTTCCGGTCGATAAAAAATCCGAACACGGACACAGTCCTCTTTTTCTTCCTGCGTTTCCTTCTCGTAATCTGTCATCTGAATCATGAAGCGTTCCAATGCTCTTCTCTCATCGTGAACACGCACAATCGCAGGTTTCTCCTCTCTTCTCTCTCTCATCCACCGCTGTACGTCTACGTCCGGTATGGTACGCCCTGCAAGCAGTTTCGCCTCTGTCACTCGGCTCATCAAAAAAATGGTCATCTGTCCTTTTGCTATCTGGTTTTTACTGACCGCATACAGCCGAAAACAGTCTTCCTTCATAGAATAGATCAGTCTAAGCGGAAGATATCTTTCTTTTTTATTCTGGTAAGTAATCTCTGCTTCTTCTCTTCTGTACAATGCCCGCATTATTGTACGCATTGCTTTTTGATAGGATTCTTTTTCGTACGGATCTCCTATTTTATTCCGATCAAAAAAATCAAAATCACTTTCCTGATATAATGGTTTTTCCTCTTTTAAACTCTCCAGAAACTGTTTTCTTAAATCTTCTGACAAAAAAAGACGCACTCTCCGATCATTCAGCTGCGCCTTCATCCATCGCCTTTCCAGTTTTGTCGTCGGCGTATACGGCTCATACAACAGCTTTGAATACCATAGATGCTCTTCTTTTTCCAGCAAATTCCATTCTGCTTTGTCTGTAATTTTCGGCAGCAAAAAGAGCAGGCTTTCTTCAAATCCCTGCTCTTTTATAATTTTTTCCATCACTTCCCTTGTGCAGGGCGTCTCAAGAAGGATTCTTGTCACATTCTGGTAATATCTCCCGTATAATTCATGAAAAATTTCCATCGTTCTCTTCCTCTCTTATCTCATACATCTGTCTCATTTTTTCCAGATCATTATGGAATCGCTCTAAAAATACAGGATCACTGCATTCCAATTCACAGATTCTCCCCAGAAAGGTACGCATCCATGGCATCAATTCAATAGGGTCCCATACCTGAATGAAGAATTCCAGACGATTGTGCCCTTTCTTTGTCACCTGGCCATTGCGCGACTCATTTTTTAATTTTTGATACAGATAGTTTTCCCGATGTTCTTCATACCAGATTTGAAAGCGAAGGGTGTGGAGCTTTTTTTCTTCTTTCCCATTCCAAGAAGCGCCCCAGCTTTTTTTTCTGATCTGAAGCGCCTCCTCTTTTCTAGTTAAATACTCTTCGCACGTTCCCTTCACCTGAATCTGTTCGATATAGTCCATCCGAATCATTGTATACTGTTTTCGCTCTTCATGATAAGAAGCAATATATCTTCTTCCGTTCTGCACGCTCTCCATGATAAAAAATGGAACTGCATGGTACACGGAAACTTCCTGATTCTTATTCGGAAATGTTTTTACCTCCATCACCCTTCTGCTATGGATGGCTTCCAGAACAGAAGCCAGCACTTCATCTTCCAATGTCCATCCGATAAAATAATGTTCAAACAAAAACCATTTATTTTTCATCTGAAGAGACCTCTGAATATAATTTCCAATCAGAGAAAGCGGCGGTTCCATCGCATAGAATCCTAAAAACATTTCCAGTTCTTCTCTCTTTTCCAGTTTCTCACTCCCGCCTCCAGATAAAGCTGAGAATCCCCTTTGGTCTTTTTCCTGTTCCCTGTAATCATCTCTGAAATCTTCAAAAATATCATCTGCGAGAGAATAGATCAGTCTATTATTTTCTTTTCTTTTAAAAAAGATTCCCATCTCACTGTATTCTTTCAGCTTCCTGCTAATCAGCTGCACATCGATCTCCGCACCATAGTGATCCACCAAACTGTCACTGAGCTGCCCCAAATCCATTTCTTCTTCATTCTGAAGCTGATCCAGCAGATAAAAATGAAGCTGTATATCGTTGGAAGTAAAACTTTTCGTCTCATAGCAGCGATACAGAGGATTTGTCAGGAGCATGGAGGTACTCATGGATATAAAAATCTGCTTTCCGTTTTTTCCATAAGATTCTTTCACAAATTCTCCCAGATAACTGCAGATTCTTCTGCGCTCATCATCATATGTCCGTTTGCTTTTCTTTAAAAACTGATCTCTTCGTTTATATCCATAGATCAGGAAATCTTTCAGATAGATTCGGATCTTATTAAATTTTTTGATTACCTCGTGGAACTGCGCCATCTATTCACTCTCTTTTCTCTTCGTTATCCATCCCACACATAAAGGAGTGGGTTTTCCGCACTCTTGTTGGTAAAAACTGAATCGTCTTTCATTCTCTCAGAACATTCCGGCATCTTTCTGAAACGCCGGATACTCTTCCATTTTATTTAGGATATCATTTCTCAAAAAAAATGGGAACTCCTTATTTTTCAGATTATTGTATCTCGATATCACCTTCCTCGCACTGTATTTGCAGACAGCCACTTTCCTGTGCCGCTTTTCTCTCATAGCTCATCGTTTCTTCGTCTTCGCTTCTGGAAATCTGTTCGTCCAGATCACCGGTCTCAATGTATCCATATTCCGTGCTGCATGACATCGATAATCCCAAAAGATTTTCTGGAGCGATGTCCAGCAGAATATCTCCATATTCGCTTCTGATTGTTACATCTCCTTCGATACTGATTTCCTCTGCCGTCATCCCCCCATATTCCAGAGAAACCGTGCTGTCTTTCATCGTACTGTTTTTTCCCATAAAACCGCCGTTCTCTAAAATCATGTCCGTCTTAGCACATAATAATTGGTTCGTCTCCAGATCACCATCCTCTATCTTCACTGTACTGTCGTTCCATTCACTGTCATTGATGAGCAAAGAACCATACTGTAATTTCACATCTGTCTCGCCACATTTCGTCCGCTCTGCTTCCATTCCTCCGTCTTCCAGCACAATATTTCCATTGTCAATGACACTGTCTTTTATGATCAGATTGCCGAAATCCAGATAAATATCAGCCTCGGCACAATTCAGTCCCTCGGCATAACAGTCATTGTCTCCAATCTTTGCACTGAAAGAATCGAGTTTTTTATCCGATGGCACATATAAGACAACTTCCTCTCGGCTTTCCATTTCCGGCTGACCCAGCCAGTCGCTCAGAAAACTGAGATCAATCTGAATAAAATAAAACTTTTCATCTGTTTTTTCTATGACGCTTAACATACCATTCTCCAGACCATATTCCAGAGGGTTTTTCCCTTTTCTGGATTTCACCTGGTATTCCAGATAATAATTTTCATCTTCAGATGGTTTTACTGTCAGTTCTATTTCATCCAGATCAATTTCTACATCTGTGACTTCTTCCAGTTTTGTCCTTTTCATCGTAAAAACTTTCTGTTCCTGAATGCTGCCATCCATCTCATTGATGTCCGACGCCATCACATATTCTCCTCCGCCTGATGACATTCCAACTCCAAATAAGATAAGACCTGTTACACACATGGCTGTTCCGATTCCCAATCCAATCTTACTGCTTTTTTTCATCTCTTTTCACTCTCCTTCTCTTTACTATTTTCTGCATAAAATGAGGAATCCAGTTTTTAAAAATACGGATAAGACAAATCCCTGCCGCGATGATCAAAATACTGCATCCGATTCCAAAAAGTCCCATGCCCCCGATCACGAGTGTTCCTGGCGCTGAAAAAGGAATCGCTACGATTGCTCTGAGAATGAGTTTCATTCCGACCAGTCCGAATGAAACACCCAGAATAAAAACAGATGCTATCACACATACCAGTGTAAAGATGAGACAGCCTGCCAATATAATCAATGACATTGCCAAAGGCACACTGATCGGAGCTGTCAAAATGGCCAGGATGGAGAGCAGCATCACATTTTTTGTATAGTGTTTTTCCCTTTTGGATGTATTTACTTTCTTTGTCACAAGATTGGAGAGCAATTCCCCAGCTGCCTCCTTGGGCGTTCCAAGCTCCTCAATTACATTCTGTTCTCCCTCTTCTCCAGCCTCATCAAAATATTCTGTAAAATACTCCATTGCATTTTCATAGTCGTCTTTTGGCAGTCTCTTTAAATATTTTCTGAGCTGGCTCAAATATTCTTCTCTATTCATTTTTCCACTCTCCCTTCTATGATATCGTCAATCATATTGCGGTACATCTTCCATTCTTCTTTCAGAAATTTAAGCTGTTCTTTTCCTTCCTCAGTTATCGCATAATACTTTCTGTTTCTTCCCTGATATTCCTGGTTATATGTTACCAGATATCCGCTGTTCTCTAACTTTCTCAAAATCGGATACAGCGTTGACTCTTTGATATTCGCTACAAGCTTTACGATCTGACTGATCTGATAGCCATACGAATCTTCTCTTTCCACGACACACAGAATCAGACATTCAATCAAAAGTGCTGATACCGGATAATACACACAGATCACCTCTCTTTGTTCTCTTTTATTTAGTTTATTTTATATATATAAAATTTTTATATATATTATTTTATCACTTATATCCTCTTTGTCAATCTCTTTTGTTTTATTCTTTTTACAAAATTGTGCTTTATCTGTTTATTTATTTTTAAAAGCAATTTTTACCAACTCTTTATTTCTCAAATTTTTGATTAAAATTCTCCTGAAAGTTTCTTGACAAAACCGAAAATATGCTTATAATAAATTTGAAAATAGTTTTTTTAAGAACTTTTTTATATAAAACATTTTTATATAAAACAAAAGAAAGGAGTTTTTATGTCGGAGACAAGTAATGTTTTTTTATCAATTCGAGGAATGATTAAACTGTACGATCAGCATCTTGAAGGGATTCGCACAGAATATCGGCTTTCTCATATCGAAATCACAATCATCAGTTTTCTCCACAATCATCCTGGCAGAGATACGGCAACGGATATCTCAGATGTACGGATGCTGCCAAAAGGAAACGTTTCGCAGGGAGTGGAATCTCTAATTCAGAAAGCTCTGCTCATCCGCACACCGGATGCATCTGACAGAAGAAAAATTCATCTTTCTCTGACAGCAGAGGCTTTGCCGATTGTTGAAGAAATCGAACAGGAAAAAAACAAACTTACATCCAAAATCTTCGCTGGCTTTTCGCCTGAAGAACTGAATCTGTATCTTGAAATGAACGAACGCATCCGATACAATGCGCAAAGAGAATTGAAAGGAGATAAGAAAAATGTCAAATGAAAAAGACTTTCTCGGCACAGAGCCGGTCGGAAAGCTTCTGTTAAAATTGGCTCTTCCTACCGTCGCTGCCCAGATCATCAATATGCTTTATAACATTGTCGACCGTATTTATATCGGTCATATTCCTGACGTAGGAGCTATGGCGCTGACTGGTGTCGGAGTCTGTATGCCGCTGATCATGATCGTAGCCGCTTTCGCTGCACTTGTCAGCACCGGCGGCGCTCCAAGAGCTACTATTTTTATGGGAAAAGGAGATAAAGAATCTGCTGAAAAAACACTTGGAAACTGCTTTCTCCTGCAGATTCTCGTATCCCTTGGCCTGACGGCGATCCTGCTGATCTGGAACCGTGATTTTCTGCTTGCCTTCGGCGCAAGTGAAAATACGATTGAATACGGTGTCAAATATATGAACATCTATGCTGTCGGTACTATTTTTGTTCAGCTGACACTCGGAATGAATGCTTTCATCACAGCACAGGGATTTGCAAAAACAGGTATGCTCTCTGTTCTGATCGGAGCTGTCGCCAATATTATCCTCGATCCTATTTTTATCTTCGGACTTCATATGGGTGTAGAAGGCGCTGCACTGGCAACAATTATCTCTCAGGCGCTCTCCTGTATCTGGGTTTTATCTTTCTTGTTTGGAAAGAAAACTCTGCTCAAGATTAAAAAATGTCACCTTGGATTAAAGGCAAATATCATCCTGCCAAGCCTTGCTCTTGGATTATCCGTCTTTATCATGCAGGCCAGCGAGAGTATCATCTCCGTCTGCTTTAACTCTTCTCTGCTGAAATATGGAGGAGATATCGCTGTTGGCGCTATGACGATCCTGACAAGTGTTATGCAGTTTGCCATGCTTCCTCTTCAGGGTCTTGGACAAGGTGCACAGCCGATCATCAGCTACAATTATGGTTCCGGCAATGCCAATCGTGTAAAGGCTGCATTTAAGCTTCTCTTAAAAGCAAGTCTTTCTTACGCTGTGATTTTATGGCTGGGTATCATGTTCTTCCCTCAGATATTTGCTTCCCTGTTCACCACAGATGCAGCTCTTCTCGATTTCACAAAGACTGCTCTTCGTATCTACATGGCTGCCCTCTTCCTGTTTGGTATACAGATGGCTTGCCAGATGACATTTACAGCGCTCGGAAAAGCAAAAGCTTCTATCGCTGTCGCTGTTACAAGAAAATTTATTCTGCTGATCCCTCTGATTTATATCATGCCGCAGATTCTGAAAAACAATCAGACAATGGCTGTCTATCTCTCAGAGCCAATCGCAGATACACTTGCCGTAACTTTCACTGCAATTTTGTTTGTATTTCAGTTTAAAAAGGCAATCGCAGAAATCACAAAAAAACCAGAACTTTCTGCCTGAGGAATCGGCTTCCCTCTGCAGAAAACCGCAAATTTTCTAAATCATTTGCCCAAAATAGCTGGGCGATAGAAAAACAAAATCCTATTGCCGGAAACAGAAATCCCCTTCTGCTGTATCTTCCCTGATCCAGCAGAAGGGGATTATTTTTTCTTTCAACTCTTTAAAAGTTATCTTTTCTTTTTTATTTATCCAAACATTCTTCCGATCCAGTCAGCCAGATTGTGCTGTGCAAATACCGCCACAGCTACAAGGGAGATTGTGGACATAATCTTGATAAAAATGTCAAGGCACGGACCGACCGTATCTTTCAGTGGATCACCAACGGTATCTCCCACCACAGCAGCGTCATGTGCTTCACTGCCTTTCCCTATTCCTGCTATTCCGCCGGATTCAATAAATTTTTTGCCGTTATCCCAGGCTCCTCCGGCATTTCCGGCATAGATGGCAATCATGATAGAACAGATAGTGGAACCGATCAGAATTCCTCCTACAAACTCCGGCCCCAAAATAAACCCACACGCAACCGGCACTACGATTGCAAGAAGAGATGGAATCTTCATCTCGCTGATGGAACCCTTTGTAGAAATCTCAATGCACGTCTTATAATCTGGTTTTGCTTTTCCTTCCAGAATTCCCGGAATTTCTCTGAACTGTCTTCTCACTTCATCGACCATCTTCCGCGCTGCCTTTGCCACAGCCTCAATCAACATTCCTGAGAACAAAAACGGCAGAGCTCCGCCGATAATCACGCCGGCAAGCGTCATCGGTTCCACAAGATTCAATACAAGTGCTGTGCTGAAATCATTGTAGGAATACAGATAAGAAATCATCAGTGCAAGCGCCGCCAGCGCACCAGAGCCGATTGCAAAGCCTTTTCCGATTGCAGCTGTTGTATTTCCAACGGAGTCTAATGTATCCGTAATCTTTCGTACATCTTTATCCAGCTTCGCCATCTCAGCGATTCCTCCAGCGTTGTCTGAAATCGGTCCGTAAGTATCTACCGATACAGTAGCTGTCACAAAAGAAAGCATTCCAATTGCAGCCATCGCTACTCCATACATTCCAGATACCTGATAAGAAATGATAATTCCCATTCCCAAAATGATACATGGCGCCATACATGATTTCATACCGAGAGCCATTCCCTGTGTGATTGTCAAAGCCGCTCCCTCCATCGAGGTATGCGCCAGATTGCGTGTCGGTTTAAACTCATCCGAAGTATAAAATTCTGCAATCATTCCGATCACAACGCCTGCCGCCACCCCGATTGCAGCTGCAATCCAGACTGAAAGCCATCCGCAGCGAAATCCTAAGATTTTTTCCAGAGCTGCCGATTCATACTGTTGAAACGTGATATAGGATACAACTATGCCGAACAGCAGCGTCATACCGGACGCAATATAAGTAGCCATATTCAAATCTCTGTGCGGATTTTGAGACATCCGTTTTTTTAGCAGTAAAAATGCGATTCCGATACAACACGCAATCAGTCCCAGAGCTACAAAAAGCATAGGAAAGAGCACCAGATCTTTTAACATTTCATTTGTCATTCCTGTATTTTCTGCCAATGATTTGGAAAACATATGATATGCCAAAATAATTCCGGATGCGATTGCTCCGACAAAGCTTTCCAGAAGGTCAGAACCTAGTCCTGCTACGTCCCCCACATTATCTCCAACATTGTCGGCGATTGTTGCCGGATTTCTCGGATCATCTTCTGGAATATGAGCCTCCGTCTTTCCGACCAAGTCAGCTCCCATGTCAGCCGCCTTTGTATAAATTCCGCCTCCTACACGATTAAACATTGCAACAAGCGAGCAGCCCAGTGCGTAACCTGAAAGTGTCATTGTGAAAGGACAGAAACTCAATCCGATCATGTTTGTGTAAGACGCCTCCGTGATGTCAAGCTGACCCATGCCGATTCCAAAAATCATATAAACTAAAAATAATCCAAACAACGCACATCCGCCTACGCATAAGCCCATGACAGAACCGCCCCGAAATGCAACTTTCACCGTTTCACCAATGTCCTTCGTCTCTCTGGCGCGGTTTGCCACCCTGACATTTGCATACGTTGCGATCTTCATTCCGATAAAACCAGCTGATCCTGACATCACAGATCCAATCAGAAGCGCTGCCGCTGCATGCCATGTTGTGATGACAGCCATCAAAACTGCAATCACCGCAATCACCGTGTACAGTACTTTATATTCATACTGAATAAACGCATTTGCTCCGATCCGGATTGTGCCTGCAATCTCCGCCATCTCTTTTGTGCCTTCCGGCATTCTTTTCACTGTCACAAAATTAAATGCTGCAAATCCCAATGCCAGCATTGCTGCAATCATCACTAAATAAATCATTTCCCGTCCCCCTTTTCGTTTTGTTTTATTAATTTAGCTCTGACAGAAGCATTTTCTATTTTTGTCCGTCCCTCCCTTCTCTTGTCTTTATTTTTATATCATAAGACAATTTATTTTATCCCGTTCTTTTTTCGCTATTTAAAATATTTTATCATATTTTTCAGTTTTTTCATATCTTTTTTATATTTTTTTGATATATTCAAACGATATCCCTTTCTTTTTCCAACTTTTTTCGATACAAACTAAAAAAAGGCAGTGTAAAAATACGAAATTTTTTGCCAAATAACGCATCTTTATACTGCCTCTCTATTTCTGTCAAATTCTGTTTTCTTTTTCCTAATCTGGTCTTGACGCCAGTTTGCTGATGCCGCAAATCAATGCGCTTCCCAATACAATCGCATCCACAAACAGCATGATCACCACATTTTTTACATATCCGTACACAAACAGCACGGAAAAAATCTCTGCTGATAATAAGACAAAACAAAGACAATTTGTCATATAATCTGAAATCACATCATTCATATCATGTTGAATTTGAAGTTTCCATCTGAAATATGTCCTGAAAAACATTCGGATTATCATGCAGCCTACAGGATAGAAAAAGATACATACTTTTGAAACGGTTGAGCTTGCCTCCCCTCCACTGTATTGAATTGGAATCTGATTCGGCAGATATGAATAAGTCAGAATTCCAACCAAAAGACTGATCAACGTGATCGCTCCCCAGACCATAGAGCCTCCCCACGTATAGAGAAAGCTGACGGAATCCAGCTTAAATACTTTTTTATTTTCTTTCCAGTATTCAGGAAGTTTTTCTGTATATCTTTCGATATCCAGACTGTCATAATTGATTTCTCCATCTGCAATCATTTGCCTGCAGATCTTCTTTGCCCTGTTCAGCTCTGAAATCTGCTCATTCAAAATTTTTTCCTGTTCACAGATCGCATCCATGAAAACAATTTCATGGTTCATAATTTTTTGGATATTCTGAACAGAAATTCCCAATGTCCTTAAATATGCAATTTTTTTAATGTCATTCACATTTTCTTCTGTGTACTCCCTGTATCCATTTGTCTCGTTTCTGTCCGGAGAAATCAACTTTTCCTTTTCATAGAAACGAATGTTGGAACGAGCCAGACCTGTTTTTTCTTCTACCTCTTTTATCGTCATACCTGCATCACCCTTTTTTATAGCAATATTAAGCTATAAATAAGGTTTACAGTCAAGTATTTTTTAATGCAGCGGATAAATTTACCCCATTTTTTTATCTGCCTTTCATACAACTTCTTTTTCTATTTTTTCTATCTTTTTCAGTATACTTCTTTTTTTCGATATGTCAGATAAATAAGCGGAATCATCAGAACAATCAAAACAGAATACATAATAATCAAGATTGGAACAGCGCTGAATATTGTTCCAAAAATTTCATATAAATCAAAATGTGTCACTACCTCATTCATCTGAAGCATCTGATCTGGAAGAATTCCCAGAACTTTATTCCACCATGGCAAGGTGCTTTCAGACAAAAATGAAGGAAGAAAAGTCAGTCCAAAAGGTACAATCACTGCTGTCATGGACGAATTTGTTTTTGCAGAAACCAGCATTGTCAGCAACATCATAAATAAGCATCCCAAATATCCACCAAAAACGATCAGCAGATATTCCTGCAGATTTGTAATGTTATACATACTCTTCCATCCGTCCATGCTAGACTGAATTGGACAATTTGCCCCATCTATGCCAAGAATTCCTAAAACAAGACCGCTATATAATAAAATAACTCCCCAGTAAATCACTGTTATAATAATTGTCCCTGCCTTTACTTTTGCCCATATTGCTTTATTTCGTCCATAGTATGAGGAATAGAAAATTGCCGTTGATTTCTGCTGAAATTCTCCTGAAAAAATTCCTGCACACAAGAATCCCAGTACTAATGTTGAGATCATCATTATCATAGGTGCATATTGGAACAAACTTTTCCATCCTGCCTGATAATCATAAGATAAAGGGATTTCCAATTCCTCGTACTTTCCAATTAAATAATCCTTTTCCTCTTCAGAAAACAGCTCATTCCCATCTCCTTGCAGCCATTGCTTCAAATTTTTAATGCGATTCGGATAAAAATCTTCCGCCATATCGGGAGAAAGGGAATCTGCCAAATAATAGTTATAATCATTGAATTCTCCATAATCATAATTAAGCAAATTTCTTATATCCATAAATCCTTGTTTTTGACTGTAAGCGATGTCATTCTGCTGAAAATCATTTGACTGTGCTTCCGGTGTCTGCGAAATTCTCTTATTTTCTTCGATCACTTTCCTGATTACATCTTCCGTCAATTCTCCAGTCCATTCTTTTTTTAACTTTCTTATCTCTGATATAGCTGCAAATCCTCTTTCTGTATCACCATTTTGATTAACGTATTCATTTTCTCCGATAATAAAATACAAAGCTACAGCTACCACAGCAAAAATAATTCCCAACGCAATTTTGCTTCCCCTTTTTGAAAATACTTTTTTTATTTCATAATACGTCATAATCATCACCTGTCTTCTCTCCAAAGTAATATAGAAATACATCTTCCAATGTCAAATTGCTTTCTCTTGCATTATAGCAAGGAGCTTGTTCTGACAAAATTCTCAATTCTATACCATCTGAACATGTTTTCATATTAGAAACCTTAAATTGTTTCTGACACTTCTCCACTTCATCGCTTGCAACCATGCAATTCCATACTTTTACGGGTACTGATTGAATAATATCTTTTTGTGTTCCAGAATGACTGATTTTTCCATCTTTCATCAGCAACACTTGGCTTGCAATATATTCTATATCAGAAACAATATGTGTAGACAGTAACACAAGCCGGTCCTGTGATAATTCACTGATTAAATTACGAAAACGAATCCTTTCATTTGGATCTAATCCTGCTGTAGGTTCGTCCAATATCAAAATTTTAGGGTTATTCAGCATCGCTTGGGCAATCCCTGCTCTTCGTTTCATTCCTCCAGACAGTTTCTTCATTTTTTTATTCTGCACTTTTGTCAAGCCTACCTGATGCAAAAGTTCGGTTATACGTTTTTTGGCAGCTCCAGGCCGCACTCCTTTAATGGAAGCAATATACATCAAATAATCACACACTGTAAATTCTGGATAAAATCCAAATTCCTGAGGCAAATATCCCAGCAATTTTCGATATTCTCCATCCATTTGAAAAATATCTTTTCCATTACAGAAAATTTCTCCTGAAGTAGGTTTAATCAGCGTGCAGAGCATTCTCATCAATGTTGTTTTTCCAGCTCCGTTTACTCCGAGAAGCCCATATATTCCATTATTCATGGTCAGTGTAATCTCATCCACTGCTCTCATTTTCTGAAATTCTTTTGTCACTCTTTTAAGTTCTATTTCCACAATCAATTCCCTGCCTTTCGTTTTATTCTGCAGTACTTCCATGTTTTCATAATTATTTTCAACATTATTTTTATCCGATTACACTATTATTCTCGTAATATCTTTCACTGTTTTTCCATACTCTCCAAATACTGTAGCACACATAGACAGCAGAAAATATGATAATTCCTCCCCATATAGGAATCGAAATACTTTCATAAATATTATCGCTCAGAACTACCAGCATCCAGACAGCAATCCATATCAGACATAAAAATAAAGATGAAAATACATTTTCGCTTCTCTTGCTGCACAGAGATTGAAAGCAAATGCAACAAGTCACATTTAACGGCAATATAAACTGAATTAAAATATCCATAAATGTAATCTGCAAAGTAAAATTACTGACAACTAAAAATATACTCAATAGACATACATCCACCATTCCAAACAAAAGCATTCGAGCGGCATATATTTTCTTCAATGAAAAATAAGCTGCCCCTTCTATTTCCATGGCTCCGCTGTTTCTATTTTTCCAAAGTTCTGGGAGTATCATTATGACAAAACTGGGAGCTACAATTCCCATACATCTTCTTATATAATTGCTGCTTTCTAACATGGATAATGTCAACCACAGAATGAAAAGTATCATTCCCTGAGCAGCCCACCAACGTTTTTGTATATAAGAAGCCTGCTGATATAAAAATTCTATCCATGACAGATTTCTTTCCTCTTCACTCTTCCAATATTCCTCTTTTGCCTTTATAATTGTTTGCTGTAGTTTTTCTTCTTTGATTTTTGCATTCTTCTTTTCTCTTGCATACGCACGCAATTTTTTTTCAATCTCCATTGTCAATCCTCCTCTCCCAAATAAATTCTCAGCAGCTCTTTTGCTTTTTTTATTCTATACTTTACAAGCGGAAGTCCAATATTAACAATTTCCGCTACTTCTTTTAATTTTAGTTCTTGAAAGTAATACAGAATAATTACTTCCCGTAGCTCATCCGGGAGTTTTCTTATCGCTTCTTCTATGTCTATTTTACTTTCTACTTTATCTATTGTATTTTCTCCAATATCTGATATCTCCTCCATAGGAATATCCCGCTTCTTTTTATAATTATCCCGACACAGATTTCCTGCTATAACATACAAATAATTCGCCAATTTTCCACAATGGTGATATGAAGTAAATGTGTGAAAAAACCGCTCAAACGTTGCTTGTGCTAAATCTTCTGCATCATCGTCTGTCCATGTGTGAGATCTGCAATAATTTCGTATCGCTGGATAGTATTTCGTCACAAATATCTCCATCGCTGTTTCATCACCATTTTTCATTTTATGAATTAAAAGAAAATCTGCATCCATAATTACCTCCTTTCTAAATTCTGTCAGAAAGTACTTTCTATTATATATAACGAATCAAGTATAAAAAAAGATAGTCAAAATATATTTTAAATTCTTTTGACTGTCCCTATACAAATGGTTTTACAGAAGAAACGAATAATATGATTAAGTTAATCAAGAGAAATGCTTTTGGATATCGTAACTTTGAAAACTTTAGGAATCGAATCTTTTTATCCTTAACCTAAAAAGACACCGGAATGGAATTCCGATGTCTCATAAAAAATACTTACCCCAACTCTTGACAAAGAGCCCTTATATTTCCACACAACAGAAAAACCCGCAGAACCGAAGTTCTACGGGCATCTTACGCTTGGACACAAAGTACCTTACGGTACTCAATATATTTATATCGCAGTGCTAACCTCGATTTCGCTACGCTACATCTCGGTCGGGGCGTTCGCCCTATAAATTCTACGATTAATGTCCTTGTGTGAGCAAGCTCCCACCGGCCATTACTCTACGAATTTGCACTGCTCATTACTTATCAAAAATTATTCGATAACGGAAGCAACACGGCCTGATCCAACAGTACGTCCACCTTCACGGATAGCGAATGTAAGACCCTGTTCCATAGCGATTGGGTGGATCAGTTCGATTGTCATTTCTACGTTATCTCCAGGCATACACATTTCTGTACCTGCTGGCAGTTCGATAACACCTGTTACGTCTGTTGTTCTGAAGTAGAACTGTGGACGGTAGTTGTTGAAGAATGGAGTATGACGTCCACCTTCATCTTTTGTCAGAACGTAAACCTGAGCTGTGAATTTTTTGTGGCAGTTAACGCTGCCTGGTTTAGCCAGAACCTGTCCACGAACGATATCTGTTCTCTGAACACCACGAAGCAGAGCACCGATGTTATCACCAGCCTGAGCTTCATCCAGTAATTTACGGAACATTTCGATACCTGTAACAACTGTTTTACGTTTGTCTTCTTTAACACCTAAGATTTCAACTTCATCATTTAAGTGCAGAACACCACGCTCTACTCTACCTGTAGCAACTGTACCACGTCCTGTGATTGTGAATACGTCCTCTACTGGCATTAAGAATGGTTTGTCTGTTTCACGCTGTGGATCTGGAATATAGTCATCTACTGCTGTCATCAGCTCGATGATCTTATCTCCCCATTTGCTGCTTGGATCTTCCAGAGCTTTTAAAGCAGATCCCTGGATAACTGGGATGTCATCTCCTGGGAATTCGTACTCATTTAACAGTTCACGAATTTCCATTTCAACTAATTCCAGAAGTTCTTCGTCATCAACCATATCACATTTGTTCATGAATACAACGATGTATGGAACACCTACCTGACGAGCTAACAGAACGTGCTCTTTTGTCTGAGCCATAACACCATCAGTTGCAGCAACAACTAAGATTGCACCGTCCATCTGAGCAGCACCTGTGATCATGTTCTTTACATAGTCAGCATGGCCTGGGCAGTCAACGTGTGCGTAGTGTCTCTTGTCTGTTTCGTACTCAACGTGAGATGTAGAAATTGTGATTCCACGTTCTCTTTCTTCTGGAGCCTTGTCGATGTTTTCGAAATCAACAGCCTGTCCTAAACCTAATCTAGCGTTCAGAGTTTTTGTGATAGCTGCTGTTAATGTTGTTTTACCATGGTCAACGTGTCCGATTGTACCAATATTACAATGTGGTTTTTTTCTTTCAAATTTAGCTTTAGCCATTTTGAATTGTCCTCCTTACAAATATGCTGCCCAACAGGGGGCTTTATTTTATTCCATAGGCTATCTTTGATTATATTTCAAATCAAAGATATTTTCAAGCCTATTTTTATTTCTTATTCAAAATTTGCAAATATTTTCAGATTCGTAAAGAATCATTTTATTATTTTGCTTTTGCGCTCAGAATTTTTTCCTGAATATTCTTTGGAACTGGCTCATATTTTTCAAAGAACATAGAGTAGTTACCACGTCCCTGTGTCTTAGAACGCAGGTCTGTAGAATATCCAAACATTTCAGCAAGCGGAACATATCCTCTTACCATTTTTCCTCCGCCGATATCTTCCATACCTTCGATACGTCCACGACGAGAGTTGATATCACCGATAACATCTCCCATGTATTCTTCTGGCATTGTAACTTCTACTTTCATGATTGGCTCAAGCAGAACTGCTCCACCTTTGTTCATAGCATCTTTGAATGCCATAGAACCAGCAATGTGGAATGCCATTTCAGAAGAGTCGACTTCATGGTAAGAACCATCGTATACGTTTGCATGAACACCGAGTACAGGGAATCCTCCCAGAATACCAGCTTTTGCTGCTTCTTCGATACCTTCTCCAACTGCTGGGATGTATTCCTTCGGAATAGCACCTCCGACAACAGTAGATTCAAACTTGAATGTCTCTTCGCCGTTTGGATCCATTGGTGTGAAGATAACTTTACAATGTCCATACTGTCCACGACCACCGGACTGTCTAGCATATTTGCTGTCAACGCTGACTTCTTTTGTAAATGTCTCTTTGTAAGCTACCTGAGGAGCTCCGACATTTGCTTCTACCTTGAACTCACGCAGAAGTCTGTCTACGATGATTTCCAGATGAAGTTCTCCCATACCAGCGATGATGGTCTGTCCTGTTTCCTGATTTGTATGAGCGCGGAATGTTGGATCTTCTTCAGCAAGTTTTGCTAAAGCTTCACCCATCTTGCCCTGTCCTGCTTTTGTTTTCGGCTCGATAGCAAGCTCGATAACTGGTTCTGGGAATTCCATGGATTCCAGAATTACAGGATGCTGCTCATCACAGATTGTATCACCTGTTGCTGTTACTTTAAATCCAACAGCTGCAGCGATATCTCCTGAATATACTTTATCTAATTCCTGACGTTTGTTGGCGTGCATCTGAAGGATACGTCCAACACGTTCTTTCTTTCCTTTTGTAGAGTTCAGAACGTAAGAACCAGAGTTCATTGTTCCTGAATATACACGGAAGAAGGCAAGTTTTCCAACGAATGGGTCTGCCATGATCTTAAATGCAAGAGCGGAGAATGGTTCGTCATCAGAAGAATGTCTCTCAACTTCTGCTCCATCTAAGTCTACTCCCTTGATAGCCGGTACGTCTACTGGAGATGGCATATATTCAATGATTGCATCAAGAAGTTTCTGAACACCTTTGTTTCTATATGCTGTACCGCAGCATACAGGAACTGCTGTACATTCGCATGTACCTTTTCTCAGAGCTGCTTTCAGTTCTTCAACAGAAGGTTCTTCTCCTTCCAGATACTGCATCATCAGATCGTCGTCTAATTCGCAGATTTTTTCAACCAGCTCTGTACGATATAATTCTGCATCATCTGCCATATCTTCAGGGATATCTACGATAGAAATATCTTCTCCCTTATCATCGTTGTAGATGTATGCTTTCATCTCAAAAAGGTCGATGATTCCTTTGAATTCATCTTCTTTTCCGATTGGCAGCTGAATACAAATAGCATTTTTTCCTAATCTTGTCTTAATCTGTTCTACAGCTCCGTAGAAGTTTGCACCTAAGATATCCATCTTGTTGATGAATGCCATACGAGGTACATTGTAAGTATCTGCCTGACGCCATACGTTTTCAGACTGTGGTTCAACACCGCCCTTTGCACAGAAAACGCCGACAGCACCGTCTAATACACGGAGTGAACGCTCTACTTCAACTGTAAAGTCAACGTGTCCAGGGGTATCAATGATATTGATACGATGCTCTAATGCGCCTGGTTTTGCTTTGCAGTTTTCCTGCAGTGTCCAGTGGCACGTTGTAGCGGCTGAAGTAATGGTAATACCTCTTTCCTGTTCCTGCTCCATCCAGTCCATGGTTGCAGTACCTTCATGAGTATCACCAATTTTATAGTTAACACCGGTATAATAAAGAATACGCTCTGTTGTCGTAGTCTTACCAGCATCAATATGAGCCATAATACCGATATTTCTGGTTCTCTCTAATGGATATTCTCTTCCAGCCAAGGTTTTTTCCTCCTATAATTGTGTAAGCAATCCAATATTTCAAGTTGCGAAGAAATTGATTAGAATCTGTAATGTGCAAATGCTTTGTTTGCCTCTGCCATTTTGTGCATATCTTCTTTCTTTTTAACAGATGCTCCTGTGTTGTTTGCTGCATCTAATAACTCATTTGCTAATCTGTCTTCCATTGTCTTCTCGCCTCTTTTGCGGGAGTATAATGTAATCCAGCGAAGAGCTAATGCCTGACGTCTTTCTGCTCTTACCTCGATTGGTACCTGATAAGTAGCACCACCGATACGTCTTGCTTTTACTTCCAATACAGGCATGATATTATTCATTGCTTCTTCAAATACTTCGATAGCTGGTTTGCCTGCTTTGGCTTCCATTTTCTCAAATGCTCCATATACAATTTTCTGTGCAACACCTTTCTTACCGTCTAACATGATGTTATTGATAAGTTTTGTAACCACTTTGTTGTTGTATAATGGATCTGCTAATACGTCTCTTTTTTGAGTATGTCCTTTACGTGGCACGGTACTTCCCTCCTTAATTATGATTGAAACATTCTGTTTCTCTGATTAAATCATCGGTACTCACATGTGTCGTTCTAATACTGTGTTCCTGCCAGGACTTCTATATAAACCTGCAGCCACTGCGGTGATATGAATTCCGGCAAAACAGTTAGTTCTGTTTGTGATACTGCGACTCTGATTTCCGAATAGTAAATTATTTCTTAGCGTCTTTCGGTCTCTTTGCTCCGTATTTGGAACGAGCCTGTCTTCTCTTAGCGACACCTGCTGTATCCAGTGTACCTCTGATGATGTGGTATCTGGTACCTGGTAAGTCTTTTACTCTTCCTCCACGGATTAATACAACGCTATGCTCCTGAAGGTTGTGTCCTTCTCCTGGAATGTAACTTGTTACTTCGATTCCGTTGGAAAGACGAACTCTGGCGATTTTTCTCAAAGCAGAGTTTGGCTTCTTAGGTGTAGCAGTTTTTACAGCTGTACAAACGCCTCTCTTCTGTGGTGAAGAAGCGTCGATACTCTTCTTTCTTAAAGAGTTGAATCCTTTTTGTAATGCTGGTGCAGTAGATTTTGCAACAGTTGTCTGTCTACCTTTTCTTACTAACTGGTTAAATGTAGGCATTCCTTTCACCTCCTGTAGTATTTTGCGGGTTATGTCCTACCCTGTGGCTGCTTTTTCTTAATCTTCATAAGGATGCAAATATTCCTGTTTTTTTGCGCATCCTAGGCTATTATACGGTCTGATATTCTTTCTGTCAAGATCCTTTCCGCAATATTTTCATCAGATTCCTGTTTTTCCTCGGTTTCCCTTTTGCCTATTCTGACGTATTTTCATATCTGTTCATGCCTTTTTTGTTTTCTTCTATATTTATATGCTCACAATTTTCACCCCCATTTCCAGCCTTTCTTTTTTCATTGATAACTGGAAAGTGAACTGACCGCCACATAAAGGCGGTGGATTTTCCGGCTATTGTTTTATGAAAAATAAAAAGATTAAAGCTCTCATAAAATTTCTTAGAATTTATTGAATATGCTGGACAAGCGAACATTTCAATGGTATGATAGCCCCAAAATGGAGGTGATTCTTTGAGGACATTATTAAAACCACTGTCATTCATCCCGGCACTTCTGTTGATGTATATGATTTTCTCTTTTTCAGGTCAGGTTGGTGAAACTTCTTCTGATCTGAGTTTCCGCGTCAGCTGCAAGATCGTTTCCATCGGCAACGATATTCTGGGAACAGATCTGACTCCGGATCGCATTGAACATTATGCATCCAAAATTCACGGTTTCGTTAGAAAGCTGGCACATATGACAGAATATTTTGCGCTTGCAGTCGCTGTTGCTTTCCCTCTCTACGTCTATGGACTGAGGGGTATTTTATTAATGCTGATTGCAGGGGCTTTTTGTGTCGCATTTGCCTGCGGAGATGAATTTCACCAATCCTTTGTGAGCGGACGCAGTCCTTCAAAAAGAGATGTATTGATCGACAGTATCGGTATCTTTTGCGGTATTATTCTAGTCCGAATGGTCGGATGGACAGGACGCATGACAATCTTTCGCAAAAAAGAGACAAGCGCTGCCGCTGAGCAGATGCCTGGATGGGGCGCTCCCCCGCCATATCCTCCGCAAAGCAACGGAAATATGAAGGCAACTCCCTTTCCTTCCGGACAACCGCAGACAAATCAGCAGATGCCGCCCCCTGGTCCTCAGTCTGGGGAATCCAGTCAAAACCGACAGCCCTATTCTGCCGGATTGAATCAGGAAAAATTTCAGAATACCTGGGATGAGGAATACGAATATGAGGATGAAGAGGATCTGGACGAGGGCAAACCGCTTCGCCTGTTTCATTACGATGATGAGTACGAGGAAGAAGAGGTAGAAGAAAATGATGAGACAATCAATGCTTTAAAAGCAAAATTTTCTTCGCTCAAAAAACACAAGCACGAATAAGGAAAGGGAATTCTTATGTCAAAACGTTATGCCGGTTTTCAAGAGGGAAACCATGCAAATAATCAAAATGGTCAAAATTCATATAATCAGAATTTTTATCAAAACAATCAAAATTTTAACAACGGCTATCCGGGCGGAGGATATCCCCCATACAATCAGCCGCCCCGTAAGGTAAAAAAGAAAAAGTCAAAGACACGCCGTATCGTTCTCTTTGTCCTTGAAGTTCTTGTTCTTCTGCTTCTGGCAGGAGGACTGTTCATCGGTGCAAAGTTCGGCAAATTAAATACAAAGTCTCTTGATACTTCAAATATTATTATCAATCCTGGAGTCTCTTCTAAAGATGGATCGTCCAACCTTTCCGGCTACAGAAATATTGCATTGTTCGGCGTCGATTCCCGAACGGGAGATCTGGAAAGCGGAACGAACAGCGACACGATCATGATTGCAAGCATCAACAATGACACAAAAGAAATCAAGCTTGTCTCCGTCTATCGTGATACTTATCTCGACACGACGCTTGGCTATTATACAAAAGCGACGGAAGTGTATGGCGCCGGAGGTGCTCAGGCGGCTGTCAATATGCTGAATAAAAATCTCGATCTTGACATCGTTGATTATGTAACAGTTGATTTCAATGCTGTCGCCGCTGCCGTAGACGCAGTTGGAGGAATTGACCTTACAATTGAAGAAGATGAAGTGGGATTCCTAAATGATTATCTCGTGGAAACCTCTCAGGTACTCGGAATTGATTCTTATGAAAATATTCCAGATCCGGGAACGTACCATGTAGACGGTCTTCATGCACTTGCATACTGCCGTATCCGCTATACAGACGGGAACGATTTCAAACGTACAGAACGTCAGAGAACGGTACTGATGAAAGTAATGGAAGCCGCAAAATCAGCTGGTATCCTTCAGTTAAATGCTCTGATTGATGAACTGTTTCCTATGGTTTATACCAGCTTATCTGCAACGGAAATTTTAGGTCTTGCCAAAGACGCTCTTTCCTATACGATCGGAGAGACAAAAGGATTTCCTTTTAATCTGGCAAACTATGATGCTGATAAATCGTATGTGGCTCCTGTCAATTTAGCAGAAAATGTATCAGAACTGCACGCTTTCTTATTTAACGATACGGATTATGTTCCTTCCGATACCGTTCAGGAAATCAGCAACAATATCATTTATGAGACAGGACTTCAATAAACTCTTTCATAAAAAAACCCTCATTCTGGATTTTCCAGTATGAGGGTTTTCTTTTATTTATTCGTTATCTTCCTGAATCTGAATCAGTTCATCTGTTCCAGAATCCGGTGTATTTGCCGTCTCCTGTGACACTTCTAATTCAACCAGTGCGTCATCTTCTTCGTCCATATTCTCTGCCTGAATCTTAACATTGCGGTATCTTTTCAGACCTGTTCCGGCAGGAATCAGTTTACCGATGATTACGTTTTCTTTCAATCCGATCAGCGGATCCACTTTTCCTTTGATTGCAGCTTCTGTCAGAACTTTCGTTGTCTCCTGGAAGGAAGCAGCAGATAAGAAGGAGTTTGTTGCAAGAGAAGCTTTTGTGATACCAAGCATCACTTGTTTTCCTTCAGCAGGTTCTTTTCCCTGTGCAATCATTTCTGCATTGATATCTTCAAATTCCAGATTATCTACCATTGTTCCCGGAAGAAGATCGGTATCACCATTGTTTTCAACACGGATTTTCTTCAGCATCTGGCGAACAATCACTTCGATATGTTTATCGTTGATTTCTACACCCTGCAGACGATATACACGCTGTACTTCCTGAATCATGTAATCCTGAACAGCACGCACACCTTTGATCTTTAAGATATCATGCGGATTTACACTACCTTCCGTCAGCTCATCGCCGGCATCCAGATACGTTCCATCCTGGATCTTAATTCTGGAACCGTACGGGATCAGATATGTCTTCATCTCTCCTGTCTCTTTGTTCACAACCTCGATCTCACGTTTCTTTTTCGTATCTTTGATTGTAGCAACACCTGCGATCTCAGTGATAATAGCAAGTCCTTTCGGTTTTCTTGCCTCAAAAAGCTCCTCGACACGAGGAAGACCTTGTGTGATATCGCCGCCGGCAACACCGCCCGTATGGAACGTACGCATTGTCAGCTGTGTACCAGGCTCACCGATAGACTGTGCGGCAATAATTCCGACAGATTCTCCCACCTGTACCGGTTCTCCTGTTGCCAGGTTGGCGCCATAACATTTTGCGCAGACACCGATATGAGATTTACATGTCAGAATTGTACGGATCTTGATCTTCTCAAATGGTTTTCCATCTTTATCCACACCATCCTGAATGATTCGTGCAGCACGTTTTGGAGTAATCATATGATTTGCTTTTACAATAACTTCTCCATTTTTATCACAGATCGTCTCGCAGGAGAATCGTCCTGTGATACGTTCCTGAAGACTTTCAATCTCTTCACGTCCGTCACGGAATGCTTTTACATACATTCCCGGAATCTCTTTTCCTTCGCAGCAATCGACTTCACGGATGATCAGTTCCTGAGATACATCGACAAGACGTCTTGTCAGGTAACCTGAATCGGCTGTACGAAGCGCTGTATCAGACAGACCTTTACGAGCTCCATGCGCAGACATGAAGTATTCCAGTACGTCAAGACCTTCACGGAAGTTGGACTTGATAGGCAACTCGATTGTATGACCTGTTGTATCCGCCATCAATCCTCGCATACCAGCCAGCTGTTTGATCTGTTTATCAGAACCACGGGCTCCGGAATCAGCCATCATAAAGATGTTATTATATTTATCAAGTCCGTCCAGCAGCGCTTTTGTCAGAATATCGTCGGTATTTTTCCATGTCTCGACAACTTCTTTGTAACGCTCTTCTTCTGTGATCAGACCTCGTTTGTAGTTTCTTGTGATTAAGTCTACAGTATCCTGTGCTTTCTTGATCAGTTCCGGTTTTTCAGGCGGAACCGTCATATCAGAAATGGATACGGTCATCGCAGCTCTTGTGGAATATTTGTATCCCATTGCCTTGATATCATCCAGAACCTCTGCTGTCTTTGTAGCGCCATGTGTGTTGATTACTTTCTCCAGAATCTGTTTCAGACCTTTTTTACCCACATGGAAATCTACTTCCAGTTTCAGCTCGTTTCCAGGAATGCTTCTGTCTACAAATCCTAAATCCTGCGGCAGGATTTCATTGAAAATAAATCTTCCCAGCGTAGATTCTACATTTCCTGTCATCTTTGTGCCGTCAGCCATCACTTTGCTCATACGAACAGTAATTCTGGTCTGAAGTGTCAGCACTTTATTTTCATATGCGAGAATCGCTTCATTGACACTCTTGAAGAATTTGCCTTCTCCTTTTACTCCCGGTCTTTCCTGTGTCAGATAGTAGATACCAAGTACCATATCCTGAGAAGGAACGGCAACCGGACCTCCATCGGAAGGTTTCAGCAGGTTGTTCGGAGATAACAGAAGGAAACGGCATTCTGCCTGTGCTTCCACAGAAAGCGGCAGATGAACAGCCATCTGGTCACCGTCAAAGTCTGCGTTGAACGCTGTACATACAAGCGGATGCAGTTTGATCGCCTTACCTTCAACCAGGATCGGCTCAAATGCCTGGATACCCAGTCTGTGAAGTGTAGGGGCACGGTTTAACATAACCGGATGTTCTTTGATAACTTCTTCCAGAACATCCCATACTTCCGGCTGAAGTTTTTCTACCATTTTCTTCGCATTTTTAATATTGTGAGAGGTACCGTTAGATACCAGTTCTTTCATTACGAATGGCTTAAACAGCTCAATCGCCATCTCTTTTGGAAGACCGCACTGATAAATCTTCAGTTCTGGTCCTACAACGATAACGGAACGTCCAGAATAGTCAACACGTTTTCCGAGCAGGTTCTGACGGAAACGACCGGATTTACCTTTTAACATATCGGACAGAGATTTCAGGGCGCGGTTTCCAGGTCCTGTCACCGGACGGCCACGGCGTCCATTATCAATCAGGGCATCAACTGCCTCCTGAAGCATTCTCTTTTCGTTTCTGACAATAATATCAGGCGCTCCTAATTCCAGAAGTCTTTTCAGACGATTGTTTCGGTTGATAATTCTTCTGTACAGATCATTTAAGTCGGATGTCGCAAAACGTCCTCCATCGAGCTGTACCATCGGGCGCAGATCCGGCGGAATTACAGGAATCACGGTCATAATCATCCATTCGGGTCTATTTCCTGATCCGCGGAATGCTTCGATTACTTCCAGTCTTTTGATAATTCTTGCACGTTTCTGACCAGTGGATTCTTTCAATCCCTTCTTTAATTCTACAGATTCTGCTTCCAGATCAATCGCTTCAAGCAATTCTTTGATTGCTTCTGCTCCCATTCCAACACGGAAAGTTGGTTTTCCATCCGGACCGCTGAATTTCTCACATGCTTCCTGATATTCACGTTCTGTCAGAACCTGTTTGTACATCAGGTTGCTTTTTCCCTTATCCAGAACGATATAGTTTGCAAAGTAGAGTACTTTTTCCAGGACTCTAGGAGAAATATCGAGAATCAGTCCCATACGGGACGGAATTCCTTTAAAATACCAGATATGAGAGACCGGTGCTGCGAGTTCAATATGTCCCATACGCTCTCTTCGCACGCTGGATTTCGTAACCTCTACACCGCATCGGTCACAGATTACACCTTTATAGCGGATTTTTTTATATTTTCCGCAGTGACATTCCCAGTCCTTGCTCGGTCCAAAGATACGCTCGCAGAACAGTCCATCCTTTTCCGGTTTCAGAGTTCTATAATTAATGGTTTCCGGTTTCTTTACTTCTCCGTGTGACCATTCTCTGATCTTTTCAGGAGAAGCAAGACCGATCTTAATGGAATCAAACGTCATCGGTTGATATGTTTCATTCGTTGTTGTTTCTGACATTTATGGTACTCCTTTCCATAATAACTGTCTTGATTCGTGAACTGCTGTATTTCCAAATTCTATTCTTCGTCGCTGCTTCCTAAAATCTTGCTGGCGAAGGAATCAGCATCGTCATCTGCATCCACAGAATAGTCATCCTCTTCAATATTGACATAGTCTTCTCCGTCATATTCCTGCTTGCTGTAGCCATGACGTGAGAATTCATTTTCGTCCTGATATCCGTCATTTCCTTCCATTGTTGCACGGATATCTGCATCGCTGTAGTCAACAGTCTCCATGATCTCCACTTCTGTCTGATCATCTTTGAGTACTTTGACATCCAGTCCAAGTGACTGAAGTTCTTTCAGCAATACCTTAAATGATTCAGGAATACCAGGTTCAGAGATATTTTCTCCTTTGATGATTGCCTCGTATGTCTTCACACGTCCGACAACATCATCCGATTTTACGGTCAGAATCTCCTGAAGTGTATAGGATGCACCGTAAGCTTCCAGTGCCCATACCTCCATCTCTCCGAAACGCTGTCCTCCGAACTGCGCTTTACCGCCCAATGGCTGCTGTGTTACTAAGGAGTAAGGACCTGTAGAACGCGCATGGATCTTATCATCAACAAGGTGATGCAGTTTCAGATAGTGCATGTGTCCGATTGTTACCGGGCTGTCAAAATATTCTCCCGTTCTTCCGTCACGGAGTCTTACTTTTCCGTCTCTTGAAAGCGGTACGCCTTTCCAGAGCGCTCTGTGATCTCTGTTTTCATACAGATAATCCATAACCTCAGGAAGCAGTTCCTCTTCATGTTTTGCCTTAAATTCATCCCACTCCAGATTGACATAATCATTTGCCAGATCCAGTGTATCCATGATATCGATCTCGTTTGCACCGTCAAAGACAGGAGTTGAGATATTAAATCCAAGCGCTTTCGCTGCCAGACTTAAGTGGATCTCCAATACCTGTCCGATATTCATACGGGAAGGCACACCAAGCGGGTTCAGCACGATATCAAGCGGACGTCCGTTTGGCAGGAATGGCATATCTTCTACAGGAAGTACACGGGAGACAACACCCTTGTTTCCATGACGTCCAGCCATCTTATCTCCCACAGAGATCTTTCTCTTCTGAGCGATATAGATACGGACTGCCTGATTCACTCCAGGTGATAATTCATCTCCATTTTCTCTTGTGAACACTTTTGCATCAACAACGATACCATACTCTCCGTGAGGTACTTTTAGGGAAGTATCACGAACTTCTCTTGCCTTTTCGCCAAAGATTGCTCTGAGCAGTCTCTCTTCTGCTGTCAGCTCTGTCTCTCCCTTTGGAGTTACTTTTCCGACAAGGATATCTCCTGCACGTACTTCTGCACCGATGCGGATAATTCCACGGTCATCCAGATCTTTCAGTGCATCGTCACCGACACCCGGAACGTCTCTTGTGATCTCTTCCGGTCCTAATTTTGTATCTCTTGCCTCTGCTTCATATTCTTCAATATGGACAGAAGTATAGACATCATCCATGACAAGTCTTTCACTCAGAAGAACAGCATCCTCGTAGTTATATCCTTCCCATGTCATAAATCCGATCAGAGGGTTTTTACCAAGAGCGATCTCTCCGTTTGAAGTGGAAGGACCGTCTGCGATAACCTGGCCCGCTTCCACATGGTCGCCTTTAAATACGATGGATCTCTGGTTGTAGCAGTTACTCTGGTTACTTCTTGCAAATTTAGTCAGATGATATTCATCCTTCGTTCCGTCATCATTTTTCATGATGATCACTTTGGAAGTGGAGTACTCGATTGTACCAGATTTCTTTGCTACGATGCAGACACCGGAGTCAACTGCTGCCTTTGTCTCAATACCTGTGCCGACAACAGGAGCTTCTGTCGTCAGAAGAGGAACGGCCTGTCTCTGCATGTTAGATCCCATCAGAGCTCGGTTGGCATCATCGTTTTCCAGGAAAGGAATCAGCGCTGTAGCGACAGAGAATACCATCTTAGGAGATACGTCCATGTAGTCAAACATGGTGCGTTCATATTCCTGTGTCTCTTCGCGGTAACGTCCGGATACGTTTTTATGCAGGAAATGACCTTCTTCATCGAGAGGCTCATTCGCCTGCGCTACATGGTAATTATCTTCCACATCCGCTGTCATATATTCTACTTCATCCGTAACACGCGGATTTTTCGGGTCTGTCTTATCAATTTTACGGTATGGAGCTTCAATAAATCCATACTCATTAATTCTTGCGTATGTCGCAAGGGAGTTGATCAATCCGATGTTCGGACCTTCAGGCGTCTCGATCGGACACATTCTTCCATAGTGAGAATAGTGAACATCTCGCACCTCGAATCCTGCTCTGTCTCGTGACAGACCGCCAGGTCCAAGTGCGGAGAGACGTCTCTTATGTGTCAGCTCTCCAAGCGGGTTGTTCTGATCCATAAACTGTGACAGCTGGGAAGAACCAAAGAATTCTTTCACAGCAGCTGTGACTGGTTTGATATTGATCAGAGACTGTGGTGAGATACCGTCCATATCCTGTGTTGTCATTCTTTCACGTACAACACGTTCCAGTCTGGACAGACCAATACGGTACTGATTCTGAAGCAGCTCGCCTACGGCTCTGATTCGTCTGTTGCCCAGATGGTCGATATCATCATCATTTCCGATGCCATATTCCAGATGAATATTGTAGTTGATGGAAGCGATGATATCTTCTTTTGTGATATGTTTCGGCACAAGCTCATGGCTGTTCTTTTTCAGAGCATCCTTGAGATCATCTATGTTTTCATTTTCTTCTAAAATCTTCTCTAAAACCGGATAGTATACAACATCCTCAGCGATGCCTAAGTCTTTCAGCTCCGCTCTGCTCAGATCCACATAGTGCATCGGATCAACCATCATATTGGAGATGACCTTTGTATTGCACGTCTCTGTCTGAATCCAGACAAAAGGAACTGCTGCGTTCTGAATCTCATCGGCAAGTTCGCGGGATACTTCTGTGCCAGCCTCTGCCAAGATCTCCCCTGTAGTCATATCAACGACGTCCTCAGCAAGAACATGACCGGCAATTCTGTTTCTCAGTTTTAATTTCTTATTAAATTTATAACGTCCAACTTTTGCCAGATCGTATCTTCTTGGATCGAAGAACATACTGGTAATCAAGCTTTCTGCACTGTCTACGGCAAGCGGCTCGCCCGGACGGATCTTCTTGTATAATTCCAAAAGCCCTTCCTGATAGCTCGTAGCGGTATCTTTTGCCAAGCTCGCCAAAATCTTCGGTTCTTCACCGAACAATTCTATAATTTCTGCATTTGTACCGATTCCCAGGGCACGAATTAAAACAGTGATCGGAACTTTTCTTGTTCTGTCCACACGAACACTGAAAACATCGTAAGAGTCTGTCTCATATTCCAGCCATGCACCACGGTTTGGAATTACTGTAGAAGAAAATAATTTTTTTCCTAATTTATCATGTGAAATCGCATAATAAATACCTGGAGAACGTACCAGCTGACTGACGATAACTCGCTCAGCTCCGTTAATCACAAATGTACCCGTTACTGTCATAATCGGAAGATCACCCATGAAAATTTCATGTTCGTAAATCTTATCCTCTTCTTTATTATGAAGTTTTACTTTAACCTTTAAAGGTGCAGCGTACGTTGCATCTCTCTCTTTACACTCTTCAATGGAGTATTTCACATCGTCCTCGCACAATGTAAAGTCCACAAATTCCAAACTTAATTTTCCACTATAGTCAACAATTGGAGAAATGTCGTCAAAAACTTCTTTCAGCCCCTCATCCAGGAACCATTGATACGAATCCCTTTGCACCTCAATCAAGTTAGGCATTTCGAGAACTTCTTTTTGTTTCGAATAACTCATACGCAGGCTTCTGCCATTTGTTATAGGACGTATCCTGTTTTTCTTCATTGATGTTTCACCCCTGTTCTTTCTATCTAAAATGCAGTTTTCTTCGTTCACTTTTGGGCATAGTTGTGCCTTAGGGCGCACTCTTGCACAATAGTGCATTTTCCATGCTATCACAATTTTTTGAGAATGTCAATCTCTTTTTTCTACCTTTTTATTTCTTTTTTTCCATTGCTGAATATTGTGAACTCCCCATAAGCTAAAGCGAATGGGATTTTCGGGAAGTAACTTTAAAAATCAGACAGAGAGTGCTTCAAAAAGGAAAACCTTTTCTTTTTTGCACTCTCTGATCTATTGTTCTATTTTGTTTGGCTTAAAACATACTGATAGATATCTCGATACGTCTGATCCGTATAATGTACGCCATCTATCGTTCCAAATCCGATTTGTTTTAAATAGCTATAAGCGTCAATATAGCGAGTCGGAAATGCTGCTTTCATCTTTTTGTTAAAAGCTTCCACTTCTGCTGTCGATTTATGGCGCTCTATGATATCCGGATAATTGACATCATCGACAGGATTTACTGACATGATATAAATTTTGGCCATAGGATACATTTTAAACAGATCCTTGTATAAATTAATGTATTTTTCACAGTTGGAGACATCATTGACACCTAAGTTTAAAATAATTTTTGCCTTCGGGTCCTTTTCCAGATATTTCTGAAGTTCTCCCATACCAGTGCTTCTAAACCAAATATATCCGCATCCGCTTCTTGCCACATATAAATGATCTGGATTATTGATTACCCTGCTCATCAGCACTGTTCTTGAATCTCCGCAGAAAATATATTTTCTCTCTTCGCTGTCCTCCACTCTGCGTCCGTCGCTTCCGAGATAATATCCATCTACCCACTGATTCACCAGCATGATTCCTTCGTTTGAAAAGCAGTACCAGCTTCCATCAATCTCTTTCCAGCCGACGGCGCCGGAACCATCTTTCTCAAAATAGCACCAATAGTTGTTATGTACTTTTTCCCAGCCTACGGTCACTCTTCCTGTGTCTGTCAGATGATATTGTTTTCCATCGATCATCTTCCAGCCGGTCACCGGTGTTCCGGCTGCCGAAAAGTAATGGCGGTAATCTTTTCCGTCTGAAGGATCTGTAATCATTTCCCATCCCGATGCGCGCGTTCCATCCTCACGGAAGTAATACATTTTGTTATCAATCTCTATCCAGCCGCGCACCATCAGACCGCGCTCATTAAAATAATAATAATTTCCTCCGTACCGCAGCATTCCGATCGCCAGTGTTCCGTCCAGCTTCAGATAACAAGTGCGGTCTCCGTTTCTGAGCCAGTAATTGACTGCAAGCTGTCCATTACTCTTAAAATAATACTTTCTGTTTCTATATGTATAAAATCCGACACGGCGGTATCCATTTGCATCAAAGCAATAAATTCTCCCTTCAATCCGTGCCCATCCGTTTTTCAGATACTGATTTGTTTTCAATTTAAAACGATATCCCTTTGAGCTTTTCACCCAGGTTCCTACCCTATTCGGTGTCTTTCTCATATTGCTTACCAGATCATACTGGTATGCGGACGCCTGACGTACATCCTCAATATTTAAAGCAGCCTCCGCATAAATCGAAGAATCTGGCGCCATAAATGACAATGCCGTACATAAACATATCATAAGACCTGTTCTTTTCCACCATATCATATTTCCATTCTCCCTTCTGTATGGCACAGCTGCCCATACAATCCCCTGTGCATTTTCCCTTCTCTGCACTGCCTCATTGTCTGTTTCTGACTGCTGCAAATTTTTTCCGTAAGTCACATCATGAAATCAATTATCATTTCTCGGCTCTCTTAAAATAAGTCTAAACTTTCTGTGATATTTAAAAAAAGGGAACCGCAATTACGGTCCCCTATGATCACTCGCAAAATTATTTTAAAGTAACTTTAGCGCCTTCTGCCTCTAATTTTGTCTTCATTTCTTCAGCTTCAGCTTTGGATACACCTTCTTTGATTACCTTAGGAGCTCCGTCAACTACTTCTTTAGCTTCTTTTAAGCCTAAGCCTGTAGCTTCACGAACAACTTTGATAACCTTAACTTTGTTTGGTCCAACTTCTGTCAGTTCTACGTCGAACTCATCTTTTTCTTCTGCTGCTTCTGCTGGGCCAGCTGCTGCTACAACAACACCTGCTGCTGCGGATACACCAAATTCTTCTTCACATGCTTTTACTAAATCGTTTAATTCTAATACGGATAATTCTTTGATAGCTTCAATAAATTCAGCTGTTGTTAATTTTGCCATTATTCTTTCCTCCTATAATCTCTTTTTATATGTTCTGACTCTTACGCTTCTTTTGCTTCAGCAATCTGTTTAACCACACGAGCGAAGTTTGCAATAGGTGACTGCATACTTCCAAGCAATCTTCCAAGAAGTTCTTCTCTTGATGGGATGCTTGCCAGTGCCTGTACAGATTTTTCGTCGTAGTAGTTTCCTTCCACAACTGCTGCAACCAGTTTTAAGCTTGGGATTGTCTTCGCATATTTTGCAATGATTCTTGCTGGTGCTGTAGCATCAGTTTTAGAAATTGCAATTGCGTTTGGTCCTTCCAGATGTTTGCTCATCGGCTCACATGGAGTTCCCTGGAATGCAAAGTTCATCATTGTGTTTTTGTAAACTTTGTATACAATACCAGCTTCTCTTAACTCTTTACGAAGAGCTGTATCCTGTTCTACAGTGATTCCACTGTAAGTAACTAATACGACAGCTGCTGCGTTGTCAATATGTCCAGCAATCTCTTCCACGATTGGTTTCTTAAGTTCCACTTTTGCCATGAATGGTGCACCTCCTTATAGATTTGTGTACCGCCGTCTCAAATTTTGGAATATAAAAAAGCCTCTCTGTCCGTACGACAAAAAGGCTGTAAATTCAACAAAATGAACTATACTCCTCGGTAGGCAGTTTCCTTTTACACTTTTCAGTACCTACTGTCTTCGGCAGTTTCCTGACATAATATATCATCTATGTCTTTGTTTGTCAAGATATTTTTTCAAAATCGGCTGCGGAAAAAATCACATTTTTCCCACAGCCGCTCTGTTTTTTTATTTCGCTCTTGTGCGAATTTCTTCTTTAATTTCTGCAATAAATGTATCTAATGCTTTCTGTCCCTGATCTCCATCTTTACGGCTTCTGACAGCGACTAAGTTTTCTTCCTCTTCTTTTGCTCCTGCAATCAGCATATATGGAACTTTCTGTGTCTGTGCCTCGCGGATCTTATATCCGATCTTTTCAGAGCGTGTGTCAATCTCAGCACGGATTCCTGCATCTTTCAGCGCATTTAAAACTTTCTCGCCATACTCGATATATTTGTCAGAAATTGGCAGTACCTTTACCTGAACCGGAGCCAGCCATGTTGGAAATGCTCCTGCAAAATGCTCGATCAGAATACCAATGAAACGTTCAATTGAACCAAATGCAACACGATGAATCATAATTGGTCTGTGTTTTTCTCCGTCTGCTCCTGTATATTCCAGATTAAATCGCAGAGGAAGCTGGAAGTCAAGCTGAATCGTTCCGCACTGCCATGTTCTTCCGATGGAATCTTCCAGATGGAAGTCAATCTTCGGTCCGTAGAATGCGCCGTCTCCTTCATTTACAACATAGTCCAGTCCCAGATCATCGAGAGCGCTTCTCAGTCCGTCTGTAGCCATCTCCCAATCTTCGTCACTTCCCATGCTGTCTTCCGGACGTGTGGAAAGTTCTACATGATATTTAAATCCGAACAGACTGTACACTTCGTCAATCAGTCTTGCAACGCCTTTGATTTCGTCTTTGATCTGCTCCGGTGTCATAAAGATATGCGCATCATCCTGTGTGAAACAGCGTACACGCATCAGGCCATGAAGCTGTCCTGATTTTTCATGGCGGTGAACAAGACCAAGCTCACCCATGCGAAGCGGCAGATCACGGTAAGAACGAGGTTCTGACTGGTATACTAAGATTCCGCCTGGGCAGTTCATTGGTTTGATTGCAAAATCCTGCTCGTCAATCACAGTCGTGTACATATTATTTTTATAGTGATCCCAATGACCGGATGTCTCCCACAGGCTTCTGTTTAACATAACCGGAGTAGAGATTTCCTGATATCCATTTTTAGTATGCAGTTCATGCCAGTAGTCCAGCAATGTATTTTTTAAGATCATTCCCTTTGGCAGGAAGAATGGGAATCCAGGACCTGCATCGTGCATCATAAACAATCCCAGTTCACGTCCCAGTTTTCTGTGGTCACGTTTCTTTGCCTCTTCCAGCATTGTCAGATACTCGTCCAGCTCTGCTTTTTTCGGGAATGCTGTTCCGTAGATACGAGTCAGCATTTTGTTATGTTCATTTCCTCTCCAGTAAGCTCCTGCAAGACTTGTCAGTTTAAATGCTTTTACCGGTTTTGTGCTCATCAGGTGAGGTCCTGCGCAAAGGTCAATGAACTCTCCCTGCTGATAGAAACTGATCTCTGAATCTTCTGGAAGATCTTCAATCAATTCTACTTTATATGGCTCCTGACGTTCTTTCATAAATGCAATTGCTTCTGCTCTCGGTTTTGTAAAACGTTCGATCGGCAGATCTTCTTTTACAATCTTCTTCATCTGGGCTTCAATCTTTTCCAGATCTTCTGTGCTGAAAGGAGTTTCTCTGTCTAAATCATAGTAAAATCCGTCTGCGATGGATGGTCCGATTGCCAGTTTTGTATCTGGATAGAGACGTTTAATTGCCTGCGCCATGATATGAGATGTTGTGTGGCGGTACGCTGCCAGTCCTTCTGGATCAGATACGGTATGAATATTCAATGTGCAGTCCTTGTCCACAACGTGTCTTAAATCTACAATTTCTCCGTCCACTTCACCGACTGCTGCCATTCTTGCCAGTCCTTCGCTGAGATCTTTTGCGATCTCGATGACAGACATCGGCTGGCTGTACTCTTTTTTTGTGCCATCTTTTAATGTGATAATCATCTTTTTTCTTCCTTTCTGTAATTCATTTTCTGTTGGACCTGTCACGCCATGCCGAAAAAAAATCCCCTGCAGCCACTCTGACTGCAAGGGACGAATACTTCATGTAATTCGCGGTTCCACCCTAATTGTTATGAAAACCACTCATTTTTGACGATAACGGAGTCACCGGACCGGATTGGGGCCACTCAAAGGTAGTTTTCGGCTGCTTTCCGATAAGATACTCCCAGCTCTGTATCTCTCTCTGCAATCTTTCGACAGCTTACTCGTCTTCTCAACGTGTTGTCCTTATACTGTATTTATCATATAGCAGGAGACGAATCATGTCAAGAGAAAAAGATGGATTCCGAGACAGATTTTTGAGACAGAAAAGCAGCACATTTCCTTTCTGTCTCCATAAGAAAATGTACTGCTTTTTCATTTCTATATTTATTAGAATCTTAAACTCAGGCAGCTCAGTCCGCCGTCGATCTTACGATATTCAGAAGTATCTACAAGCAGAACTTCATATCCTGCATCTTTTACGATCTGTGCCACTTTCGGGAAGTTAGCAGGAACGATTACTTTTCCGTTTACCCAGATACAGTTTGCAGCGTATGCTTCTTCCTGCGGAATTACATATTTGTTGTATTTTGCAAAATCCGGTTTGTCAATAAACTCTCCAGAAACAAGCATATTGTTGTTTTCAATATAGTTGACGCCTGTTTTTAAGTGAAGAACTTCTGTCAGTTCCACTTCAGATCCTGTCAGTCCATATTTCTCCAGAATTGCAATAAACTGGCGGATTCCCTCTTCATTTGTTCTCGCAGAGCGTCCTACATAGAAATGATCGCCTACCATCATAACGTCTCCGCCTTCCAGTGTTCCCGGCGCTTTGATATATTCGATGCAGTCTTCACTGTAAAACTTCTTGATTACAGGAATCATTGCTTCTACTTCTTTGTTTCTGGAAGCTGCTCCCGGATTCGTGATGATCGCACATTTTCTCGTCAGCACGGCTGTGTCTTCTACAAAACAAGAATCTGGAAATTCTTCATCTGCCTCCAGAACAGTCACATTTACACCGCAGCTCTTTAACGCCTCGATATAAGCGTCATGCTGTTTCAATGCCAGTTCATAATCCGGTTTTCCCAGTTCCGGTGCAGAAGTAATTCCTTCTGTAATTTTACTGCATGGTCTTTTTACAATCACATTCTGAAACATTGTTCTCTCTCCTATCATCTATAATAATTTTATCGTCTATAATACTTTTGATAAGAACTCCTGCAGACGTTTGTTCTGAGGATGTTCAAAAAATTCTTTTGGTGTATTTTCCTCTTTGATGACTCCTTCATCAATGAACAGAATTTTTGTCGCCACCTCTTTTGCAAATCCCATCTCATGAGTCACGATTACCATTGTCATTCCCTCGTCGGCAAGTTCCCGGATCAAATCCAAGACTTCTCCTACCATCTCTGGGTCAAGCGCAGACGTCGGCTCATCAAACAGCATGACTTCCGGATTCATCGCAAGTGCACGCACGATTGCAATACGCTGTTTCTGTCCTCCTGAAAGTTTATTCGGATATTCAGAAGCTTTGTCTTCCAATCCAATTCTTCTCAGAAGACGCATTGCATTTTCTTTTGCTTCTTCTTTCGTCTGAAGCTTTAATTTTACAGGTGCAAATGTAATATTTTCCAGTACCGTCTTATGCGGAAACAGGTTAAAATGCTGGAATACCATCCCCATTCTCTGACGCATCTTATCAATATCACTTCTCGGATCTGTGATATTGACTCCATCTACCCAGATTTCACCTTCTGTCGGCTCCTCCAAGAGATTTAAGCACCGCAAAAATGTACTTTTTCCTGAACCGCTTGGACCTAAGATTACAATTTTTTCTCCCTGTTCGATCTTATAATCAATTCCATTTAAAACTTTCAGATCATGAAAATCTTTTTTTAAACCTTTAACCTCGATCACCCTGTTTTAACCTCTTTTCCAATATGCTTACACCCCAGGACATTACTACGACACAGATGAAGTACACAGCTGCGATGAAAAACAGCGGCATCATCGGTGACATTGTACGACTTCTGACTAAGTCGGATGCTCTTGTCAGGTCTACAACCGCAATATATCCTACAATAGAAGTTTCTTTCAAGACTGCAATTCCCTCGTTGCACAGAGCCGGCAGCGCTGACTTAAATGCCTGCGGCAATATGATATGCACAATCGTTGTGGCTGCGCTCAGACCGAGCGAACGGCCTGCCTCCATCTGTCCTGCATCTACGGAGTTGATTCCTCCTCGTACAACCTCAGAAACGTATGCAGCAGAGTTCAGTCCCATCGCAATACAGCATACCACAATCTTATTTGGGAATCCGGCCATAATGACAAACGCCATGATAAGCAGCTGTACAACGAGCGGAACACCTCGCATGATTGCAACATACAATCCTAAAATTTTATCTACAATCCAACAAACTGCATACAGAAGCTTCTGCGGAAGTGTGATTGGTTTTCTTTTCTTCATCTGCGTAAATCCATAGCGCATGATGGCAATCAGAATTCCGGCAACCAGCCCTACAATCAAAGAGACTACGGTGATTAAGAGCGTATTCTTAAATCCTGTCAGGAACACTTTATAGCGGTCATCTCGGATAAAAGTTTTCTCAAAATCCGTAACAAAGGTTTCTATCCAGCCCATACCTTTTTTCCTTTCTTTTTCTGTCTTTTTTTTAATAATATCCCAGCTGGAAAGCAGGAGACATTTTTTATATCAATATTATATTACAAATGTTTTTCTATTACAATATGCAGTATGCGATCTGTTCTGCAAGAAATCACTCTGCTTCTTGCTTCAGTCACTGCTGCTCGCTGACACATTTTTTTCTATTCTGTCTACAGCTCTTTCTACAGCTTAAAAAACTTACTTTGAGCGAGAAAATAGCGGCAAACTTTTCTCTGCCGCCATTTTCTGCCTCACCGCACGTTCTTATTCTTCATTTGCAAGAGATGCTTTCTCACTGTGATCCAGAATATATTTATCCACTGTGCCGTCTTCTTTTAATGGTTTGATAATCTCATTTACTTTTTCAATCAGTTCTGTCTCGCCTTTTGCAGCTGCGATTGCATACTGTTCCTTAGTGGAACTTCCGTCTTCATATACTGCTTCAAAACATTTTAAGTCTTCATTGTTTGTGCAGATATTTTCTGCAAGCAGCTTATCACATACGATTGCCTGAACGTCTCCGGCATCCAGTCCCATCGCTGCGATGGTCAGATCTTTATACTGCTGAACTGTTGCGCCTGTTCCCGCAAGAACACCCATGTTTACTTCGTCAGATGCCAGGAAATCTCCTGTTGTTCCCAAATGTACGCCGATTGTATATCCAGCCAGATCATTGATCGTTTTTACATTTTCATCGTCTTCTTTTACAACAATATACTGGTAAGTATCGCAGTATGGCTCAGAAAATTCCATTGTATCCTGACGGTCTTCTGTGACTGTGATTGCTGCGATTGCAAGATCTGCCTCTCCATTTTCCAGATACATGGACAGAGAGTCAAATGCTGCATTGATAATTTCAAGATCCACGCCCAGTTCTTCTGCGATGTCAGCTGCCACTTCCATATCAGCTCCCACTACATTTTCGCCCTGCATATATTCAAATGGAGGCCATGCTGCATCTGTAGCAACGATCAATGTTCCACGTTCTTTGATACGCTCTAAGGCATTATCCTCTGCTGCCATAGTTGTAAATCCGGCCATCATGCAAACACTCATCACAACACTTAAATAACATGCAACTGCTTTTTTCATAATTTTTTCCTCCTCAATAATAATCTCTTATATTTTACGGTATTTTCTATTCTTTTCACTTGCAGCTTAGGAAAATATCTTTTTTCTGTCTCATTCATCACGCATAAATTTTAAGTTTTTCCACAAATCCTGCATATTTATACAACTGCTATTATAACAGCATTTAAAAAAAATGCAAGTTTTTTTCCTGCATTTTTTTCATTATATCTATATTTATTTTTTACCAGCAAATCTTCTGCATGTGATCCTGTCTTTTTAATCCCAAATGGATTCTCTTTCCCAGCTCTCAATCTCCCCTGTTTCTGCATTAATTTCAAACTCATATTCATAGCTGTCATAAAAGATTTCTCCCTCATACAGCATTGTTCCGTCATCGTAGTCCAGCTCCAGATATACATCGTCCTCGCTTGCCCCAGGCACTTCTTCCAGTGCAATCTGCTTTGCTTCTTCCTCTGAAATCTTTGCGTCTTCCATCTGGGAAAAGTCTTTAAATTCCCGGTCAATCTCAGAATCCACTTCTAAAATCTTTCCTGTCTCAGCATTGATTTCATAATCATATTCTTTTTTATCTGTATAAAATTCCACATTATAGATAATTCTTCCATCTTCATGGTCAAATTCTACTCTTGATCTCTTAATTTCATCTTCCTTAACCTTAGCATCTTCCGCTGCGATTTCCAATGCTTCTTTTCTTGATATCTTTATTTTTTCATCCTTTGCTGCTAAAATTTCTTTTGCCCCTGTTCCTGCTGCTGCAACAAATACTGCTGCTAAAACTCCTGCAAACAATTTCATTTCTTTATGATTCATAATCAAATCCTCCTTGATTTCATTTCTTTTTCTTTGTTGAGATCATTATAAGAGCAAAAGATTAAAATAAGATTAAAAAAACAATTTTTTTCTATTTTTCTACTGGAAACTGGAATATAAATTTCGTTCCCTTCCCATAAATACTCTCCGCTGATATTGTTCCCCCATGGGCTTGCACGATCCATTTTGCCATAGACAGACCAAGACCGCTTCCTTTCTCCGATCTGGAAGTATCTGCCTGATAAAATCGTTCCCAGATATGCGGAAGCTTTTCTTCTTCTATTCCAATTCCATTATCTTCCACATATCCTGCAACTTTGTTATCCTGCTTTTGGATGCCAACACGAATCCATCCTCCTTCTCTTCCATATGTGACAGCGTTTCCAATTAAATTCATCCACAGGCGGATAAACATCGTCTCATCTGCATATCCTTCCACATTTTCCTCAATTTCTGTCTCAATCTGTATCCCTTTCTCTTCTGCAATCTCCTGCTGTTCCTCCACAGCCATCTCCGTCACTACCGAAAGATTTAGCCATTCCTTTTTTATCACCTGACGGTTTTGGTCAGCTCTCGCCAAAAAAAGAAGCTGTGCTGTCATATTTGCCATATTCTGTGCTTTTTTCTGTATAATCTGCACGGCTTTTTCCTCTTCCCCAGTCAGATTTCTGTCTTCCAGCAGATACTCACACTGCGATAAAATTACAGAGACAGGTGTGCGCAGCTCATGGGAAACATCAGAAGTAAACTGTTTTTCTTTTGCAAAAGAAGTTTCTAATCGCTCCAGCATGAGATCAAAGGTCTCGGCAAGTTTATAAATCTCATCTTTATACAGATACTTTTTGCAGACACATTTCTTTTCTCCTTTTTCTTCTGAAAGATCTATATTGTCTTTCTTTTTTCTATTCATTCCAATTCGCTTCGATAAATCTCCTTTTTCATAAATCTCACAAGCTGTAGCTGTTATCTTGGCTACAGGCCGAAGCGCATGACCGATAAACAGATATCCAAGCCCTGCCGTCAAAAAGACCATCATTGGAAATAAAATCACGCTAAGGCGCAGTGTCACTGCCAGACTGCTCTCTTTTTCTGAAACAGATACAATTCCTCTGATAAATACAGAGCCATACTGTTCAATTTCAGACACATCGTCTAATATATACCATTCTTCCCCTTCCAGAGAAATTTTTTTCAGACCTTCAGACAGCTCTTCTTCATAATTAAAATTGCCTGGAACTCTGCCTCCTAACATTTTCCCTTCGGAATCATATGCAGAAAGATAGATACCGTCCTCCGGCTCTAGAAAGTCAGAGTCAATCTCCAGTTTACCGTCTTCCCATTCCAGATCGTCAAATGCTTCCCATACTTGATTTTTTAATTCTCTGTGTGTCAAATCCAAAATAGCGCTGCTGCTCAGTGAAAACAGAATCCCCAACATTCCAGCTGTCAGAATCATCATAAACAGCGTGTACAACAATGTCATTTTCCATCTTAATGTTAATCGTTTCATTTTTCCTCTCTCAATACATATCCCGCGCCGCGCACTGTGTGAATCAGCTTTTTCTCAAACGGCGCATCTATTTTCCGGCGCAGATAGCGGATATACACATCAATCACATTGGAAGATCCCATATAGTCATAATTCCAGATATTTTGTTCAATCTTCTCGCGCGACAATACAATCCCCTGATTGAGCGCCAAATATCTCAAAATGGAAAATTCTTTGCTGGAAAGCTCAATTTCATTTCCTGCCCGCAAGACTTTGCGCGTATTTAAATCAACCGTCAGATCTGCAATCTCAATAATATTTGTCTGCGCACCTCCAGATGCCGATTTCCGGATCATCACTCGAATACGAGCTAAAAGCTCCTCAAATGCAAATGGTTTTACCAGATAGTCGTCTGCTCCCAAATCCAGACCTATGACGCGGTCTTCAATGCTGTCCTTTGCTGTCAGAAGCAGTACCGGAATATTTTTTTTCTTTTTGCGAATGCTTTTGAGCACAGTCAATCCGTCTGCCTTTGGCATCATAATGTCTAAAATCACCGCAGCATATTCTGTGACTTCCAGATAATCCAAAGCCTCCTGTCCGTCATAGCACGCATCTACACTGTACTGCTGTTTCTCCAATCTCTTTTTTAAAAGATCATTCAGATCTCTTTCATCCTCTGCAATTAAAATCCGCATCGCAGCACCTCCCTGCTTTTTTCTTCCAAAATGCAGAACAGCGCGAAGTCTGAACTTCGCGCGTTCTTATTTTATTTCAGGATATCTCCTGCCATATAGACGAAATTGCTATTTTCCTCGTCTGAATTCACTACTGTGATTTTTAAATTTTTCTTTCCTGTCACGTCAAGAGTAAATGGAATTGCCTCCGTCATTTTTGTGACGCCATCCTGCTCGAAAATCAATTCATCGTCTGCATAAATCTCTACTTTCACCGTTCCTGCTGACTGTGTCTGTATTCCTGTACAAATAGATCCTGAAAATTCTGTGTATTTTCCATCCAGCAGATACAAAGCGAAACCATTCTCGGAGGAATCAAAGCAGTAAGCTCCATCATACAGTTCTCCATAGGAATCCTGGAACAGACCTGCTTCATATTCCATTCCATCAGAATCTACAAGCTGCTGTTCTGCCAAACGTCCAACAGCGCCATTTATTTCTGGTGTCTCCGCTTTTTCCAGAACAGTATCATTCAGCAGCAGCCAGCCATAACTGTATTCCCCCATGTTCGATGTCTTGATCGTCAGTGTCTTTACGCCTGTCACGTTCACTGCAAAGGATACTGCTTTTTCCCATCCGCTGATGTCTGTGATCTGATATAACAATTTTCCGTCTCCAAAAAATCCTATATTCATGTCAGCATTCTGTTCCGTATCCTGATATGTGCTTAGGATGCCGGAAATCTGCGTGTATGCGCCGTCCAGATCATAAGTCACCCATCCATTGCCGGACGCATCCAGCACATAGGTAGATAAATATTCATTTCCATGGCTGTCAGAGATTCGTTCCTGATATTCATATCCCTCGCTTGATACGATCTTATCATCCATCTCACCCAGTTCCTGATATGTTTTCACTGTATCTTTATCATTTGAAATCTCCAGAATAAATCCAAATTCTTTTGTCTCGTCATTGTCATTCCACTCACCGCTGTCGGAGTAGATCTCTACATACTTCTCTTTGATCCCTTCTCCTTTTTCGCTGGCATTTGGTTCTCCATTTTTCCAGTTACTGTATGTCACAGCCTCACCGCTTACCCATTTGAAGTTTCCATTCTGTTCGGTATCGCTTCCACCGATCCAGTACTCGTATCCTTCTCCTTTTTCAATCAGTTTTTCAACCCTTCTCTGCTCCTGAGGCGACGTGATGACCGCAAGATGACCTCCTGCCTGCTCACAGAACTGTTTTGCTTTTTCCCATGTCATCGGCATGTCAAACAGATAGTAACGGTGAGAATCATACTCAGCAAATCCAGAAACTTGACTATTCACTGACTGGTCCACTTCCGGAAATGTATAAGAATTCTCCGCAGGTGTTTCCGATGTATTCTCATTGTCAGGCAGATCCCATGCAGTCACTTCTGCCTCGGTCTCCCCATTGTCTTCTGTCTGTACCTTTTCTTCCTTTGGAGCAGTCAGCACTTCATCTGTCAGATACAGATACGCATTGCTGCCCTCCTTCTCATTGTCTGTCACAATTTTTAATACTTTCTTTCCTGTCACATCTACAGAAAATTCCAGCGTATCTTTTGTCTTATCGTATCCAGATGATTCAAACAGCAGTTCATCATCACCGTAAATCTGTACTTTTAAAGATATATCAGCTCCCGTATCCACTCCCAGAACAAATTTTCCTGAGAATGTCTGATATTCTCCCTTCAGATTCCATGATGCAAAGCTGTCCTCTGATCCGTTAAAACTGCTATATCCGTCATGAAGTTCTCCCGTCGCATCCTGCCACAGTGCAGTCTCATGCTGGTATCCAATCTGGTCAATCACCTGCTGATCCTGAATTCTGTCCCGTCTTTCCTGCGCTTCTTTTTGCCCTGCCGGGTATATTTTTGCTTTATTCAAAAGCAGATATCCGTCAGAGTAGTCACCCATGTTTCTCGTAGCGATTGTCAGAACCTGCACGCCGCTTACATCTACGCTAAAAGAAGCTGGTACGCTCTGGCGTGTGAGAGAGGATTGTCTGTATAACAATTTTCCATCTCCAAATATTGCAAAGTCTATGCTCGCACCGCTCTCAGCATCTGCATAAATTGCGGTCTCTGCACTCAGCTTCTCATATGCCCCGTCCAGTTTATACTGTGTCCAGCCATTTCCAGAAGCATTGTACGCTATTACTCCATAGGAACGGTTTCCGTAAGAGTCGTCATCATACATATCATATGACACATTATTTTCATGGATCAGCGTATCGCTTTCTGCCAAATATTCTCCTGTCTCCATCTGCTGATCCCAGACTTCCAGAATATATCCTGTTTCTTCCTCTTCATTTGCTGTATCATTCCAGACGCCTCCGTATGTTTTGCTGATGCAGGCGTAGTCTTCGGCTCCATTGTAATTATCCGGCTGGTTATGATCCCATCCATCATATGTGAATGCTTCACCCGTCGTCCATTTCCACTGTCCTTCTAAAGTTTCGTCGTCCCCACCAATCCAGTACTGATCCAGTGTTCCTTCCTCGATCAGGCTTTGAACTGCACACTGTTCTGTCCAGCTTGTGATGGATACAAGGCTGCCTCCTGCTTTCTCACAAAGTTCTTTTGCTTCTTTCCAGGTCACAGCAAAATCAAACCGGTAATACCGATGACCGTCATACTCGATCATCGCAGCCGCGCTGTCTTGCGCTTCCTTTGAAATTTCAGGAATCACGGCTGTGCTGACTGCCGGCGTCGCATCTGCCACATTCTGCCCCTTTGTCTCTTCCTGCGCTGCTTCCGTGTCTTCTGTTTTCAGCGCTTCCTCCAGCCCTTCGTTCATCACTGTTGTCATCTCAGGCTTTGTTCCCTCTTCTGTATCAAGAGAATCTCCCAGAACTGTCAGCGCTTCCTCCAGCTCTTCTTCTGAATAGAAGATTTCGATGTCATCCAGATTATACTCCGTCAGACTGATTGTTCCATCCGCTGTCTCCACAACGTCGACAAAGAAAAATGCAACATAGACTTCATGTTCTGTCACAGTTTCATTCTGGCTCATGACCGGAACAGTCGCTTCATATACAAATGCTGCTTTGTTTCCATTATAGGTAGGATGTTCTGCATACACTTTGGCAATTCTGTTTAATCCTGATTTCACTTTGTTCCACAAAATCAGACCATTATCTTCCGCCAGAGTTTCCAGCAGATCATATTCTTTGTCCAGAAGAATTGGATTGATCTGTTCTTTCATGGCTGCCTCGATTGGCTGAAGATTTTCTGCATCAACAGATTCCAGTGTGAAATTATAGGTATCTAATCCGGAAATCTCATAACTCTTTTCCTTATTTATAATCTTATATCCTGCTTTTAATGCCGCTTCCTCATCACATTCCAGAGTAATATCAAGGGTATCTCCATTCTCTGCTGAAATACGATATGGAATCTGGCCATAAGACTCTCCGTCGATGTAAGCATAGACAGGATGTTCCTCATCCAGTTCTGCTGTAACTTCAACAAAAGGGCAGATTCCTGAAAAGCTGACATCCAGAAGATCCATCAGATCTACCTCCTGAGGTTCTTCCAGCCCTTCTGCCGTTATCGTCTTCTCTGCATTTTCCAATTCAAATCCGACAGAATCTACATAGCCGCCCATTTCCGATGCTTCCGCAAAAATACGGATTTCATCTCCATTGCTGATTCCTGCTGTCTTTTCTCCATATAAATTGAAGTTATAGGAAACATAGCTTTCAATCTGAGAAACGACATCTTCCAATGCAAATCCATTTCTTTCATCTGAAATTTTTTCCGAGAGATCTTCTCTTAATTTTTCATAATCGAGGAATACTCTCAGTTCCCCTGCTCCGTTGTATCCTGCCGCTTCTGCGCTCAGATAATCTTCAAGGTCAATGGTCTCCACATCTTCCAGACCTTCTGCTTCCAGTTCTACTTCACCGCCCTGGAATACGATGCCATACTCTTCTATTCTGTCATCCTCTTCATTTACTGAATAAGTCACCGTAATCTTGTCCCCGTTTGACAGATCTTCCATCTGGTTTGCTGTCACACCGTTGACGCATCGGGATACATCGCTGTATAACTCATTGGCAATATACTGCTCTGTTCTTTCAGAATCTTCTACCGACTTTACGATCTCAGCAGCCGCATTATATAATTTGTCATAGTCAATGTACGCATTGACATATCCATGACCCTCAAATCCCTTAAATTCAGTCATGCCATATTCTGTCAGGTCAAGCGCCTGTTTGTCCGTCAGACCTGCCACTGTATACTCTACATCATTGTTTTTGATCTTAACTTTATATGACTCGAAAAGATCCGACGGCATACTGCTCTCAATCGAGATTTCATCTCCATTTGACAATTCTTCTGTCTTGGAAAGTTCAAAGTACTGATCTGCCGTTGCAAGTATTCCCTGTATCTCACTTTCCTGTGCTGGTTTTAGTTCTTTTTCTTCTTTGATCGCAGAAAGAAAACTCTGTGCGTCAAAGGATATTCTGGCCTTTCCTTCTCCGTTCAGTCCGCTGCAGCTGACTTTCACATAGTCGCCCGGAACGATTGACATTCCCTTTGGCCGCAGAAAAATTACAGCCAGGACGATCAGAACAATGACGGCCGCTCCAACAGCATATCCTTTTTGTTTTTTCATCGCTACTTCTCCTTTTTTATCAAACACGGTAGGATGGTCCCTTTCCTCTTCCGTGTTTTATTTTTCATTTTTTATTATACTACACGCTCTTTTTAACATCAAACAAAAAAATGCCGTTCTTTCTTGAATATTCAAGTCAGAACGACATTTTCATTTTTATTATTACATAAATTTAGCTGTATTTAATTTTACACCAGGTCCCATTGTAGGAGTAACAACAACACTTCTTAAGTACTGTCCCTTCAATGTACTTGGTTTTGCCTTTAAAATAGCAGCCATCAGCGTCTGGAAGTTGTCCGTTAATTGTTCTTCTGTGAAAGAAGCTTTTCCGATCGGCACATGGATAATGTTTGTTTTATCTAATCTGTACTCAATTTTACCGGCTTTGATATCCTGAACAGCTTTTGTCACGTCCATTGTAACTGTACCAGCTTTTGGGTTTGGCATTAATCCTTTTGGTCCGAGTACACGTCCCAAACGTCCTACAACACCCATCATGTCTGGTGTAGCAACAACAACGTCAAAGTCTAACCATCCTTCATTCTGGATCTTTGGAATCAGTTCCTCTGCTCCAACGTATTCTGCACCTGCTGCTAAAGCTTCGTCAGCTTTTGCATTTTTTGCGAATACCAACACACGAACTTTTTTACCTGTTCCGTGTGGCAGAACAACAGCACCACGGATCTGCTGATCAGCATGACGTCCATCACATCCGGTTCTGATATGAGCTTCAATAGTTTCATCAAATTTTGCTACAGCTGCTTTTTTTACTAAAGCCATAGCTTCTGCGGTATCGTATAAAGCAGCACGGTCAATAGCCTTAGCAGCTTCAACGTATCTTTTTCCTCTTTTCATATTAAATAACCTCCTGGTGGTGTTTGCGGGAATTTCCCTCCCACGTCCTTTTCGTTTTCAGTTTACTTATCCTCTATCGTTCGGGATGATCAGTCAACAACTGTGATACCCATACTTCTTGCTGTTCCTGCAACCATGCTCATAGCTGCTTCAACGGAAGCTGCGTTTAAGTCTGGCATCTTCATCTCAGCGATTTCTCTTACTTTATCTTTTGTGATAGTAGCAACTTTTGTTTTGTTTGGAACGCCTGATCCTGATTTCAGGTTGCAAGCTTTCTTTAATAAAACTGCTGCCGGAGGAGTTTTTGTGATGAAGCTGAAGCTTCTGTCAGCATAAACAGTGATAACTACAGGGATGATTAAGTCGCCTTTATCAGCTGTTCTTGCGTTAAACTCCTTTGTAAACTGTACGATATTTACACCGTGCTGTCCAAGTGCAGGACCAACTGGTGGAGCCGGTGTAGCCTTTCCAGCAGGGATCTGTAATTTAATATAACCTGTTACTTTTTTTGCCATTGTTAGGCACCTCCTATGTGGTAATGTCGGGGGATTTCCCTCCCACTTCTCCGTCTTCAGACAGAGACATCAATCAGTTACATTTTCTTCAGTTCTGCGAAACTTATCTCAACTGGAGTCTCGCGTCCGAATAAATCAATATTCATTGTGACAACCTGTTTACTGTGGTTCATAGTCTGAATAACGCCTACCGTATCTTTCCATACACCGTTTGTCACAACCACGGTGTCACCTTCTGTGAAATCAACCTGAACTTCAGCCGGTTTGATTCCCAGCGGTTTCATCTCTTCCTCGGTAAGTGGAACTGGTTTCGATCCAGGACCAACAAATCCAGTTACACCTCTGGTATTTCTCACGACATACCATGTATCGTCATTCATAACCATGTTCAGAAGGACATAGCCAGGAAACATTTTCTTTTGAACCTGTTTCTTCGCACCGTTCTTCATCTCCACGACATCCTGCATCGGAACTCTGACCTCCAGGATCTGATCTTCCAGATGCCGGTTTTCAATCGTTTTTTCAATGTTGGCCTTTACTTTGTTTTCATACCCTGAATAAGTATGAACAACATACCAGTTTGCTTCTGACATAAAATCACCTTTGTCCTTATTTTACTAAGAAATCAATACCATATTGAATTATGAAATCCATAACTGCAATAATTGCACCCAGTACGACAGAAGCAGTAACGACCGCAGCCGTCTGTTTTCCCAATGTTTTCTTGTCTGGCCAAATAATCTTTTTGAATTCTGCCTTCATACCCTCAAACCAGCTTTTTTTCTGTGTTTTCTGAGTCTTCTGAACGGCTTTTTCTGTATTCTCTGCCATCTGCTTCACTTCCTTAATGGAAAATCGTTTTATTTCGTTTCCTTGTGTACTGTGTGAGTTCTACAGAACTTACAATATTTCTTAGTTTCCATTCTGTCCGGATGAGTTTTCTTATCCTTCGTCATGTTGTAGTTACGCTGTTTACATTCTGTACATGCCAATGTGATTCTAGTGCGCACAACTTCCACCTCGCCTTCCTTGTGTTTTCTTCCAGTTCGCGATTCCTGTTTTTTTAGGCATAAAAAAAAAACCTACTTCCATTCGCTCGTTCATTTTATCATACTGCCACTCATAAAGTCAAGAGTATTCTTTGCCGGCGAAAAATTTCTTCCTTTTGCCCTTTTCCTTTAAATTCTCAGAAATTTCAGATATCCTTTATCATCTGAAGATATCCCAAGAACTCAAATCCCATCTTTTTATACAGAGAGACTGCTCCCTTGTTTTCCTCTGTAACCTCCATGCGATACCGTTTTACATTTGGGTATTCTTTGAAAAGCCATTTAAAAAACTGACTTCCGTATCCATGGCCTCTTGCTTCTTTTTTAATAAAAAGATCTTCAATCATCAGATTGATTCCTCCTGCCTCTGTCACGAAATAAGATGTCAGATATGCATAGCCGATTATTTTTCCATCTTCCTCCAAGACAACGCCTCTTAAAACCGGATCTTCTGAGACAGCCGCATTGAGTGTCGCTTCCAGAACTTCCTGTTTTACTTCGTGATCAACTGCATCGCTGTGATAAAATTCCTGTACCATCTCCATCACATTCTCTTTGTCTGCTGTTACCATATCTCTTATCTTCATAAATTATTTTCAGGCATAAATCCCGCTCCTTTCGGCGCCGGTATAAATGCACTCTCCTTTCCCAAGTATTCATACGATCAATCAAATATAGAAATCACCTGTTTTTGCTTTCTGCAATTCCAGTTCTCTCTTCATCCGTTTTTGTCTTTCATCGAAAAAACAGGCGCCCACAATCATGTGAGACACCTGTTCTCTTTTTTTATTTTTTACAGACGCTTTCCTGTCAGCATCTCATATCCCTGAAGATATTTCTCGATTGTCTTATCCACAATCTCCTGAGGCAGTGTCCAGTCATGGTCTTTGTTCTCTTTCAGCCAGTCGCGCGCAAACTGTTTGTCGAAGGATGGCTGTCCATGGCCTGGCTCATATCCTTCTGCCGGCCAGAAACGTGAGCTGTCCGGTGTCAGCATTTCATCACCGATCACGATGTTTCCATTTTCATCGAGACCAAACTCAAATTTTGTATCTGCGATGATGATTCCCTTGCTCAAAGCATACTCTGCACATTTTTTGTACAGTGCGATTGTACAGTCGCGCAGTTTCTCTGCATACTCCTGTCCTTTGCCAGGGAAATATTTTTCCAGATGAGCAATACTCTGTTCAAAAGAAATATTCTCATCGTGATCTCCGATTTCAGCTTTTGTAGATGGTGTATAGATCGGTTCCGGCAGCTTGTCAGACTCTCTGAGTCCTTCCGGCAGTTCAATACCGCATACTTTTCCCGTCTTCTTATAGCTTTCCCATCCGCTTCCTGTGATATAACCGCGCACGATACATTCGATCGGAAGCATCTCCAGCTTACGGCACATCATACTGTTGCCGTCAAATTTTTCCTGCTGGAAAAATTCCGGCATGTCTTTCACGTCTACAGAAATCATATGGTTCGGCAGGATATCTTCTGTCATATCAAACCAGAACTTTGACATCTGCGTCAGCACTGTTCCTTTCTTTGTCACCTCATTTTTCAGGATCACATCAAAACAGCTGATGCGGTCTGTCGCTACCATAATCAGGCTATCGCCATTGTCATAAATCTCGCGTACTTTACCTTCTTTGATCGGTTTTAATTCCTGCATACTATAACTCCTTATTCTTCTTTAAGTATGATTGTTTACTTGCACAATTAAACTATCACTAACAGATAGGAATTGTCAAGACTTCTTGCTCTTGATCTTGCTATTTTAGTGAAAAGCAGGAATGATTCTTGTGTTTCTACTGAATTTCAACTTCCACCTGTGCTGCCGCTGATTCGGATAAGCCTTCCGGTGTCGTTGTAAAAATGTTGATCTGAGCCTTGCCTGCCTGGTCAATTTTTAATGTGTAAGTAAATTGAATGCTGTCGCCCATATTTTCTTTTAAAACGTCGACAGGCTGATACACATTTCCTTCTGCATCCATCATCTGAAGACTGATAACATTGATCGGTGTATTCACTTTCACATCAAATGGTTCTCCTGCTTCCGCACTCTGCGGCGCTTCTGCCTGTAAAGAAACACCTGATTTTGCCGCTTTTATTTCCACTTCAGCTTCTACTGTCTCGTCCTCTGCATTATGAGCAATAAACAGTTTTCTGTTTCCTTCCTGTACTGTCCACTCGCCATCTTTAAGCGTGCCAAGACCTCTTTGCGAGATGTGAATCACCATCTCTCTTTCTTCTCCTGCCTGTAAAACTTCTGTCTTTTTCACAGCAGACAGCGTTTTACGTTCCCCATCTTCTGTATAAATCTGTACTGTGTCAGCTCCCGGCAGTTTTCCTGTATTTGTTACCTTCACGGTCACATCGAGACCATAATCTTCTTCGTTTTCAGAAGCTGGCTCTGCTGATACAAATTCATAAGAAAACTGTGTATAAGATAATCCATATCCGGCGTTCCATGCTGCGTCCGTGTCAGACCATGCTGTTGTCAGACGTCCTCCTGGAATGGTTTCCCCTGACAGCAGAGAAGCAATCAAACCGCTCTCGTCTTCTATGCTCTGCCATACTTCCAGAATTGCGTCGCAATCGCCCGCCCATTTTTCAATGTCGATCGCCTGACTTGTCGCAAGTACGAGGATCACTTTTTTATTTTCTGCTTTTGCAGCGCTGATCTTTTCAGTGAGAAAGTTCTGCTGTTCCTTGCTGAGTGCTTTTTCGTTCGATGCTATGTATAAAATACTTGTTCCTTCTGCTGCTGTCTCCGTCATCGTATCTTCAGATGTCACCTGCATCTCAGGCGCCTGTTTCAGCGGCAGCGTTTTATTTTCATTTTTCAGAAGGACAGCTCCTGCCGCTGCAGACGTTTTTTCTGCTTCTGGATCTTTCTCGCCGTCCAACGCCAGTTTAATCGTTTCAGGGGCATCTGAATCGATTGCTGCCAGACCGTCTCTGCTGATCTGAACCATTCCAAAATATCCTGCTTCTCCAATGCAAGTCAAAATATTGCCGACAGCTGTATCTATCTCTTCCTGACTCATCCCATCCACATTTTTATCGCAGAATTTCTTTGACAGACCCGTGATGATACCATTTTGATTCAGGGCAGTTGTCACAGCATTCTCCAGAGCCTCATCAGGAGCGCTCTTTTCTTCTCCTGCATTTAAAGCGTCTGACTCAATCGCATTTGCGCCGGATACTTTCACAGTCTGTGCGGCTGCTTTTCCATATACTACGGCATTTTCTTCGTCATAAGAAGCAAATACCGATGCTGCTCCCGGCGCCGGAGTTTTATTTTCTGCTTCATAAAATACGATCTCAGGGATTCCTACTCTTGGTATTCCTCTCCAATATCCGTCTGCCTGTAAAAGTTCCTTTTTTTCTTCTTCATTTAAAGTCAACATCAGCGCCTCTGTTTTTTGAACTACGCTGACACTGTTTTCTTCTATAATATATTCTGATGTAAACTGATCTGGGAAATTTGCCGTCAAATATCCATATCCGTCATTATCCATTTTGTATTCTCCCCAGTCTTTTCCCGTTTCTTCTGCTAAAACAGGCATCGCTCCTGCTGCCGCAGCCGTCAGCATAATGCTGAGAGCCCCTGAAAATATTCTCATTCTTCTTTTTTCATTTTTTTTCATGATTCCGATCCAATCCCTCTCTGCTCTGTTTTTTATGTCGGCACAATTGATCTGCATTGATGTGCTTGTCATTTTATTTATCCTATTTTCTGCAATCCAAACATGAAATCGCTTGATACAGTGATGAATTTTCACTGCTTCCATGTTTTATTTCTGTTGTGTCTACATTACATTCCGATTAAAATTTCCAATTTTTCTTATTTATCCTATATTTTAAAAGTGATACATATTCTGACTGAAATTTTATAAACAGCAAATATCCTCACCTATACAGATGCGGATATTCGCTGTCATTCTCTCAATATTTATTAATATTTATCTTGAGTTCAGATTATAAACTTATTCTATTGTTACTGTGAATGCTTCTCCAAGCTGGTCAGAGGACTGTGCAATGTACATCGTTCTGTCACCAGTAATCAGAGTATATTTATCTTTTGTTCCATCTGCTCTCTCATACATGTCATCATCGGCAATGCTTGTATCCCAGTAGCTGAGAGATCTCTGATCAATATGAATTGTGACTTCTGTGCTTTCGCCAGGTGCAATTTCATCCGTATGTTCAAATCCTACTAACTGATATTTCGCCTGCTGAATACCGTCTACCTGCGGCAGATAATCTTCTGTGCCGTCGCCGTCGTTATCTGTATAATGCCAGTTTGCCTGAACATCAGATGGTTTATAGATACCATTTTCAAGCTGTGCGCCCTCCAAATAAATCTGAGGAACTGCTGAACCTGCCACATCGCCTGTATTTGTTACTTTTACTGTCACATCATATCCCACTTCGTCAGCGCCTTCTGCTGCTTCTGTTATGTTTGTAACCTCGTATTCAAAGTCAGTATAGCTTAATCCATATCCGAAGTCATACAGAACAGAATCCTGTTTGTCTTCTGCATCGTAATATTTATATCCAACGAAGATACCTTCCTGATGTGCTACAGAAGTACCGTTTGAAGGACCATTCGCTTCCACACTTCTTCCCTCTGTCTGATATATTTTGCTTGTATCTTCATAGTCAGCCGACCATGCGATTGGAAGTTTACCGCTTGGATTGTATGCGCCGCTCAAAATATTTCCGACTACAGTTCCGCCGCCCTGACCTGGCTGCCATACCATCAGCACTGCATCCACATCATCAACAAAATCAGAGATATCAGGAAGTAATCCATCAGTAAGTACGACTGCTACCTTATGATCGTTTTCTTTTGCAGCTGCAATTACATCGTTGAGGAGTTTCATCTGTTCTTCATCATAACTCAGATCCTGAAGCGTAGATAAGAATACAACAGAAGTGTCAGCTGTCTTTGCTGCCTCGATTGCATTGTTATAATCTGCTTCTTTCTGTTCTGGTGTGATCCATGCCAGACGTACCTGTGTATCTTTTGTTCCTGCCAGATACTGTCTGTCTTCATCCAGAGCTGCATCTAATGTGATTGTAATTTTATATGTCTTTCCCTCTTCAAGATCAAATTTTGCATAGGTTGGTTTCCATTCGCCGCCGAATGGACCTCCTGGTCCAGGTCCTTTTTTCTCTTCTTCTGTCTCAGACTCTGCCTCTGTAGTTTCTTCTGTTGCTGCCTCTGTCTCCGCTTCCTCAGCATCTGCCGGTGTGTTCTCTTCCTGTTTCATGAAAAATGCCCATGGATTTTCTGTCTGTTCAGATGGAATATCAAGTCCTGTGTCTGTTGTAACAAGACCTGTCGTCGCAACAAATCCTGTTCCAGCGCTTCCTGCTGCACAAGCCATATCTTTTGTCTCTCCGTCAATCTCAATCTGTGCGGACAGAACGTTTGCAGCGATACCTTCTACTTTGATTTCATATGTTCCTGTGCTTGGCGCTTTCAGGTATGTCGTCATTGTATATGCTGCGCCCTGTTCGCCATATTCAAATGCTGTTCCGTCTTCTGCATTAAAGTAATTTGTTGAATTTGTCACAAAGTTAATATCTGCATCTACTGTATCAACTTCATTTCCGTTTCCGTCATGACCTACACGGACAACACCATTTTGTGTTGCTTCTGCATCGGTATACAGTACGTCTCCTGGAACTGCCTCGCCTACGATATCCTGTGCTACATATCCCTGAACGTCTGCATTTGGCAGTTTCTCTTTCAGTGCATCTGCCGGGCTGATTGCCAGCTGTTTCAGATATCCAAAGGCATTCTCTCCGTGTGATCCTGCAACGGTATAAACAGATCCAAGACCGATCATTGCTACGCTGCCTGAGTCTGCCAGAGGAAGCGTGTCATTTTCGTTCTTTACAAGAACAGCGCCTTTCTGTGCCGTATCAATAGCAATTTCGTTGTTTTCTTCCAGCATCTGTGTTCTGGCTTCGCCTGTTGTAACGTCAGGAATTTCAATAACTTCCGGCGCATCATAATCTACTGCTGCTGTTCCGTCTTTTGAGATTGCGACAAGGCCAAGATATCCTGTCTTACCCATTGCCATCAGGTTGCAGCGAACTGCGTAGTCGATATCTTCCTGCGTGATTTCTCCGGCATCTAAAGCTGCCTGAATATTTTCCGGGTTGTTATGCGTGTCAGAAGGAGTCTCCATTGTCACACCATTGTCGAGTGTAAAGCTGTAGTTTCCGCCCCAGTCAGTCATTACCAGTCCTTTGTATCCCCACATATCACGGAGAACTGTTTTATTTAAATAAGTATCTTCACATGCGGATACGCCGTTTGTCGCCTCATATCCTGTCATGATGGATGTTGCTCCGCCTTCTACGATATTCTCTTTGAAGACTTCCAGATACATCTCATGCAATGTCTGCTCATCGACATCACCGTCATTTAGGTAATGTTTCAGTGTTGTTGAAGTGTTGTTATCCTGTGTTGCTTTTGTCTGAGCAGCTGAAATCTGTTCTGCCAGATACCAGTCCTCACCATACATATCTTTACCACGGGATCTTGTCAGATCATAGAGCAGGTCAACCTGTGATCCAAGCTGGTTGTTGGAAGAAGTATTGACATTTTCTTCTCCGTAGATCGTTCCGTAATCATATGCTGCATCCGTATCAAATGTTGCCGCGATACCATTTTCACTGATTGGACGAGTCGTCTCATGTCCGGCATTCATACGGATTCCCATAGGTCCGTCATAGAAAGCTGCGATCGGAACGCCTAATCTTGCGCATCCTGTCCAGTATCCTGTTCGATATGGACGATCGGAGCCATATGTCTGTGTTCCGACTGCTCCGTCTGCTGCTAACATATCCAGTTTTTCTTCCTGTGTCAGCGTTTTCATCAGAGCGTCTACTTTTGCTTCGATTGTAGCATCATCTTCAATTTTGATCAGCTCTCTCGGATATTCCTCTGGAAAATCTGCTGTCAGGTTGCCGAATCCATCATCTGTGATCCAATCTTGTGTTGTTTCTGTTTCTGCTGTAGCTTCTTCTGCCAGAGCGTATACCGGCATAGCGCCGATTACCATTGAGGCCCCAAGAAGTATAGAGACCAATTTTCTTTTCATAATTTGTTTCCCCCTGTCTTTCGTTTTTATTTCCGTTCTTCTTTTACAATTCAAGAAGTTCTGCCATATAGCATCTCAAAATTGTTTTGTTTCTGCTCTCTTTTTACCACACAATTTTTCCAACTTCAACACTTTAGCCACGACATGTCCATATATGGTATGAGTGGTCAAAAATGCCCCTTTTTCCATCCGTCATGCATTCCATTCTCTTGCAGACGCATCCTTTAAATGCTATAATTAAAATTATTTGGAGGGAAAATGAATGAGGAAAATATATGCCACAATCTGCGAGGATGAAAAGGTAATCCTGAAATATATCCATCAGGAGCTGAAAAATGCATTTCTTGCTCATCATCATCAGATTCTTTTTGATTGCTATATATCAGGAGGGGAATTATTGAATGCCAGCAGTAATGGTAAAAAATATCAGATATTATTTCTCGATATAGAGATGCCGGGCATAAATGGGATCGAATTATGCCGAAGACTAAGACTGATTCATCCAGAAGCATTGATTGTATTTATTTCCAACCGTGAAGAGCTTGTATTTCAAACTTTTGAAGTCCGCCCCTTTGCCTTTATCCGAAAAAATCATTTTACAGAAGAATTGCCTGTCCTGATGCGAAATCTGGAACAGGAATGGAATTTAAATAAAGAACTGACTGTCCATATTCATGAACAAAACAGCGCCTGCGTTTACTCTTTTAATGTCAACGATATCATTTACATAGAGGCGCTTTCAAAGACATGCCGAATTGTGACTTCTGAATCAGAACAATTCATCCGCTATCGTCTGTCCGATTTTGAGACACTCCTTGAAAAATATGGCTTTCTGCAGCCGCATCGCAGTTATCTCGTCAATTACCGCTATATTTTTTGTATCAAGAAAGACTCGCTCCTTTTAGACAACAAAACAGAAATTCCTCTGAGCCGAAGACGCCGCCTCGATATTCAGCAACAATTTATTTCTTTATCGCAGTGAGGTGACTGTAATGTTACAGCTGTTCATCTCGACTGAAAACATCCTTACCTTTTTTTGGTTACTTTTCTGCGTCTCTTATACACACCGAAAAATGCTGAAAAAAGACTGGCTGCATCTTTTCCTGTTTACTCTGCTCTATTTCCTGTGTGAGAAAACAGTACGGTATATTCCGCCGTCATTCTTGAAAATTTGCTATATTATACCCTCTTTACTGATCTTTTTGCTTGGTATTATTTATCTGATCTTATTTTATAAAAAAGATTTTTTAAACTGTTTTGCCATGCTGATCAGCCAGACCTTATGTCTCATCGCACTGAGAGGAATCGGTTCTATGACAACGGACAGCGTTTATTTTGACATTTTCAGTTTACCTGCCAGACAGTATCTTTTTTTTATTTTTTACTATGGTGTCTCTCTGTTGTTTTCTTTCTGGTTTCTGAAACATCCTTTAAGATTTCTTTCAGAGCTGCCAGTTCGAATTATTTGTTTTATGTTTATCTCGCCATTATTTTTATATGTACTTGCAGAAATTTATATCAGCGTATCTTATACAAATCCTACGCTTTCTCTAATACCACTGTTTTTCTTTTTACTTTTATTGTTAACGATCACATTTACTTACTATCTTTTTTACACTGTGACAGAGACGTATCACGAGAAGTCACAGTCAGAACTGATTCAGCAGCGACTGGAACTTCAATTAAGTAATGTGAAGCGTTCCATCGGAATGGTGGAGCAGATCCGGCGCGATAAACATGAGATGAAAAATGTATATTTCTACATCCAGTCATTACTCAAGTCAGGAGAGCTGGAGGAGCTGGAACATTTCGTTGACACAAAGCTCATCCCCCGCTATGACAGGCTGGAAGAATTTGATACAGGAAATCAATTTCTGGACTACCTTCTGACTCAAAAAGTAAATGAGGCGCGTGATCTCTCAATCCAAACATATGCTGATATTTTGATTCCGTCCAATCTGCCTATTGAATCTTCCGATCTTTCGGGACTGATGCTGAATTTGCTCGACAATGCGATTGACGCCAGCAGAAAAGAGCCATCCAGTAAAGATATCCATATTATTATGCGTGTCGTAAAATCATATCTCTCAATTCAGGTAAAAAATAAAGTTTCCGAAGATGTGCTGAAAAAAAATCCTCAGCTGAAAACATCGAAAGATTCTGCTGAAAAGCATGGATACGGTCTGAAAATTGTCCGTTCTATCGTTCAAAAATACAATGGTATCCTCGATATTCATATGCAGGCAGGTTATTTCTGCGTCAATGTATTATTAGAAATATAAAAAATGCGGTTGACACAAAAAAACTACAAGTATATACTATTAAGCAAAAGCAAAGGCGCTTTCAGTATTCCCACTGGAAGTGCCTTCATTTTTTTATTTCTTGATTTAGGGAGGTTTTTTTATGTACACTGCATCTGAAAAACGATATGAAACGATGGAATATCATCGCTGTGGAAACAGTGGTTTGCTGCTTCCTGCTCTCTCTCTCGGGCTCTGGCACAATTTCGGTGACACTTCTTCTTTTGAAAACATGAAACAGCTTTGTTTCACTGCTTTTGACAATGGAATCACGCATTTTGATCTTGCCAACAATTACGGTCCCAATCCGGGCAGCGCCGAAAAAAATCTGGGACGCATTTTAAAAGAACATTTCAGACCGTATCGCGATGAACTGATTATCAGCACAAAAGCCGGATATGAAATGTGGGACGGACCTTACGGCAACTGGGGCAGCCGCAAGTATCTGCTCGCCAGCCTCGATCAAAGTCTGACAAGAATGGGCCTGGACTATGTGGATATCTTTTATCACCATCGAATGGATCCTGACACTCCTCTGGAGGAGACGATGGGCGCTCTCGATCAGGCCGTCAAAAGCGGAAAGGCTCTGTATGCCGGACTTTCCAACTACGACGGCGAGACAATGGAAAAAGCAGCACAGATCTTAAAAGAACTGCACTGCCCATTTATCATCAATCAAAACCGTTATTCTATTTTTGACCGCACGATCGAGAAGAATGGTCTGAAACATTCTTCCTCCAAGATCCAAAAAGGTATAATCGCCTTCAGTCCTCTTGCCCAAGGCACATTAAGTGACCGCTATTTAAATGGCATTCCACAGGACAGCCGCATCCGCACAGACGGACGCTTTCTGAAAGAAGAGATCCTGACACCGCATAAGCTGGAACAGATACGCGCTCTCAACGATCTTGCTCAGCAGCGTGGTCAGACGCTGGCAGAAATGGCGCTTGCGTGGGTTTTAAAAGACGGCATTGTCACAAGCGTGCTGATCGGAGCTTCCAGACCATCCCAAATTTTAGACAATATCAAAGCAATTGAAAATACTTCCTTTACGCAGGAAGAACTCAATCTGATTGATTCCATCAGCCTGTCTGCCTGACCGTTTAGTCATTGGTGAGCCTCCACTTTTTGTGCTGCGGAGCGAAAAGCGCGCTTACTGTATCCAGATAAGTTTGTGCTGCGCTTTGTCGGATCATTACCGACTACGCTGCACAAGCTCCTGACTTTAGTCAAAAGGAGTTAACTATATTAATAGATCTCTGCATTCATCTTACTTTTCTGTATTATCTTATTTTTCTTCCGTCCTTTAAGACTGCCTGAATCTCTAATTCGTCGTTCATCAATACAATATCTGCCTTTTTTCCCGGCGCAATGGAGCCATACTTATCATATTCTCCCAGACTCTTTGCCGGATTCATCGTCGCACACGCGACAGCTGTCTCCAGAGGAATTCCCATTTTCTTTACCGCTGTCTTCATACAATCAAACAAGTTTGTCACAGATCCGGCAAGCGCGCCGTCTGATACAAGCGTAGCATGTTTGCCCGAGACATTGACCTCTAATCCGCCAAGCGTATATGTTCCATCTCCCATTCCGGTTGCACGCATACTGTCGCTGATCAGAATCATTCTGTCTTCACCTAACATTTTAAAAGTAGAACGCACCACTGCCGGATGAATATGGACTCCATCGCAGATCAATTCTGCCATCACATGAGGACTGTCTGCCACAGCGCCCACAACACCCGGATCACGATGAGTGAAAGCTGACATCGCATTATACAGATGGACAGCATGGCTGGCGCCATGGTCAAATGCCTCTTTTGCTTTTTCATAATTTGAATTTGTATGAGCCAGTGATACATGAACTTCTTTCTTTACATTTTCAATAAACGGAACTGCGTTATTCTCCTCCGGCGCCACTGCGATATACTTCACAAGACCGTCTGCTGCCTTCTGAAATCTGTGATAGATCTCTTCTGAACACGGAATAATATTTCTTTCATCCTGCGCGCCTTTTTTTACTTTGCTGATAAATGGTCCTTCCATGTTGACGCCAATCAGATCACTGCCATTGTTCTTTGTTGTCTCCTGCCATTTTTTATACGCCGCCCCAACGGCAAGAATATCTTCCAGCTGACTGACAGGAAGTGTCATCGTTGCCGGACAGATTGCTGTGACACCGACAGACGCCTCATACTGTGCGATTGCTTCAAGCGCTTCCATTGTACCGTCACAAAAATCATATCCTTTGCATCCGTGGAAATGGAGATCAATCAGTCCAGGTATCGCATAGTTTCCTTTTCCATCTAAAATTTCTTCCTGTGACGCCGTATCGACGTGCGCATTTTCATCCAGTACAGCCTCTATCTGCCCATCTTTTATCACAATCATCCCAGGAACAAATTTCTTTTCCTCTGTGTAAATATTTACATTCTTGATAAGCATAGTTTTCTCCGTTTCTGTTCAAATATGGTATCCTATCTCGGAATTTTCGACATTGCCGCCTCATCGCCGATCAGTGTCACATCGCTGTGCATCTGAAGAATAGAAGCAGGGACATGCGGTGTAACAGGTCCAAAGAAAGCATCTCTTACAATATCCGCTTTGTCTGCTCCGCTCACAACAACTAAAATCTTCTTTGCACGCATGATTGTCTGGATTCCCATCGTATACGCTTTTTTCGGAACATCATCTGCTGAAGCAAAAAAACGTTTGTTGGCCTCAATCGTACTTGGCTGTAAATCAACGCAGTGCGTCTCTTTTTCAAACGCCTCTGCCGGCTCGTTAAAACCGATATGTCCATTATGCCCAAGTCCCAGAAGCTGAAGATCCACACCTCCGAGAGACTGAATCAATTCCTCATATCTCTTACATTCTTTTTCTGCATCTTCCTTCATTCCATCCGGCAGATAAGATGCTTTCATATTCACATGCTGGAATAAATGCTTGCGCATAAAATAATCATAGCTCTGATCATTCTCCTTCGGCAGTCCTTTGTACTCGTCCAGATTGACAGAAGTCACATCTGAAAAGTCCAGATCCCCTGCCTGATACCGCTTTACAAGTTCCTCATATGTTCCGATCGGTGTGGAACCTGTAGCAAGCCCCAAAACACAGTTTGGTTTTACAATCACCTGCGCTGCAATGATATTTGCAGCTTTTCTGCTCATTTCATTATAGTCTTTTGCTATAAATATTTTCATGATTTTTCTCCCTTCTCTTTGCTGTCATACAGCTTTGACCCATTTCTTATTTTTCACTGGAATGCCTAGAATTTCAGATCTATTTTATCATATTTACTCCAGAAATCACAGCATGTTCCAAAATTTATTTCTGCTGAATTATCTGCACATTTTCTAAAAATGCGCTATTCTCTTCTCATGCAAAAATCTGCTTGTATATTATCAATAATATCGAAGATAGTATTCATAACATCTATTGTTTCCTATATCTATAGACTTAATAGACTCTTCTGCTTCAGTCATGATATTATTATGCCATCTATTATTGTCTGTACCATCCGCAGAAGACTTTTATCCGCCATCACAGAAATATGATTACAATCTATTTTATTGTTTTTACTTTATGATATAGTTTGAAAAATAGTTCTGTTTTTATCACATATCTAATCAGGAGGAACAAAAAAATGAAAAATCATCTAAAAAATCAGGCAAGCCCCTATTTGATTCAGCACGCTGACAATCCCGTCGACTGGTATCCATGGGGAGACGAAGCTTTCCAAAAAGCAAAATCAGAAAATAAACCTGTCTTTCTCAGCATTGGATACAGTACCTGCCACTGGTGCCATGTCATGGCACATGAAAGTTTTGAAAATCCAGAAATCGCCGAAATCTTGAACACACACTTCGTATCGGTCAAAGTGGATAAAGAAGAGCGTCCTGACATTGACGCCATCTATATGACATTCTGCCAGGCTTTCACCGGAAGCGGCGGCTGGCCCTGCAGCATCTTTATGACGCCAGATAAAAAACCATTTTTCGCTGGAACGTATTTTCCTCCCAAGAGTCAATACAGAACAATCGGATTGCCAGATCTTCTTCTCACCATTGCCAGAGAATGGGAAACAAACCGTACAAAACTGCTGCGCTCTGCCCAGACACTGGAGAGCAGACTGAAAGCTATGCAAGACGCAGAGCAGACGTTTCACTCCGATTATATCTCCCCTGAAAAATCGGACGCTCTGTTTGGCGATGCCTTCTCCTTTTATCTTCAAAACTTTGACTCAAAATATGGAGGATTTGGAAAAGCTCCAAAATTCCCCACTCCTCACAATCTCTTATTTCTACTGCACCGCTATGAGATCATAAAAGACCGACAGGCGCTTGAAATAGTAGAAAAAACATTGATGCAGATGTACCGTGGCGGTCTGTTTGACCACATTGGTTTCGGATTTTCCCGATATTCCACAGACCCTTATTTCCTCGTCCCGCACTTTGAAAAGATGCTGTATGATAATGCGCTTCTTATTTTTGCATATGCCAGAGCTTTTGCTGTCACAAAAAAGTCTGTCTATAAAGAGATTGCTGAAAAAACAGCAGACTATATTCTGCGTGAGATGACACATCCGGAAGGAGGTTTTTTCTCTGCTCAGGATGCAGACAGTGAGGGAATAGAAGGAAAATATTACCTCTTTTCCCACCAAGAAATCATTGACGTGCTGGGAGAACAGGCTGGAGAATCCTTCTGCCGCCAGTATGATATTTCAAAACAAGGAAACTTTGAAGGAAAAAATATCCCTAACCTGCTTTATGCAAAATATTTTTCCGCTCCCCAGTCAGATCTTTCCAAACTGTACGAGTACCGCCGAAGCCGAATGGCGCTTCACCTCGACGATAAAATCCTGACGTCGTGGAATGGACTGATGATTGCGGCGCTTGCCTTCTTGTCAAAAGTTACAGGGGAAGAACAATATTTTCTCGCCGCAAAGCGAGCCAGCGCCTTTATCGAAAAAAATCTTTTGGATGATGGTGATACTTCTGTTTTATATGTGGGTTGCCGAAACGGCATACGGTTTGGCAAAGGCTTTCTCGACGATTATGCTTTCTACTGTATGGGATTGATCCATCTATACGACGCCAGTCTCGACACGCATTTTTTAAACCGGGCGCAAGCTCTGCTTGGGGCAACCATTTCTCAATTCTTTGATTTTCAGAAAGGAGGATTTTATTTTTCCGGTCAGAACAATGAACGGCTGATCCTTACGCCTAAAGAAACGTATGACGGAGCCATGCCAAGCGGAAATTCTGCAATGTTTTATAATCTTGTAAAAATCGCAAAACTCTCTGGCACTTCTGAGTTTGCAGAAATTTTTCAGAAACAGATGAATTTTCTATCAGATATGGCTTCCTCCTATCCTTCCGGCTCCAGTTTTTTTCTGTTCGCCCTCTCCCTTTTTCAAGAAGAACCTCAGAAGATCACTGTAGTTTTGTCTGGACAAGACTCAAAAAAATCATGCGTTCCTGGTCTGCCACCTGATGCAGAACTTCATGTACTGCATAGTCCAACACCCGAATATCCTCTTGTGAATGGAAAGACAACGTATTATGTCTGCCGTAATCACAGCTGCCTGCCGCCTGTCAATCAGCCTCCCTCCGTTTTCTGATTCTAAAAAATGGTTTCCTTCCATTTCATTAATTAAAATTTTTAAAAATAAAAACGGTTTCCTATCGTTTAAAATCATTTAAAATTGTTATCCAGAAGCAAAAAGGGAGAGAATTTCCCAAACTGAGTCACTCTCTCCCTGTATCAGTTTATGCTATTTGATTATGCTTCTACTCTTTCAATGACAAGGTTGTCCAGTACAAGCTCTTTGTAACCGCCAAAGTTAGCCTGAGCTGCTTCCGGATCTACGCCCTGCAGATCAGGAGCTGTAGTTGTGGAATAAATACCAATCCAAGTCTGTCCGCTTTCGGATCCTACTACTTCACATTCATAGTGACCGTCTGCGTCTTTACCCATAGCCATCGGCAGCGGAACTACTTCCTCTGTTCCGTTAAATTCTCCATCGCCTACAACAACTCCGTAGATTCCATCGCTTCCTGCCTGATAATCAAAGCTTACTTTATAAGTTACGCCCGGCTCAAAACGGAAGTTCTGAGGAATTGTCTGATATGCCAGAGTATCTCTTTCAGTCAGTCCGTTTATTTTTACAGACCAGTTGCCATCCAGAACATCGTCCATCAGTTTTACATCCCATCCAGCCTGTGTATATGGCTCATGCAGTTCAGAAAGGTGGATACGGTTGTCTTCTACATCTTCAATACCGCTTACAACAAATGGGTAGATTCCCTGCACGTTTGTCTCAAAATCCTGTTCGAATTTCACAACTTCGCCTGCTTCGTTGTAAGTCACATTATGAGAATCATTTTCTACTACTCGTACATCATCGAAGTATGTCTCTCCTTCTCCTGCTTCTCTCTCCAGTGTCAGCGTTACATTACCTGACTCCGGTGCAGTAAAGAATACATACATCTGCTGGAAGTAACTTGTTCCATCCACTGTTGCACTGCTGTTGCTGTGTGTATATGCTTTTACATAGTTCTTCGCAATGGAGCGAACCGTATAGTTGGATGCTAATACGTTATCGCCTTCTTTTACCGTTACGATTGCTTTGGAATCACTTCTGTTATCAACGCCAACCAGTACGGCATACTGTTTGCCTGCTTCCAGATCTGTCAGTTCCTGTGTCATAGCAGTTTCACCGGTCAGCTTCATCATTGGATTGCTGTACTGACTCTTTGCGATTGTTGCTTCGCCATCGCCTGTCTGCTCCCATGCATCGAAGTTTCCGCTGTTGAATCCTGCGTCTACGATGTGCATACCTTCGCTCCAGGTAATGTCCATATTTTCTTTCTGGCTCTTATATACCACATATGGAATCTCAGATTCTGCTTCCAGAGTGATCTTTCCGTCAACAACTTCTACCATCTGTTCCTCAGTCTTGCCAAGATCTGTCAGTTTATAAACTACTACATTTTCCAGTCCAGCCCAGGAATCCGGCAGTTCCCATGTAGTCGTTCCGCCCTGTGTATTCCAGTGATACAGTTTTTCATCTTCAGAAGCAACCTTTTCTCCAGTCTTAGGATCCCAGTTCCAAGGAAGCAGATAACTTTCTGTTCCTTTCAGGTTGCCCTGCTGAATATCTTCGTTTGTACGATCTCCTCTGGAAGGCGCTCCCTGAGAAATCACCTTGCCGTTGAGAGTCATGGTTCTGTTTCTGTAACCTTCAGATTCCGGATCGTTGGATTCTCTCGTGATCACAAGCGTATCACCATCTTCATCTTTCAGAGTGATTTCCATTTCCGGTGTCCAGTTCACTGCATCTCCTACTGTAACCGGTTCTCCGTCTACCCATTTCACGATTTCATAATGCTGGATAAATTTCGTTGTCAGATCATGTGTATACAGGTTAGTGATATAGGTATCGTAGTCGTTTCTTCCCTGCCATCCTTCAAAGTCCTTCATGTTGTAACCGCCAAGCAGTGGCATCACAGCTGCTCCGCCGTATGCCGGATAATCGCCAACCCAGGAGTCTTTCTGATGGTTGCGCAGGAAACGGATCACTTCACTGTTCTGTCCTTTCTTTTCAAAACCGCCATATGTAAGGTCAGTAGCCCAGTGCTGGAATGTGGAATCGTATTCGTTTGCAGATCCCCACTCATTAGCCATACGCCATCCATTATCGTTGATCTCTTTGGATAACTTACGGGTCTGCCAAGAGTCATCCGTTCCACCAGTACGGTTGCCCCAGATATCTACATAGACAAAGTCCAGATTCTGTCCTACCAGTTCTTCCAGAGCGTCAAATCTTGCCTCTCTTTCTCCGGTTGCCAGATCATAGATACTGTCCAGACCGATACCCTGATCGATCCAGTTCCATCCATAACGCAGAGTTCCGTCTTCCAGACGACGAACATTGTCATCCTTGAATGCTTTTGCTTCCGGATACATTTCACCTGCATTTACATGAATACCAAATCTTGCGCCATACTCCGCGCCTTTTTCCATCAGGATATTCATTTCTTCTGCGCCGCCGATTCTCTGTCCGATGTCAGCATAATCCGGATGTGCAGAATCATGTCCTTCATTTGCGTAGCCTTTCAGCAGTACGGACTGTCCCAGTCCATCTGTATGCATGGCAACGCGTTTTACATTGTCAAGCGTTGTCAGGAACGGGTTCTGTGCATGTCCGCCAAAGTTCATGGCAATACGATATGCAACAAGTTCAGGTACCTCTTCGCTCTTGTACGGGTTGTTCATAATCTCGCGGAATGCAATAGCGCCATCCTGCCAGTCAATCTGTTCATCTTCGTTTCTATCACCAGTGATGATAACCTTAGTCTGAGGCATTTCGGTCTCTTCTACCATGTAGCTTCTGCCGTGGGAATCTGTCACGATTCTGTGGTAGTACCACTGGCTGCTGGAAAGACCTAAGGAAGTTCCCTCATCTGTGCTTTCAGCCGCAGCTGTCACACGGTAGTTATGGGATCCTCCATGAACTTCTTTCGCATTAATATCGCATCCGTCATTCTCAGAGTTGCTCCAAAGCCCTGCACTCATTTCATCATTGGAAACAAACGCATAAAGATAGCTCTTGTTCAGATCTGTGCTCTCTTCCAGCTCTACATACTCGTCGCCGCTGACCGTTGTATTGGAAGACATCACAGCGCCTTTTAAATTTGCGTCGTTCTGATCGGTATTTACCGATACCAGATTGTGGTTAGGAATCTCCACTGTCTGAATCGGATTGCCGTCCACGCTGTCTTCCAGATTGTTTTCTATCTTTATAATGTTAAATGCCATGGTGTTCGCATCTGCTACCAGTTCTGCAGTGATCACGGCATCAATTCCTTCACCTTTCACCGTCATCACATACTCTGCACGGTTGTTTTCAAATGTAGCTTTCACATCCTCTGCTGTCAGTTCTACATCCACTCCGTTGATCCGAATCGTATGAATAGGCTGTGTCTGTCCATAGAAGGTTTTTCCTTCCAGTTCTCCTTTCATTTCATATCTCACAACACTCGGGAAATCTTTTGCCACATATGCGTCCATATTATCTGTGGAAAGAACTGCATAATTCTCTGCTTCAGCTGCTGTTTCCTCTGCGTTGATTACCGCTCCTGGAAGCATACTGCCCGATACGGTTGCTACTGCCATGGTTGTGGCTGCAACTGCACCGATCCATTTTTTCATATTTTTCTTCATTGTCTCACGTTCCTCCTTATTAAATAAAATTACTTTGTGTTACCCCTGTCTGCCCTTCCTTCTGCTGTAACGCAAATTGATTGCTGCGTGTAACATCTCGTCAGTCTGTCACTCTTCTCAAATCCTTTTGCGTTGTCATTTTATACTATATTCCATGAATTGTCTATCGTCTTTTATACATAATTTTCACATATTTTTCGTGTAATATGCCAAAAATTTGTGATAAGAAACAATTTTTCTTGACAAAACTTTTCTTTTATCTTCTTTCAGATTCCTCTTTACAAAGACAAAAAAACAGCTGGGTGGATCAATTTCTGATACATCCAACTGTTTTTTTATTCTCATGTACTTTTCTTCTGCACCATTCTTTTGCTGAACCCCTGTCTCAGATTTTTTTAAAAAATTGGTGTAGATATGGTATAGCAGCCTGTTTTTCTATTTAAAACATCGCTCTGATTTTTTGTTCTTAGTATAATTTTGCACCTGCTGGAATTCTGTTATCCACCATTAAAAGATTCAATCCTTCATGGCCATCTTCTTCGTGAACTGCTGAAATCAACATACCGCAGGAATCAATTCCCATCATCTTTCTTGGCGGCAGATTCACGATTGCAATACAAGTCTTGCCGATTAATTCTTCTGGCTCATAATATTCATGAATTCCACTTAAGATTGTGCGGTCTTCGCCTGTTCCGTCATCGAGCGTAAACTGTAACAGTTTTTTGCTCTTCGGAACAGCAACGCAGTCTTTTACTTTCACAGCTCTAAAATCAGATTTGCTGAATGTCTCAAAATCAACCGCTTCTTCAAACAGAGGTTCAATTTTTACGTTAGAGAAATCGTATGTTTCTTTCACTTCAGCGATCGCTTTTTCCACTGTTTTTTCAGCCGGAACTGCCTGTGCCGCATTGTTTGCTTCATTCTTAGAAGCGCCCTGTGACTTCATTGTCGGGAGCTTGCAGCGAGATTTTATATATATCTATTTGCCTCTACGCTTCTCTATTCTTCAAGCTTCTAATAATCTACA
>JAGZHZ010000036.1 GCA_018366495.1 Clostridiales bacterium
GGAAGTGCGCCTTTTCAGCGTATGATTCTAGCAATTTATACACAACAAAAGCAAAAAGAGGGATGTGAAAAAACTCAATCGAGTTTTTTCACATCCCCATCCTTTTTTTCTTTTATAAATCTTCTAATTCTTCCAGCTGATTCAGCCACAGTCTCGCACACGCATCGCTCGGCATTCTCAGATCGCCTCTCGGTGAGAGTGCCACCGTTCCAACCTTTGGTCCGTCTGGAAGACAGGAACGTTTAAACTGCTGTGAAAAAAATCTGCGGTAAAATGTCTTGAGCCATTTTAAAATCGTCTCTTTTTCATATACACCTTCAAACGCTTTTTTTGCTATTCTGTAAATCTTTGCCGGTTCATATCCAAAACGCAGAATGTAATACAAGAAGAAATCATGCAATTCATACGGTCCCACAAGATCCTCTGTCTTCTGAGCGATCTCGCCGTCTTTTGGAGGAAGCAGTTCCGGACTGACAGGCGTATCCAGCACATCATATAAAACATCAGCCAGCGCTCTATCCTCGCAGGTATCGGCATAATACCGCACCAGATGGCGGACAAGCGTTTTCGGAACGGATGCGTTCACTCCATACATTGACATATGATCTCCATTATAGGTCGCCCATCCAAGCGCAAGCTCTGACATATCTCCTGTTCCGATCACCATTCCGCCAGTCTGATTTGCAAGATCCATCAGCACCTGTGTGCGCTCTCGTGCCTGACTGTTTTCAAATGTGACATCATGGTTTTCAAAGTCCTGCCCGATATCTGAAAAATGTTGATGTACGGCATTTTTGATATCGACTTCTTTTAAGACAGCGCCCAGTCTTCGTGTCATCTCGCACGCATTTGTATATGTGCGGTCTGTCGTTCCAAAGCATGGCATCGTGACTCCAAGAATGTGATCCCGACTGATTCCAAGCATATCAAATGCCTTTGCCGTTACAAGCAAGGCAAGCGTGGAGTCCAGTCCGCCGGAAATTCCCACAACTGCGCTTTGACAATGTGTGTGTTCCAGTCTTTTCTTCAGCCCCAGCGCCTGAATCATCAGAATCTCCTCGCACCGTCTGTCACGGATATTCTGATCGTGCGGCACAAACGGAGCCGGATCGAAGAAACGATCTAATTTTTCTTCTTGCATCTCCAGGGAAAATGCTATCTTTTCATATCCTGTGCTGTCTGTCTGAAATGTTGTGATTCTTCTTCTCTCACTGCGCAGACGATTCAAATCCAGAACAGCATAGACATGAGACTGTTCATAATTAGCCGCCTTTGCCAGAACTGTTCCATTCTCCGCAATTATGTTCTGTCCAGCAAAGACAAGATCTGTCGTCGATTCCCCCTCACCTGCATTTGCATAGAGGTATGCGCACAGCAGTCTGGCTGACTGTCCGGCAATCAGCGCTTCTCTGTACTCCTTTTTTCCGGTACACTCATCACTTGCCGACAAGTTGACGATCACCGTCGCACCTGCTGCCGTGTGTGAAATGCTGGGAGGAGCTGGTACCCAAAGGTCTTCACAGATTTCTGCGGCAACGCGCAGGCCTTCCATTTCACGGCAGCAAAAAATCTGTTTCATTCCAAATGGGACGGGGCTTCCTTCATATTCAATCCATTCTACCATCTCATTTCCCGGAGCAAAATTTCTGGCCTCGTAAAATTCTGCATAATTAGGAAGATTTTTTTTCGGCACAAGTCCAAGAAGTTTTCCCTTGCACACTGCCGCAGCGGTATTATACAGCTTTCCATCTTTTTCCCACGGCAGTCCTACAAAAATCAGACAATCTTTTTCTCTTGAATGAAAAATAATTTTATGCAGCTCATGCTTTGCTTCTTCTAAGAGATATTCCTGCCAGAATAAGTCTCCGCATGTGTATCCTGTGATGCAAAGTTCCGGAAATACCACAATCTTTGCCCCGTTTTCTGATGCTTCATCAATCATCTTACAAATTTGTATTCTGTTATATTCACAATCTGCGACACGCCCCTTCGGCGTCATGGCAGCTACCTTTAAAAAACCATCAAACATGGATTTTTCCTCCTTTTTCACAGGCATCTTCTATTTACTTTTCTTTAAAATTTCTTTTAAGTCTTCCACTGAAAATACATAGTTTGTGTTGCAGAAATGGCAGTTTACTTCAATCGGCTTGCCTTCCGCTATCATCTCACGAATCTCTTTTTTTCCAATACTGATGATTGCCTTTTCCACACGCTCTTTTGAACAGTTGCAGTGAAATTGTGTCGGAATTTTTTCATTGATTTCCAGACCAAACTCTCCTAAAAGTTCCTCCAAAATCATTTCCGGCGTTTTTCCTTCTTTCAGCATAGCAGTAACCGATGTCACCTGGCTTAACTTCTTCTCAAGCGCATCAATCACTTTCTCGTCCGTAAAAGGCATCAGCTGAATAATAAATCCGCCTGCTTCCTCCACTTCATTTTCCTTTGTCATTAAAACGCCAAGTCCTACTGAAGACGGAACCTGCTCAGAAGTAGCAAAATAATACGTCAGATCCTCTGCAATCTCACTCGTCTGCAGAGCTGTCTGTCCGACATACGGTTCTTTCATTCCCAAGTCTTTTATAACATTTAAAATTCCGACTCCCACCGCTCCTGCAACATCTAATTTTCCTTTTGCATTCGGCGGCAGCATCACATCAGGATGATTGACATATCCCTTTACGTTTGCCTTTGAATCGGCTGTCACTGTGATTCCTCCGATCGGACCGCCTCCATGGATCTGAAGTGTCAGAAGATCATCTTCCCCTTTCATCATAGATCCCATCATTGCGCCTGCTGTCATCAGTCTCCCGAGTGCGGCGGTTGCAACGGGGCTTAAGTTGTGTACCTTTCTCGCATATTCTGTTAATTCTCTCGTCGTCGCAGCAAATGCGCGGATCTGATTGTCCGCTGCTGTAGCTCTTACAATATAATCAGACATTTTATTCTCTCCATTCTGTATTTTATGCAGAATCTTTTTTCATCCCGCATTTTCTTATTTTCCCTTTTCTCTGGCAATCACATACACTCTCTCGCTTTCTTTTCCCGGTTGTACTTTTGTGAATGCCTCATAGCAGGCAACGTACTCCATCCCTGCTTGCTCAATCAGTCTTTTCACTGTCTCCAGATCATACGCCTTCTGATAGTGCGTCTCTTCATATTTCTGATATCTGCCGTCTTCCTCACGGATAAACAGTGTCAGATCGTACTCATTTACACGATCTTCTTCATAATATGTATTTTCCCAGATAAAACTGCTCTCCTCACGGTTTTCTGCGATCGTTGCATCGCCGAGCAGTTCTTCATATTTGTAGATGGTATTCAGATCAAAGATAAAAATCCCCTTTGGATCCAGATAATTGTTGACCAGCCTGAATACAGAAAGTAAGTCCTCTTCTTCCATCAGGTAATTCATGGAATCGCAGATGCTCACAATCGCTTTTACTGTGCCATACAGTTCAAACTCTCGCATATCTTGCTGAAGATATAAGATATCATGTCCCGATTCCACTTTCTTTTCCATTGCAATTTCCAGCATTTCCCCGGACTGGTCAATGCCAATCATATCGTAACCGGCATCTGCCAGAATTTCCGTCATACTTCCTGTACCGCATCCCAGTTCCAAAATGATTCCATCTTCTATCCCATACTCTCTTAACAGCTCTTTCACATATCTGCCCCATTCTTCATATGGAACATTATCCATGAAGGTGTCATACACCCTTGCAAAACTTGTATATGCTTCCATGACTTACCAGACCTTTCCTAAAATTCCGTATGAAACAATGGTCATGATACACGTTGCAAGCAAAATTCCAAGTATGATTGCCGGAAATGCTTTTCTGAAACGGATTCCCAGGAGAGATGCGATCAATGCTCCCGTCCATGCTCCCGTTCCTGGGAGAGGAATTCCTACAAATAATACGAGTCCCCAGAATTCATATTTTTCAATCTGATCTTTCTTTCCAAGAGCCTTGTTTTCCAGTTTTTCCACCATCGGCTTAAATGTGCGTGTCTGTTTCAGTTTGTTAAAAATTTTTGTGATCAGCAGCAAAATGAATGGAATCGGAATAATATTTCCGATCACACAGATTACAATCGCACGAATCATATCAATGTGCATCCAAGATGCTGCCAAAAGTCCCCCTCTCAGTTCCAGAATCGGAACCATAGAAACGACAAATGCAATCAGTTCTTTTGACAGTACTCCCGACAGATTCGTGGTAAACCATTGTACTAATGCTTCCATTGTTTCCTCCTTTATTTGAGATAAGTTTTCAAAAATGTTATCAGTTGATCCATCTCCTCATCTGTTCCGATTGAAATCCGTAAATGATTGTCAATTCTTGGCTGATTAAAATATCGGACATAAATGTGAGATCGCTTTAAAGCCTCGAGGATGTCTCGCGCCCAATAATGTTCATGTGTGACAAACAGAAAGTTCGCCATGGAATCCTCAAATGAAAATCCCAGCTCTCTCAATTCTGTCTTGACACGTTCTCTCGTCTCCATGATTTTCTTTCTCGTTCCCTGGAAATATGCTTCATCTTCTATTGCAGCAGGAGCCGCTGCAAGCACAGTCTGATTCATCGTATAAGAATTGAATGAATACTTGACATCATTTAAGTATTTGATCAGCGTCTTATTTCCCATCGCATATCCAACTCTCATTCCAGCCATGGAACGTGACTTTGAGAATGTCTGTACAATCAGCACATTATCATATTTTTCAATCAGCGGCAGTGCTGATACTCCTCCGAAATCAATATATGCCTCGTCAATAATTACAATGACATCCTGATTGTGCTGAATAATATCCTCAATCTGATCCAGAGGCATCAAGACCCCCGTCGGCGCATTGGGATTTGGAAAAATCACACCCCCATTTTTTTTGTAATAGTCACTCGGCACAATCTGAAATCTTTCATCAAGAGGCTGTCTTTCATATGGAATATGAAACAAATCGGCCCAGACATCATAAAATGAATAGGTAATGTCAGGAAATAAGATCGGTTTTTGAGAGTTAAAGAAAGTCAGAAATGCCATCGCCAGAACATCGTCTGACCCAACGCCTGCAAAAACCTGATCTTTCTCCAGATGATAATAATTTGCCAGACTCTCCACCAGAACATCCGATGTCGGGTCAGGATATTTCCGCAGCCAGTCGTAATCCATCTCTGAAAAACGGAGCAGCGCTTTTCTCACCCCAGGTGCAGGCGGATACGGATTTTCATTCGTATTCAGCTTAATAATATCTTTTTGTTTTGGCTGTTCTCCCGGAATATAAGGGATCACTTTTCTTATATTTTCCTCCCAGACTCTCATCCTATTTTCCTCCTCTATAATTTCTATCTGCATCCAAAATCTTCTGCCAGTTTTTCAAAGTATGGCAATGCTCTCTGAATCGTCTCATATGCAACGCAATAGGCAATTCTTACATAGCCAGGACACGCAAAAGAGCTTCCCGGCACAATCAGAATATGATATTTTTTTGCAGCCTCACAGAATACTTTTTCATCTTCCACAGGAGATTTTACAAACAAATAAAATGCTCCTTCCGGTTTAATGCAGGAAAATCCTGCTTTCTTCAGCCCTTCATATAAAAGTTCTCTGTTTCTGTTATAATAAGAAACATCACACTGCTCCTCAAGGCATCTTTTGATGATTCTCTGCTGAAGAGAAGGCGCATTGACAAATCCTAAGATACGTGTCGCCACATTCACCCCGTCTAAAATCTCCTGACTGTCTGCCGCCTCGTCCGGAATCACCAGATATCCAATGCGTTCCCCTGGAAGAGAAAGCGACTTGCTGTAAGAATATCCCACAATCGTATTTTCATAGTATTTTGTCAGATAAGGAACTTTGATATCCCCATAGACCAGTTCTCTGTATGGCTCATCAGAGATCAGATAAATCTGAGTTCCAAATGTTTTTTGTTTTTGCCGCAGAATATCAGTAAGTTTTTGAATCGTCTCCTCTGAATATACGACACCAGTCGGATTGTTTGGAGAATTTACAATGACAGCCTTTGTTTTTGGTGTCAAAATTTTTTCAAATGCTTGAAGATCCGGCTGGAATGTCTCTGTGTCAGGCGGCACAATCTTTAAGACGCCATCATAATTTTTGACATAAAAACGATATTCCCCAAAGAAAGGAGCAAATACAACAATTTCATCCCCTGCGTTCATCAGTGTTTTTAAAATTACATTCAGCCCGCCTGCCGCTCCGACTGTCATCACAATATTTCTTCCTGTAAACGCTGTCCCAAACCGTCGGTTCACAGAAGCCGCAATCGCTTCTTTGACATCCTCATATCCAGAATTGCTCATATAGCCGTGCAGCATGACAGGATCTTCCTGACGGACAATGTCAAAAATCGCTTCTTTTACCGCTTCAGGAGCTTCCACATTCGGATTTCCCAAGCTGAAATCGTATACATTTTCTGCTCCGACTTCCTTTGCCATCTGTTTTCCTTCTTCAAACATGGCACGGATCGCCGAACCATTTTTCACATATTCTTTCATTTTTTCTGATATCATTTTTCTTCCTTCTTTCCTCAAGCCATCTCAGCGTTTGGTCACCCTTCCTTTTTCCAGCAAGATTGCCGGATGATAGGAAAGCTTTGCCTGTCTCAGCCCTTCTGATCCCATATCATCTTCCCTGTTGATATATGAATATTCCGCCGCCTCATGGAGCACAAACTGCTGATTGATCATTGGATATGCACCCTCTGCATCAGCAAGTGCTTTTTCAATATGCACAACCATTGTATCATCGCAGGCCGGCTCTCCCATGCAAAAAGCAACCACTCTGCCGTTTGCTCTGAGCACTCCTCCTGTCAGATGAAGTTCTCGAAACAGCCGCAGAGAATTTAATGCGACGCACATCTCCGCATTTTTTTCCTCATGGTCATTACATCCATTCTGGCTTCTCCACTCCAAAGCCATCTGGAAACACTCTTCTACATTCTGTTCGTTCAAAGTCTCATAACTCCAATCAGGATACATACGCTTGAATTTATTAATATGATTTTTCTTTCCATGATATTTCCTGCCGGACAAATTTGCAAGCTTTTCTGTCTCATAAATATAATCTGCCATGTCTCTATCATAGGAAATAGTAAACTTTCCCGGATAGATTTCCTCTAAAAGTTCAAACTGCTCTGGTGTTACCAAGTGCATCTGAAATGGAAAATCCTGCTCTTCGCTGTACTGCATTAAAATATCAACTGTTTCTTTTATATCTTCCTTTTTGCCGATCGGGAAAGAAAAACTTTGTATCTCTCCCTCTGTCTTAATGACCATCATCTTTCCCACGACTGCAATCCCTGCCGGATACTGCCGCCTCCAAAGGTACAAGTTTGCAAAAGTCTGCTCGCAGCTTCTGCTTTTTTGAAGAGACAGAAACTGCATTACCCAGTCTCTGTCCTCTAGTTTCGGCTTCTGAAAATTTAATTCCATCAATCTTTTCACCTCTATCGATTGTACAGCATCGCATAAATGCCGTTTTGTCTTAAAAGCTCCTCATGTGTTCCCTGTTCTTCAACACCGTTCTCTGTCAGTACCAGAATTTTCCCTGCATTTCTGATGGTACTCAGACGATGTGCGATCACAAATGTCGTCCTGTTCTTTGCCAGTTCTTCCAGAGAATTCTGCACAATTTTTTCACTTTCATTGTCCAGTGCTGATGTCGCCTCATCAAAAATCAGTATTGGCGGATTCTTCAAAAATACACGCGCAATCGACAATCTCTGCTTTTGTCCCCCTGACAGTTTTACTCCTCTCTGTCCAATATCCGTCTGGTATCCGTTTGGCAGTTCCATGATAAATTCATGTGCGTTCGCACGTTTTGCTGCTTCCACTACTTCCTCATCTGTCGCATCCGGACGGCCATATCTGATATTTTCCATCACATTTTCCATAAACAGATAGACATCCTGCTGCACGATTCCAATATGATCTCTCAGGTCTTTCAGTTTAATTTTTCTTATATCTGTGCCGTCAAGTAAGATCCTTCCTTTTTCCACTTCATAGAAACGCGGAATCAGGCTGCAAAGCGTTGTCTTTCCTCCTCCGGAAGCTCCCACAATCGCAATGTATTCTCCGGCTTTTACCTTTAAATTGATATGATTTAAGACGTATTCTTTTTTCTCACCATATCCAAAAGAGACATCCTCAAATTCCACATCACCTTCTACGCGGTCAAGCGGCAGTGCATCCGGCGCATCCTTGATATCTGGCTGAATATCCAGAATTTCTAAAAATCTCTCATAACCGCTGTATCCATTTTGAAATTGTTCTGTGAAATTAATCAGCTTTTTGACTGGCTCTGTAAAATTATTGATATACAGCAAAAATGTAATCAGGTCGGTTACAACTAATTTTCCTCTCGTCAGCATCATTGCTCCGGCAATCAGCACGCCAATCGTCACCATTGTTGTGAGCGCTCCAAGACCCGAATGAAACCATCCCATATACCAATAACTTGTTCTTTTTGTTCTGACAAACCGTTCATTTCCCTCGCAGAATTTTCGCATCTCCTCTGCCTCGTTTGCAAACGATTTGACGACGCGGATGCCTGAAAGACTGTCCTCAATCTGACTGTTGATATCTGCAATTTTGGCTCTGTTTTCTTTAAACGCTCTCTTCATTTTCTTGTTGAAATAATATGCATACGCAGCCATGACAGGTATAAACGCATAAGCGACAAGCGTCAGCGTCCCATTGATCTGGAACAAAATTATAAATGATCCGATAAATTTAATCAGAGAAATCACAATATCTTCCGGTCCATGATGAAGAAGTTCACTGATATCAAACAGATCGCTTGTGACGCGTGACAGCAGCTGACCTACTTTCTGATTGTCATAAAAAGTAAAGGACAGTTTCTGATAATGTGAAAAAATTTCATTTCTCATATCATGTTCCATTTTAGCTCCCATGAGATGGCCATAATATGCAATATAAAAATTGCAGAAAAATTCGACTGCGACAAGTCCCATCATCAAAATTCCTAATTTTATAATTTGATGAAGGGGTTCATTTCCTTCCAGATAGACTACCTCATTTGTGATATAGCGGACGATCAGCGGAATAATCAAAGTGACTGCCGCTCCTGTCAGTGCGAAGAACATATCTGTCCAGAATAATTTCTGATATGGCTTATAATATCCAATCAGCTTTTTCCATTTGTGTTCCATAATTTCCTCCAAAAAATATTTCCGTTTTCCTAGCGGCGTTCTTTCCTGTGTCTTTCCGTCCTCCTTCCAAAAAACCCTGCACGCTATGCGCTATTATATCACAGCATAGCAGAAAAAGGAAAGCTACTACAATATCAAAAGATATCATAGTAGCTTTTTATTTTTTTACTCTACTCTATTTTATAAAGAAGATCAAGGTGTTTCATTTAATTTGCTTAAACGAATTGCCTGGTCTGCCGCAATCAGACTGTCGATGATTTCTGACAGATCGCCGTTCATAACGTCGTCCAGTCTATGCAGAGTCAATTTGATTCTGTGATCCGTCACACGTCCCTGAGGGAAATTGTACGTTCTGATCTTTTCTGAACGGTCTCCCGTTCCAACCTGACTTCTTCTCGCCTCTGCCTCAGCATCATGACGTTTTTCCAGTTCCATCTCATACAGTCTGGAACGCAATACTTTTAACGCTTTGTCTTTATTCTTCAGCTGTGATTTTTCATCCTGACAGGAAATTACAATTCCTGTCGGGATATGTGTCAGACGAACAGCAGAGTCTGTTGTATTGACACACTGTCCTCCATTTCCGGATGCACGGAATACATCAAATTTACAATCATTCATATCCAGATGGAAGTCGATTTCCTCCGCCTCAGGCATGATGGCTACTGTGATCGTGGAAGTATGTATTCTTCCGCCTGATTCTGTCTCCGGCACACGCTGTACACGGTGAACACCGCTCTCATATTTCAGACGAGAGTATGCTCCTTTTCCATTGATCATGAAGACAGCTTCTTTAAAACCGCCGATTCCATTCTCATTTAAACTCATCATCTCCGTTTTCCAGCGCTGCATATCTGCATATTTTACATACATTCTGTAGATTTCTGCTGCAAATAATGCAGCTTCATCTCCGCCGGCGCCTGCACGGATTTCTACGATTACGTTCTTCTCATCGTTCGGATCTTTTGGCAGCAGTAAAATTTTCAGCTCATGTTCCAGCTCCTCAATGCGTTTTTTGGCCTCGTTTAACTCTTCCTTCAGCATCTCGCGCATTTCCTCATCAGATTCCTCATCGAGCATCATCAGGCTTTCTTCTACTGTCTCCTGGCATTTTTTATATTCTTTATAGGCATCCACAATCGGCTGCAGATCGCTTTGTTCTTTCATCAATTTCTGAAAACGTGCCTGATCGTTTACCACAGAAGGTTCATTTAATTCACTCATAATCTCTTCAAACCGGATCAGCAAATCTTCCAATTTATCAAACATGGTTTTTCCTCCTATCCTCTCTGTCCCATTACAACACGGTCAAGTCCCGCTAAATCCTTTATCACTTTTCTGTTTTGATAGCCAGCTGCTCTCATCATCTCCGATACGTCCTTTGCCTGATCGCATCCGATCTCAAAGCACAGCCAGCCGCCTTTTTTTAAATATGCCGCGCTTTCTTTTACAATCTTCCTATAAAAGAACAATCCATCTTCCATTCCATCCAGCGCCATCCGCGGCTCATTGCAGCGCACCTCTTCCATCAGAGTGTCAATCTCTGCCGTAGCGATATAAGGCGGATTCGACACAATACAGTCAAACTCTCCTGTCACCTGCTCAAATAAATCACTTTGCAGAAAACTCACATCTGCCTGAAGCCGTCTGGCATTTTCCTTTGCCACCAAAAGCGCCTGATCAGAAAGATCAATTCCAATTCCGGATATCTGTTCAGCCATTTTTGCGATACTGATGATAATGCAGCCGGAACCGGTGCATAAATCCAGCACTCGATCGCCCTTTTTTACAATCTTAAGTACTTCCTCCACAAGGATCTCAGTATCCTGTCTTGGAATCAAAACATATTTGTTTACATGAAACGGCAGTCCCATAAATTCCTGTTCTCCTGTCAAATGCTGGAGAGGAATATGAAGACTGCGCTTATTCAAAAGTTCCTGATACCGTCTGTAGATTGTATCAGGTATTTCTTCTCCTCTATTCAGAAGGAACCAGGTGCGGTCTATCTCCCCGCAGTATTCCAACAGATACCACGCATCCACCGCTGCATTGTCAATGTGCATTTCAGCAAGGAGCTGTTCTCCCTGCCGAAGTGCATTCTGCCACGTCATGCGGTTGCCTCCGCTTCCTCTTCTTTTACTTCTGGCTCTTCATAATGTTTATCAAAATTTTCTGCAAGATATTTCTTCCAGTCAAATACTGCTTCCACCGATGCGATTCCGACTTCAATCATAGAATCATCCGGCTCTTTTGTCGTCATTCTCTGAAGCATCATACCTGGTTTGCTCAAAAACTCGACAAATTTGCTGTCACTGTTTCCGGCAATGCGGATAAATTCATAGGAAACTCCTGAGATCACCGGTACTAACAAAATACGATATACAACACGCAAAACAGGTGAGTCGGTGCGGATAAACATAAATGTCACGATACTAATAATCATCACAATCAGCAGAAAGCTTGTTCCGCATCTCTTATGATGTTTGGAACTCTTTCTCACATTCTCCACAGTCAGATCTAATCCATGTTCAATACAGTTAATACATTTATGCTCTGCCCCGTGGTACATAAAAACTCTCTGGATCTCTTTCATTCTGGAAATCAAAAAGATATATGCCAGGAAAATCAAAATACGAATCACGCCTTCACCCAGGCTGATCAGCAACGCTGAATCTGTAAATCTTCTCAGAATATTTGAAATAAAGTATGGCAGAATCATAAAAATTCCAACTGCCATTACAATCGAAAATGCAACGGTCAGCCCCATCAGCAGATCATCGGATTTTTTTTGCTGCTCCGCTGTCTTTTCCGGCTTTTTACTTGCCTTTTTGTCCTCTTCTTCCTCATCCTCCTCCAGGAAGAAACTGGAAGAATACATCAATGTTTTCATTCCCAGCACAAGTGAATCAATAAAATTGAAAACCCCTCTCACGATTGGTATCTTCTTGATTTTTTTGTTTTTGATGATTCCCTTATACTCATCCACCTTGACTTCGATTTCCTGGTTCGTCTTTCTGACTGCCACTGCATACTGGTCGCCATTTTTCATCATGACGCCTTCCATGACAGCCTGTCCGCCAATGTTCGATGATTTCATCTGTCTGCTCCTCCTCCTTGCTCCCAGATTTCTCAGAATTTCCCCATCTCTTACATTCGTTTTGCATTTCTGAGAAATCCAAATTTTTCCTATAGAGCAAAAATAGGTTGAGATTTCGCAACCTCAACCTGATCTTTCTCTTACTTATTCATACCATATTTCTTATTGAATTTATCAATACGTCCACGAGCTGCAGCAGTTTTCTGCTGTCCTGTGTAGAATGAATGGCATTTTGAACATACTTCTACGTGAAGTTCTTTTTTTGTAGATCCTGTCACGAATGTGTTTCCACAGTTACATGTAACAGTTGCCTGCTGGTATGTTGGATGGATTCCTTCTTTCATGATTTTCACCTCTTCTTCTGATTTTGTGAACTGCTTACTGCAGATCTATCCACAATCTGCAATCTGTTTCCGGTCAATGCTGCTCCCAAATTTCCACAGCAAGATTCCCCGGACTATCCCTGCAAGTCCCTGCAGTTCCGGGCGGCACTTCTGAAACTCCGCCTTCTCTTTGACTTCCCGCCGTACGGGCTGTCGTATTTATAGCGATTAGATCATATCACATTTATGTTAAAATTGCAACTGGCTTTTTTAAACGAATTTCTGTTTTTTTACAGTCTGAACAAATTCCTGATTGTTTTTTGTTCTTGTAAACAAATTCAGAATATTTTCCACTGCTTCGTCTGATTTCATTCCATTTAAGGCTTTTCTCATGATATAGACTGCTTCCATCTCTTCCTGATTTAAGAGCAGATCTTCTCTTCGCGTACTGGACTTCTGGATATCAATGGCTGGGAACACACGTTTTTCTGACAGCTTGCGATCCAAGACAAGCTCCATATTTCCTGTTCCCTTAAATTCTTCATAGATGACATCATCCATCTTACTTCCCGTCTCAATCAGAGCGGAGGCCAGAATCGTCAGACTTCCTCCCTCTCTCATGTTTCTGGCCGCCCCGAAAAATCGCTTCGGCATATGAAGCGCTGCCGGATCCAGACCTCCTGAGAGCGTTCGTCCGCTCGGAGGCACGATGAGATTGTATGCGCGAGCCAGACGTGTGATGCTGTCCAGTAAAATAATCACATCTTTTTGATGTTCTACAAGACGTTTTGCGCGCTCCATCACCATCTCAGAGACTCGCTTATGGTGCTCTGGCAGCTCGTCAAATGTAGAATAGATTACTTCCACGTTTTCTCCCTGGATCGCCTCTTTGATATCTGTCACTTCTTCTGGACGCTCGTCAATCAGAAGAATAATAAGGTGCATCTGTGGATTATTCTGCTGGATCGACTTTGCAATATCTTTCAAAAGCGTCGTCTTTCCTGCCTTCGGCGGAGATACAATCATTCCTCTTTGCCCTTTTCCAATCGGAGAGATCAAATCGAGAATCCGCATCGACACTTCTTTTGAACCTCTCTCCATTTTCAGTCGTTCATTTGGGAAAATCGGTGTCATATCTTCAAAATTGTATCGTTTCATTGCCACAAACGGCGGCAGTCCATTGATGCTTTTTAAATATAACAGCGCCGAAAATTTTTCCTGCTGTGTCTTGATTCTCGTATTTCCTGAGATGATATCTCCCGTCTTCAGATTGAATTTTCTAATCTGTGAAGGCGAAACATACACATCATTTTCTCCTGGCATATAATTTTCGCACCGGATAAATCCATATCCGTCCGGCAGAACTTCCAGAATGCCGTGCGCAACCAGGCCGCTGTCCAGCTGTGATAGTTCTCCCGGCGTCCTCTCTTCACGGGAACGGTTTTCTTCCCGTCCGGTTCTTTCCTCGCCTGCATGATTTTCTTCTTTTCCATCTTGTTCCTGAGACACTGCTGATTTTTTTTCTTCTTTGTTTTCTTTCTCATCTTCTTTCAGCATCAGCTCAATCAATTCGCCTTTTCTCAATGCGGAAATATGTTTTAATCCTCTCGCTTTCGCAATATCCCGCAGAGCAACAGCTGATAAAGATTCATATTTTTCTCTATTCATAAATTTTTGTGCCTGTCTTCATGAAGCAGGCTGCTCCTTTCTCTATGCAATTTATTTATGGATTTCTGTATATTGATGCCAGAACACGACTGCCCTCCTGCCGTGTGCGGCTTGGGAGCATCATTTCAATCGCGAAAGGCTTTTTTAGATTTGTTTATAAATAAGGCGAGAACACTCATGACTTTAATCATGAGACGTTCAATTAAAGGAGTCTGTGTCTGAAATGACGTTGATTCTGCTTAGACCTGATATCACTATACCACAAAATGAGAACAAAAAAAAGAGAATTTTTTATGTCCTTGTGCGCACACTCAGATTGCATAAAATACAATCCGGTGCCGCCAAGTTTAAATATATATATTTTTTTATCTCTGTCTTCTTTCTATGACAGCATACCGCCCATCATACCCGAACCTGCGCATAAAATCATCGTTGTAAACAAATGGAGCCCTTGCTGAAGCAAAATGCGGCCAGATACTGCCGAGACGCAGATTAAAATCAAAAAGTAGAGCATTCCAACGCCCAGACCCCATAAATATTTCTTATTCGCAATTCCTTTTCCTGCCACAAATCCTCCTGTAAATCCCGATACAATATAGGTGATCAGGATTCCTGCCGCCACTTTGCTCTCGTCCAGATTCATCTTATAGAGGAGCAGAGCTAAAATCAAAAGCATCACCGCTGTCATAAAGTAGGAAGTCAAAAGCGCGGCCATACACACCGCTCCCTTTTTCTTTGTCTGTACTGCTTTTCCATTATTCATTCCGTTTTCCCCCTTTTTTTAATTTTATGATCCCGTCAAAGAATTTATGTTTTTGTCTTTTTGCCTTGCAAAAATTTTAAAAATATTGTATATTTTTTATTAGTTACGATCATTGCAGATTTTTTCTTTTCCGCAATGAAAACTATATTTTATTATTTTATAAAGGAGATGACTTATTTGGATTCCAGTGATGCCATACAGCTGATTATTATCGCAATGCTGGTTCTCTTATCAGCATTTTTTTCATCAGCTGAGACTGCATTGACAACCGTAAACAAACTCAGAATTAAGACGCTCGCCGATCAGGGCGACAAGCGTGCTGTTACTTTGCTCAAAGTGACAGAAGATCCCGGAAAAATGCTCAGTGCCATTTTGATCGGAAATAATATCGTCAACATTTCCGCTTCCTCTCTGACTACCACCTGGGTTACAGGTCTGTTCGGCAATGCCGCAGTCGGAGTTTCAACAGGAGTGCTGACTTTGGTTATTTTGATCTTCGGAGAAATTACTCCAAAAACAATGGCTACTGTCCATGCTGAAAAGCTGGGACTTGCTTATTCTGGTATTATTTATTTTCTGGTCCGCATTATGACACCACTTATTTTTATCGTCAACAAACTCGCCAACGGTGTTTTAAAATTGCTGCGTATTGAATCTTCACAGTCGAGCAATGCCATCACAGAGCACGAGCTCCGTACGATTGTAGATGTCAGTCATGAAGAAGGTGTTATCGAAAGTGATGAACGCCAGATGATCTACAACGTATTTGATTTTGGAGATTCTCAGGCAAAGGATATCATGATTCCGCGCGTTGACATGGTTTCTATTGATATTCACAGCACATATCAGGAAATTATCGAAGTTTTCAAGCGTGAAAAATTCACCCGTCTTCCTGTATATGAAAAAAGTCCAGACAACGTAGTCGGACTGATCAACGTCAAAGACTTGCTGCTTTATTCTCCGACAGACGAATTCAGCATTCAGGATATCATGAGAAAACCGCATTTTACTTATGAATTCAAAAAGACTTCTGAGCTTATGATGGAAATGCGTCAGTACTCGATCAACTTTACGATCGTTCTGGATGAATACGGCGCAACAGCCGGTCTGATCACTCTGGAAGATTTGCTGGAAGAGATTGTGGGAGAAATCCGTGACGAATACGACAAAGACGAGGAAGATCTGATCAAAAAGATCAATGACAGAGAATATATTGTAGAAGGCTCTATGAAGCTGGATGATATCAATGACGCTTTAGGACTTCATTTTGATTCTGAAGATTATGATTCCATCGGAGGGTATGTGATTGAAAAATTAGATCATCTGCCTGAACTTCATGAATCCGTCGTCTCAGACGATGGAATCCGCCTTATTGTAGATGAGATTGTGAAAAATCGAATCAATAAGATTCACCTGTATCTGCCTTCCGCATCGTCTGACAAGGAAAACGATAACTATTCGGAGCCAATATCATAAAATAAAAAGCCTCTTTGTTCCCTTTTTTGGGGAACAGAGGGGCTTTCTTTTTCTCTCTATTCTTCTTCATCGTGTGCATGGTGATGATGAGGATGTTCTATCTCAATCTCGTCTCCTGCCATTCTCAAAATATCCTGTATCTCTTCTTCCGGCATTTCCAGATAAGCAGACAGCTCTTCCAAAGAAACTTTATGTTCCAGATCTTCTTCCAGATTTTGAATTGCTTCATTCAGATAATTGACGCGCTCTGCAATCTCTGTTCCTGCCCGACGGCTGTCTTTTTGAATTTCAATCGCCTCTTCGATTGCCGCTCTGATCTGCTCTCTCAAAAAAGCGTCTGCATCCAGTATTCTTTTTGTATCGGCAAGAGATTCCACAGCAATCATCAGACCTACATTTGCCTCCTGAATTAAGTCTCCTAATGGGAGTTCTCTTTTTTCATATTCTTTTGCAATCTTAGCCGCAACAGGAAGATACAGCTCGATCAGCCGTCCTTTTGCCAAGGCATCCCCATCTACTGCCTCACAGATCAGCTGCATTTTTTCCCGCTCTGAAATGTTTTGTATTTTCTGCAGATCTTCTTCATAAAAACTGAGAAATTCCGATTCATCCCCGCTCCACTCCGGTTCTTCTTCTATCTCCTCTTCTTTTTTGGGATTTTCTTTCTGTCTGTATCCTTCAATCTGAATATCTTGTCCAATCAGATAATCAAATACCAGCTTAATCTGTTCTTCTTCCAGTCTGAGGTCCTCAAGCGCTTTTCTCACTTCCTCCTCTGCCAGAACGTTCCCATTTTGATCGGCAAGTTCCTGCATATCTCTTATAATTTCTCTGAAAATAAATTTTTCGTTCATCTGTTTTCCTCTCTAATTCTCATTTAGTATCTCAATCGCTTTCTCCAGCTGAATATCGGATTCTTTTTCAGCAGCGCCAGGCGTCTGCACGCTTTCATCTGATTCTACTGCCACATCAGGAGTAATCCCTTTTTCATGGATATCATTTCCGCCCGGTGTATAATACTTGGCTGTTGTCAGTTTTAAAGCGCTGCCGTCCTCCAGACTGTAAGTGGTCTGAACAATTCCTTTTCCGTACGTCGTTGTTCCTACGATTGTACCTAAGTCATAATCCTGAATTGCTCCTGCAAAAATTTCAGAAGCGCTTGCACTATTTTCATTTACAAGCACCGCCAGCGGTTTCGTAAACTGATGTTCTTCATCTGAGGAATATTCGGAACGATTGCCTTCTTTGTCCTCTGTATAGACCATCAGTCCTTCCGGCAGCATCTGATCCAAAATTTCACATACACTCGTCAACATTCCTCCTGGATTGTTCCGCACATCCACAATCAGTTTTTCCATCCCTTCTTCTTCCAGCTTCTTGAGCGCATCGCTGAACTGACTGACAGTCACAGAATCAAATTCCGTAATCTGAATATATCCAATCTCATCTTCCATCATCTGTGCGTTCACAGTCGGAACTTCTACTTTTTCTCTCTCCATTGAAAATGTCAAAGGTTCCTTTTCTCCTTCCCGCGCGACAGTCAGAGAAATCATGTCCTCTTCTCCCTGCTGGATAATTGCCACCACTTCATTGAGACTCATCTCCGCCGTATCCTGCCCGTTTACTTTCAGCAGAATATCATCCGGCATTAAACCAGAGTTTTCCGCAGGCGCACCTTCATAACACCTCAAAACTTTGATTTCATTTGTCTCATAATTCTGTGTCATCAAAACACCGATCCCTTTATAACTTCCCTCTAAAGACTGCTGCACACTGTTCAGTTCTTCCTCCGTGTAGTATGCCGCATATGGATCTTCCAGACCTGCAATCAGCCCCTTATACATATAATCTGTCATCTTTTTTTTGTCGGCTTCCTCCAGATTATAAGCATCAATCATCATCTCCAGCTCAGCCAGTTTATTGACGTGCTCCTGTGTGACAGCAGCCTCCCCGTCCGTATTCTCTGAAGCTGATCCCTGAATTTTCGTTCTCATCGCCAGCGCTGCCGCTCCAATCAGCAGCATAAATGCCCAGCCGCTTAAAAATCCTTTAAAAAAACGATAATTTTTTTTCATTTATACGCCTCTTTCTATCTCTGTACTCTTTTTCTTCTTTTATCTATCCTATCGCCGGATAAAACTTTTTATTCCTGATCCGGATAAAGCAAATGACTGCCGAATTTTGCATCCCCAAAACTCCGACAGCCATTTTCTATTAATAATCCAGCGATTCCATATACTTCATATATTTCACAACCATCAGCGCAATTTTAAATGTAATTGCGTCCTCAAACACCCGCAGATCAAGTCCTGTACTCTTCTGCAGTTTATCGAGACGATAAACAAGTGTATTTCTGTGAATATACAGCTGACGTGATGTCTCTGAGACATTTAAACTGTTCTCAAAGAACTTATTGATGGTTGTAAGTGTCTCTTCATCAAAATCATCCGGAGACTTTCCGTCAAAGATTTCCCGGATAAACATTTTGCACAGCGGAATTGGAAGCTGATAAATCAAACGTCCTATTCCCAGTGAGCTGTATGCGATTACCTCCCGGTCACTGAAGAAAATTTTTCCGACATCCAATGCCATTCTTGCTTCCTTGTAAGATCTGGAGACCTCTTTGATTTCACTTACGATTGTTCCATAAGCAATATGCGCATTTTCTCTGCGCTCCGGTGATAACACGTCGAGAATGCTGTTCGCCGTTCTCTCCATCTCCGGATATCCCTCACCATCTTTTAATTCTTTCACAACAATAATGCTCTTTTCATCGACAGCAGTGATAAAATCGGCTGTCTTTCCGCTGAACAGGGTTCTGACACTCTCCATAGAATGATTGTCTTTTTCATGGTTTGTCTCCAGAATAAAAACAACACGCCGAACAGCGATGTCAATATGCAGTTTTTTTGCTCTGTTATAGATGTCCACTAACAGCAGGTTATCCAGCAGCAGATTCTTGATAAAGTTATCCTTATCAAAACGCTCTTTGTATGCAATCAGCAGATTCTGTATCTGGAATACGGCTACCTTGCCCACCATATAGGAATCGTCACTGCTGCCATTCGCCAGAAGGATATATTCTAACTGCTGATCATCAAAGACTTTGAAAAACTGATATCCCTGGATCTCCTGGCTGTCCGCCGGAGACTGTACAAATGAAATAATGGAATCCCGAAAATGTTCTGCGTCTGCAAATGTAGAAGCCAGTATATTTCCCTCAGTATCCATCACACATAAATCTACTCTCGTAATTACCTTTAGCCCATCTAATGTAGTCTGTAAAATTTGGTTTGAAATCACAATACGCCACTCCTTTTTCTTTATTTTATAGCTTTTACTTTTCTATTCCCCATAAATGTCCGCCAGGCTCTGTATACTATTGTAATATAAATAAGGAAAAAAATAAAGAAAAATCAATGCACTTTTCACAAATTTCTTCTTATATCTTCATATTATATTATAAAATACTATTTTTCCCACTCTTACTATTACAGACCGTTCTCCTTTTCACTCTGGTATCTGGAAACCTGCCGTTTAAATTTTCTTTTATCGAGCAGACGTTCAAAGAATCCCATTCCCAGATCGCTGGAGTATTTATCTGCCATGGTTGTCCCGATTCCAACCCAGACCTTGATCCCCAGTTTTCCTCTGTTTGCTGCCAGGAATCGCTCCTGATCCGGGCATGGCATCATCACAAGAAGAATATCCTCTGTCACTGCATTCAGCATATTGACAATACCATCATCATCCTCTACCGGGCTTTCCTCAATGGAAAATGATCCGATAATCTGAAGATCCTTATAATACTTTGCAAGAAGTTTTTCGCATGTAATCCGCTCCTCCTCCAGTTCAGTCAAAAGCGCTACTGTTCTCTTTCTCCTCATTGCATCTTTCAGAAGCAATTTCAAAAAAGTATTTTCTTCAACCTCTTCTTTTCTCTGCGTATCTTTTATATTGACTGCTTTTAATACTTCTTTGTCATTGATTACGGTCACATCCAATTTTTCAATCTGAAGCCGATATTCTTCATCTTTTGCCGCATACATCAGCATTTTTCTGTTGATCATCCCCACAGAACACATCGCACCTGACTGTATCTGCTCTTCCATCTGTTCAAGAGCTTCCAAAGCGCTCAGATCATGAATTCTACAGCCTAATATCTCTATTTTTTCTTTCATAATTACGCCCACCCAGTAATTCTTTCTCATTTGATTTTCTGATTCCACTTTACCATAATTTTTTTTTATTTTCAACTTTTCCCTTGTTTTATAACAAATCTTCCTTTTTTGTTTATCATATTCTAAAATTTGTTCACATTTTATTCATGATACTTTTAAATTTTTTTTACTGCTTTCTAACGATTTCTTCATTTCTGTTTTTTATACTTGTTTTATCAAAAAAGCAATACAAATCAAAACTGAAACAATTGCTTTTTTATTATTTTTCTAAATAAATTCCAATCTTGGCTTTGATATATTTTTTTAATATATCTTTATTTTTTTAATATTTTACTTTATGCAAGACACCAAGAGTTCTTCTGCAATATTATTTATATTTGACTGTTTTCTAATTTTCGATAAACTTTTTCATAATAGTGCCCGACTGTGTCCCCCTGTCGGGCATCCTCCCTTTCAGGACGATATGCCCAGATTTTATTTATACATCTCGTTCATTTTTCTCAATTCTGGCATATTGTCAAAACAGGGTATCCTTCAACCGGATACCCTGTTTTGACTTTCTTTTTCGTTTTTTATTTATACTTCAAAAAGCAGATCTCCATAGGACGGCATCGGCCAGATTTCCTTGTCCACAATCATCTCCAGCTGATCTACCGGTATTCTCAGCGCTTCCATATCAGCAAACACTGCATCTCTAAAATATACTGCCTGCTCTCTTCCAGGTGTTTTATATGCAGCCTCTTCTGTGTCACGCTCCAGATCCCTCAATGTCTCTTTCGTTTTTTTGAGCAGCTGTGTCGTCTCTTTTAACAGTTCCACCTGCACTTCTGCGTCTCCGCCCGCTGCTGTCACGGCATTGATCGTGTCAGCCAGCTGTCTTGTATATCGTATGACAGCCGGAATAATATGCTTACTTGCAATATCAATCATTGCACGCGCCTCGATATTGATTGCTTTTGCATAAGCTTCATACTGGATCTCCACTCTGGACTCCAGTTCGGCGCGGTTAAAGACTTTAAACCGTTCAAACATCTGCACCGTTTCCTCTGTCACAAGCGCTGGAATCGCATCCACCATGGAAATAATATTTGGAAGTCCTCTTCTCTTTGCCTCTTTCACCCACTCTTCAGAATATCCATTTCCGTTAAATACGATTCTTTGATGCTGTGTTGCATATTCTTTGATCAAATCATGGACCGCCATATCGAAGTCTTCTGCTTTCTCTAAAATATCACACGCATCTGCAAATGCCTCTGCAACGATTGTGTTGATCACAACATTGCATTCTGCCACGGAATCTCTGGAACCTACCATACGGAACTCAAATTTATTTCCCGTAAATGCAAACGGAGATGTTCTGTTTCTGTCTGTGGCATCTTTTGCAAAATCTGGAAGAGTCTTCACACCCGTGTGAAGCTTTCCTCCCCTCAGACTGTGCGTCGCCTCTCCGGTACTGATCAGCTGCGCCAGAACATCTTCCAGCTGATCTCCCAAAAATACAGAAATAATTGCCGGAGGCGCCTCATTTGCTCCAAGGCGGTGTTCATTTCCCACGTCTGCCGCAGATTCACGCAATAAAGCGGCATGCCGATCTACTGCGCGCAAAATACACGTTAAAATCATCAGGAACTGAATATTTTCATGCGGCGTTTTACCCGGTTCCAACAGATTGATGCCGTCATCTGTCGTGAGCGACCAGTTATTATGTTTTCCTGAACCATTCACTCCTGCAAATGGTTTCTCATGGAGCAGGCACTGCAGTCCTCTCTGCTCTGCAATTCTCTTCAGAGTCTCCATGATGATCTGGTTATGATCCACTGCGACGTTGCACTGCGCATAGATCGGGGCAAGTTCATGCTGTGCCGGCGCTACTTCATTGTGCTGTGTCTTGGAAGAAACTCCAAGCTTCCACAGCTCTTCGTTTACATCTTTCATAAATCCGGCAATTCTCTCACGGATTACCCCAAAATAATGGTCGTCCAGCTCCTGCCCTTTTGGCGGCATAGCGCCAAACAGAGTACGACCCGTAAAAATCAAATCTTTTCTTTTTAAATATTTCTGTCGGTCGACAATAAAATATTCCTGCTCTATACCGACAGATGGAGTTACTTTTTTGGAAGTCGTATTTCCAAACAGACGTAAAAGACGCAGTGCCTGTTTCTGAACTGCCTCCATAGAACGCAAAAGCGGAGTTTTCTGGTCTAATGCCTCTCCTGTATAGGAACAAAAGGCTGTCGGTATACATAAAATAGCGCCTGCCGCATCCTCCCGCACAAATGCCGGTGATGTGCAATCCCATGCTGTGTATCCTCTTGCCTCGAAAGTAGCGCGCAGTCCGCCGGACGGAAATGAGGAAGCGTCCGGTTCTCCTTTAATCAGCTCTTTTCCTGAGAATTCCATAAGAACAGATCCATCTTTGTGCGGCGCAGTGATAAAGGCATCGTGTTTTTCTGCTGTCGATCCAGTTAAGGGCTGAAACCAGTGCGTATAATGTGTCGCACCCTTTTCCACAGCCCAGTCCTTCATCGCCCCTGCTACTACCTCAGCGATCATCGGATCTAATTCTTTTCCCTCATCAATGGTTTTGTGAAGTTCGATATAAACTTTTTTTGGAAGTCTCTCTCGCATTACTTTATCGTTAAAAACATTTTTCCCGAAAATCTCAGCGGCATTGACTTTATTTTCCATTTTCCACTTTTCCTTTCTTTTTTTCTTTTCTATAAAAATACTCTACTCTTCAACAAAATGCAAGTTTTTTATCTGATCTGCATTTATTTTTGTGTTCTTCTAATTCATTGCAGCCGACTTCTCCTGACTAAAATCAGGAACTTTTTAAAAAAAGAAAAAGAAAACTCTATGCAGATGAGTTTTCTCTCCACATAGAGTTTTCTGTTATCTCTGAATTGTTCGCTGTCTTAATCATGCAGAAATTGTATCATCTGATCCAGTCTGATATGCTACCCTCATATAGGACAATGAAATATAAAAGTCCTATGTGGGGGTATTTTCATGTCTAGAAAAAGTAAGATAAATCCAATAGAAAAGGTAA
>JAGZHZ010000007.1 GCA_018366495.1 Clostridiales bacterium
GTGCGCCTTTTCAGCGTATGATTCTAGCAATTTATACACAACAAAAGCAAAAAGAGGGATGTGAAAAAACTCAATCGAGTTTTTTCACATCCCCTTTTCGTCAGATATAAAACAGCGGTGAAAAAACGTTTGTCATTTTATCAGAGAAGACGTGTCGTCCATTTGGAACAATCCCAGATTTCTGAGACTACATCGCGGTAAAATTCGGGTTCATGGCAGATAAGCAAAATGCTGCCCTTGTACGCTTTCAACGCACGTTTTAATTCTTCTTTTGCATCGACATCAAGATGATTTGTTGGCTCATCTAAAAGAAGGACATTTGTCTCTTTATTAATCAATTTGCACAGGCGCACTTTTGCCTGTTCGCCTCCGCTCAAAACACGAATTTGACTCTCGATATGCTTTGTTGTAAGCCCACATTTGGCGAGAGCAGAACGAACTTGATACTGTGTATAGGAAGGAAATTCTTTCCAGATTTCCTCAATGCAGGTTGTCGTATTTCCAGGTGCCATTTCCTGCTCAAAATATCCGATTGACAGATAGTCTCCAAGCTCTACATTGCCTGAGAGAGACGGTATCAATCCCAGAATGCTTTTTAATAATGTTGTTTTTCCGATGCCGTTTGCTCCGATCAGAGCAATTTTCTGACCTCGTTCCATGACAAGAGACAGTGGTTTGGAGAGAGGCTCGTCATAGCCAATAACAAGGTCGTTTGTCTGGAAAATATAGCGGCCTGCCGCTCTTGATTCCTGAAAATGAAATTCTGGTTTTGGACGTTCAGCTGCAAGCTCGATTTTTTCCATCTTATCCAGTTTTTTCTGACGTGACATCGCCATGTTTCTTGTGGAGACGCGCGCTTTATTACGTGCAACAAAATCTTCAAGATCACTGATTTCCTGTTGCTGTCGGCGATAGGCTGCCTCCAGCTGTGCTTTTTTGACCGCATAGACTTCCTGAAATTTATCATAATCACCGACATAGCGATCCAATTTCTGATTTTCCATATGATAGATCAGGTTGATAACACTGTTTAAGAATGGAATGTCATGTGAGATTAAGATAAAAGCGTTCTCATACTCATTAAGATAGCGCTTCAGCCATTCAATATGCTGCTCATCAAGATAATTTGTCGGCTCATCCAGAAGCAGAATATCTGGTTTTTCGAGCAGCAGCTTTCCGAGCAGGACTTTTGTTCTCTGTCCGCCGCTTAATTCTGTCACATCTTTTTCCAGGCCAATTTCTTCCAGCCCAAGAGCACGGCCTACTTCCTCGACTTTAGAATCAAGAATATAAAAATCGTGAGCGTTCAGCAGATCTTGGATGGTTCCAAGCTCATCCATCATTTCCATCAGCTCTTCTTCCGATGCCTCTGCCATACGGTCGCAGATCTCATTCATCCGTCTTTCCATGGCAAACAGATCAGAGAAAGCCGATTTTAAGACGTGACGGATGGTCTGACCTTTTTCTAATACGGCATGTTGATCAAGATATCCGACCTTAACATTTTTGCTCCATTCGATTTTTCCTTCGTCCGGCTGCAGTTTTCCGGTTACAATATTCAAAAATGTGGACTTTCCTTCCCCGTTGGCGCCGACTAACCCGATATGTTCGCCTTTTAACAGTCGGAAAGAAACATCATGGAAAATAGCACGGTCGCCAAAACCGTGGCTTAAATGTTCTACATTTAAAATACTCATTTAATAAACTCCTTTATTTATAAGGGTTTCAGGCATTTTATTTCGTAGAAAATAACGCCTGTACACCATTTTTACACCATTTTATAATATTTTGACATAAATAACAATACCTGGTAACAGATTTTGGCTCTACTTGGAAGAACTTAAAAAAGATCTTTTGTGATTTCGGTAAAGTCAATACAAAGATCTTTATAGATGATAACTTTCTCAACTACCAAATCATGGGGCATCTGTACCTCCTCTGTCTGTGAGTTTCTCAGGATCGCAAATAACACATATGTATATGGACAGCAATATATAATGGTTCACAAAAATGATATGTATGTTACTGATGATAGAGATATAATGAAGTCATCAAAGGAACACAGAAAGGAAAATAGAATATTTTTTATAAATAGTTCACAATTAGGATCTATTTTACTTGTTGATTTTTGGAAATGAAAATAGTAAAATAAAACTTAAAGGCATTAGAAAGAAAAATAAGGAGTGCTATATGAAAATATTGTTTATTTCTCTTGGATGTGATAAAAATCTGGTAGACTCAGAGGTCATGATTGGAATGTTAAATCAGCAGGGATATCAGATGACAGACGAGGAAGAGGAAGCAGATATTATTGTAATTAATACCTGCTGTTTTATTAATGATGCAAAGGAAGAGAGCATTCAGACGATCTTAGAGATGGCACAGTATCGAAAAGAAGGAAAGTGCAGAGCTCTTATTGTGACGGGCTGTCTTGCTCAGCGATACCAGAAGGAAATTTTGGATGAGATTCCTGAAGTGGATGCTGTGCTTGGGACAACAACGTATGATGAAATCGTATCAACCGTCACTTCGGTTTTAGAAGGACAAAAAGTATTAAAATGCTATGATTTAGATCGGATGCCTCAGACTGACACAAAACGTATTGTGACGACGGGAGGACATTTTGCACATTTAAAAATTGCAGAAGGATGCAACAAACACTGTACCTATTGTATTATTCCGAAAATTCGGGGAAACTATAGAAGTGTTCCGATGGAAAAACTGTTAAAAGAAGCACAGGAGTTAGCAGACCAGGGTGTAAAAGAATTAATCTTGGTGGCACAGGAGACAACATTGTATGGTATTGATTTATATGGAGAGAAAAGTCTGCATAAGCTGCTGAGAGAACTGTGCAAAATCAAAGGAATCCGGTGGATTCGCATTTTATACTGCTATCCGGAGGAAATTTATGAAGAATTAATTCAGACAATAAAGGAAGAGAGAAAGATCTGCCATTATCTGGATCTCCCGATTCAGCATGCCAGCGACCGTATTTTAAAGAGAATGGGCAGACGAACGACAAGGCAGGATCTGATTAAGACAATTGAAAGGCTAAGAGAAGAGATTCCAGATATTGTGCTGAGAACGACACTGATTACTGGATTTCCAGGAGAGACAGAAGAAGATCATAGAGAACTGATGAAATTTGTAGATGAGATGGAATTTGAGCGTTTAGGCGTGTTTACTTATTCAGCAGAAGAAAATACACCTGCAGCAGAATTTGCGGATCAGGTGGATGAAGAGACAAAATTGGACAGACAGGCGGAACTGATGGAATTGCAGCAGGAAATCGCATTTGCATGTGCGGAGGAGATGGTCGGAAAAACAGTCATTGCAATGATAGAGGGAAAAGTAGCCGATGAAAACGCATATGTGGCGCGCACATATGCAGATGCACCGAACATTGACGGATATCTGTTTGTAAATACGGGAGAGACATTGATGACAGGAGATTTTGTCCGAGTAAAAATCACAGGTGCGTTAGAATATGATTTGATAGGAGAGATAGCAGATGAATATACCGAATAGTCTGACGATACTGCGTATTGCATTGATACCGTTTTTTGTGGTTTTTATGCTGGCAGATATAGGAAAGGCAGGAAAATATATCGCACTTGTAATTTTTGTTATTGCGAGTCTGACCGATATGCTGGATGGGTATCTGGCAAGAAAAAACCATCAAATCACCAATTTTGGAAAATTTATGGACCCACTTGCAGATAAACTGCTTGTATGTTCTGCATTAGTTTGTTTCGTAGATCAGAACCGTCTGGCAAGCTGGATTGTTATTATCATTATTGCAAGAGAGTTCATTATCAGCGGTTTCCGCCTTGTAGCATCTGACAACGGTATTGTAATTGCTGCAAGCTATTGGGGAAAAGCAAAGACGATTTCTCAGATGATTATGATTATCCTGCTGATTTTAGACTGGGGAGGAATCTTTAATATACTGGAAACCATTTTTGTATGGCTTGCACTGATCTTAACCATAGTATCACTGATTGACTATATTATAAAAAATAGAAAAGTACTGAGCATACAGAATTAAAAACATCGGAGGAAGAAAAAATGATTGCAGAATTAATATCCGTAGGAACAGAACTGCTTTTAGGAAATACTATAAATACAAATGCCGCTTTTTTGGCTGAAAAATGTGCGCTGTTGGGTTTATCCCTGTATTATCAGACGACAGTCGGAGACAATGAAGAACGCCTCGCTGAGACGATTGAGACAGCATTTAAGCGGTCTGATGTTGTGATCCTGAGCGGAGGACTTGGGCCTACAAAGGATGATCTGACAAAAGAGGTAACAGCAAAAGTGATGGGAATGCCTTTGAAAGAAGACAAACACACAAGAGAACGGATTGAAGCATACTTTAAAAACAGCCGTAGCAAGACGGTGACAGAAAATAATTGGAAACAGGCTCTTGTTCCAGAAGGAAGCAAAGTAATTGACAATAAAAATGGTACGGCTCCGGGGCTGATTATGGAGAAAAATGGCAAAGTCGCAATTTTGCTACCAGGACCTCCAAATGAGCTGATTCCAATGTTCAACAATGATATTTTCCCATACTTAAACAGCATTCAGCCGGAGATCATCTATTCAGCGATGGTAAAAATCTGCGGTCTTGGAGAAAGTTTTGTGGAGACACAGATTGCTGATTTAATTGAAAAGCAGACAAATCCGACGATTGCTCCATATGCAAAAGTAGGAGAGGTGCATTTGAGAGTTACAGCAAAAGCAAAAGACGAAAAAGAAGCGAAAAAGATGGTAAAGCCAGTTGTCAAAGAGTTAAAAGAGCGCTTCGGAAAAAATGTCTATGCAGCAGAAGAAAATGTGACTCTGGAAGACACTGTCATTGGTCTGTTAAAAGAAAAAGAACTGACACTGACTACGGTGGAATCCTGCACGGGAGGACTCCTTGCAGCGCGCCTTACAAAAGTACCTGGCGTATCGGAAGTGTTTAAGCAGGGATTGATCACCTATTCAAACAAAGCAAAAAGAAAACTGCTTGATGTCAAGAAAAGTACACTGAAGGAATATGGTGCAATCAGTGATAAGACAGCAAAAGAAATGGCAAAAAACGGTGCGTTCATCACAGGAGCAGATATTTGTGTTTCAATTACAGGAGTAGCAGGACCGGATGAAGTGGAAGAAAAGCCGGTAGGTCTTGTTTATATCGGATGCTGCTATAAAAATGAGGTGACAGTGAAAGAATATCATTTTAATGGCGAGAGAAATAAAATCCGCGAATGGGCAGCAGTCAATGCATTGATTTTGGTGAGAGAATGTATTCTGGAAAAATAAAAGTTTATTTAGATGAAGAAAATGGCGGGACGGCATTTGCTGTCACGCCATTTTTCATATAGATTTTAATGAGAGGATTTCATCATATTCATCATCATACGGATGCGGTCTATTTTTTGAATTTCTTCTGGAGATTTTCCCATTTTCATAACTTCGATGATGGTGTCAACCTCATCTGCCGAGAAGGAGAGCCCATCTTTTTTTGACTGCGAGATGGCTGCCATCAGAAAAGGCAGCAGATCATTTTGACTTTTTCCCGCTCCTTGATTTGTCAGCGCCCATAGTGCTTGAAGTTTCTTTTTATCAATATGTTTCAGATTTGGGTTGTTCATCCAATTTTCATTTTCCATTTTCAGCACCTCTTTCTATGTGTTCAGCATGGTCTGATACGTTTCAAACATAGCCTGTTGTTCCGGAGTCAAAAAAGTTTTCATAAAGTCTGTTGGATTTTCATTTTCAGAAGAAAGCGATTGCATTAGTTCTTGATAGGAGGAAATATTTTGAATCATTTGAATCGTCTGAATACAGGAATCAATCATGTTTTTTTCTGATTCATCACAAAATAGACGGATGTCATTTAACATATCAAGAGCAGATACCTTTTCTTCAGAACAGATACTCATCTCCGGTACAGGCTGATCAAAAAAACGTATGATATTGCCAAGTTCCAGAAGCTTTGTATAGATGGCCAGGCTTTTCTGACTGCTGGACTGTACATAAGGAATCGCAGCTTTTAAAAGTTTTAGATGACCTTCATTGGCAATCTGGTCGATGGCAGTTTGGGGAAGTTTTTGTTTGTCCTGACTCATCGAGCTGTCCTTTTTCTTATTTTCACATATCTATATGCGAAAAAGAAAACAGATAGAACAAAATACGAAAAAATTCATATATTAAAATTAAGAAAAAAAGGAAGAAAAAATATGACAAGTCATTTGGTGATAGATGGAAATGCTTTTTATGAAATTGATGATGAGTGCATGAAAAAAAAGCAGGCAATACAGAAAAAACAAGAAAAGGAAGAAAAAAGTAACAAAAAAAACAGTCCTGATCTTTTTGAAGAAAAAAGATGAAATAATAAATACAATGAAACAAACGATTTCACTTCTGTAATCATATAGAGATAAAAAAAGAGGCTGCTTCCTGTTTGAAAGGAAGCAGCCTGCCGTTCAGGATCAGTCTTTTAAGAGTTTAGAAGCATCCATTTCCGCAGCAGCAAAGAAGCAGAATGATGAATAAGCAGCTGTTGTTTTCACCGGAGAAGAAATTTCCACATCCGCATCCATTGTTTCCGCCGCAGATAGAGCCATTACCGCCGCAGATACATAACAGGAATAACAGCCAGATCAGATTACATCCTCCAGAATTACCCGTATTTGGCGCGTCACATCCACATCCACAGTTTGTAGCTGTTAAATCACTCATATTGAAAACCTCCAAGTTTTAATTACACTTTAACATATGTCTCAAAGCATGTTCATGTTCCACTTTTTTGAAAAAATTTTAAAAAAGATATTATCCGATAAATGTGGAAAAAGCATTGTAAAGGTCTAATGTGCCGAATCCATATTCACGGTTTGGATAAGAAAGATCATCGGAACGGGACGCCCCACGCTTGATATAATTTTTGACTTCGGCAGGAGAGAGAACACGTGGAACAGTCTGATTTAATCCCCAGTTGACAAGCAAAGCAACTGCTCCTGCCGCAATCGCAGCAGAGTTACTGGTTCCTGTTCTGGTGGAGAACTGATTACCTGAAACAGGACCGTACACATTGACGCCGGGAGCGGCAATATCTGGTTTGATTTGATTTGTTCTTGTATAGCCCCGGCTGGAATTGATAAAAAGACTGTTTTGATACGTATCATACGCACTGACAGTGAGAGCAGTATCAGCATCAGAAGGAGAAGTAAGAGTCGTATAAGGGTTTGGAGAAAGAAAGACGGTACCAGGTGAAATAAATCCTGTGATAGGAAGCCAAAGATGAAAGATGCCATTGATATAAATTACATTGCGGATCTTTAAGCGCCATATTCCGGGAGTGGGATTTTGAAAACGCAGAAAGATAAGTTGGCCTCCTGAGCGGAATTCTACTACTTCATATGTCATATCTACAATCGTTTTTTCAAGAAGAAAAGAAAAACGCATAGCTTGACCGAGACGTACTGTGGCAGGAGGAATGGTCTCACCAAGCGGAGAAGTCAGACCAATCGAATAGAGCTCCGGAGACTGTGCCCAAAATTCTACACAAAATCCAGTATCTTGTTCATCCACTAGAATTTCAACATTTTCTTCCTGCTGAGGAGAAGAAAAGTTTCCAAGATAATGATGAGCACGGCCAGCTTCATTACCGCCAGCGGCTGAAACATAAAATCCGGATGAAGAAGAGAAATTGTCAATCACATCACAGAGAGGAGAATTTCCAGAATGATCGCCTTGGGTTGTGCCGACTCCAATGCAGATTACAAGGGGAAGACGCATATGAGCAGACAGAAGAAAGAGATAGCGCAGCCCCATCATAATATCAGTCTCCTGATAGACAGGGACGTCCTCCGGGTGGACAAGAAAATAATCTTTTAAATATTCTTTTGCCTGTTTTAACTTCACAACGGCGATTGAGCTGTGCGGAGCTGCACCAATAAAATCGGCAGACGAATTTTCTGTGCCTGCAGCAATTCCAGCTAAAAAGGTGCCATGACCATTTGCATCGACAGATGGGACGACAGAAAGTGGGTCAGAAGAAGATAAAGCCTGATCAATCTGCTCTTTTTTATATTCTGTACCATATCCCAGATTATAAGGAGGAGTTCCATCTGTGATCGTCTGATCCCAGATGGACACAATACGGCTTGTTTGATCACTATTTTGAAAACAGTCGAGACGATAGTCAATTCCAGTATCAATAAAACCCATGAGCACACCGTCGCCTTTTAAATTCAGATACGGCTGTGATTGAACACGCAAAATGCCGGAGGCTTCAAGGGCGGCCGTATTCAGTGTCGTATAAAGGCGTGGGATAGTAGCATATCCAAGTGCGCTGATTAAATTGGAAGGAAGCAGAGAGCGTTCAACATGGAGAATGGCATAATTTCCAGTGACGGTCTGAACGCCGTAGGGACCAAAATCTTCCTGTAAAGCTTCCATCGGCAATTTGTAAGAGATGATTAAATCAGCATAATCATTTGACAAAATCATATCTGATAATGAACTCATAAGACCTCTGTTTCTTTTTTTGTATCTATATGCATGAGAAGGAAAGAAGATCACGTTTTTTTATATTTGAGAACCAAGAGCTTTATTTTCATATTTTTTTCAGCAATAGCAGAAGAATGATTTCTAAGAGGTTGCAGTATGATAAAATGAGCGATATAATTGATAAAATAACAGAAAGAAGAGGAAAGTAGATGGCAGAGAAAGATACAGAAAAGAGATATGAAATTACAACGTTTGGAGAAATTTTAATTGATTTTACATATCAAGGCAGAAATGGAGAAGGACAGACAATTTTTGCTCAAAATCCAGGTGGGGCTCCGGCAAATGTGGCCGTCTCAGCTGCAAGACTTGGAGCTAAGACGGCATTTCTTGGAAAAGTGGGAAACGATATGCACGGGGAGTTTTTGAAGAATGTATTAAAAGAAAACGATGTAGATACGGCAGGTTTGATACGGGATGCACGTTATTTTACGACTCTTGCCTTTGTAAATATAGGAGAAGATGGGGAACGCTCTTTTTCTTTTGCGAGAAAACCGGGGGCAGATATTATGATACAGAAGGAAGAAATTAAAGAAAAGATTTTGGATCATACAGACATTTTTCATATTGGCTCTTTGTCCTTAACAGATGAGCCAGGGCGTGAGACAACATGGTATGCAGTCAAAAGAGCAAAAAAAATGGGCAGTATGATTTCCTATGATCCGAATTACAGAGCTTCTCTTTGGGAAAATGAAGAGACTGCAAAAACGCAGATGAGAAGTATGATACCTTATGCAGATATCATGAAAATATCAGACGAAGAGATACAACTTTTAACAGATTTCAAAAGTGCAGAGAAGGCAGCGGAAGAGCTGTATCAGAAGGGAGTAAAGATTGTTGTTGTCACACTTGGCAGTGAGGGGGCATATGTCTGCTGCAAGGACGGCGGAAAGAAAGTTCCGGGCTTCCAAAGTAAAGTAGTGGATACAAACGGTGCAGGAGATTCTTTCTGGGGTGGATTTTTATACAAAATAAGCAGCAGTAAAAAAAGACCAGAACAGTTCTCTTTAGAAGAATTAGAAGAGTATGCAAGATTTGGAAACGCAGTGGCCAGTCTGTGCGTAGAACGAAAAGGAGCAATACCTGCCATGCCGGATTTGGCACAGGTGGAGAAAAGAATAAGGGATTGGAAAGAAGAAAGATAAATAGTCTGTAAATAAAAAGAAAGGAAGAGAGCAATTATGAAGATAGAACATATTGCGATGTATGTTAATGATTTAGAAAAAGCAAAAGAGTTCTTTGTGAAATATTTTAATGCAACTGCAAATCAGGAATACCACAATCAAAAAACAGACTTTCGGTCTTATTTTTTATCATTTGACGGAGGAGCAAGACTGGAAATCATGAATAAACCATCTTTGACAGATAAAAAGAAAGAAGCGTCTCAGACAGGATATATCCATATTGCATTTAGTTTGGGCAGTAAAGAAGCGGTTGATGAATTGACGATAAAGATGAGATCCGATGGATATGAGGTTGTCAGTGGACCAAGAACAACGGGCGATGGCTATTATGAAAGCTGTATTATTGGTTTGGAAGGAAATCAGATTGAAATCACAATATAAATTATTTAAAAGAAGGGAACAGTATGCTGCAATTTAAGACAGAATTGCAGCATTTTTCTATCTATCTGAATAAAATATAAGAGATCTTATTTAAAAAAATTAAAATAGCAGAGAGGATTTTTTGATAACACTCTTGAAAATATAAAAAATGGAAAGGAAGCAGACATGGATCGTGTTAGAAGAATTGTTCACGCTCAGACAGCATATCAGGAAGGGTTTTATGGACAGGGAATCACAACGGTTGTGTTAGATACGGGAGTGTATCCGCACTCTGATTTAAGAGAGAGAATCTTATACTTTAAAGACTTTGTAAACAGAAAGAAACTTCCTTATGATGACTGTTCCCATGGAACACACGTCTCTGGGATTCTCTGCGGGAGCGGGAAATCATCAGGAGGACGTTTTATGGGAATTGCACCAAAGAGTAAATTGATCCATTTGAAAGTGCTGGACAAGAGAGGAAATGGAAACATAGCAGATGTAATTCAAGGAATTGACTGGTGCCTGAAGAACAGGGAAGAATATCAGATCCGGATCATGAATATATCTGTCGGAGCACTTGCCGGTCAGGAAAGTCAAAAAGAACGATTGCTGATTGAGTGGGTGGAAAAAGCATGGGATGCAGGAATTGTTGTTGTAGTGGCAGCAGGAAATATGGGACCTTCCGAGGGGAGTGTGACAGTCCCGGGAAACAGTAAAAAAGTTATTACTGTTGGATCCTGCGATGACCATGAAGCCATTCTGCATCAAAATAGAATGACCGCTCATTATTCTGGAAGAGGACCAACAGCAGAATGTGTCTGCAAACCGGATATTTCTGCACCTGGAACGAATGTCGTCTCATGTACGGCAGCCGGAGGAAAAAATTATCTTTACGGTCGGAAAAGCGGAACTTCCATGGCAACTCCAGTCGTATCAGGATGCATTGCACTGATGCTTTCTAAATATCCGGATATGACAAATGTAGAAGTAAAAATGCGTCTTCGTGAGTCAGCGACAGATGCAGGACTTTCCAGAAAACAGCAGGGATGGGGCAGAGTGGATGTAGAGAGAATGATGCGCTGAAAAAAGTGGCGGCTTTGGATAAGAAATGATACAATAAAGAACAGAAGGAGGAATAAAAAATGGGAAAATATATTATGGCACTGGATGCCGGAACGACAAGCAACCGGTGCATTCTTTTTAATGCACAGGGAGAAGTGTGCAGCGTAGCGCAGAAGGAATTTACACAATATTTTCCAAAGCCGGGATGGGTAGAACATGATGCAGAGGAGATCTGGGCTACACAGCTGTTTGTCGCCCAGAAAGCGATGGAGCAGATTCATGCGGCGCCAGAAGATATCATAGCGATTGGCATTACAAATCAAAGAGAAACGGCCATTGTGTGGGACCGTGAAACAGGTGTGCCGGTATATCATGCGATTGTATGGCAGTGCCGAAGAACGGCGGCATATTGTGATATGCTGAAAGAAAAGGGACTGACGCAGCTGTATCGCGAGAAGACAGGGCTGATGATTGACGCATACTTTTCAGCGACAAAGGTGAAATGGATTTTAGATCATGTAGAAGGAGCAAGAGAGCGGGCAGAGCAAGGAGAGTTACTGTTTGGAACGGTAGAGACATGGCTGATCTGGAAACTGACAAAAGGAAAAGTCCATGTGACAGACTACTCAAACGCATCCAGAACGATGCTTTTTAACATTCAAGAATTGTGCTGGGATGACGAAATTCTGGAAGAGTTGAATATTCCAAAAAAAATGCTGCCGCAGGTAAAGCCATCCAGCTGCATCTATGGATATACGGATGCTTCTTTCTTTGGCATGCCGATTGTGATCAGTGGGGCAGCAGGAGATCAGCAGGCAGCATTATTTGGTCAGACTTGTTTTTTGCCGGGAGAGGCGAAAAATACATATGGAACAGGATGCTTTTTGTTGATGAATACAGGAAATCAGCCTGTGTATTCAAAAAATGGACTTGTCACAACGATTGCATGGGGAATTGGAAAAGAGATTACATATGCTCTGGAAGGCTCTATTTTTGTCGCAGGTGCTGCAATTCAATGGCTGCGTGATGAGATGGAACTGATTTCATGCGCTTCAGATTGCGAGTATCTGGCAAAAGCAGTGGACGACAGCAACGGCTGTTATGTAGTTCCAGCGTTTACCGGTCTTGGGGCGCCTTACTGGGATCAGTATGCAAGAGGCACGATTGTAGGAATCACAAGAGGCGTAAATAAAAATCATATTGCCCGTGCTACTTTAGAGTCTATTGCATATCAGACGTACGATGTGCTAAAGGCGATGGAGGCAGATTCCGGAATTGAAATTCAAAGTATTAAAGTAGATGGAGGAGCAAGTGCGAACAATCTTTTGATGCAGTTTCAGTCAGATATTATGCAGGTTCCTGTATCACGTCCTTACTGTGTAGAGACGACTGCGATGGGAGCTGCTTATCTGGCAGGACTTGCAGTAGGATGTTGGAAAGAGATGGAAGAGTTGCGTAAAAACTGGAAAGAAAACCGTATTTTTTATCCACATATGGAGGAAGAAGTACGCAAAAGGAAGCTGAATGGCTGGAAAAGAGCAGTGACGTACGCATTTGGATGGGCAAAGGAGGAAGAAATAGAAGAATAGAAAAAATTTCTTGACAGAAAAAGTATAATTGTATACAATAATACAAAATAAAACGCAACGGTAAAATGACAGAAAAAATATGACGCGGAAACGGCATCTGTCAAGAAAAATTTAATGGAATAGGAACAGGTGAGAGAATTATGGAAAACAGACGAGTTATGATGGATCAGCATACAAATTTACTGCAGCTGGAAGAGCATATGTATCATTTAGTAGATGTGGAAACACCAAATGTGTTCCGAAATTTATTTCCTTACAGCGAGATACCTAAAATAGCATTCAATGATCGTATTGTACCGCACCATATGCCAAATGATATCTGGATTACGGACACAACATTTCGTGACGGTCAGCAGTCAAGAGCACCATATACAACAGAACAGATTGTGACATTGTATGACTATATGCATCGTCTGGGAGGACCAAATGGGAAAATCCGGCAGTGTGAATTCTTCCTGTACAGCAAAAAAGACAGAGATGCTGTATATAAATGCATGGAGAGAGGATACAAATTTCCGGAAGTAACAAGCTGGATTCGTGCGAATAAAAAAGATTTTGAGCTGGTAAAAGAAATTGGCATGAAAGAGACTGGTATTTTAGTCAGCTGTTCCGATTACCATATTTTTTATAAAATGAAAATGAACAGACGGCAGGCGATGGAGCATTATCTGACAATCGTAAAAGAATGCCTTGAGACAGGAATCAGTCCAAGATGTCATCTGGAAGATATTACAAGAGCAGATATTTATGGATATGTAATCCCATTCTGTGTAGAATTGATGAAATTAATGGAACAGTATAAAATTCCAATCAAAGTACGTTGCTGCGATACAATGGGATATGGCGTTAATTACGCCGGAGCTGTGATTCCACGTTCTGTACAGGGTATTATCTATGGAATTATGACGCACGCTGGCGTTCCAAGTGAGCTGATAGAATGGCATGGACACAACGATTTTTATAAGGCAGTCAGCAATTCAACGACAGCATGGCTGTATGGAGCGTGCGGTGTCAACTGTTCCCTCTTTGGAATCGGAGAACGCACAGGAAATACGCCTCTGGAAGCAATGGTTTTTGAATATGCTCAGTTAAGAGGAGATCTCGGCGGTATGGATACGAGAGTGATTACAGAGATGGCAGAATATTATGAGAAAGAGATTGGATATCATATCCCGTCAAGAACACCGTTTGTTGGAAAGAACTTTAATGTGACAAGAGCCGGCATCCATGCGGACGGACTCTTAAAAAATGAAGAGATCTATAATATTTTTGATACCGATAAGTTTTTAAACCGCCCTGTGCTTGTATCCGTATCAAACACTTCCGGACTTGCCGGAATAGCACATTGGATCAATGCATATTTTCATCTGGACAATGCAGATAAAGTAGAAAAAAATGATCCGTTGATTGCTGAAGTAAAAGCTTGTGTGGATAAAGAGTACGAAGAAGGGCGCGTCACAGTTATGACAGATGAAGAATTGATAAAGATCATTCAGAAATGCTGTGAAAAACTGAATCGGGAGATGATTAAGAGGTAAGCTCTGAGGTGAATAGAGTGAACAGTTTAACAGAACAAAAAGAGGATAAATATTCTCTGCGCGGAAGAGTATTTAACCATATACGAGAGGATATTTTATCAGGAAGATTAAAACCAAATGAAGAATTAAGGGAAGTTGCGCTGGGGGAAGAGCTGGGAGTGAGCCGAACCCCTGTCAGAGAGGCGCTGCGTCAGCTGGAATTGGAAGGTCTTGTTCGGATTGTCCCGAATAAAGGCGCATACGTTTCTGGAATTTCAGCAAAAGACGTGCTGGATATTTACAGCATTCGGGCAAGATTAGAAGGATTGTGCGCCAGAATGGCAGCAGATGCAATTCAAAAAGAACAATTGGATCAGTTGGATGAAATTATTTTTTTATCGAAGTATCATGAACAGCACAGTCATTATGAACAGCTGTTTACACTGGACAGCAAGTTTCATGAGGTATTGTATGAAGCGTGTGGAAGTGAAATTTTAGAACATCTGCTAAAAGATTTTCATCATTATGTACAGCGTGTGAGAAAGACTTCCCTGTCTGAACAGCAGCGGGCAGAAAAATCAACAAAGGAACATGAAGCGATTGCGCAGGCAATCCGATCAAAAGATCCTGATCGTGCTGATCAGCTTGCAACACTCCATGTGCTAAATACAATGCAAAATGTAAAAAAGCATCAAATAGAAAAAATTGTAGAGAAACAGGAGGACACAAATGGAAAAAATTAAAATGACAACACCATTAGTAGAGATGGATGGAGACGAAATGACCCGTATTTTATGGCAGATGATTAAAGATGAACTGCTGAATCCGTTTGTAGAACTGCGCACAGAATATTATGATCTTGGATTAAAACATAGAGATGAGACAAATGATCAGGTGACGTATGACAGCGCTTATGCGAATAAAAAATATGGCGTTGCTGTCAAATGTGCAACAATTACACCAAATGCAGCAAGAGTGAAAGAATATGATTTAAAAGAAATGTGGAAAAGTCCAAACGGTACGATTCGTGCTATTTTGGACGGAACAGTATTCCGTGCACCGATTGTAGTAAAAGGGATTGAACCGTGTGTAAAAAACTGGAAACGACCGATTACCATCGCACGTCATGCATATGGAGATGTATATAAGGCATCGGAAATTCGTGTTCCGGGACCGGGAAAAGCAGAACTTGTCTATACGGCAGAAGACGGAACACAAATCAGAGAGATAATTGCTGACTTTAAAGGAAGCGGAGTACTTCAGGGAATGCATAATCTGGATGCTTCGATTACAAGTTTTGCACGCAGCTGCTTTAATTATGCCCTTGATCAGAAGCAAGATCTGTGGTTTTCTACAAAAGATACGATCTCTAAGAAATATGACCATACATTTAAAGATATTTTCCAGGAAATCTATGAAAATGAGTATAAAGAACAGTTTGAAAAGGCAGGAATCACATACTTTTATACCTTGATTGATGATGCAGTGGCAAGAATTATGAAGTCAGAAGGCGGAATGATATGGGCATGTAAAAATTATGATGGAGACGTCATGAGCGATATGATTTCTTCCGCTTTTGGGTCCCTTGCTATGATGACATCTGTCCTTGTCTCTCCAGATGGAAATTTTGAATATGAAGCAGCACATGGAACGGTACAGAGACATTACTATAAGCATTTAAAAGGGGAAGAAACATCCACAAACTCTGTTGCAACCATTTTTGCATGGACAGGCGCCCTCAGAAAGAGAGGAGAACTGGATGGATTAAAAGATCTGATGGCATTTGCTGATAAACTGGAACAGGCGACAATTCAGACGATCGAAGAAGGAAAGATGACGAAAGATCTTGCATTGATCACAACAATACCGAATCCAACCGTTTTAAACAGCAGAGAGTTTATCTGCGCAATCCGTGAAAATTTAGAAAAAATGATGTAAGTCAGAACGGGCGACGATTCAGACAATCAGAGAAGGAACGGTAATGAAAGACTTTGCTTTAATGGCAGGCAAGGGACAGCGATATGGTAAAAGTTTAGCGGGATCTCTCAGATAGATGAATCATCCGTATAGGATATAATAAAAAGATATAACAAAATTGCCGGCAGACAAGGAGCCTCTGAGTCAGAGAGATTCCTGCCTGCCGGCAGTTTTTTTGCGGATAGCAAAAATTAGTAAAAACTATGAAAAAGTAGGTTCCATTGTTACCTGAAGTCCTAATTTTTTTAAAGTTCCGATGTCAATAGCAGCCAGACGGGAAGAACAGTGAACCTGAGCGCCCTGCAAAAGAGGAAGCTGTTCCAGAGCAAGCTTGGCATTTTGATCTGTAGCTGCGCTGATTGAAAGTGCAATCAGGATCTCGTCTACATGAAGACGAGGATTTTTACTTCCGAGATACGTTGTCTTTAAGTCCTGAATTGGCTCGATTGCAAGGGGAGAAATCAGATGAACTTTGTGGTCAATATTGGCAAGCGCTTTTAAGGCATTTAAAATCAGAGCGGCACATGGACCAAGAAGAGCAGAAGTCTTTCCGTACTCAATTCTTCCATCATCCAATTCGATTGCAGCTGCAGGAGCGCCTTCTTCTTCAGCAAGATCCAGAGCGGCTTTGACTACTTTTCGATACTCTTTTGTGATCTTTGCCTGACTCATAATCATCTCAATCTTAAAAACTTCCTGTTCATTTGTACGGTCATCAGCCAGTTTATTTAAAGCATCATAATAACGGCGGATGATTTCCTGACGGGAAGCTTCCTGACAAATGGCATCATCGATAATACAATTTCCAGCCATATTGACTCCCATATCAGTAGGGGATTTATATGGGCTTTCACCATAAATCCGCTCAAAGATTGCACTCAGGACAGGAAAAATTTCCACGTCGCGATTATAGTTGACTGTGGTAATGCCATACGTCTCCAGATGAAATGGATCAATCATGTTGACATCATTTAAATCAGCAGTCGCAGCCTCATATGCAAGATTGACCGGGTGTTTCAGAGGCAGATTCCAGATAGGAAAGGTCTCAAATTTTGCATATCCGGCGCGAACACCGCGTAAATGTTCATGGTAAAGCTGTGACAGACAGGTAGCCATTTTTCCGCTTCCAGGTCCAGGGGCAGTAATCACAACAAGTGGTCTTGAAGTTTCGATATAATCATTTTTTCCATATCCGTCTTTGCTGACGATAAGAGAAACGTTGTGAGGATATCCGGAAATCATATAGTGCAGATAAACTTTAATTCCTTTTTTTTCTAATTTCGTTTTAAAAAGGTCAGCACTGCTCTGCCCTGAGTACTGGGTAATCACGACACTTCCAACATACAGTCCTTTTTGATGGTAGATATCAATCAAGCGCATCACTTCAACATCATAAGTGATTCCAAGATCTCCACGCACTTTATTTTTTTCAATATCAGCTGCACTGATGGCAATGACAATTTCAGCGTGATCAGCAAGCTGCATTAACATTTGAAGTTTGCTGGAAGGCTCGAATCCGGGAAGAACACGGGAAGCATGATAGTCGTCAAATAATTTTCCACCGAATTCCAGATAAAGTTTGTTGTCAAAATGTCCGATACGCTCTTTGATGTGGGCAGACTGCATCTTTAAATATTTTTCATTGTCAAAACCTATTCTCTTCATCATTTTCTCCTTCGTCTTTTTTTGTAAGGTTTCTGGTGATATTCAAAATGAATGGAATCACCACATTAAAAAATCATTATACGCTATTCTGTCCATAATTTCTACCCTTAAATCTGCTTTCTTTTTTAAAATGCAAAAAAAGATGATGAAAAAATATGAAATTGTATACAAAAATATTGACATCTTTAAAAAGAAAACACTATAATAACAGGGAAATTAAAATAGAAAAGGAAAAGTATATGAGAGTGATAGCAGGAAAAGCAAGACGTCTTCCGCTGAAAACAGTTGCAGGGATGGACACAAGGCCGACGACAGACAGAATAAAAGAAACATTATTTAATATGCTGCAAAACGATCTGGAAGGCTGTCGCTTTCTCGATCTTTTTGGCGGCAGCGGAGGGATTGGAATAGAGGCGCTGAGCAGAGGGGCCGGAGAGGCTGTATTTGTGGAAAGTGACCGAAAGGCAGCGGCATGTATTTCAGATAATCTGAAATTTACAAAGTTAGAAAAGGATGCGCGAGTATTATGCTGTGATGTGCTGACAGCACTTAGAAAACTGGAATCAGAACAGCCATTTGATCTGATTTTTATGGACCCTCCTTATAATAAAAATTTAGAAGAACAGGTACTCGATTATTTAAAAGATTCTGCTCTTGCGAATGAGGATACTCTTGTGATTGTGGAGGCGTCTTTGAATACATCTTTTGCATATGCAGAAGAGATGGGATTTGAAGTTATAAAGAGAAAAAAATATAAAACAAATGAACATGTATTTCTGAAAAAAAAGAGTACGCAACGAGGCAATTAAAAGGTTGCCGGTGAGGAGGAACATATGAGAAGAGCAGTCTATCCAGGCAGTTTTGATCCTGTCACTTTCGGACATTTAGATGTAATACGAAGATCAGCGGATTTAGTGGACGAGCTGATTGTAGGAGTTTTGAACAACAGTGCAAAAACACCGTTGTTTTCTGCTGAAGAACGTGTTAAACTATTGATGGATGCCACAAAAGATATTCACAATGTGCGCATTCAGGCTTTTTCAGGGTTGTCCGTTGATTTTGCAAAGGAAATGGGCGCAGGATTTATCGTCAGAGGACTGCGGGCAATCACAGATTTTGAGTATGAACTGCAAATGGCGCAGACAAATCGAATTATGAATCCTGGAATTGATACGATTTTTCTGACAACAAGTCTGCAGTATGCTTACTTAAGTTCTACGACAGTAAAAGAAGTAGCTTCCTATGGAGGAGATATTTCAAAATTTGTGCCTGCTACAGTAGTAGATCAGGTTTTTCATAAAATAGCAGAGAAAAAGAAAAATTAAGGAGAGATGACAAAATGAGCAGCAGAATAGAACAGATTATCGAAGAAATAAAAGATTATATAGACAGTTGCAAATTTCAGCCTTTGTCTACGACAAAGATTGTTGTAAATAAAGAAGAATTGGAAGACCTTCTGTGTGAGCTGCGAATGAAGACGCCGGATGAGATCAAACGGTATCAGAAGATTATCAGCAATAAAGACTCGATTATCCAGGATGCGAAGAACAGAGCTGAGGCAGAGATTGCGGAAGCGACTGCAAAAGCACAGCAGTTAGTCAGTGAAAATGAAGTGATGCGCATGGCACAGGAACATGCAGAAGAGCTGCTGGATCGCGCACAGAAACAGGCGCAGGAGATTATCGACAATGCGACAAATGATGCAAACAGTATTCGGATGAGTGCAATCTCTTATACAGATGAAATGTTGGAAAATCTGGAAAAAATTATGGCGCATACAATGGAAACGGCAGGAGCAAAATATGAGACATTTTTAAACTCTATTCAGTCCTGTTATGATATTGTAAATAAGAACAGACAAGAGCTTTCTCCTCAGGAAGTACCGAGCAGTTATATACCGGAGGAAGAGGAAGAAGAGGAAGAAGAATAGGTACAATATTTTTTATGCGACAGGAGAAGTCATAAACTTTCTGCCGCATAAAAATAAAACAGAGAATATGCTCAAAAGAGAAAACAACAAGTGAGCAGGCAGGCAATCAGACAGATCATCAGTCGGGCTTTTATATAGGCACCGATAGAGAGCGAACCGGATGAGAGAACGCTTTGGGTCTGTGCAAGCGCACAGAATCCACCCCATACACAGATCATACATAGAAAAAAATATTTTTGTGTAAAAGGCAAAGACTGTGTGGCGATGAAGGCGATCCCGTTTGTCAATTCCATACTGCCTACGAAAAAGGATTGAAGAAATATGTTTGCGGTCGGAAGTGACTGTATGAGGCGGGAAAGAATGGAAAAAAGGATGACATAGCTTCCCAGTTTCAGAATAGTAAATACCGCGTTCATGATACAGGCATCGATCAGTTCAAAACGAACTTGAATTTTTGATGCCTGTTTTTTATATACCGTATCTGCGGACGATATAGTCCGGCGGTAGGATTGATTTGTAAGAATCCCATAAATAATAGGTGCTCCGTATACGATCAGGAGCGTAGGTATTAAATAGGAGGCATCTTTCAGCGTCTGAAATACAACAATATTCATCAAAAACATAGGACTGACGTTATTGATAAAAGGCAGCAGATAGGAAGCTTCTTCTTTTGAGAGCTGTCCGTTTCGCTCCAGATCATTGATGGTCTTTGCACCCATTGGAAATCCGCATAAAAAACCGATGAGAAGCGCATAAGTGCCATATGTACTCAGATGCATAAGACGGGATGTGACAGGAGAAAAAAAACGGACAAGATATTTTACAAGGTCAAGCTGGATAAGAAGATTGGAAAAAATCATAGTAGGAAGCAGAGTCGGAATCAGGGTATCAAACCATAGATGAAGCCCTGACTGTGCGGCGATAAAAGCGTCTGAAGGATGAGAAAAAACATAAAAGAAAAGAGCAAATAAAAGAAGCGCAGAGAGAAAACGTTTCATAAAATAAAACACTCCCTATCATTTTTACCATTTTATGAGACATTTCAAAAAAACATGTGGTACTTCCTATATTTCTTTGCTGGCTAAATGGAAGGGAATGAGAAAACGAAAAGAGCGCATATACTGGATTAAGAATAAAAAGGCAGCTGTATGATGAAAAGAAAAATGGAGCGTATTATCATATGGGTATTTGTTTTAAGTCTTGTATGCCTGCTTTTTCATTATTTGGATTATAACAAAAAAGCAGGAAATCTGATATCCTACAGTGAAGAAAGCGATCCATTTCGCCAGATGGAGCTTTCTGTCAATCTTCTTCGGCAAATGGAAGAATTAAAGAAAGAGACAGGATATTCTATAGGAGAACAGATTGCAGTTTTTCTTCCGGTATTTCGCTTTCAGATGAGCGGTCATGAAGAAGAGATGAATGCACAGACACTTGAAATGTGGGATCTTTTTTATACAAAGAGAAAAAAAGAGACTTTTTCTCACTTAAAGCAGAGTTGTCGTGCTATATGGGATGATCTGAAATGTTTTCCGGTTCAAAATGGAGAGAAAAAAATGATCTTTGAAAATTCCTGGATGTTTGCACGCACATATGGAGGAGAAAGAGGCCATGAAGGGACAGATTTAATACCGCCTGAGAATGTCAGAGACTATTATCGTGTAGTCAGTATGACAGACGGCGTTGTTGAAAAGATTGGATGGCTGGAAAAAGGAGGCTGGAGAATTGGGATCCGTTCAGAACACGGGGGATATTTCTACTATGCACATTTATCTTCCTACGCAAAAGAGTTTGCTGTCGGCGAGAAGGTAAAAGCAGGCGATTTATTAGGATATATGGGAGATACAGGATACGGAGCGGAGGAAAATACAATGGGAAAATTTGATGTCCATCTTCATCTTGGTATTTATATTCAGACAGAGAGAATGGAAGAATTAAGCGTAAATCCCTACTGGATTCTTCGATTTTTGGCAGACAGAAATGAAATATAATGGATTCCTATAAATGAGAATCAAAGGTCAGAGAGATAAAGGAGAGAAGTTTTTATGGAAATACAACTGTGGAAAAAGAGATTAGATCCATATGAACTTGCTGTCAAAGAATTAACTGTGAAATTTGAACATTTGATTCAGGAGCATAAACAGCAAGGGCTATATTCACCGATTGAGCAGGTGACAGGAAGGGTGAAATCGGTTTCCAGCATTTTAAATAAAATGAAAAAGAAAAAAATTGAAATAGATGAGATGGAGGAAAAAGTAGAAGACATCGCAGGTATCCGCATTATCTGCCAGTTTGTAGAAGATATTCAAAAAGTCGTTGAGATTATACGAGCCAGAAACGATATGGAAGTGAAAGAAGAACGGGATTATATTACCAATATGAAAGACAGCGGATATCGCAGTTACCATGTAATCATTTATTATCCTATTGAGACACTGGAGGGAACGAAAAAAATTCAGGCGGAGATTCAGATTCGGACACTGGGAATGAATTTCTGGTCTACGATCGAACATTCCCTGCAGTACAAGTATGAAAAAAATATTCCAGATCATATCCGTGAACGGCTGACAAAGGCAGCAGATGCTATCATTGTGCTGGATCATGAAATGTCTACGGTGCGCAGCGAAATTATGGATGCCCAGAATTCCTTGATGATTCAGGAAAGTTTAGTAGAAGATATTTTAAATACGATTCACAATCTATATTATCTTGCGAATAAAAGAGAGATTTTAAAGATTCAGGACGAATTTTATAGAATTTACGAATTGGGTGATCTGGAGCAACTGAAAAAATTTCACACAGAACTGGATATCATTGCACAGGGATATCGTGCTCAGTCTGTAGAACATAAAGGGATAAAAAATTAAAGACAGGAGAAATATACATGAAGCTGCCAGAACCGTTTTTAGAAAAGATGAGGCAATTACTGGGGGAAGAATATCCATTCTATGAGAAAAGCTATGAAAAAGAGAGGGTACATGGGCTGCGTGTCAACACTTCAAAGATTTCAGTAGAAGAATTTTTAAACATTACGCCGTTTCAGCTGCGAAAAATTCCATGGACAGAAAATGGATTTTATTATGATGAAAAAGAAGCAGTGACAAAGCATCCGCATTATTTTGCAGGACTTTATTATATACAGGAGCCAAGTGCAATGATTCCGGCAGGAATTTTACCTGTATCTCCAGGAGAGAATGTTTTAGATTTATGTGCGGCACCGGGAGGAAAGGCAACGGAGCTTGGGGCAAAATTGGGCAGAGAAGGGCTGCTTGTTGCAAATGATATCAGTAATTCCAGGGCAAAGGGACTTTTAAAGAATCTGGAATTGTTTGGAATAGGAAATGTACTTGTTACAAGTGAGACGCCTGAGAAATTACTCTCTTATTTTCCGCAGTTTTTTGATAAAATTTTAATTGATGCTCCGTGTTCCGGGGAAGGAATGTTTCGCAAGGATTTGTCGATGGCAGCTGACTGGATGGAGAAGGGGCCTTTCTATTATGCAGAAATTCAAAAAAACATACTGGAAACTGCCGCCAAAATGTTGAAACCGGGAGGAAAGCTGGTTTACTCGACTTGCACGTTTGATCCGGAAGAGAATGAAAAAAATATCCAGTTTTTTCTGGATCATCATGCGGATTTCTCGATTGAACCGTTAAAAGAATGGAAAGAAGGTTTTTCACACGGGCGGATACAGGAGACACAAAATCAGGAGATGGAGCAATGTGTCCGCATGTGGCCCCACAAGGCAGAGGGGGAGGGCCATTTTGCAGCGCTGCTGAAAAAAGAGCAGAATAAGGAAGACGAGATTAAACAGAATAAGATGAAAGTGAAGAATAAAATTTTATTTTCAAAAGAGACAGAATCTTTTTTTGAACAGATTAAAATTCCACTTTTATCGAAAAAAAATGTGACGAATTATGACGGAAAGCTTTACCTGCTGCCAGAAGGACTGGAAAGAATCAGAGGACTACGTTTTTTAAGAACAGGGCTATATCTGGGAGAGGCTGCAAAAAATCGTTTTGAACCGAGTCAGGCGCTTGCTATGTATCTGAAAATGGAGGAATTCACACAGTCCTTTTCAATGAGTGCAGATGACATGAGAGTGATTCGATATCTGAAAGGAGAGACCATCGAAGCGGAGGACTGCCCGTATAAAAAAGGATTTGTGCTGATCGGTGTCGATGGATATCCGCTTGGATGGGCAAAAATAGTAAATGGAACCCTTCGCAATAAATATTATGCAGGATGGAGGATTCAGTGATGGGGAAGATGAGACTGGATAAATTTTTGGCAGCAGCAGGAATCGGAACGAGAAGTGAAGTAAAAGAACTGATGAGAAGAGGAGAAGTGACGCTGAATGGCAGTAACTGCAAAAAGCCAGAACAAAAAATAGAACCAGCCAGTGATATCGTTGCCGTGTCAGGAAAACAAGTTTTTTATGAAGAGTTATCTTATTTTTTATTTCATAAGCCAGCAGGATGCGTCAGCGCTACAAAAGATGACAGAGAGAAAACCGTGATGGATTATCTGAAAGAGCCTCAGTGCCGTGATCTGTTTCCAGTAGGACGTCTGGATAAGGATACGGAAGGACTTTTGCTGATTACAAACGATGGAGATCTGGCACATAGACTGTTATCACCAAGAAAACATGTAGATAAGACATACTATGCCAAAATAGAAGGAAAAGTCGATAATACAGATGTAAAAGCATTTCTGGAAGGAATTGATATCGGAGATGAAGAAAAGACGCTTCCGGCAAAATTAGTTCCATTAAGTACAGGAGAGATTTCAGAAGTAGAGATCACTATTTGGGAGGGACGATATCATCAGATTAAAAGAATGTTTGAGGCAGTCGGGAAAAAAGTGCTGTATCTAAAGCGCATTTCTATGGGATCACTTATCTTGGAAGAATCTCTGGAAAAAGGAACATACCGCCGTCTGAGCAGAGAAGAAATTGCAGAATTAAAGAAAGGACGTTAAAAAATGCTGACAGGGAAAAAAGCAGTTATTTTTGATATGGATGGAACACTGCTGGATTCTATGTGGATGTGGAAACAGATTGATGTGGAATACCTGGCACGGTTTGGAATTGAGCTACCTTTGCAGCTGGAAAGAGAGATTGAAGGAAAGAGTTATACAGAGACAGCCACATATTTTAAGGAACGGTTTGCTTTAAAGCAGAGCGTAGAAGAGATTAAACAGGACTGGTATGAGATGACAGCAGAGAAATATAGAACACAGGTGACGTATAAACCAGGGGCAGAATCTTTTTTGAAAGAGCTCAGAAAAAGAAAAATTCGGACAGCAATTGCCACAAGCAACAGCATTGATCTTGTAAAAGTGGCATCCAAATCCCTTCATCTGGAACGATATATCGACTTTATATGTACAGGATGCAGTGTTCCAAAAGGAAAACCAGCTCCGGATGTCTATTTAAAAGCTGCGCAGGAACTGGATACAGATCCGTCAGAATGCCTTGTATTTGAGGATGTGCCGATGGGAATTATGGCAGGAAAAAATGCTGGCATGGAAGTATGTGCGGTGGAAGACGCATTTTCAAGAGACCAGGAGAAAACGATTCGCTCTCTTGCAGATTACTATATACAGGATTACGATCAAATACTGAGAAATACATATGAAATACTCAGAAAAGATTGAATCAGCGTACAATTAAGAATGGAAAAAAAACAGCGCACAAAAGGCGCGGTTGGAGGAAAATATGAAGAATAATTTTTTGCCGATCTGTATGGAGGATTTACAAGAACGCGGCATAGAACAGCTCGATTTTGTCTATGTGACGGGGGATGCATATGTAGACCATCCCTCTTTTGCTCATGCACTGCTGGGACGGCTTCTGGAGGCAAATGGATATAAGGTTGGAATCTTAGCGCAGCCCGACTGGAAAAATAAAGAAAGTATTAAGGCACTGGGATGTCCAAGGCTTGCATTTCTCGTATCAGCCGGTAATATGGATTCCATGGTAAATCACTATAGCGTATCGAAAAAAAGAAGACAGACAGATGCTTTTTCGCCGGGAGGTGTGATGGGAAAACGTCCCGATAATGCCACGATTGCTTACTGCGGTCTGATACGGCAGGCTTATGGAAAAGTTCCGATTATTATCGGAGGAATTGAGGCAAGTCTGAGGAGGCTGGCACATTACGACTACTGGTCTGACTCTCTGAAGCGGTCTATTTTGCTGGATTCGGGAGCAGACTTAATTTCATATGGAATGGGCGAGCGGTCTCTTTTACAGATAGCAGAGGCATTAGATAATGGAATAGCAATTCAGGACCTCACCTATGTAGACGGGACAGTTTTTAAAACACGCCATCTGGACAGTGTATATGATTATGAACTGCTTCCTTCCTATGAAGAGCTGAAAAAAGAAAAAAGGACGTATGCACAGAGCTTTTATACACAGTATTGTAATACCGATCCATTCTCAGCAAAAAGATTGGTGGAACCGTATGGCCAAAAGATGTTTATTGTCCAAAATCCGCCGTCCAAACCTCTTTCTCAGACGGAGATGGATCGGATTTATGCCCTGCCATATCAAAGAACATGGCATCCGATTTATGATGAAGCAGGAGGAGTTCCGGCGATTGAAGAAGTAAAATTCAGTCTGGTCAGCAATCGAGGCTGTTTTGGAGGATGCAGCTTCTGTGCTTTGACTTTTCATCAGGGAAGAATTATCCAGACAAGAAGCCATGAGTCTATCATTGCAGAAGCGAAAAAGTTTATCTGGGAGCCTGATTTTAAAGGCTATATTCACGACGTAGGAGGACCGACAGCAAATTTCAGACAGCCTGCGTGTCAGAAACAGTTAAAAAAAGGAGTATGTCCGACAAAACAGTGTCTGTTTCCAAAACCGTGTAAAAATTTGATTGTGGATCACAGCGATTATCTAAAACTGCTTCGAAAGCTGAGAGAACTGCCAAATGTAAAAAAGGTATTTGTCCGTTCTGGAATACGATTTGATTATCTGATCTATGATAAGGATGAAAACTTTTTTAAAGAGCTGGTGGAGCATCATATCAGCGGACAATTAAAAGTAGCACCGGAACATATTTGTGACGAAGTGCTGTCCAAGATGGGAAAACCAGAGAACAGTGTATATGAAAAATTTACTGCAAAATATAAAGCGTGGAATAAAAAACTTGGAAAAAATCAGTATCTTGTTCCATATCTGATGTCCTCTCATCCAGGATCCACAATGAAAGAGGCAGTTGCCCTGGCAGAATATCTGCGTGACCTTGGCTATATGCCTGAGCAGGTACAGGATTTTTATCCGACACCGTCTACCATTTCTACCTGTATGTATTACACAGGATTAGATCCACGGACGATGGAAAAAGTATACGTTCCGGTCAATCCGCATGAAAAGGCAATGCAGAGAGCACTGATTCAATATCGGAATCCGAAAAATTATGACCTTGTCTGCGAAGCTTTAAATTTAGCAGGCCGTACGGATCTGATAGGGTTTGATAAACATTGCTTGATTCGTCCAAGAAGAGGAAATATGACTGGAAAAGTATTAGGGCAGAACAAAACACAGCCAAGACAAAATGTGGCAGGAAAACGTATAAAACAGGAAGAATCAAAGAAAAAGAAGACGATACGGAATGTTCACAAGAAGAAACAGAGGTGAGAGAAGTGAGAATCGCAGTTGTCACAGGGGCATCTTCAGGAATGGGAAAAGAATTTGTATATCAGATACAGAAAAAATATAAAAAAATTCAGGAAATCTGGGTGATTGCACGCAGAGAAAAAGAATTAGAAAAACTCCCCCAAACTCCCATTCCTCTGCGAATTCTTCCTCTTGACTTGACAAAAGAAGAAGATCAAAAAGCCTATAGAGAAAAATTAAAGGAAGAAAATCCTAGAATTTGTATGCTGATTCACTGTGCAGGGATCGGGTATTTAGGACGTATGGATAAAATTTCGGCAGAAGATCAGATTAAAGAAACAATGATTAACTGTACAGGTCTGACGGCAGTGACATTATATTCTCTTCCATACTTAAGTGCGGGCAGCAGAGTAATTGAACTTGTCTCCTCATCTGCATTTGCGCCTCAGCCTGGATTTGGCGTTTATGCTGCGACAAAGGCATATGGACTTAGTTTCAGCAGAACACTGAGCGCTGAACTGCGCAAAAGAAAGATTATAGTGACAGCAGTATGTCCAGGATCGGTGGATACCCCGTTTTTTAAAAATGCAGAACGGGAAGCAAAGAGACCAGCATTTAAAAATCTGTTCTTAGCTGATCCTGAGAAAGTGGCAGAAAAAGCCATGTATGACAGCAGATCAGGAAAGACGCTATCAATTTATGGTGGTTGGATGAAAATATGGTATGTACTGGCAAAATTGATTCCGCATCCGATAATTACATATATTCTAGCAAACGTGGAAAAAAATAAAAAGAAAGGATGACAGGCAATGCAGCGGCAGAACATTAAAAATGTACAGAAGGGAAAATTTGGATATTTAAAGGCACAGAGGAAAAAACAGATGTTGCTTACAGCAATTTTGTATGCAGCTCCTCTTCTCCTGTTTTTTACAGGACTGTGGCAGACAGGGACAAGGAAGAATTTGTTTACGATGATTGCGATTGTAGGGTGCCTTCCAGCATGTAAATGGACGGTAAATCTGGTGATGCTGTTTTTACAGAAACCAATTTCAAAAGAACTTTATGAGACCATTCAAAAACATGAAGGAACACTTGTTACAGCATATGAGATGACAGTGACGGCATACGAAAAAAATACGCCGATCGCAGCGATTGCAATCTGCGGAAATGAAGTGATTGGTTATACGCAGGATGAGAAAGCAGACACAGCATTTGTAGAGAAACATATCACAAATATTCTTCAGAAGAATCATTTTTATGGAGTACACGTCAAAATTATAAAGGATTTGAAAAAATTTACGGAGCGAATGGATCAGCTTAATAAACGTTCAGAAGAACTGAAAAAAGGAATTAAATTTGTACCGGATGAGACATATCCGGATCTCTCAAGAGAAGAATTAATGTGCCATACAATTTTGGCAATCTCGTTATAAGAAAGGAAAGAAAATGCGCCAACTTACCATCAGCGAAAAAGAGGAAGGACAACGCCTTGATAAATGGCTTGCAAAATATATGGAAAAAGCTCCTAAAAGCTTTTTTTATAAAATGATGAGAAAGAAAAATATTGTCATAAATGGAAAGAAAGTACAGGGAAATGAAAAATTAAAGGAAGGGGACAGCGTTTCCCTGTATCTGTCGGACGAGACAATTGAAAATTTTCAGGAGAAAAAAAGACTTCCGCAAAAAAAGAAAAAACTGGATATTTTATACGAGGATGACCAGATTCTTTTTGTAAATAAACCGGTTGGAATGCTTTCACAGAAAGCAAAAGCAGATGATATTTCTTTAAATGAATATATTATTTCTTATCTGCTGGAGAAAAAGGAATTGACACAACAAGATCTTGCACGATTTCAACCGTCCATATGCAACAGGTTGGATCGCAATACAAGCGGTATTGTAGCGGCCGGAAAGACAATCGCAGGACTGCAGATGCTGTCTGGAATTTTTAAAGATAGAACAGTACATAAATACTACCGCTGCATTGTGAAAGGGCAGATTTTAAAGGAACAAAAGATAGAAGGATATCTTCGCAAAGAAGAAAAGAAAAATCAAGTGTTTATTGAAAAAGAACAGTCAGATAACGCATCGTGGATCTGTACAGCATATCGTCCTTTGGAGATCTTTCCACAGTATACTTATCTGGAAGTTGAATTGATCACAGGACGTTCTCATCAGATTCGGGCACATCTGGCAAGTATAGGGCATCCCCTTTTAGGAGATACAAAGTATGGCGATGAAAAGGTGAATAGACGATGTAAAGAGCGATATCATCTGACAAGCCAGCTGCTGCACTGCGCGCGCCTTGAAATGCCAGTACTGGAAGAAAAATTTTCATATATGTCAAAAAAGGTGCTTCATGCACCTTTGCCAGAACAATTTCAAAAAATTTTGAAAGATCTGAAAGTTTAAGGAGAAAAAAATGGGAACATGGAGTTCAAGAGGCCTTCGAGGGTTCATGCTGGAAGAGCTGATCAATCGTTCAAATGAACAGTATCTGGAAAAGGGTCTGGCTTTGATTCAGAAGATTCCTACCCCGATTACCCCAATCAAAATTGACAAAGAACGGCATCATATTACACTTGCCTATTTTGATCAGAAAAGTACAGTAGATTATATCGGCGCTGTGCAGGGCATACCAGTCTGTTTTGATGCAAAAGAATGTCACAGTGATACGTTTGCGTTGCAGAATATTCATGAACATCAGGTCACATTTATGGAAAAATTTGAAGGTCAGGGCGGTATTTCCTTTTTTTTGATTTTGTTTGCAAAACGCAATGAGCTGTATTATCTGAGTTACAGACAGATGCGCAGATTTTGGGATCGCGCTAAGGCAGGAGGAAGGAAAAGTTTCCGATATGAGGAATTAGATCCTTCCTTTTTTTTAGAGAATAAGAAGGGAATTTTGGTTCCGTATCTGGATGGCATCGCAAAAGATCTGGAATTGAGGGATTGACTTTTTTATGGCGCTTCGCTATAATTTAGGAAATATTTAATGTGTTGTGATAATATGATATTACAATAAAGTGACAGAGCAAAAACAGCTATGCCTATTGAGGAAAGGAATGAGAAAATGAAGCGGCAATTACTGCATACACCAGAAGGTGTCAGAGATCGATATAAAGAAGAATGTGAGAAGAAATTGACATTGCAGAATAATCTGCACAATGTCTTAAAACGATATGGATATCGTGATATAGAGACACCGACGTTTGAATATTTTGATGTATTCGGAAAAGAAATTGGGACGATTCCAGCAAAAGATTTATATAAATTTTTTGACAGGGAAGGAAACACATTAGTCTTAAGACCAGATATTACGCCGTCCGTAGCCAGAGCGTTTGCAAAATATTTTTCAGAAGAAGATTTTGCTGTCCGCCTTTGTTATGTTGGAAATACATTCATCAATAATTCCAGTTATCAGGGAAGAATGAAGGAGACAACACAGCTTGGAGCAGAATTAATCGGGGATGATCGAGTGGATGCAGATGCAGAAATTTTGGCAATGGTTGTAGATACGCTGCTTGCGGCAGGATTAAAAGAATTTCAGATCAGCGTAGGATATGCCGGATTTTTTCAAAGTCTTCTGGAAGAAGCAAATATTTCAGAAGAAGAGAAAGAAGAACTTCAGATGTTGATCTCAAATAAGAATTATTTTGGAGCAGAAGAATTTCTGTCTGCCTTAAAAGTACAGGAAGAACTGAAAGAGGGGCTGCTGACGCTTCCTCAGCTGTTTGGAACGATTGAAGTTTTGGATCGGGCTGAGAGCCTGGTGGAAAAAAACAATACAGCATATCTTGGAATCAGCCGGCTGCGCAGGCTGTATGAAGTATTATGCAGCTATGGATGTCAGGAATATATTTCTTTTGATCTGGGAATGATGAACGGTTATGGGTACTATACAGGAGTAATCTTCCGAGGGTATACATTTGGAACAGGGGAAGCGATCGTGAAGGGAGGAAGGTATGACCACCTGATTCAGAATTTTGGAAAAGACGTTCCTTCTATTGGATTTGTCGTTGTGATAGATCAGCTTCTTGCAGCACTGTCACGTCAGAAATTAGAGGTGGAGGTGGAACATTCCAATACAATGATTTTGTATCAAGATTCTACAAGAGCGTCTGCAATACAGCTCGCCAGATATTACAGAAATATTGGAAAGAATGTTGAGATGACCTTAAAAAAAGAGGAAAAAAGTATAGAAGAATATGAGGAGATGGCAAAAAGAAATCAGATTCGCCGCTTTGTTACGCTGACAGAGGAAAAAGCAGTGATGAAAGACCTTGTCTCTGGGATACAAAAAACAGGAACAGCAAAGGCACTGATGGAGGAAGAGAAATGAGATATTTAACCATAGCACTTGGGAAAGGACGCCTTGCACAAAAGACAATGGAATTGTTTGAAAAAATTGGGATTACATGTGAAGAAATGAAAGACCCTTCCTCAAGAAAACTGATTTTTACGAATGAGGAGATGAAATTAAAGTTTTTCCTCTCGAAAGGACCGGATGTTCCGACTTATGTGGAATATGGCGCAGCAGATATCGGAATCGTAGGGAAAGATACCATCCTGGAAGAACAGAGAAAGCTTTATGAAGTGCTGGATTTGGGATATGGAAAATGCAGAATGTGTGTTTGCGGTCCAGAATCAGCAAAAGAATTGTTAAAGCATCAGGAATTGATTCGTGTGGCAACGAAATATCCTAATATTGCAAAAGATTATTTTTATAATAAAAAACATCAGACAGTAGAAATTATTAAATTGAATGGTTCCATTGAACTGGCTCCGATTGTAGGATTGGCAGAAGTAATTGTAGATATTGTGGAGACGGGATCAACGCTGAGGGAAAATGGTCTGGAGGTTTTAGAAGAAATATGTCCATTGTCAGCGCGAGTGGTGGTGAACCAAGTCAGCATGAGAATGGAGAATGAACGGATCATAAAGATTTTAAATGATTTGAAACAGGTACTGCAGTAAATAGAAATTTCAAAAAGACAATCTAAGTGTGATCTGACGGAAGGAGAGAGAGGTATGAGAATAGTAAAATTGACAGAGGAGACGAGAAAAGATCTGCTGGATCATCTGCTGAAGAGAAGCCCGAATAATTATGGAAATTTTGAGGCAAGTGTGCAGAAAATTATAGACGACGTTAAAGTCAGAAAAGACGAAGCAGTTTTTGAATATACAAAAAAATTTGACGGTGTGGAGATTACAAAAGAGACTGTTTTAGTTACAGAAGAAGAGATCGCAGAGGCATATGAAAAAGTGGATGCTTCCCTTTTGGATGTAATAAGAAAAGCGTCCGTCAATATACGGATTTATCATGAAAAACAGCGCAAGTACAGCTGGTTTGACAGCCAGCCGGACGGCTCTTTGCTGGGACAGAAGGTCACGCCGCTAAAGAGAATTGGCGTCTATGTGCCAGGGGGGAAAGCAGTCTATCCATCTTCTGTACTTATGAATATTATTCCAGCAAAAGTAGCAGGTGTAGGGCAGATCATTATGACAACACCGCCTGGAAAAGATGGAAAAGTAAATCCATCTACTCTTGTTGCGGCGAAAGAAGCCGGTGCGGATGCAATTTATAAAGCAGGAGGAGCACAGGCAATCGCAGCTTTGGCTTTTGGCACAGAAAGTATTCCAAAAGTAGATAAGATTGTGGGTCCCGGAAACATCTATGTAGCGCTGGCAAAGAAAGCAGTATACGGATATGTCAGTATTGATTCCATCGCAGGACCGAGTGAGATTTTAGTACTTGCCGATGAAAGCGCTATACCAAAATATGTTGCGGCAGACTTATTATCTCAGGCAGAGCACGATGAGATGGCATCTGCAATTTTAATTACGACTAGTCAGGAACTGGCTCAAAAAGTATCCGAAGAAATCGAAGAATTTTTAAAAGTACTTTCCAGAAGAGAAATCATTCAGAAATCGCTTGACCAGTATGGTTTTATTCTTGTAGCAGAAAATATGAGAGAAGCGATTGCGGCTGCAAACGAAATAGCATCAGAACATCTGGAAATTGTGACAAAGAATCCATTTGAGGTTATGACAAAGATCGAGAATGCAGGTGCAATTTTTATTGGAGAGTACAGCAGTGAACCTCTGGGGGATTACTTTGCAGGTCCGAATCATGTGCTTCCTACAAATGGGACAGCAAAGTTCTTTTCACCGCTTAGTGTCGATGATTTTATCAAAAAATCGAGTATTATCTATTATTCAAAGGAGGCGCTAGAGCCTATTCATAAAGACATTATACAGTTTGCAGAATCAGAACAGCTGACGGCACATGCAAATTCTATTCAAGTGCGTTTCCCAGAAGAGTAAAGGGGGGAGAATATGGAGAGAATAGCGACAGTTCTGCGAAAGACAAAAGAGACACAAATTGAATTGACGATAAATTTAGATGGCAGCGGAAATGCAGAGATTGACACAGGGATCGGATTTTTCAATCATATGCTGGAAGGTTTTGCACGTCATGGCCTGTTTGATCTGTCCGTGAGCGTAAAGGGAGATCTTTTTGTAGATTCCCACCATACGATAGAAGACACAGGAATTGTTTTGGGACAGGCAGTGAAAGAAGCACTGAATGATAAAAAAGGAATCAGACGGTATGGAGATATCATACTGCCGATGGATGAAGTACTTGTTTTGGCAGCAGTGGATCTATGTGGCCGCCCTTATCTGTCTTTTGATGCGGCATTTACGACAGAACGTCTTGGGGAGATGGAAACAGAGATGACAAAGGAGTTTTTCTATGCTGTATCTTACGCAGCAATGATGAATCTCCATTTAAAGGTAATGACTCCTGGAAACAACCATCATATGATGGAAGCACTGTTTAAAGCATTTGGAAAAGCATTAGATGAAGCAGTGTCATATGATCCGCGGATTCATGATGTGCTTTCCACAAAGGGAAGTCTGTGAGAGAGGAGGAAAGATTGTGCAGAAAAAATTTGTACCGTATTTGTTTATAAAAAAAGGGAAAGCAGTGACTGATTTTTTTGCGTCAAATCAGTTGGGAGACGGCGATGGGTGCAGAATCGCTAAAGCATACAGTGATAATGGGGCAGATGAAATTCTGATTTTTGATTTGTCAGCCAGTGATGCAGAACATGAGCAGTCCCTTGGAATGATAAAAGAAATTTCTCGAAATGTGGATATTCCAATTATTGGAGGAGGGAAGATCGAGCGGGTAGAAGATGTAAAAAAGCTGATCTATGCAGGATGCCGAAAAGTATTTTTAAATTATGAAAAAGACAGTAATATAGAGCTGACGGAAGAAGTATCCAGACGGTTTGGGAAGGAAAAAATTGCAGTATGTGTCAGAAACGAGGAAACTTTAAAAAGACACAGAGAGAAGATAGAGAGGTTTGCGAGTGAGATTGTGTATTTTGTCACAGAAGGATCGGAACCGGATTTTACAAAGATTTGCACAAAGCAGACGATTCTGCCTGTTTTCATGAGGGAAAAATCAGAAGAAGAGATATGGAATTATTTAAGGACAGAACAGACTGAGGGGATATGCTGCAAGAACATATCAGTAGAAGAGACGGATTTTATGAAACTGAAATATCATGCAAAAGAAGAAGGAATCTGTGTCAATACGTTTGAGAGCAATATGAAGTTTGAAGAATTTAAGTTAAATGGGGACGGTTTAATTCCAGTGATTGTGCAGGATTACAAGACAGAAGAAGTGTTGATGCTTGCTTATATGAATAAAGAAGCATTTGAGACAACGATTCGGACAGGACGGATGACTTATTTCAGCAGAAGCAGACAGGAGCTTTGGATGAAAGGAATGACAAGCGGACATATTCAGTATGTAAAACAGCTTCTTATTGACTGCGATCAAGATACAATTCTTGCAAAAGTGGCTCAAATTGGAGCGGCGTGTCACACTGGAAACCGAAGTTGTTTTTACAGAAATCTGGTAAAAAAAGAATATCATGAAACCAATCCTATGAAGGTATTTGAACAGGTTTACCATGTAATCGAAGACAGAAAAAAACATCCAAAGGAAGGGTCTTATACAAATTACCTGTTTGAAAAGGGAATAGATAAAATATTGAAAAAGGTGGGAGAAGAGGCGACAGAAATTGTTATTGCTGCCAAAAATCCAAATCCAGAAGAAATTAAATATGAGATTTCTGATTTCTTATATCATGTGATGGTACTGATGTGCGAAAAGGGAGTAACATGGGAAGACATCACAAAAGAACTTGCGGATCGCTAGGGAGGACATGATTCTGCTTTTATAAGCATATAGTGAAGAAAAGAAAAAAGAGGCGATCGGATGGAAACGTATCAGACATCTCAAATGCAGGAAGAAATCAGACGTCTTCGTGAAATTTCAAATGAAAATCAAGAAAAAGTAAATCATGGTATTTTTGCTGAGGAAAAAACAGAATATTTAGATGAAAACAATGAGGAGAAAGATACAGAAAGCGGAAGCAGTATTTGGCGGGGAATCCTGTTTTTGGTTATGGCAGCAATTTTACTTGGGCAGGCAACCGGAAATAAGGCAGTGACTCAGGTGATGAATCAAATTGGAAAGACTATCCAAAATATCGGTGAAAAGGCAGAAGAAGAAAAATGGTTTCCTTTTGGAGCTGAAAAAACAGAAGAGGAGCAGAAAGACGAATAAAAAAAGAGCGATTGCATAAAGGATGCTGCAGATAAAGGCAGTATCCTTTTTTGATCTTTGGGAAGAAAAAAATTGAGGATAATAAGAAAGAAAAAAGAATCCTTACAAAATTGTTATTTAAAAATAGAATGTGTTAGGAAAATGAAAGGATTTTTGAAGAATTTTTTGCTAAAATAAAAAACAGAAACAATTAGAAGAAAAGAGAGTATAAGCTATCAAGAAGGGGAATGTATATGGAAAAAAAGCAAAATAAAGGGATATTTTATTTGAAATTATTGGGATTAGTGATCTGCTTTTTGCCGCTATCCATTTTATTGTTTTTAATTGATGCAGCAATTAAAGGGCTAAATTGGATTTTGAGAAAAGAGAAAAAGGAATAGTGAAATAAAAAAGCATTTTGAGACAAAGAAGTATTCTCAAAATGCTTTTTTAGGATATTATAAATTGAAAAAATTATTTTGATTCGCCTTTAATGTTATCGTATGAATAATACTAATAACTAAAAAAACAAAATTCTCACCAAATCACAAATTCCATAAAAAATTCTAAACTCCAAATAATAAGATATCAACAAAATTTGAGGGAATTGTCTAAAAAATGACAAACAGTATTATCCATACAGACAATATTTAGAGTTAAAATTAGAAAGAGAGGGATTTTATGAACATAAATAATCCATTTCAAAGAAGAAACCATTCTTCTAACATGGCAGATCCAAGTAGAAACAGAAGAAGCGCTGTAAAAAAAGGAAAGAGAATAATTGGATGGACAGCAGGCATTGCAGTTCTTGCCATAGTTGGATTCAATTCATTTTATCAGATTAAAGAACAAGAACAGGCTGTTTTGGTGACATTAGGAAAAGCAAAGGCAGTAACAGATGCCGGACTCCATTTTAAAATTCCTTTTATTCAGCAAGTGAAAAAAGTCAACACTACAATTAAAGGAATTCCTATTGGATACGAAATTGTATCTGGAGACTATATTGATGACGAGGCTATGATGATCACATCCGATTATAATTTTGTCAATGTCGACTTTTTCGTTGAATACCAAGTATCTGATCCTGTTCAGTATCTTTATTCCAGCAAAGATCCAGAAAGTGTCCTGCGCAATATGGCACAGCGCTGTATTCGAACAGTGATTGCAGGATATGATGTGGACAGCGTATTAACCACAGGAAAGAACGAAATTCAAGCGAATATCAAAGAAATGCTGATTCGGGAATTAGATCAAAATCAAATCGGACTTCAGCTTGTCAACATCACAATTCAAGATTCTGAACCACCTACAGCTGAAGTTATGCAGGCATTTAAAGCAGTTGAAAATGCAAAACAGGGAAAAGAGACTGCATTAAACAATGCAAACAAATATAAAAATGAAAAAATTCCAGATGCAAAAGCAAAAGCAGACCAGATTTTAAAAGAAGCAGAAGTGTATAAACAACAGCAAATCGACCAGGCGACAGCACAGGCAGCGAGAATGAATGCATTATACGATGAATATCAGAAAAACCCTGAGGTTACAAAGAAACGAATGTTTTATGAAGCAATGGAAGAAGTGCTCCCGGATGTCAAATTGATTATTGATGGCAGTGATGGTATTCAAAAAATACTTCCTATCGAATCTTTCATGCAAGAATCAGAAGATAAACCGAATGAAACAGAAAAAAAAGCAGCTGAAGAACAAAAAGCGAAAAAATAAATAAAAAGTTTTCTTGTTTTATTGATATCAAATGTTATTTGAACAATCAGAAAGGAGAGGACATTGTCTTAAAAATGTCCGATAAAATATGATGAAAAAAAAGAAAATTATTATTGGAGCAACAGCAGCAGTCTTATGTATAACAGCGCTTTCAAGTATTGTTGTGACTGCTGAAAATGAATATAAACTGGTGCGTCAGTTTGGAAAAGTAAGCCATGTAGTAAAAGATGCAGGCGTTAGTTTCAAGGTCCCTTTTCTTCAAAGCACAGACACGCTTCCTAAAGAAATCCTTCTGTTTGATTTACAGCCGTCAGATGTCATCACAAAGGATAAAAAAACAATGATTACAGATTGTTACGCTTTATGGCAGATCTCAGATCCACTGAAATTTGCCCAGACTTTAAATTCTTCCATCAGCAATGCGGAGGGACGTCTCAATACCGCTATTTATAATGCAACCAAAAATGTAATCAGCAATATGAATCAAGACGAAGTCATCACAAGCCGTGATGGAGAATTACAGGAAAAAATTCTTGCTCATATCGGAAACAGTCTGGAATCCTATGGAATTCATTTGATTGAAGTAGAAACAAAACAGCTTGATCTGCCCGCAGATAACAAAGATTCTGTTTATGAGCGTATGATATCAGAACGTGATAACATGGCTGCAACGTATAAAGCTCAAGGTGAAGCTGAGGCGCAGGTTATCCGCAACTCGACAGATCAGGAAGTAGAGCTGATTCTATCTGAAGCAGAAAAGAACTCTGAAATCATCCGATCTGAAGGAGATGCGCAGTATATGAAAATTTTAGCAGATGCTTACAATGATGAAGATAAGCAGGACTTTTATTCTTTTGTAAGAAGCCTTGATGCACTGAAAGTATCCATAAAAGGTGAAAACAAAACAATCATTTTAGATGAAAATTCACCGATTACTCAAATTTTTTATCAATAAGCAATACACGGGTAATTCTGGAGCCCAGTCGGCTAAGCAGTTCATTTGTGATAGTTTGAGAAAGAGCCGCCAGTTCTTCGGCATAAATTCTGTGTCTTCCATCTTTTCCAATTAACGTGACGCGATCGCTGACACAGACATTTTCAATCGCTGTGACATCTGCAATCATCTGATCCATACAGATACGTCCTACGATTCTGGCACGCTGTCCATGAATTAAAACATACCCTCGATTAGATAAAGATCGTGGGTATCCGTCTGCATATCCAATCGGTATCACAGCAAGGCGTCTTTTCCTTCTTGCCTTATAAGTCCTTCCATATCCAACTGTGTCTCCTTCATCCACTTCACGAATCAGTGCAACATGGCTGTACAGTGAAAGAACAGGCCGTACATCAGGATTCATAAGGCAGGACTCTTCGAACTGGCTGTGACAGCCATACAATAAAATTCCGATTCGTGCAAAATCATATTTCAGAGAAGGATAGTTTAAAACGCCATAGCTGCTCTGTACATGCAGAGGCGGCAGTGAGATACCTGCTGCCTTAAGCATGTCTGTAAGACACTTAAAAGATTCCAGCTGTTTTTGGGAAAATGCGATATCTTCCGGCTCCTGACTGTCAGCGACACATAAATGCGTATACATTCCGCAGATACAAAATGTTGGAACAGAAAATAAAGATACAATTTCTTTTTTGTGTTCCGGTGTAATTCCAAGGCGATGCATCCCCGTATCAATTTTAATTTCTACTTTAATAGGAATCTTGGTCTCTGCAAGTTCCTGAGCATGAGAAAAATCTGCAACTGTCTGTGTCAAATCGTACTGCATCAGCTCCGGCGCATAGAGAGAGGGCGTGTATCCAAGAATCAATATACTGCCTTCTATGCCGAATTTCCGCAGATGTATCGCCTCTTCCAAGGTAGCGACGGCAAAAGAATAGATTCCCATCTGGTTTAAGTGACTGGAGATCAGCACATCTCCATGACCATATGCGTTTGCTTTTACGACAGCCATGATCTGACAGCTATCTGGCAAAATCTTTTTTATCTTAGAGACATTCTGCTGCAAAGCATTTAAGTCTAATTCCGCCCAAGTGCGAAAAATCTCTTGTCTTTTTTGTTCAAAAATTTTTGTTGTATTTTCCATAAAATCACCGCCAAAGTATAAGAAATACCGGACACCACAAGAAAATGAATCAAACTTTGGTTTACAAATAGTGAATCCAGATGAAAAAAACCAGAAAAAGCACGCACAATCACAATTACCCAGGGATGGATGATATAGATAAACATTGAAATCTTTCTAAAAGAAATCCGGCTGCCACATGAAATATTTGTAAGCAGAGAAAATATTCCGTACATACATGGAAGCAGATACAAATACATACTGTCATGACGCTGAATCTGAAATATATGCAACAGCCATCCTTCCAAAAACAGCAGCAAAAAAGAAAACAATGATATTTTTTTTGCATCACGGAAAGACAGTCTGTTTCTATCATCTGATAAAATCCATCCAAGACAAAGAAATACAGGTGCAAAAAAGAATCCATTTCTTGTATACGTTCCGATTTGAAAATAAGTATCATAAAATGGTTGAACCAAAGGAATATCTTTGATTATCCCATAATAGCTGTCGCCTCCAAGACCAATGAGGTATAAAAGAATACACAAAATCATACATACCTTTCTGGAAAACAGGCGCTGCATCAATCCAAGAAGCAAAATTCCTTCTGCTGCTGCCGGAAAGTACCAGAGATGATAAAAGGTTCCGTCTAAAAAGAATGCTCGAAAAAAAGAGGGAAGATCTTTAAAAAAGTACTGTCCTGCATAAAGATTCAGCGGAAGATAGATAAAAATAGATGTCATATACATCATTCCCAGTTTTTTTTCTGTCTTTATAACAGAAGAAAAATGAGATGAAATTTTAGGCATCAGAAAAAATCCAGACACCATAAAAAAGAATGGAACTGCAATCCGACAGACAATTCCTGTCAGAAAAAAATCTGCTGTCTCAGAAAAAGAGGAAAGAACAGAAGTATGAATCGCCACTACTAAAAAAGAACAAATCATTTTCATCCAGTCCATTGCCGGATAATTCTGACCTTTCATCTGATACACGCTTTCGAGGCATAAGTATTCAGCAGATATTCTTCTAAAGTAAGATTATGAGCTGAAATAATCTGCGAATGAGGTGTACCGACATAGCGAAAATGCCATGGCTCCCAAGCAATCTTTGTAATTTGCTCTTTTCCTTTTGGATAGCGCAGAATAAAACCATACGACGGCGCTAACTGTTGAAACTGATGACAGATTCCTTCATTCGGAAAAGACGGACAGATAAAATCAATTTTTTCTTTATTTAATGCAAGATCAATTGCAAGTCCTGTTTGATGTTCACTGCATCCCGGAATGGCAACATATTTTTGTGTATAAACAAGCCCTTCCTGTTTTATGGTATCATCCCATATTTTTTGCTGTTCCTGCTGTGTGCGGAAACCGCTGACTGGCACGATTTTGCCATGTGCGTGCAGTTTGCTTATCAGCGCCTGCAGCGCAAAGGCAGCATAACGTTCCATAAGAATATCAGGGAACTCTTTAAAGGCAGGAATTAGATCATGATCAGTTGGAATTAATTCAACTGGGTGATCAGGGGAAACGAACTGTAAGTAAAAATTTGGTCTGTTATTCATTACTGTATCTCCTGTTCTATCAATTTTTCGACAAGTGATTCAAAAGTATATCCTGCACCCCGCATCATATTTGGAAAGCGGCTGTGAGAAGTAAATCCTGGAATGGTATTAATTTCATTAAAATAAATTTCTTTTTCAGGTGTCACAAACAGATCCACCCTTGCAAAACCAGAACATCCGAACGTGCGGTACAGCAGGCAGGCTGTCTGCTTGATCAGCTTTGCCGTTTCATTGTCTATTCTTGCAGGCATATGAATTTTTGAAGTCTTGAGCGTATATTTTTCTGTAAAATCAAAGAAACCTTCCGATAATTCAATTTCATCTATCTCCCCTGTCTGCAGTTTATCTTTTCCGATGACTGCACATCCGACTTCAAATCCCTCAATGGCTTCCTCTAAAATAACTTCTGTGTCATAATGAAATGCTGTTGTAATAGCTGGAATCAGATCTTCTTCTTTTGTAACCTTTGTGATACCAAACGAAGAACCGGCGTGAATCGGTTTTACAAAGATTGGATAAGATAATTTCTTTGTCTGCTTCCTCATCTGTTCTTCTGTCCCAATTTGATCTATTTTTATACAGTGCGGAACCTTTACTCCTGCAAACAAGGCGAGTTGATGAGCACGATTTTTATCCATACACAGTGCGCTTGAAAGCAATCCGCATCCGATACATGGAATACCCGCAAGTTCTAAAAGCCCCTGTATCGTTCCATCTTCTCCATTTTTTCCATGAAGGATTGGAAATGCAGCATCAATAGGACAGATGGAGACACCGGATGCCGTCTGTTCTAAAATACCATGAATAGATGGATCAGGAGTAATGAAAGCCGGAACAGCGTGGGATTTCCATGTATCATCTTCAATCTGGCTGATTTCCCCTGTAAAATGGAACCATTGTCCAGATGGATCAATACCTATCAGAATCAGATTGTATTTTTCCTGATTTACTGCCCGGATTACTGCGGAAGCAGACTGCAGAGAAACAGAATATTCACTAGATTTTCCTCCAAATAAAATTGCAATTGTTTTCTTATGATTTATCATAAATAGATCCCCTTTCTTTTTTCTTTTATTATAAAAAATCTTTAAAAAAACAGACATCGTTTTGTCTTACATTTTCGTTTTAAAATCTTACATTGACGTCATTTTCCTGTCATATAAGATTTACAAGATTGATCATATCAAAAAAAGCAGAAGCAGTTCTTGCAGGAATCTGCCAAACACCTTAAGATTTCCTTATGGAAACGTAAGAAATTTCCGAACAAAAAATTGACACTGAAAAGAAAAAAAGTCCTCGCAGACTGTATAAGACTCGTTTCGCCCGAAGACGTTGTCTATATGTATACAGAATACGAGGGGTATAAATGTTTTATTGGTTGACAGGCAGTGTTACAGTAAAGACGGTACATTGCGAATTACTTTTAACCTCTATGGTACCATGATGTGCTGTGACAATCTCTTTTGCAATTGCCAGTCCCAGACCGGAACCTCCTGTTTTGCTTGATCTGGAACTGTCAAGACGATAAAATTTTTCAAAGATTGTCTGACATAGGTGATCTGGTATGGGGGTACCTTCGTTTGTAAAAGAAATTTTGACATTTTCTTTTTCTGGCATCACTTTAATCTGGATTGTTGTTTCAGGATCACTGTAAGACGCTGCATTTTTTAAAATATTATTAAACACTCTGGCTAATTTATCAGCATCTCCCATAAACACAAAATTGTCCGGGGCATCGACTGTGATTTTCTTTCTGTCTTCTTCTAAAATAGGGAAGAATTCATCTGCCATCTGCAGCAGCATCTGCCGAATATAGATCTTTCCTGGTGTAATGACAATGGTATGCAGATTATACCGTGTAATTTCGAAAAATTCATTGATCAGCTGCTCCAGACGATATGCTTTTTCAAGTGTGATTCCGATATATTTTTCCCGAAGATTAACAGGCAAATCTGGCGTCTCATCCAGCAGGCAAAGATATCCGATCACGGATGCAAGCGGTGTTTTTAAATCATGTGCCAGATAGGTGATCAAATCATTTTTCTGCTGCATTTCCTGTTCCAGAAGGTGTTCTTTTTCCATCGCATTTTTTTGAAGCTTACTAATCGGCAGGCTGATGGAAGAAAAATCTTTTGAAAAAACAGAAAGGTCGCCATTCCTTTCTAAAAACTGATCTAATTGATCAGAAAATGTCTCTATTACTTCACGCTTTGTCTTTTTTGCCTGCTGTTTTTTTAAAAAGGGGATTGCAAATGCCAGTACAAGGCAAAAAAGAAAAAATGCTGTTATAAGAAAGGTCTTTAGACGGTTCCAGTTAATGTCGGTATAGATGTTTCCGGCATAGTCACTTTCTGTCCATGTAAAATTGCTTGCGAACCATTCAACAAAAACACCGTTAAAAACATGATCAAAAAAATAGCTGACGATCAAAACAAACAACAAAACGCCTCCAATGATTTTTACCGGCGAAGAAAAAAAGAAATTCTTTTTATTCATCTATTTTATACCCCACTCCCCATACCGTTTTTATATATTTTGGCCGTTCAGCAGAGTCTTTCATCTTAGCGCGGATATGGCGAATATGAACCATCACTGTATTTGAAGCATTTTCATAATATTTTTCTTTCCAGACTCTTTGAAATAATTCTTCAGAGCTGACGACTTTGCCCAGATTTTCACATAAAATTTTTAAAATTTCAAATTCTGTAGGTGTCAGCGAAAGAGAGCGCTCATTTAGAAGGCATTCATGACTTTCTGCATTGATGGAAAGACCACGCACACTGAGCATTGAAGATTCCGTTTTTGATTTTTCAGACTGATTATAACAAGTTGCACGACGCAGATTTGCTTTCACTCTGGCAATTAATTCCAGAGGGCGAAATGGTTTTGTAATATAGTCATCGGCGCCAAGAGCAAAACCATTGATCTGGTCAATTTCACCATCCTTTGCTGTCAGCATTAAAATCGGGAAAGTATGGCACTCTCTGATTTTCTGGCAGATGGTAAGTCCGTCGATATCCGGAAGCATAATATCTAAGATGGCAAGATCAATCGGTGTTGTCTCAATACAGTGCAGCGCTTCCATACCTGTATAATATTTATATACTGTAAAATTTTCATTTTTCAGATAAACTTCGATTAAGTCGGCAATGGCTTGTTCATCATCCACAAGTAAAATATTTGGCAAAATTCTCTCCTCATTTCTAATTTTTTCTTTTAATCTTTGCTTTATTATAGCAGAAGAAATTGAGATGATCCAGATCATTCAAAAAGTGTTAACTTTCAAAAAATAAAAATATGTCTTTATGTGGCAGTCCTTTCATTAGCACTGCTGCAAAGAATGGTAACTTTTCATAGATGAAAAACAGAAAAACGACCTATCATATATGCTTATATTAGCATTAAACAGACAAAAATAGTGGTTTCCATTTTGGAAAATCCCTCTGATGGCAAATCAGGTAAAAGTCAGCAAAGCTTTCTGGATCACTAAAAGGTATGGCAACTCTCCGGGTATGGTTGGATTTGGCAGTTTTCAAGGTAATATTACTGACAAAAGAGGGAAGCTCTGAATAACGGGTCAACTCTCCAACCGCTTCAAGGTCTGATTGCAGGAAAAATTTGGAATGAGGCATTTTTTTCCTTACAATTCCCTCCCAGAATCCAACATGAGCGTACATAATAAAATTTTGCCCGTCCATATCCGCAAAAGAGATTTTTGAATAAGTGGATGCTGGGTGGAAAGAGGTCACAGAGAGATAAAGCTGTTCGGATAAATATTTTTGACAGAAATAGTTTTTGTCCTCTATGGGTCGGTTTAAAAGAATGATGTTGTATTCGGAATGCAAGAGACCTTCCAGAAGTTTATTTTCGTCTTCTACATCAGAAGATATGGTTGTTTTAGAAAAAACAGCAGTAGCTAAAGGCAGCAATTCCATTAAAGGACCCGGTGCACAGCTTCCAATATGCAAAGTGTACAGGCTGCGATCAAATGCCCGGACATAATATTCCATTTCGTTTTCCTTTTCTAAAATTTCTTTTGCATATTTTGCTGCCAAGATCCCAGTTTCATTTAACTGCATCCGGTTTTTTTGACGTTCAAAGAGCGGAACACCAAAAATATCCTCCAGTTTCCTCATAGAGCGGGAGAGAGAAGGCTGTGATAAATGCAGATGTTCGGCAGCAGAAGATAATGTTTTATATTTATAAAAAGCATAAAACTGTTCCAGTAAATATATTTCTATCATGAATTATATCTCCTTTCACTATACGTGATAAATATAACACAATGTGTAATGGATATTGTAGATTTTTTGATTCTTTTTATAAAATAAATACAGAAACTCATAAATCTATAATTTTTTAATAAACAGGAGAAATAAATAAAATGGAATATTTACGATAAATATTTGAATAAAAGAAACCGTGTATCTGACATAGGAATTTCCATGTCAGATACACGGTTTTGATTTTTATATTTCTGGGCGGATCAGGTTGCTGACATACGGGCGCTTACCGGAAAGCACTTCATTATAGAAGTTTTGTTTCCAATCAATATAAGCTACACTGTCTTCCAGTTCCTGAATCGAAGTACGAAGTTCTTGCTGTTTTTTTGTGAGCATTTCTTTTCTCAGAAGAATAGTGGATTCTCCTTGAAGGCATAAATCCAAATATTCTTTCATTTCCAGAATACTCATACCACATTTTTTTAAACAAACAAGATCCTTAATCCATTTTACATCATGTTCGTCAAAAACACGGTGGTTATTGTTATCACGTTTTACGTTAGGAACCAGACCTTCATTGCAATAATATTTTAATGTCTGATAAGTCATATTTGCCTCTTTGCAAACCTGTTTCATAGTAAACATAAGAAAGGCCTCCTTGATTTCACATAAAGTTCATAAACATATCAAAAAAGCTATTAATCGGTGATTATATCCATTCAATAAATAATCGGTAGTATCAAACGATAGAAACAATGAAATTATAGCATCATTTCAAAAGAGATGCAAGATTTGTCAGGAAAGGACTAGAATGCCAGTTTAATACCATTACCTTTGACAACCTTATATAATGGGCAGAGAAAAATATTAATTCTTAAAAAAACACTTGACCGATTGTTACAACCGGAGAATATAATCGGTGACATCAAACGATAGAAATAGTGGAATTAGAACACTGTTTCAGTAAAGAAACAAGAAAAATCAGGAGGAAAGCAGATGGTATTTTATTTCACAGGTACAGGTAACAGTTTGTACATAGCAAAACAGATTTCTGAAAATCCAATTAGTATCCCAAAGATTATGCGGCAGAAATCATTGGATTTTGTCGCTGACAGTATAGGAATTGTTGCTCCTGTTTATGGGCATGAAGTTCCGGATATGGTAAAAGATTTTTTAAGAAGAGCTCATTTTCATACAGAATATTTTTATATGATTCTTACCTATGGGAACAGGCATGGAGGAACAGCTGAACTGGCAAAAGAACTTTGTGATGAATGCGGTATTACAGTGAATTATATCAATGTAATTATGATGGTGGATAATTGGCTGCCAAGTTTTGATATGAACGAACAGAAAAAAATAGATAAAAAGGTGGAGGAAAATTTGAAATTGATTTTAGATGATTTATTCTCTCATAAGAATAAGATTTCTGAGGTAACGAATATCGATAGAGAAGCACACAGGCAGTTTCTGAACCGTATGAGCCAAATGGCGCCGGACGTATGGCAGCATTTTTTGTGGATCACAGATGCTTGTATCGGATGTGAAATATGCGAGAAAGTGTGTCCGTCATCTTCAATTCATGTATCAGATGGAAAAGCAGTGTATGTACCGGGAAAGTGTCAAACCTGTCTGGCCTGTGCTCATGCCTGTCCTCAGAAGGCAATTCAGCTGACAGTTCCGGAAGTTAATGCTGGCGCTCGTTATCGTAATAAGCATATTTCTTTAAAAGAGATTATAGATGCAAACTGGCAGATTTCATAAATATCATTAACGAAGTATCGGAAATATGAAAGGAGCGATAATACAATGAAAAAATTTACATTTGCATATCCTACAAAAGTTTATTTCGGGGAAGGAATTGCAGCAGAAGCGCTGGAACAGGAACTTTCAAAAGTCGGAGAAGCTGTGATGCTGGCTTATGGCGGCGGTTCCATTCATAAAAATGGCATTTATAAGGAAATCAATGACTGCCTTTTGAAAGCTGGCAAAAAAGTAGTGGAGTTTTCTGGTATTATGCCAAATCCTACCTATATGAAAGTACAAGAAGGCGTAGATCTTGTTCGCAAACATCATGTAGATTTTATTTTAGCAGTAGGAGGCGGCAGTGTCATTGACTGCTGTAAAGTGATTTCCGCGCAGACTATATTGGAGGAAGACATTTGGCAAATGGAATATAGGGAAAAATTTTTCCCAAAAGGCGGAATTCCTATGGGTGTCATTGTTACAGCATCTGGGACAGGAGCCGAGATGAATGCCGGTGCAGTCATTACTTACGAAGAGAAGAAATGGAAGGGACCAATCTTTGGAAATGGAGCATCCTTTGCCGTTCTTGATCCAGCCTATACCATGTCTGTGTCGGCACAGCAAGTTTTTTCTGGCGCTTTTGATACGCTGAGCCATGCTATGGAAACTTATCTGGGGACTTCAGATGAAGAAAATGTATCCGATGATGTAGCACTTGCTATCATGCGGAACACAGTGGTAAATATGCGCCGTCTGCTGGTAAATTTTCAGGATATGCAGGCAAGAAGTAATCTGATGTGGGATTCTGCCATGGCAGAAAATGGGATTTTAAAAGCAGGCAGGCTTACAGATTTTCAGGCTCATCAGATGAAACATCAACTTGGGGCATACACCGATTGCAATCATGGGCAGGGGCTTGCCGTAATCCAGCCAGTTTATTACCGTCACATCGTAAAGGATGCAGAGCAAAAATTTACTCGATTTGCAAAGGTGGTTTTTAGTGTTGAAACTGCTGAGGAAGGATTGGATGCTCTGGATGGTTTTATCAGAGAATGCGGACTGCCCACAAAAATGAGCCAGCTCAAGTCCACGGTGGAAATTACACCGCAGGTACTGAGAAAAGTAGCGGATACATGTAATCTTATCAAGTGCAATCCTCGTAAACTGGACCGTGAAGAAATCTATGAGATTTTGTCAGAATGTCTGTAAAGAGTACTGTTTTTTGAAAAATCATATATGATATGCCATATATTAAGCATATTCAGGAAAAGATGCTGGGAAAACAATTGATTGGATATGGGAATATTCAGATACACATAAAAGATGAAGTTAAGAAAGGATGATACCATGAAACTAATAAAAAATATGTTATTGTTTGTACTTAGTCTCGTTTTATGTTTTGCATTGTCTGCCTGCGGAAGCAATAATACTGTAGAACATAAGTCCTCTGCTGCCGAAGAGGAAGATAGAAAAGAAACAACATCAGCTGAAAAAACATCTGAAGATACAGAAGAAACAACGAGAGCTGATGAAGATGGAAAAAATATTTTAGTTGCATATTTTTCTTATACAGGAACTACCGAGAAAGCAGCACAGACGATTGCAGAATACACAGGCGGTGATTTGGCAAAAATTGAGAGAGCAGAAGAATATGATGATGTATACAAAGAAGGAGAAGTGGAAATTAAGGAAGGTATTCGTCCGCAAATCACGGTATCTGTGGATCATATCGAAGAATATGACACAATTTTTGTAGGTTATCCTATTTGGTGGGATGAAGCTCCTGCTATGATAGCGACTTTCCTTGGAGATAACGATTTTTCTGGTAAGACAATCGTTCCATTCTGTACCAGTGCCAGTGATGATATTGAAAATAGTATTCATATTTTCAGCGAGCTTTGTCCCGATGCTGTGATTAAAGAAGGGCTTACTGCAAATGATGAAAAGGACATCGAACCATGGATTCAAAGCCTTGGACTTATGAAATAGATCTGTGAATAGGAGATTAGAATAAAATGAGTAAAAATATATTGCTTATTTCAGCCAGCCCTTTGAAAGGGCGGAGATTTAAATGTACTTTGTGAAAAAGCATACCAGATGGGAAAAATCATCTGTTGATATAGATAACAAAAAGTAAAGGAGCAAAACACAATGAAAAAAACAACAGCATTACTTCTTTCTGCTTTTTTGGCTCTTTCTATAACTGCCTGTGGAAATCAAAATACTTTGGAGCAAAAAACTGTCAAAATTACAGCTCCGACAGCGGAATCTGCCGATGAGAGTATAGAACAAACTCCATCTGGAGATACAGAAAGTGCAAATGCAGCAGAAACAGGAAACAGCAATATCTTAGTTGCGTATTTTTCAGTTATGGAAACAGACGATGTGGATACTGTGGCCAGTGCAAGCCGTGTTGCAGTAAATGGAGAAAATTTAGGAAATAATGAGTATATTGCACAGATTATTCAGAGAGAAACAGGAGGAGATCTGTTTTCTATTGAAACCGTACAGGAATATCCTGCGATACACGATTCACTTTTAGAGTATGCTTATAATGAGAAGGCAGAAAATGCAAGACCAGAGTTGGAAACAAAGATTGAAAATCCTGACAGTTATGATGTGATTTTTTTAGGTTATCCAAACTGGAATGCAGATTTACCGATGCCACTTTATACATTTCTGGAAGAATATAATTTTAGCGGAAAAACAATCATTCCGTTTACTACTCACGGTGGAAGCGGATTTTCCAGAACGATTCAGACAATTTCGGATTTGCATCCAAATGCAACAGTGGTTTCTGATGGCCTTTCTATCTCACGGAACAGTGTGATAGGAGCAGAAGGAGAAGTTGTAGAATGGGTAAATGAACTTGGGCTGACTGCAGAGTAATATGAAAGAATAAGTATCTGCCTATGGTCTTATAGGCAGATACTTGTCTGTAGAAAGGATTGTTTTTGATGAAGAAAAAATTTGTCAGTAAAATCATTGTTGATATAATTATGACCGTTTTATTATTGTTTCTTATGGGCAGGCAGCTTACCGGAAATTTCGTTCATGAATGGATGGGAACAGGAATTTTTATTTTATGGATGATCCATCATATTTTGAACCGAAATTGGTATCATCATCTTTTTCAGGGAAAGTATACACTTATGCGTATGGTACAGACAGTCGTGAATTTTGCGGTATTGTTTTTCATGTTGGAAATGATGGTGAGCGGAATCATACTTTCCAGAGAGGTATTTACTTTTCTTCCAATTTCCGGTGGAATTGCTTTGACAAGAACACTGCATATGCTTGGTGCTTTTTGGGGGTTCGTACTAATGTCCCTGCACCTTGGTCTGCATTGGAATATGATTCTTGCTATGATACGGAAAATGACAGGAAAAACGGATTCTAAACTGCGGCAATTCTTAGTGCGCTTTTTAGCCATTTTTATTGCTGGATATGGACTATATGCATTTCTGAAAAATCAGTTTCCAGCTTATATGTTTTTAACCTCTTCTTTTGTATTTTTTGATTTTGAAAGACCTGTTCCACTTTTTTTGGCAGAATATACTGCAATTATGGGACTGTTTATATTTTTGTCATATTATATTTCAAAAGGGATAAAAAACCGAGCTGGCAGAAATAAAAAGTTTAGCGAAAAAGAAAAGTAACAAATCAGATAAAAGGGGGATTTCTGACATTTTTCCGTTGGTTATAGCCTGGGGATTCACCAGTGGAGAATCTCATATACCAACAAGTGTAATTGATTCTGCTTGACGAAAGATATTTGCTTGAAGTTCTGCACTAAAATGTATATAATAGTGTAGATTGAATTATTTCAATCATCTGTCAGAAGCTTCATGTAATGTTGAATTGTGTTGTACAATTATGCGTAGTGTTTTCCGGTGATAAATAGTAAAAAAATATGTTAAAAATGATCAAACCGGATTTTTGAGCAAAAAATGCACAAAATCAGCAAAAATATATAGAAACAGAAAGGAAAAACATGAGAAAACTTGCGTTAAGTGATGAAATATTACTAAAAATAGAGAAACCTGCCCGATATATCGGGAATGAGGTCAATAGTGTCATAAAAGACCCTGAAAAAGTGGATATTAGGTTCGCGATGTGCTTTCCTGACGTCTATGAAATCGGAATGTCTCATCTGGGCATTCAGATTCTATATGATATGCTGAATAGAAGAGATGATATTTACTGTGAACGCGTATACTCCCCGTGGACTGATCTCGATCAGATTATGCGTAAAGAGCATATTCCATTATTTGCACTTGAGAGTCAGGACCCGATTAAACAGTTTGATTTTTTAGGTATTACGATTCAGTATGAAATGTGCTACACAAATATTTTACAGATTTTGGATCTGAGTCAGATTCCGATTCTGTCAAAGGATCGTACGGAAGAAGATCCTATTGTGATCGGAGGAGGACCTTGCGCCTATAATCCAGAACCACTTGCTGACTTTTTCGATTTGTTTTATATCGGAGAAGGTGAGACGCAATATTTTACTCTGATTGATTTATATAAAAAGATGAGACAAGAAAAAAAGACAAGAGCAGACTTTTTGAGAGCTGCTGCACAGATTCCAGGTATCTATGTGCCATCTTTATACGAGGCTTCATATGATGAAAAAGGGATGTTATGTGCTTTTACACCAAAATATGAAGAAGTACCTGCAAAAATCGAAAAACAGATTGTGATGGATGTTACCAATACATACTATCCGAAGGCGCCTGTTGTTCCATTTATTAAAGTAACTCAGGATCGTGTAGTGCTGGAAATCCAGAGAGGATGTATCCGAGGCTGCCGTTTCTGTCAGGCTGGAATGCTGTACCGCCCGACAAGAGAGCGCTCTCTGGAAATGTTAAAAGAATATGCGTATGAAATGCTGAAAAATACGGGACATGAAGAAATTTCACTCAGTTCTCTAAGTTCCAGTGACTATTCTGATTTGGAGGGAATTGTAAATTTCCTGATTGAAGAGTTTGGAAATAAGGGGGTCAACATTTCCCTTCCTTCTCTGCGTATAGATGCATTTTCGCTTGATGTAATGAGCAAAGTGCAGGATGTAAAAAAAAGCAGTCTGACATTTGCACCGGAAGCCGGTTCACAGAGACTGCGTGATGTAATTAATAAAGGTTTGACAGAAGAAGTGATTCTGAACGGAGCAAAAGAAGCCTTCGATGGCGGATGGAATAAGGTAAAGCTTTATTTTATGCTGGGACTTCCGACAGAGACAGAGGATGATATAAAAGAGATTGCTCATCTTGCCGATCGGATTGCCAGAAGATACTATGAAATTCCAAAAGAAAAGCGAAATGGAAAATGCCAGATTACAGTCAGCACTTCCTTTTTTGTTCCGAAACCGTTTACTCCATTCCAATGGACAGCTATGAATACAAAAGATCAGTTTTTAGGAAAAGCCAAGATTGTAAATCATGAAGTAAAAGACCAGTTGAATCATAAAAGTATCCGCTATAACTGGCATGAGGCAGATGTTACTATTTTAGAAGGACTTCTTGCAAGAGGTGACAGAAGAGTAGGAAAGACAATTCTTGCGGCATACAAAAACGGAGCGTTGTATGATGCGTGGTCAGAGACATTTCACTATGAATACTGGGAAAAAGCATTTTCTCAGACAGATCTCGATCTTGATTTCTATACGACAAGAGAGCGTGATATACAGGAGCTTCTCCCGTGGGATTTTATAGATATCGGTGTCACAAAGAAATTTTTGCAGCGTGAATGGGAAAGAGCAAAGCAGGAGGAAGTAACTCCAAACTGTCGAATGAAATGTTCCGGATGCGGTGCAGCACAATACAAGGGAGGTGTCTGTCTTGAAAATCAGAATTAAATTTTCAAAACATGGAGCAATGAAATTTATCGGACATCTGGATATTATGCGCTATTTTCAGAAAGCAATCCGCCGAGCCGATCTGGATATTGTCTATACGGAAGGATTCAGCCCTCACATGGTCATGTCATTTGCCTCTCCTCTCGGAGTTGGTCTGACAAGTGATGCAGAATATTTTGATATTGAAATTCACGGTACAATTTCCTCAGAGGAAGCAGTAAATCGTTTAAATCGAGTGATGGTTGATGGAATCGAAGTCCTTTCTTTTCGTCAAGTCCCTCAAGATAAGGCAAACAAAGCGATGTCTTTAGTTGCGGCAGCAGATTACTTTGTCTCATATCGTGATGGAAAATCTCCTTGTCGCGATTGGCAGGAAAAACTTCTGGAATTTTACAGTCAGAAACAGATTGTGATCGTGAAAAAGACAAAAAAATCAGAAAAAGAGATGGATATTCGTCCGTATATTTACAAGTTAGAACAAAAAGATGACGGAATATTTATGCAGCTGTGTGCCGGAAGCGTTACAAATATTAAACCTGAGCTGGTTATGGAAGCATTTACACAATGGCTTCATGTCGAGCAACAGCCATTTTCTCTTCTGGTACATCGTATGGAAATGTATGCTGATGTCGGAACAGAGGAAAAGAGGCAATTTGTTTCATTGGAAGATTTAGGTGAAGAGATTGCAGAGTAAGCTGATTTTTACAAGGATAAACGAAAGAGCAGTAACTGCTCTATTTGAAGACGAACAATGTGTTCAGCTGGAATGCGGCGTTGAAAAAGATACTATTCTTGGAAATATCTATATTGGGAAGGTAAAGAATGTAGTGAAGAACATTCAGGCAGCATTTGTGGAAATTGCGCCGGGAATGATGTGTTATCTTCCACTGGAAGAGGCAAGAAATGCCGTTTATACCTCAAAAATTCCATCCAATCGTCTTGTAGCACAGGATGAACTGCTGGTGCAGGTAAAAAAGGAAGGGATAAAGACAAAAGCGCCGGGACTTACCGCTGACTTTTGTCTGACGGGTCAATATCTTATCTTAAGCCATGGAAATACAAGAATCGGATTGTCTTCTAAACTGGACAGCGAGTGTAAAAAAAGGCTGCGCGAGTGGATTACTCCTTTTGAAAATACTGCATACGGATGGATTGTGCGTACAAATGCGGCGAACGTTTCAGAAGAACTTTTTCTTGCAGAAGCAGCAGAACTTTCCCGAAAATATGAGACGATCGTCAAAAATGCAGCATTTCGTACTTGTTTTAGTATAGTGATGAAAAACGATCCCTATTGTACACAAATTCTAAAAAATATGTATCATAAAAATACAGAAGAGATTATTACAGATCAGTCTGATTTTTATGAGGAAATTGTGCAATATGAGAAACTGTCAAAACATCCATGCCGGGTTTCTTTCTATCAAGACGATCTGCTGCCCCTTGCAAAACTTTATAATCTGGAGAGAATTCTGGAAAATGCTCAGAAAGAACGTGTCTGGATGAAATCGGGAGCTTATCTTGTAATCCAGCCTACAGAGGCCATGACAGTGATTGATGTCAACACTGGAAAGTGTACGGCAAAGAAAGATCAGCAGGAAACATTTTTAAAGATTAATAAAGAAGCAGCAGCAGAGATTGCCAGACAGCTTCGAATTCGGAATATTTCAGGAATTATCGTTGTAGATTTTATTAATCTGGAACAGGAGAATGATCGCAGAGAATTGATGCAGTATTTAGAAGATTTCTTAAATCGAGACCCTGTCAAGACTACACTGGTGGATATGACGCGCCTCGGATTGGTAGAAATTACACGAAAAAAGGTAAAAAAATCTCTTTCTGAGCAGTTGGGACAAAAAAGTTAAAAAATTTACAAAAAATCCGTTGACGTAATCAAAATAATATAGTACAATGCAATCGTATGCCGCACAAAGAGGTTTAAGGATCAGTGATCTGATCACCGTATTTGGCGAGTAATGATAATAGGAGGTGTGCCATATGTACGCAATTATTGCAACAGGTGGTAAACAGTACAAAGTAGCCGAAGGCGATATCATTAACGTAGAAAAGCTGGGAGTGGAAGCTGGAGAAACTGTTACTTTTGATAACGTTCTCGCAGTAAGCAATGACGGTCTGAAAGTTGGTGCAGACGTTGCAGGTGCAACCGTAACAGCTAGTGTTGTTAAGAATGCAAAAGCGAAAAAAGTGATTGTTTACAAATATAAAAGCAAAACCGGATATCATAAGAAAAACGGTCACAGACAGCAGTATACTCAGGTTAAGATTGAAAAAATCAATGGTTAATCCATTATGATAGAAATTATCATTCATAGAAGAGGGAATCAGTATGCAGGTTTTGTCTCGAAAGGTCATGCGGGATATGCAGAAGAAGGATATGATATCATCTGTGCTGCTGTCTCTGTACTGACAGTCAATACCATTAATTCAATTGAAGCTTTTACCACGGATCATTTTGCAGTGAGACAGGGTGACGGACTGGTGGAATTAATTTTGGACGGGACAGTCTCAAAAGAGACTGCTTTGCTGATAGATTCTATGATACTTGGCTTGCAGGATATTCAGAAAAATTACGGAAATGAATATATGAACATCATATTCGAGGAGGTGTAGGACATGTTAAATATGAACCTTCAGATTTTCGCTCATAAAAAGGGAGTTGGTTCTACAAAAAATGGTAGAGATTCCGAATCCAAGAGATTAGGTGCGAAAAGAGCAGACGGACAGTTTGTAAAAGCTGGAAATATCCTTTACAGACAGCGTGGAACAAAAATTCATCCAGGCGTAAACGTAGGACGCGGCGGAGATGATACTTTATTTGCATTAGTTGACGGTGTTGTAAAGTTTGAGAGAAAAGGCAGAGACAAAAAACAGGTTTCTATCGTTCCGGTAGCAGTAGAAGAATAGAACGTGTGGCTTCAAATCAGATTGGTTTGAAGCCATTTTTTTAATCGGCAGACTACAAAATCTGTAATTTTTATGTCTAGAACAGCAAGCAGTGTTGCATAATAAAAAATAAGAAAAAAACAGGCAGGTGATAATATGTTTGCAGACAGAGCAAGAATTTTTATTCGTTCCGGAAAAGGCGGCGACGGTCATGTAAGTTTCCGAAGAGAGCTTTTTGTAGCAGCAGGCGGTCCGGACGGAGGTGACGGCGGAAAAGGCGGGGATGTAATCTTTGAGGTAGATGAAGGATTAAATACACTGGCAGATTTTCGCCACAGAGGAAAATTTTGTGCCCAGGACGGTGAAGAGGGAAAGAAAAAGCGGTGTCATGGTGCAAATGGAAGTGATATTGTGCTGAAAGTTCCGGAAGGAACAATTATCAAAGAAGCGGAATCGAATCGTGTTATCGCTGATATGTCCGGGGAAAACCGCAGGAAAGTGATCTTAAAGGGCGGAAAAGGCGGACTTGGAAATATGCACTATGCTACGGCAACGATGCAGGTTCCAAAATATGCACAGCCTGGCAAACCAGGCAAGGAACTTTGGGTGAATCTGGAATTAAAAGTAATTGCAGATGTAGGATTAGTCGGATTCCCGAATGTCGGAAAATCCACTTTTCTTTCAAGAGTCAGCAACGCACGTCCTAAAATAGCAAATTATCATTTTACCACACTGACACCAAATCTTGGTGTTGTAGATTTAGATGGAGGCAAAGGATTTGTTATCGCAGATATTCCTGGATTGATAGAAGGCGCTTCAGAGGGAGTTGGCCTCGGTCATGAGTTTCTGCGTCATATTGAACGGACGAAAGTATTGATTCATATTGTGGATGCTGCTTCAACAGAAGGACGTGATCCGATCGAGGATATCCATAAAATTAATCAGGAACTTGTCGCATATAAGGAAGAAATTGCAAATCGCCCTCAGGTGATTGCAGCAAACAAAATTGATGCGATCTATCAGGATGGTGAAAATGATCCGATTCAGAAATTAAAAGAAGAATTTGAACCGCAGGGAATTCGCGTATTTCCTATTTCAGCTGTCACTGGAAAAGGTATCAAGGAATTATTGTATTATGTAAAAGAATTATTAGATCAGGTTCCGGACGAGACAGTAGTGTTTGAACAGGAATATTTTCCAGATGAGTTTGATATTCAGATAGATCTCCCTTACACTGTGACAAAATCTGATGAAGAAGAACATACTTATATTGTGGAGGGACCTAAGATTGAAAAAATGTTAGGATATACAAATCTGGATTCTGAAAAAGGATTTACTTTCTTCCAGAAATTCTTAAAAGAAAGTGGTATTTTGGATGAATTAGAAGCAGCCGGCATTGAGGAAGGCGATACCGTAAGAATGTATGGTCTTCAATTTGATTATTATAAATAAGATTGAAAACAGGAGAAAAAGATGACAAGTAAACAACGAGCATATTTAAAGAGTCTGGCAATGACGATGGACCCGATTTTACAGATCGGAAAATCAAGTCTGACCCCAGAAAATACAGCCGCGATTGACGAAGCGCTTGCCGCAAGAGAATTAATTAAAATTCATGTATTACAGAATTGCCTTGATGATCCTAAGGCGCTGGCACAGATAGTAGCAGAACGCACACATTCTGAGGTCGTTCAGGTGATTGGAAAGAAGATTGTACTGTATCGTCCTGGAAAAGACGATAAGAAAAAGATTGTTCTTCCAAAGTAAAGGAGTATGAACATATGCCTGCACTCAAAAAGAAAATCGGAATTATGGGAGGAACATTTGACCCGATTCATATCGGTCATTTGATTCTTGGAGAAAGTGCATATCAACAATTCAAACTGGATAAAGTATTATTTATGCCTTCGGGAAATCCGCCTCATAAACTGAACCGTGAAGGGCGCGCCACGAATGAAGAGAGAGTGGAAATGGTCAGACGTGCTATTTCTTCTAATCCTCATTTTGAACTGTCATTTGAAGAAATGAATGGGAAAGGATTTAATTATACAAAGGAGACATTGCAGCGTCTGACAGAATCTCATCCTGACACGGAATACTATTTTATCATGGGTGCGGATTCTTTGTTTCAGCTTGAAGAATGGAAACAGCCAGAGCAGATCTGCCGTCTCTGTACGATTGTCGTTGCGGTCAGAGATCATGTCCATACATCTAAATTTGATGATAAGATACAGGAGCTTTCTGAAAAATACAAAGCTAAAATCGAGAAACTTGATACATCAAATATTGATATTTCTTCTCAAATGATCCGAAGCTGGTTAAATGCTGGAAAGCCGATCCGTTACTATGTACCGGATGCTGTAGTCGAATATATTCAAAAGAGAAATCTATACAGAGGGTGTGAAACAGATGAAGTCCTATAACTTAAAGAAAATGCAGAAAAAAGTTAAAAAGTATATGGATGAGGATCGGTATACACATACAGTAGGGGTTATGTATATGTGTGCGGCGCTTGCCATGGCACACGGTGAAGATTTGCTTCGTGCCCAAGTGGCAGGGCTGCTTCATGACTGTGCAAAGTGTATGCCAAATGATAAAAAGCTGAAAATTTGTGAAAAAAATGAGATAGAAATATCTGAAGCAGAACGTGAAAATCCTTTTTTACTCCATGCAAAACTTGGGGCATATCTGGCTGATAAGAAATATGGTGTGGATGAAAAAGAGATTTTGGATGCAATCCGTTATCATACGACAGGAAAGCCCCAGATGAACCGTTTGGAGAAGATTGTATATATTGCGGACTATATTGAACCTATGCGCAGCAAAGCGTTAAATCTGCCTTTCATCCGCAAGATGGCTTTTCAGGATCTTGACGAGACAATGTATCTTATCTTACATGATACACTGGAATACTTAAGCAAACAGGCAGAGGTCTTAGATCCTATGACCAAAATGGCTTATGATTACTATAAAAACAGAAAAGGGGAGATCTAAATAAATGGAACATTCAATATCAAAAGAAATGGCAAAGATTGCTTATGAAGCATTAGATGAAAAAAAAGCGGTAGACATCACTATTATTGATATTCAGAAAGTATCTGTTCTTGCTGACTATTTTATTATTGCCAGCGGTACAAATAAAAATCAGGTACAGGCTCTTGTGGATAATGTGGATGAAAAACTGACAAAAGCTGGTCATCCTGCAAAACAAGTGGAGGGATATCAGGCTGCAAACTGGATTTTACTGGATTACGGCGATGTCATTGTCCATGTTTTTGATTCAGAAAACCGTTTGTTCTACGATTTGGAGCGTATCTGGAGAGACGGCAAAATAATGACATTAGAGGAATTAGAGAGAGAATAAATCTAAAGAAATATCAAAACGGTATGGCAAAAGCTGTACCGTTTTTTGATGCTTGTATTTTTGCATAAAACGTTTTATGATAAGGTTATCGTATTGCAAATTTTTAATTTGTTTGGGAAAGAAGGTGCTTTTATGCGAGAACCAAGTATTTATTTGTCGGTCACAACGACTATGATATGGGAGAGATTTACCCATCATTTCCGAAATGTTAAGACGAGTGAAACTTATTTTGGAGATTTAAATGAATTTCTCGATATGATACAGAAAGATTTTTTGGCTATACAGCAGCAGGACGCAGAACAATATTATCAAACGATGAAAAAAAGAGTAGAAAGCCAGGAAATAAGGAGTAAAACGCTGGAAAAAAAGTTAAAAGAACTGCACGCCTTTGCAGATTTTATTTTACACCAGAAAAATGATTATGAAATACCGGATTCTTTTCAGGATTATTTTTACAGCTATCTCATTTATTTTGACAAAGAAGATCGTGTAAAAGATGTCTTTCCGATTGAAGATCTTGATAAAATGTTAAGGGCAGCAGAAGAAGAATATATGACCTATACAATTTTAGTACTGTTTTATCGGATGGGGCTGCTGTCTACAGATGTCTGTGCGATAAAACCAGGCGATTTTGTAGAAAAAGAGGGACAAAGATATCTGATCCTGCGCGAAAAAAAAGAGGTTGCCTATATTCCGCAGGATGTGACTGAAATTTTGAAGCGTTATGAAGAAGTAAGAGAGGATCACGAGTATTACTTTTTTAATGGGCGAGGGAATCCATTAAATACAATGTATCTTCATCGTATGATGCGCAGAATTACAAAAAAAGCAGGGGTTTCTGATTACAGTGCAATGGATTTAAGAAGCGCTTATGCCGGCACATTATACGCATATGGAGCAAAGGACGATCAGGTAGCTGATCAGATCAGGATTACTCAGATGCATATAAAGCGATATGAAAATGAAGACTTTCAAACAGACATCAAAGAAAATGCTGCAAATCTGATCAAAATGGTTGTTCTTCCACCTGAAAGATAAAGAAATAAAAAAATATGTCTTAAAGCATCAATAAGTTTACATAATATTTTTATGTAAACTTATTGAGTATAAATATCTGAATCTTCTGATTTCTATGCGACTAAAGATTTGGAATCGTTTTTATTGAAAAAATCGAAAAACACCGATTACTTTTCCGAGAATTTTTAATTCTCCGTCAACAATGATCGGAGTCATATCGTCATTTTCTGGCTGAAGACGATAATATCCGTCCTCTTTATAATAAGTCTTTACAGTAGCGGAATCTTCCACAAGAGCAACGATCATTTCACCGTTTTCTGCAGTTGTTTGTTGCTGGACCAGCACTTTATCCCCGTTGAAAATACCGGCATTGATCATGCTCTCACCTTTTACTTCCAGCATAAATGTGGTTTTTCCCTTCGGCATATATTCAGAAGGAATCGGAAAATATCCATCTACATTTTCGACCGCAAGAATCGGAGATCCGGCAGCAACTTTTCCCATAATTGGAACATTGATGATCTCGCGGCGGACTAAATTAAAATTGTCATCTAAGATTTCGATTGCTCTTGGCTTTGTCGGGTCCCTTCTGATATATCCGTTTTTTTCGAGTGATTCCAGATGGGAATGGACAGAAGAAGTAGATTTTAAATGAACAGCATCACATATTTCACGAACAGCAGGCGGAAAACCTCTGTTTAAAATCTCATTTTTTATATATTCCAAAATCTCGGACTGTTTTTTTGTTATTTTTCCATACGCCATAAGCATACCTCCAGCTCTTTTTCTTAACTATATCATATCTATAGCAAAAATTCAAACAAATGTTTAGAATATTTGTTCTGTCAGGGGAAATGTTTTCTCAAATTACAAGGAAAAGAGGAAAGAAAATGTTTAGACAACTCTTTCCTTTTTTTATAAACAGAAGTAACAACGTATTTTTTATGTGCAGAAATACTAAAAACAATCCGATGAATTATGATAAAAGCAGTTGAAGAACTTTCAAAGAAGTATTATAATAAATCCGAGTAATTTGCGATTTTAGATGAACAAGAAAATAAGTAGGAACTCTCTGAAAAAGTTATAAAATAACATAATATTTGAGAAAGTACCGATGGCTGGTCGGGAAGTTATGTCTGCAAAAAAGTGTATTGACGTATAAAAGCAAAATCAGGATATGCTTGGAGCAGAAATGATATCAATATGGATAGGAATCCGTATTTTAAGCATCAGCATAAGTAAATGAAAAGAGGAGACAAGTAATCTATGACAACGAGAGAAAAATTCGGCAGTTTTGTTGCCGCAATTCGCTGTCCAAATAAGGAATGCCATGACAAAGGATTTACCATGTACCCAGAGGACATGGAAGATAATATATTGCCATGCCTTTGTCACGGATGCGGAAAAATGTTTTATGTGGAAATTGATCAGGAGGAAAGCTTAGAAGAACTTGAAAAAGACAAAATAGAGAAACTTTCAGAAGAATCAGATGATATACTGGATAGAGAGGAGAGACCTGTTCGCAGACGACGAATTTCGGAGGAAAAACCAGAAACAAAGCGGCCTGAAAGACGAAAACCAGAAAGAAAAGAACGACAGGAGGAAGATAAGTCTTCTCAAAAACATAGATCTTTTCTGATGAACTTTGAGGATGATGACGATGAGGTCTATGATGAAGAAGATGATTTTGACTTTGACCAGTATCAAAAGAGACTTCAAAAACGTCAGAATAAGAAAAAACAAGAAAAGCCGGAAATGGTCCGCAGACGTCGGGAAAGATTGGAAGATCCGGAAGAATTATTCGGAGAGAGCGAGGATGACATTCGTGATATTCAAAATCAGCCAGATCTAAAATCAGCCGATTTACAGGCAAAGAACGATGAAGATGACTGGGAAGAATTTTCTTTCATAAAAAAGCAAAAAAAATATATGTCTCCGGAAAGAAAATCAGAACAGCGTTCTCTGAAACAAGAAGAAGAGGAAACAAAAGACGATTTATTGGATGAAGATCTTTCTTTTGAAGCAGACTTTTTTAAACACGCAGAAGACAGACGCCCAGAAAAAGCAGAAAAGAAAGCTCCCAAAAAGAAGGCTGGAAAAAATACGGTCTTTGATGAAGATTCTGAGCTGGACCGTGAATTTGAAGCTATGTTGGATGATGATTCAGATGAATGGTTTTTTGGTGATGAGAAAAAATCTGATTTTGGAAAATTCAGAAATATTTTTCAAAGAAAAGGACATAAATAAATTTTAATAAGATGAATATGATAAAAACCCTCTGTATCGCAGAATAAAATTGAATACAGAGGGTTTTTTGACGGTTTTTATAAGATTTTATAAGAACTTGACAAAAATACGGTCTGAGATACAATAGTAGAGAGAAAGATCTATACGACAAACACATGTTTTTCCAATAGATATCAAAAAAATAAAAAAAGGAGTAGTTTTATGAATAAATCCATCTCATATCATGAACAAACAGATATAAAAAACACGATACGTCTCCGGGAAATTTTAAAGACCATGCCGCCTTTTTGTAAAGATTATTTTCGAGCTATTGAGCCGACAACATCCACAAAAACAAGAATTTCTTATGCGTACGACATCCGTCTGTTTTTTCGATATCTTTTATCTGAAAATCCTGCATTTAAAAATTACACAATGCAGGATTTAAAGGTTACGCTTCTGGATCAGCTGGATGTCGTGGATATTGAAGAATATCAGGAATATTTAAGAGTATATGAATCATCTGACAATGAACTTCACACCAACAAGGAACGTGGCCTAAAACGAAAGATGTCTGCCCTGCGCAGTTTTTATCTATACTTTTATAAACGCCAGCTTATCACTCAAAATCCCACTCTGCTGATCAATATGCCTAAGCTGCACGATAAAGCGATTGTACGTCTTGATCAGGACGAGACTGCTGCCCTCCTTGAGTATATGGAACACTGCGGGGACGAATTAACAGGTCAAAAAAAACGATACTATGAAAAGACAAAGCTTCGTGACATTGCTATTGTCACATTGCTTCTCGGAACAGGCATCCGTGTCTCCGAATGTGTCGGGCTTGATATTTTAGATGTAGATTTTAAAAATAATGGAATTCGCATCATCAGAAAAGGCGGAAATGAAATGGTTGTATATTTTGGCTCTGAAGTAGAACAGGCGCTTCGCACTTATCTGGAAGAGAGAAAAAATGCAGTCACTCTGCATGGTCATGAGCAGGCGTTGTTTCTATCTACGCAGCACAAACGCATCGGAATACAGGCTGTCGAAAATATGGTTAAAAAATATACATCTGGTATTATAGCTACAAAAAAAATTACACCGCATAAGCTGCGCAGTACCTACGGTACCGCTCTTTATCAAAGGACAGGCGATATTTATCTTGTGGCTGAAGTTTTAGGCCATAAAGACGTAAATACTACGCGAAAACACTATGCTGCCATGTCGGACGAGAAACGTCGTATGGCAGCACGTGTTGTAAAACTTCGTGAATCTTAAATTCAGCTGCTCTCTCGCTATTTTTTGATTTTTTAAAAAAGATCTCCCCCCTGATTTTAAATCAAGGAAGAGATCTTTTTTACGGAATATTTTTCAAATTAATGAACTTCAAATCCAAATGGCATCAAGGCAAGCTTGGCTAATTTAAAATGCTGCATTCCAAATGGAATTCCAATGATTGTGATACACAGAACAATGCCGACTACAGCAAATCCAACAGCAAGCGGGATTCCCGAGACAATCAGCCATACAATATTAAGCAAAAGAGACCCTGCATGACCGCCATATACGGACTTCTTTTCCAAATGGAAAAAAGCTAAGACCTGCGAATTTAAAGCACTGCATTCCTACAGGAATTCCTATAATTGTGATGCACCAAAGGCATCCTGCAAGGCACCATGCGATCCCGCCAAGACAGCCTCCTAATAAAAACCACAATAAATTTCCAAGACAACCCATATTTTCTCCTTTTCTCCACGCTTTTACTTTACATAATATTATTACGTTAATTTCTTCCCACATATTCTTATTGAAAAATATAAAAGAATTTCCTCAAAAAAAAGAAGAAAAAGCAAATCCGTTTACTTTTTCTTCTTTTGGTTATTGATATTATGATCAATATTCTGCTATATGATAAGACCACAGATTTCTAATCTGACTCTCCAGCCTGCTGTAGTCCCAAAGCTGCTCGCTTCTCTTTTTGCTGTTTGGATCGTTGATTTTAATCCCTTCATCTGTCCATTCTGTCAACACAATGAAATGGCCGTCCGATGTAAAGTCTCCAGGCCACATACTGCATATGATCGGATGTCCCATCAGAAGTTCATTGCGGATCGTATCCTCAACCAACTGCAGTTCTGTACCGGAAACACCAAAATTATAGCATCCGTCAAACATTAGACTCCAGCTTGTTCCCTCACCGGCAACATAATAATTATTGGCCTCCGCATATTCTGCCACACGAGCAGGGGTAATAGAATCATCTCCTGTCAGTCCTGCTGCCACCATGGCTAAAGCAGTAGGTCCGCATCCATTTACAGCGATTACACTCGTGCCATAGTTTTGGTATCCCCATCTTTCATCCCACTGAAACAGCTGAGGAATGGTACCATATTCAAATGTCCCGATTGTAGCTGCTTCACTTGGAATTCCATGTTTTTCAGGATATCCAAGGACAAATTCAAGTGTCTCATCATTAAATGCCAACATTTTTAAGACATCTTCCGGATAATCCTCTTTATGATCTAAGATCGTATGCGCCTCTGGGTGAGACTGAACAATTTCCTGCAGGGAAGCCGTCAGATCATCCGTTTGCTCTGTCTGGACTACTGTGTCTTGTGATTCCTGAGTTTCCTGAGTTTCCGTCTCAGACATACGAGATGAATCTTCATCAGGCAAGCTCACAAAAGCAGGATCTGGAACAGTGGAAGAACTTTTTTGAATCAAAAAATATCCTCCGCCTATACAACATAAGAGTGCTAAAAAGAAAACGATATAAAAAGAATGATGTTTTTTGCTGTGTGAGCGCTTTCTTTTTCTGCCTCTTTCACTACTCATTCAAATTCCTCCTCTGGTTCATTTCTTCAGTTTCCATATCTGACTTTTTATCTGATAATCTCTTACTATTTTACTATCGGTTCAAAACTGCGTCAACAGAAAAAACAATATTTTGACATAACTTTACCAGAAATTAAGAAAAAATCAAGAAGATTTCTTTCTTTTTACTAACGCTATATCTGTTCTGAAGGCGCTTTTTTTATGCCGACTGCTGCTGCATAAACGGTACATTCATAGTTTTTTTCTCCAGAAGGTCCAGGTGAAAGCATCAGCAATTCATCTGCTGCTTCCTGGTTATATGCGCCTATGGCACATGCTCCGCATCCAAGCATTTCACATGTCAGATATAAATTTTCACAGAGATGTCCTGCATCCAGCAATACATACTTTACTGCTTTTTGTACATATCTCCATTCCATGCGATATGGGACGGCAGTCCATAAAAATAGAACAGGCGCTTCTGCTGCAAATTTTTGCCCTTCCACGGCTTCCAGAACCAGCTTTTTATCGCATTCCCCATTTAAAAGTTCTAGTTCATGGGTCATAGGCAAATAGTGGTATAGTCCAGGCTGAAGACCAGATACATGATTAATAACGAGATATGTCTCTATTGCATGACGACATCCTGCTGATGGTACTGTACGAAATCCGGCTTTTTTCTTTCGTCCAACTACTTTTTGCACTCCCTGTGTTGCCCACAAAAGATACGAAAGTTGTGCCAACGTCATGTCTCTGTCCTCGTACAGCCGTGTACTCTGACGTTTTTTTAAAAGTTCTGTAAAAGAAAAATTACACAACGGTGTTTCTTCATATGGAGGAAGAATAAATCTTTTATCCGCTTTTTCTAAAAATAAATCTGGTTGTTCAATGGCCTGAGACTCATCGCTCTCTTCCCATCCGGCATCCGATACAGAATAACTTTTTAAGATTTCTCTGCGTTTCATCAGGTCATATTTTGTCTGTTCATTCATAGCTGCTCTCCTTTTCTTTTTCTTTCATCGTACCATATCCTGTGATTCAGGACAATATTTTTTAAAATTGATTTATATGGAATCCACACTTCCTTTTTGATATAATAAAATTTAGAAAACATTCTGAAATTTCTATGTATACTAAAGATATAGAAAGTTCAAAAAGAAAGGAGCCTATATGGATCAGACAATAAAAGAAGGATATCGTATTTTTCTTGTGGAGGATGACACTTCCATTGTGGAAGTGTTAAGCCGTCAGTTGACACGCTGGAATTTTTCTGTTTATCCGATTCAGGATTTTCAAGATGTTCTGGGAGAATTCTGTGCCTGCAGCCCTCATCTTGTACTGATGGATATCTCTCTTCCATTTTATGACGGATACTACTGGTGCCACAAAATCAGAGAAATCAGTAAGACACCTGTCGTATTTTTATCATCAGCAGGCGATGATTTAAATCAAGTCATGGCATTAAATATGGGAGCAGATGATTTTATTGTAAAACCTTTTCGTCTAGAGGTCGCTGTTGCCAAAATTCAGGCCATGCTGCGCAGAACATATACTTTTGGTAAGAATCCAGACATCCTTTTTTATGGCAGTATTTCTCTGAATCTAAGTGAAGCTGTCCTAAATTTTAACAATCAGCAAATTGAGCTGTCTAAAAACGAATTTCGTTTGATGCAGACTTTGATGGAATATGCCGGGAAAATCGTGACACGCGAGGAATTAATCCAAAAACTGTGGGAAACAGATAACTTTATTGATGATAATACATTGACTGTAAATATGGCAAGACTTAGGAAAAGGCTGGAAAGTATCGGCCTTGGAACGATCATTGCAACAAAAAAAGGAATGGGATATTTTCTGGAGGCTCCGCAATGAAGAAACTATTTTGTTTTATAAAGAATCATGTTTGGATTTTGCTTTGTATGCTGATCTGTATTTTAGAATGGATCGCAATTTTCTTCCTGTACGACTTACCAATTTCTCCTTTAATCTACGCTTTTATTTTGTCATTTACAACTGTTCTGCTGTTCGGAGGACTGATCTGGATACAGAAAAGAGAAAAAATTTTTCAGCTAAAACACTGCTGCTCACAGAAAGACTATACTTCCTTAATCTTGCCAAAAGCGTATACAAAAGAAGAACATCTTTATCAAAAATTGATTCGATATCTATGCCAGTCACTGCAGAAAGAACAAAAAAAAGCAGCTGAAGAATTCACCAGAACAGAAACGTATTATACATTATGGAGTCATCAGATAAAAACACCACTCTCTGCAATCCGTCTCCTTTTGCAGGAAGAATCCATAAAACGTGGTCAAATCGAACTAGAACTCTTAAAAGTAGAACAATACGTTGACATGGCGCTTCAATATCAGAGACTGGAAGATCATACAAACGATCTGCATATTGCAAAATATGAGATCTCAGATATGGTAAAACAAGTGATAAAAAAAATTGCTCCGCTTTTTATCTACAAAAAAATTCGTTTAGATTTAAAAGATCTGAATGATACAGTGATTACAGATGAAAAATGGACCTGTTTTTTGATCGAACAATTTTTGACAAATGCAATAAAATATACACCGGAAGGCGGAACAATCTCCATTTATATGGATAGAGAACAACCCTCTTGCTTGGCGATACAAGATACGGGTATAGGCATTTTACCTGAGGATCTCCCACGCATCTTTGAGTGGGGATATACTGGATATAATGGGCGGATTCAGAAACGTTCTACAGGAATAGGGCTTTCTCTCTGCAAACAAGCAGCTGATCTATTAGGACACACGATTTCAATCGAATCTCAGATTCGCATCGGAACAACGGTCCGTCTCAATCTGTCCCATCACCCTCTTTTTGAAGAATAACTTACTAAAATGTAAGATTAAGCATAAAAAATGTAAGCCAAGAAAATGGCAAAACCCAGTTCTTTCTTTTATACTAATATCAGATAAGATCATTGTACCATAAAAGGAAAAGGGGAGAACATATATGAAATGGCTGAAAAAGTGTTTTAAATTGTTGATTTTATTTTTGCTTGTTATGTGTTTTTTAGCAGCAGGTATTTTAGGAGTTTCTGGAATTACAACAGCAAAAGAAAAGCTGGCAGATAAAAATTTATATGAAATGGCGCATGAGATTGAAAGTAAAGAAGATTTCATACCGTACAGCGATCTGCCGGATGTCTATTGTAAAGCGGTAATTGCTGCTGAAGATAAACGTTTTTTTAAACACTGCGGTATTGATCTGATTGCCATTGGACGCGCTGCAATCCATGATATCGCTGCTGGAAGTTATATAGAAGGCGGAAGTACTATTACTCAGCAGCTTGCAAAGAATCAATATCTGACGCAGGAAAAACTATTGAAGCGGAAAGCTGCTGAAATGTTTTTGGCATTTAAAATGGAACAGACTTTTTCAAAAGAGGAAATCTTTGCTTTGTATGTAAACTCGATCTATTTTGGAAGCGGCTATTATGGAATTGCAGAGGCAAGCCGTGGCTATTACGGAAAGGACGTTCAGGATCTGACAGAAGAAGAATGTATCACATTAGCAGGTATACCAAATGCTCCGTCTGTCTATGATCTGAATCAAAATCCTGATTTGGCAGAACAGCGAAAAAATCAAATTTTGCGCCAGATGTCTGAACTTGGCGCGATTATAATTCCGTAAGTGACATCGATGTAAGATTAAAAAAGGGAAATGTAAGCTAAAACAATGGCAATTACATTTCTCTTTTTTTATAATAGAGACAGAAAAAAAACAGGAGGTATCTATGAAAATATTAGAAGTTAACCATTTAAAGAAAATTTATGTCAGTCATCTTAGCTCCAATCAGGTGGAAGCCCTTTCCGATGTCACTTTTTCTATAGAGCAAGGAGAATATGCGGCGATTATGGGAGAATCCGGATCCGGAAAAACTACATTATTAAATCTGCTTGCCTCGCTTGACCGCCCTACCGCCGGAGAAATCATTGTCGATGGACAAAATCTTGCCTCTGTATCCGATCGCCGTCTTGCTGCCTATCGAAGAGAGAATTTAGGCTTTGTATTTCAGGATTTCAACCTGCTCGATACGTTTACTATTCAGGATAATATTTTCCTTCCTCTTGTACTGTCAGGAAAAAAAGTGCCTGAAATGAAAGAACGGCTGGAACCTCTTGCAAAAATTCTTGGAATCTTAGATATCTTAAAAAAATATCCGTATGAAGTCTCAGGAGGTCAGAAACAACGTGCTGCTGCTGCCAGAGCATTGATTACAGATCCGAAACTGCTGCTTGCAGATGAGCCTACTGGAGCGCTTGATTCAAGGGCAACAGAAAATCTGCTGCAGATTTTTGAACGAATTAACCAGATGGGACAGACGATCTTGATGGTCACACACAGTATACGGGCAGCAAGTCATGCTGGGCGTGTCTTATTTATGAAAGACGGCGTGGTATACCATCAAATTTATAAGGGAGCGCGCACAAATGAACAGATGTATCAGGAAATCTCGAATACACTGACCCTGCTCTCTCAGGGAGGGATTTCATCATGAACAACTTTTTTCTATATTTTAAAATGGCAGCAGATGGAATCAGAAAGAATAAAACTCTATATTTTCCTTACATATTTAGCTGTTCTTTCACACTGGCGCTGCTGTATATCCTGCTTTCGGTAGAATATATGATCCGCACAGGAGAAGTACGCGGAGCATCCAAAATGTCGTCTATTCTTTGTATGTGTGCACTGTTGTATCGCATTGTAGCTGTCATCTTTTTATTCTACGTCAATAGTTTTTTATTAAAGAGAAGAAAAAAGGAATTTAGTATTTATCGGATTTTGGGAATGGAAAAACATCATATTCGGATTATGTTATTCTTTGAAGTAGTTTTGGTATGTACTTTCTGTACTGTGATTGCTGTAGGAAGCGGAGCCCTCTTAAGTCAGCTCATGTTTCTTGTACTTTTAAAAATTGTTCATATTCCATCTGAACTGACGTTTCGTATTCCTTTCGATTCTGTGATATCTACCGTTATTTTTTCCGTATTTGTTTTCTTCCTCGTATTGCTGTATGATCTATTCAGTGTATCAAAAACAAGTCCGGCCGATCTTCTGCGTCAGAGTCATGAAGGAGAAAAAGAACCGAAGTCGCATCGTATTCTTGCATTTCTTTCTTTTTTCTGCCTTATGGGAGGTTACATCACAGCGTGGAATATTATATCTCCAGATGAAGCATTTCTTCTGTTTTTACCAGCAGTTTTGCTCGTAATTTTAGGTACATTCGGTGTCATGCTGACAGGAAGCATTTCTCTGCTGAAATTTCTGCGCAAAAAAGAATCTTTCTTTTATCGTCCTTCTAATTTTATTGCTGTATCAGGGATGATTTACCGCATGAAACAAAATGCCGCCGGGCTTGCAACAATCTGTATCCTTTCCACTGCTGTTCTTGTCACCGTATCAACATGTACAAGCTTGTTTTTTGGAGAAGAAAGTATTTTGAGGAGTCGTTTTATACGAGATGTCTCTATCTCATCTTATTTTGAAGAACCGGTATCACCCGAATGGATGAATCAGATAGCTGCTGACTATGCCGCTGAATCCGGTGTGGAAATAGAAAATGAAGTGGCTTTTCAGAGAATGGATTTAACATGTGTAGAAAAATCAAAAGGTCAGTTTTCTATTTCAGCATGGGAGCAGAGATATGAAGAGACAGAGCGATTTTCTTGCTTTGTAAGAGAAGATTTTGAGAAAATCACAGAGTATCCTTTATCAATATCAGATACAGAAAATGAAGTGTTTTTTTATACAGAAGACGATACTGCACAATATGATAAAATTCAGATTGATGAATGGGATTTTTCTTTAAAGAAAATAGAACTTGAACAGGAATGGAAACGATTTCTCTCAAATGAATACCATGGTGAAAAAATGATTTTAATCTTTCCAAATCAAGAGATATTCAATCAGCTTTTTAATCGCTTAAAAGATGTGAGAATGGCAGCAGGACTGCATGATCTGGCATACAGCTATGAGATAATACAATTTTATGATCTTTCAGATTATAATTCGGCATATGAAATCAATACTTTGAGAGACTACTATCTGAATTACTGCGAGCATCTTGCAACAGTAGATACGCTTCCAGCTGCCAGAGAAGATTTTTATCAAATTTATGGCAGTATCTTCTTTGCCGGTCTGTTTTTTGTGGCTGTATTTGCTATTGCAACCGTTTTAATTATCTATTATAAACAGGTTACAGAAGGATATGAAGATAAAGAACGTTTCCTTATCATGCAGAGGGTCGGCATGAGCGATCAGGAGATCAAAAAAGCGATTCACCATCAGATTATTCTTGTATTCTTTTTACCGCTTGGAATGTCTCTTCTGCATACGGCTGTCGCATTTCCAGCATTATGCCAGGTGCTTACTTTGTTTAAACTGAAAGACTTTCATCTGTTTGGCATCTGTACCTGCATCGCTGCTGTCCTGTTTACATTTCTGTATTTATTTGTATATTTTCTTACAGCAAAAACGTATTATCGTATTGTCAAAAAGAATGATTAAGAATAAAAAAACTGCGGCAAACTAGATTGACCGCAGCTTTTTTATTATAAATTGACAGAACCACTGATTTCTCCATTAATCACGTAGTACGCCTTTGACTCTTCTGCTTTAATATAAACAGACAGTTCTTTTAAGTCCTTCATCATATTTCCTTCATCTTTCCAGACTTTTTTAATCATTCCGATTACTTCCTGCTCCTCAATTTCTTTTCCCTGAAACTGAAAATAAACCATAGTTTTCTTGGAACCGCTTTTCTTTTCCTGTGCTTGCTCTTTTCCCATTGCGCTGTTCTCCTTTCTTACACTTTGAATTTCAGGATTTTGATCAATCTGTGTTGCTATATTTTCAGTCTGATCAATCACTCTATGAACCAGTATGTTTTCTATGTTGTCTTTTCTCTTTTGCATCTTCTTTTTCAGTCGTTTACTAGCCATGGTTTCCTCCTTTATACCTTATGGTATGTTAGATCTAAGAACAAATCTTGCTGTTTTCAGACCCACAATTTCTTATTATAGCAGTTTTTCCATGAAATGTCAAAAATTAAAGATACATACATTATATTTTGCACAATCATGCTGGCTCCTGTTCCAACAAAATGGTGAAAGGTCCGTCATTGCACAATTCTACTTTCATATCTGCTCCAAAAATTCCTGTTTCTACAATGTCTATTCTTTTTCTGCATTCTGCAATGATGTATTCATATAATCTTTTTGCCTGTTCGGGATTACCCGCCTCTGTAAAACTTGGACGATTGCCCGCTTTGCAGTTTGCATACAGGGTAAACTGAGATATCAGCAGCAGACTTCCATCTACATCTTTCAGAGATCGATTTGTTTTTCCGCATTCATCTTCAAAAATACGCAGCCCTGTCAGTTTTTTTACGAGATAATCCGCTTCTTTTTGTGTATCATTTTTTCCGATACCAATTAAGACAACGAACCCTTTCTTAATTTCTCCAACTCTCTTTTCTTTTACTGTCACAGTTGCGTGTGTGACACGCTGAATTACAAATTTCATATCCGATCCCTACCTATTTTTTTCTATCTGTTGTTTTATCTTTTTGCCCGTTGTTTTTCTTTCAGTTTGACAAATTCCTGTATCATTTCCACAGTGCCGTCAACGCCGCAGATTCCGCTGTCAATACACAGATGATAGCTGCTGGCATCTCCCCATTTTTTACTAGAGTAATAATTATAGTAATTGGCGCGCTTTTTATCTGTTTTTACGATTAAATCTTTTGCTTTACTCTCAGAAAGCTGATATTTCTCAGAGATTCGTTTTATTCGATTTTCCATACTGGCATGGATGAATACAGACACGCGATTTTTATACTCAGCAAGCGCATAATCCGCACATCTTCCAACGATAACACATGGCCCTTCATCCGCAATCTTCTTGATTGCATTAAACTGTGCCAAAAATACTTTGTGATTCAATGGCATATCATTGAATGTGGCAGATGAGTATCCCATAGAATAAGTATCCATTACAAGAGAATATAAAAAACTGTTTGTCGGTTTTTCATCATGATTTTCAAACAATTCTTGTGAGATTCCGCTTTCTTTTGAGGCACGGCTTAATAATTCTTTATCATAGCATTTAATTCCCAGCGTTTCTGCAAGCTTTTCACCGATTTCTTTTCCACCGCTGCCAAACTGTCTTCCAATTGTAATGATTGTTTCGTTATTCATAAGCTACACTTCCTTTCAGGATTTACTTTCCCCCAGATGCAGTGTCAGATGACACTGCTGTTTCTTACTATGTATTAACTATTGTATATTATAAATCATTCTAAAAGAAATGTACACTATTTTCCTATAATTTTTCAAAAAATTCATATATTTTCTGATTTTTTATATCAATCAGATTGGAAACGCAGTCTGCTATCTGCGCAGTTTCGAAAGAAGCTCTTCAAAATATAGTGGCAAAGGAGCTGTAACTTCCAGATATGCCCCTGTTCTTGGATGAATAAATCCGAGAACCATAGCATGAAGTGTCTGTCCCTGTAAGTGATACGGACATTTTGATGGTCCATACACATCGTCTCCCAGAATAGGATGCTGAATACTGCTCATGTGAACACGAATCTGGTGTGTTCTTCCTGTTTCCAGTTCACATTCAATATAAGTAAACTTTTGAAAACGTTCTAATACACGGTAATGCGTAATAGCACGCTTACCATTTTTAAGATTAATCGCCATCTTTTTCCGGTCAATCGGATGACGTCCAATTGGCTGGTCAATCGTCCCTTCCTCTTCTTTCAGTACACCATGTACGATTGCACGATATCTTCTCGTGATAGAATGGTCTTTTAATTGTTCAGCAAGACTGTTATGCGCAAAATCATTTTTACAAACAACAAGAGATCCCGTTGTATTTTGATCAATACGGTGAACGATTCCAGGACGCATCATTCCATTAATCCCAGACAGCTGATCTTTACAGTGATACAAAAGAGCATTCACAAGTGTATCGGTATAATGACCAGCGCTTGGATGGACAACCATTCCTTTTGGTTTATTGACTACAATTAAATCTTCGTCTTCATATAAGATATCAAGCGGGATATCTTGAGGTTCCACATCAAGGACTTCCGGATCTGGAATCGTAATTTCCATCATATCATCTGTATTCAGTTTATAATTGCTTTTAATTTCTTTCTGATTTACCAGAATCTGTTTCTCTTTAATCAGCTTTTGAAAAAAAGATCGGGAATAATCCGAAAAATATTCAGATAAAAAACGATCAATCCGTTTCCCGGAATTTTCCTCTGTTATTATGAGATTGTAATGTTCCATATCGTATCCTTTATCTGTTAAAAATATGTTTTAATTCTTCTTCACTATAGACAAATAGCATGAAAATTGCCATAATAATAATAGAAATCACAATATAGCAGTCCGCAATATTAAAAACAGGAAAATCAATAAACACGGCATAGATAAAATCAATCACATATCCATGCCATATCCGATCAATCATATTTCCAACTGCTCCTGCAATGATTCCAATGACACTGATCCGCAGAGGAAGAAAACGTTTTTCTCTTGGTATTCTGCAGTAAAATAGTGAGAATAAGATAGTAATAATCATAGCAAATAAAATCGGAATCCATTGACGGTTTTTTAACGCTCCAAACGCAACTCCTACGTTTTCCAGATAATGAAGTTCTAAGATACGAGGAATTAAAACAATATCAGGACTGCCTTTTAAAAATTGGACAGCAAACCATTTTGTGAGCTGGTCAAAAAAAATGAATAAGAGACAGCTGATCATTCCTAAAAAAATTTTCGATTGTTTTGTTGATTTTTTCATTTATCCGCCTCTGTTCTAAGATCTGCATTAAAATAATTTACAGCGTCTAAAATTTCTTCGTCCGTCACAGTACGGTCGATAAACGCATTTCCGATTCCATTTAATAAGATAAATTTTAATGTTCCATTTTCCATCTTTTTATCTACTTTTGTCGCTGCTAGGATGTCTTCTGCTTTCAGATCTGAAAAAGAAATCGGAAGTTCAAATCCAACATTCATATCACGGATCTCAAAAAATTCCTCATCACTTAAGAGAGCTCTTTTCCATGAAATATAAGCCGCCATCGTATATCCAAGGGCAACGCATTGGCCGTGAAGCCATTGAAAATTCATTAACTTTTCAATACTGTGGCCTAATGTATGACCAAAATTCAGCAACGCGCGCTCTCCTTTTTCAAGAGGATCTTTTTCTACCACAAGCCGTTTAATATCACAGCTCTTTTTCACCATTTTCATCAGAACATTAGGATCTCTGTCGCAGATTTGCGTCATATGATTAATAATCCATTCATAATAAGAACTACTTTTGATCAGTCCATGTTTAAGGACTTCTCCCATGCCGCAGTAAAACTGCTCATTTGAAAGTGTTTTTAAAGTACTGATATTGATGTATACCATTTTAGGCTGATGAAACGCCCCTACCATATTTTTATAACAGTCAAAATCAACTCCCGTCTTTCCGCCGATACTGCTGTCTACCTGAGCCAAAAGCGTAGTTGGTATCTGTATAAAATCTATTCCTCTCAAATAAGTGGCAGCAGCAAAACCTGTAAGATCTCCTGTCACTCCACCTCCCAGAGCAATCAGGAGATCTTTTCTGTCAAATTTCTGCTCAATCAAAAAACGATATAAATCTTTTACTGTCTCTAAATTTTTATGCTGCTCTCCGGCGATAAATGTATAGGATACTACTTTTCTGCATACAGGCAGCAGTCGTTCTTCTATTTCTTCTTTATAAAGAGAAGATACGTTTGTATCAGAAACAATACAGATCTTTCGCGTATTGCTACCCAGTTCCATTATCTTTTCGGAAAGGTTTTCAAAAGACTGCTCAAAATAGATTGTATATGCTGTTATATTATCTTTCTTTACCTCCATAAAGGAGTCTGCTTTATTTTTTATCATATCATATAGAACTCCTAACTATATTTTTCTAATGAAATTAAGATTCTGCCTTTTTTTGTTTTGGAGATCTCGCCAAGATACTGAAATCGCCCCATACCACGCACAGAGATAATATCATTTTCTTTTAGATGATATCCATTTGATAAGACCATTTTCCCATTCACAAATACTTTTCCAGACTCGATCAGAGACGTCATACTGCTTCTTGACCCCGGAAATACCTGGGCGATCACAGCATCCAGCCGGACAGAAGAAACACTGCCTTGTATCTTTTCTTTTTGGATAGGAATTGCGATTTGATCTTCATCCGTCTCTCGGACAGATACTGTAGTATGGCGTACGCGGCATAATTCTCGGCAGATTATATCTTTTACAGAAGGTTTGCAGAAAAGCAACGCTCTTCCTTCTTCCGTTAAAATATCTCCTATTTTGCCTCTATCAATGCCCAGATTCAATACTGCCCCCAGATAATCTCTGTGTGTAAGTTGTTCTGCAAAACGCAGACTGCAGGGCTTAATCTCCAACACTGTGATTGGAAAAGAAAATTCTCTTTCTTCATATAAACAAAAAGCATCAGGAATAAAGGCTACTATCTGACGCTCGGCAAATTCATAGCCTCCAGAAATTTTCCATTTTACAAAAGAAAATTTCTGGAGGTTACTATGAAAGATATGAAGTTCATTTAAATTTAAAAAGTCACTGAATATGACAATATTTTTCATTCTGGACTGATTTGCAAGATCCAGAAGTCGTTTTTCAAATTGTTCATCCATAACTGATTACCTATTAGAAACGGCTGTGTACATCAAGAGCAGTTCCCATTCTTTCCTGAAAATCGCCCGACAATTCTACTGTTTCCGGTGTGATAACCAGCATTTTATTGTTGCTAGGAGAAATCTGTTCTATTCTTCCGCTTAAAGCAAAACAAGTTCCAGATGAAAAGTCTACTATACGCTGTGCTTCTTCTGTCGGTGCTTCTTCCAGATTTAAAATTACTGTACAATTATTCCAAAGCGCCTGTGTAATCTGATAGGCATCATTTAAGGAGCGAGGTTTTAAAACCATAATTTCTCCGCTGACAGTCATATTGCTCTTCTTTCTAGGACGAATTGGGGAAACCTTGCTGGAAGAGGTGCCGCTCATCACTGGTGCTGTCTGACTTTGGCTCTGACGAGCTGACTTTGGCTTTGAAGCATTCTTTGTCTGGCTGCTCTTAGAGCGACGTCTGAAATCATCATCATCGTCGTCGTCATCATCGTCGTCATCATCATCACGGCTTTTAAATAAACGTTTTTTCGGACGTTCCTCTTCAAAATCATCTACTTCATCATCCAGGAATTCTTCATCATCCATGTCCTCATCATCGTTTAATTTCATTACATTTAAGAATTTATTCAGAACACCCATATTCAAAATCTCCAATCTTTATCGTTTCTCACTTTATGTAGTTTCGTTCGCCAAAGATCCCTGTTCCCACACGGACAAATGTGGCGCCTTCTTCTATCGCAATCTCATAGTCTCCAGTCATTCCCATGCTCAGATTGCACATATTAACATTATCAATGTTTTTCTGTTTTATGTCAACAGATAATTTTCTTAAATTTTTAAAATGTACACGATTTTCTTCGGCATTCTCCACAAATGGAGCAATCGTCATCAATCCTTCAATCCTTAAATGGGGAAGTTTTGAAATTATTTCCAATGCATCATACACTTCCTCCTCCAGAAACCCAAATTTGCTCTCTTCTCTCGCAATATTAATTTCCAGAAGGACAGGGATGACTTTTTCTCTCTTAGCTGCCTCTTCCTCCACTGCCTGAGCAAGACGGATGGAATCAATTGAATGAATCATACACGCTCTGTCGACCACATATTTTATTTTATTTCTCTGCAGATGACCGATCATATGCCAGTTGATATCTTTCGGCATCAAATCATATTTTTCTTTTAATTCCTGTGGTTTATTTTCACCAAAATCCCGTATTCCTTCCGTATATACCTCTTCAATCATAGAGACAGGTTTTGTTTTGCTGACAGCAATCAAAGTGACCTCTTTGGGATCTCTGCCAGAACGCAGACATGCTTTTTGAATCTTCTCTTCTACCTCTTTTAAGTTTTCTTTTATCATGAATTTTCACCTCTAAAGTTAAAATATAATTTGATTCTCTGTCACATCAGAAGCATCCAGAACAATATGGTCATATTGCGACAGACTGTACACATCTTCTGCTTTTACAATACTGTATTCTTCATTGGAGTCTAAGACTTCTACTTCTCTAAAAACGGCATATCCCATATTAACATTATAAACTCCAGTTAATTCTTCAGATTCTAAGATCTGAAACCGTTCTTCTCCTTTCAGAACATAGTCAGCAAGCTGAAATATGTTATCATCAACATAGAAAGAATTTTCTTCTTCTCGATAGACGGGTACCTCTATCTCACTGATGACAGCAGATCCATCGTTTGCATACGTCTCTCTTGTCAAAGTGATGGAGGCTGGATTTTCTCCTTCATACTGCGCAAATTCTTTTGGTATTTCAAAAAATTCTTTTACCGCCAGTGCAGAGTTTGGTATTTTTAATCCTGTCTGCCGACTGACAATCAATTCAATTTCAATGAATCGATCTGCCGCAAATCGAATTAAGGAATTACTGATATCTAATTTTCCAAAATATTGATCACCATTTTGAATGATTGAAAAATCAGAATTAAAGCTTGTCCCGTCTTTTAAAAAGCGAAAACGTATTTGGGTCATACCGCTTAATTCTCCCAGATCTTTATCTGTCAAAGGGATAATCAAAGACCAGTCTTCACTCGTTAAAAGCTTATATACAGGTTCTCCCATCTGTATATTTCGATCCGATCTTAAATTTGTTCTTATATAATTTTTCTGATCAAACATTTCCATTGTAATATCTGATTCAGAAATGTTTTCATAATTGTCAACAGAATAGACAATAATACCTGCTTGCGGCGCCGTATAAGAATTTGCATAACTGATATCTCCGGATTCATTGATCCTGCCCATTGTCTTTTCTGTGACTAAATCCAGAATACTTCCCTGAATATTTGATTTAAAGTTGTAAACATTTTGAAAGGAAACCTCACGAAAATTTTCTGAAAATGCTGCTGCTTCATTTCGGATTCCAGATAGATCTTTTGTGGAGAAAGCAGTATCTTCATCAGAGGACAAAACATTTTCTAGTCCGCCGTCATTGACAGAATAAATACTGTTGCCTTTTCCCACTTTGCTTCCTTCTTTGGCGTAATAACTGACGGTTCCGCTTTCTTCAGCCGTCACAATCTGTTCGTCTTTTAAGGCCAATGCTGTAAAATGATAGTTTCCTGACAAAGGTCCTGCCGTAACTTCATAAATTGTAACATGAGAACTCGTTATATAAAGGATAAGATTAATAATTATATAAATAAAGATTAATCCAAATAAAATGGTTCCGATATTAATATTAATATGACGCTTATACCGTACAATTTTTTTATTACTTTTATTCCGTATCAAACTTTTGTCTCCTTTCTTGTGTATTTTATCATGTATTGAGCAATACCACAACCTTCTGAATACTTAAAAAGTAACATTATATACCTGTATATTCGCTGTTAAAACTGAACATATTATATAAGAATAATCCATGAAAGTCAATTCTGATATACAGCTGTAAAAGATATAAAATAATATATGAATAAAATCAAAATAGCTGTACAAAATAAGAAAAAAGGAGGAAAATTTATCTATGAAATGGTTAGATTATCTTGCATTGACACTCGTCATTATAGGAGCGATTAACTGGGGATTAATAGGATTTTTTCAATTTGATCTTGTAGCTTTTTTATTTGGCAGTCTCTCGCTGATATCACGCATTATTTATGCAGTTGTTGGAATTGCAGGACTTTATATGATTAGCACTTATGGTCGTATTGGTCATCAGGAATAAGAAATATGGATAAGGCGCTGGGAAACTGGCGCTTTTTTGATTGTGTTTTTGATTTTTGTTATTAGTATAATTCATACGATAACATTAAAAGAGTAAAATAATAAAAGAAAGAACCCCGACTATTTATCTTTCTTTTATTATCGTGAACTACTCGGCTGCAAGTAACCGAATTATTTTAAAAATCAAATTATGAATATTTTTTATTTTTTATACCTGCTATTTCAGTTTTATTCTTATGTACCGTAAGAAACAGCAGGTATAAAAATAAGTATGCTTATTGTTTCTGCTGCACTTTTTACAGGGAAACAATTACTTTTTCTTTCTCTTTCTCTGGAAGTTCATCTTTATCCATAGAGATACTCAAAACGAATGTCACGTGATAAGTTTCACCAATTCTTCCTAATTTTTCAACTGTTGCTTCCAGTCTATCTGCATCTGCATTTTCCAGATTTGCTATTTTTAAGAAGCTGTCTAAGTACATCTGCTCTAAATCATTATCCTGAGAAAGAATACCACAGATAAATCCAATAAATTCATCACTGTTTGTAATCGGATAAGCGGATGTATCAATCAAACGAATCTTGTTGTTTAATTCATACATATGCTTTGCACTTTTATCTAAGTATACAATACTGCCATGTGCTGCTTTGATCTCTGTGTTTGCTTTTTCCAACAAATGTTTTGTTTTTCCTTTTCCCTTCTTGCCTGCGATTATCTGAATCATTATAATCTCCTCCTTCGGTTTTGATGTTATTTAGTATTTATGTCTAAAAACACAACTTCTATAAGAATGATTATAGAACATTTGCCGATAAAATACAAGAATTATTTCTTAATTTGTGATAATAATTCTGTCATTTCTGAATAAAGAGTAATTTTAGAATCAGCTCTCAAAATCACAGAGAAATAGGAATTTCCATACTCATCTTTGCTTAATATAGAAAGACATGCCCCTGCCTCATCTGTCGTACCTGTCTTTCCTCCAAACACAGTTACATTTTCCGGCTGTTCTGATTCGCCTGTGAGAAACTGATTTGTAGAATTCCATGTGATTTCCATCTGTTCTCCCTCTACCGACGTATACGTCGCTGTATACGTCTTTTGGCTGATCAAATCCTCAAATACATCGTATCTCAACGCTTCCTGAAAAATCAAGTAAATGTCATATGCAGTTGTATAATGATTATCATCGTGCAGTCCATGCACATTGACAAAATGCGTGTTTGTCGCCCCTATGTCCATTGCCTCCTGATTCATCATAGCGACAAAATTTTCTACACTTCCGCCTACATGAACGGCGATTGTCATAGCCGCATCATTTCCTGAGGCAATCATTAAACCATACAGCAGCTGGCGCAGAGTGTAGGTCTCTCCTGGATCAATCTCACAGACAGAAGAGTCTGGATCAATATCCTCGCACTCCCATCCAACTATCACTTCGTCATCCAGATTTCCATATTTTAATGCTACAAGCGCAGTCATAATTTTTGTCAAACTTGCCGGATACAGGCGCTCATGAATATTCTTTGCATACAAAACTTCTTTATTTTCCAAATCAAATACCTCGGCCGCCTCAGATGTCAGAGAAAGCTGTTCTGTTCCATAATCTTCGTTCTGTACGCATAGATCTTCTGCAAAGGAGACAGCCCTCCCACTTGCCAGACTGGTTTTTTCCACTCCTAAAGCGGGATCAAATAATGCAAATTGAGATTGCAGCTGCGCTTCAGGCTCTCGCCATTTAAAAAAATAGAGTAAGCTTCCGATTATAGCACAAAAAAGCAGAAAAAGAACGCCGCAAAGCAAAGTCGCTTTCATTCTGCGTTTTTTTCTCATCTTTTCACGTCTTTCTCTTTGCTCTCTTTTTGAAATCGCCATTTTTTATTAGCCTGCCTTATTTTTTATTTGTACATTTCACGCCATTCCAGCTCGCCTCGATCAAGCGACTTGATTAGAAGCTCTGCTGTCGCTAAATTGGTTGCCAGCGGAATGTTATGTTCATCGCATAATCGTAATACGTTATTGATATCCGGTTCATGACGTTTTTTTGTCAGCGGATCTCTCAGGAAAATCAGCAGATCAATCTGATTGTGTTCAATCTGTGCTCCCAACTGCTGTTCTCCTCCCAAATGACCGGCAAGATATTTATGAATATTTAAATTTGTAACTTCCTCAACCAGACGTCCCGTTGTCCCTGTTGCATACAATTCATTTTTGCATAAAATCCCACGATAAGCAATACAGAAATTCTGCATCAGCTTCTTTTTAGCATCATGAGCAATCAATCCAATGTTCATACTTTCACCCCCTATATCTAATATTTTTTTGCCTGTAGTCCAATATTTAGTACAACTCCTATTCCTATAAACAGGCTGACCAGAGATGTCAATCCATAGCTCACAAAAGGCAGCGGAAGCCCTGTATTCGGCATGAGTCCCGTTGCTACACAAATATTCATAAAACTTTGAAAGACAATTAATGATCCTACCCCGCAGCAAATCAATGTACCAGTCAGATCACGGGCTTTTCTTCCAATTCTGATACATTCATAAGCAATTAAAAGCTCTAAAAGAATAATGATACAGCATCCGATGAAGCCCAATTCTTCTCCTGCTACTGAAAAGATAAAGTCTGTCTGCGGTTCTGCCACAAAATTTCCATTCTTTACAGAAGATACCACATTATTATTCAGACCCTTTCCGTAAAGTTGTCCAGATCCAATCGCTATGATAGAATTTGTCTGTTGAATTGCCTGATCTGCATACTCTGTCGGTCTTAGCCATGCAAGAATACGGGTCATCTGATATCCCTCCAGCAAAGTCTGTCCTGGCTGTGTAACGATGCTGAAAAAAATCACTGCTGCCGGAATACACATCATTATGATACCACCAATTATTTTATAACTCAAGCCTGCAATAAAAAACATTGCACAAAATATAAGGATCAAAACAATACTTGTAGAAAGGTCTGGCTGTTCTTTTACAAGAATCCATGGTATCCCTAATAAAATCAAAGAAATAATGATGGTTTTCAATTTGCTGATGTTTTCTTCATGTTTGGAAAAGAAATAGGCAAAAAATAAAATCAGAATAATTTTTTCCAAGTCGGACGGCTGAAATTGAATCCCTGCAATTTCAATCCAGCGCTGCGCTCCTTTTACTTCTGTTCCAAAAAAACGAACTGCAAGCAGCAGACCAATACCTGCCACATAAATCAGCCATATAAAATTTAAAATCCATTTATAGTCAATGAGAGAGACAACCACCATCGTCACAATGCCAAGTCCCAACCCTAAAATTTGTTTCGTCTGATAACTCTCATTTGCACTTCCAATTATCATGATTCCAAGAATTGACAGAGCAACCGCCCATAATATTAATCGGAATCCGTAATCTTTTATCTTATATTGTTTTAACATAATTACACCCTATTTCTGATTTTTTACGATCTCCAGCCGCACATGCAGTTCCTCAGGCTTGATGTCAAAATATCTGCGCACTACCTGGAAAATATCTTTTTCAATCTGTTCCAGAACTTCCGGTGTGCAGTCTGTATGATCTGAAATCAATGTAGACTGAATTCGTTCTTTTGCAATCGTTTTTGATCTCGCTTCTTTTTTCTGGTTCCACCACATCACACAATACCTCTCTCACTTTTTTTAAAAAAACTGGAGAGTCTCTCGAAAATGCTTTCACTTCTTGAAAAATCACCGATGGGGATTTCTTCTCCTTCAATTCTCCGACAAATCTGCAAAAATGCCTGTCCGGCACAGGAATCATTTCCTGCAAGCGGCTCTCCTTGATTTGTAGAAATCACTACATTTTCATCATCTGTCACTGCGCCAATCAGAGGAATAGACAGAATTTCTGCCACATCCTCGATTGACATCATATTTCCTCTGCGAATCATATCCTTGCGTACACGGTTTACCAACAGATGTATGTCATGAATTTCATGTGTTTCCAGTAAGCCAATGATTCGATCTGCATCCCGAATGGCCGATACTTCCGGTGTGGTCACAACAATCGCACGGTCGGCACCCGCAACAGCATTTTGAAATCCCTGCTCAATCCCAGCAGGACAATCCAGCAATATATAGTCAAAGCTTTCTCTTAGGCAGTCTGTCAATTTTACCATTTGCTCCGGCGTCACTGCCGATTTATCTCTCGTCTGGGCTGATGGAAGCAGGTATAAATTAGGATATCTCTTATCTCGAATCAATGCCTGCTTCATTCTGCAGTTTCCTTCTATAACATCCACTAAATTATAGACAATTCTATTTTCAAGTCCCATTACAACATCCAAGTTGCGCAGACCGATATCTGTATCTACCAGTACTACTTTTCTCTGCATTCTGGCAAGCCCTGTTCCTATATTTGCCGTTGCGGTTGTTTTTCCAACTCCTCCTTTTCCAGATGTGATTACGATTGCTTCACTCATATTCAGTCCTCCCACTCTCTTTTTTCTGCCATCTTTTGTGCCTTCTTATTCTTCTTTTGTCTGGCCAAGATCTGACAAGACATCCTGTGAGATTGTTTTTATATGAATCCGTTCCTCTTTAATGTAAGCTATTTTTGGATCAATCTGATAAGTACTTGTGTCATTCCATTTTACGATAGCGCTGCGTGCTGCCTTGTCCGCAATTCTGACTTGGATAGGCCGCAGGATTAAAGCGGCAACAAAACATTCTGTATTTCCGGAAGCTCCTGCATATACATTGCCTCTGCAGGAGCCAATGACCACAATGTTTCCTTTTGAGATAACGCTTGCTCCGGGATTAACATCCCCGACAATAATAATACTCTTTTCTGTTTCCAATACTTCTCCTGCTTTTAATGTTCCCCGATAAAACTGACCATCCTGTTTTTTGATCTCTTCCATAGAATGTTCCACTGCCTGACGATAGTATTCTTCTACTTCTTTTCTTTCATCAATCACACATAAAATATGAATATGCGAATTGTTTACAATCGTTGAAACCAGTTCCTTTTCCTGTTCCTGCGTCAGCGTTCTTCCCGAAAAAGAAATCGCCATTTTTGCATTTTTAAAAAAATTGGATGCTTCTCTAAATTTATCGGCTACATCCCTCAGCAGCTGTGCAAATGGAATTTTATCGTCCAGTACCACAATCAACCCATATTTATTGCTCTTAATCATTACAGAATTATGATTCATTGTGTCATTTCCCTCTTTCTTTCCCTTAATCGGTACGTACTGTGTTTGTTGTTCCTTCCTTTGCAACTCCTGAAAGCAATTCTTCTTCATTTTGCAGATGGAATAAATAGCTGACCATATCGCCTGCAATTGCAGCTGAGTTCGCAGATGTATATCCGTTTGTCACACGGACTGCGATTGCATACTGCGGTTTATCATACGGGGCATATCCTACAAAGACAGCATGGTTTGGACGTATCTTGCTTTCCTCGGCTGTTCCTGTTTTTCCTGCCCATTCAATCGCGTCTGTTCCCTCTATAGATTGGGTATTATGGATCACCTGATTCATTCCATACTGAATTGCTCCCCAGGCATCTGCGCTTAATGAGATCTCACTGTGAATATTTGGTGTCTGCTCCTGAATCATTGTTCCAGAAGTATCCGTGATTTTATCAAGTAATGTCAAATCATAGCACGTTCCTCTGTTTGCAATAGTTGCCACATATTTCGCAAGCTGTGTTGTAGTATATGCATGGTTACTCTGTCCCATTGCAGCCGGTGCTACAGCCACATCTGCCATCTGCGGAGCACTCTCGGCAATTTCGATTCCAGAATTATCGTCCAGACCGAACAGCGCTGCATATTTCATCAGACGTTCGATACCAACTGCATCTTCCGACTCTTCTCCTCCGTTAAATCCAAGCCAGTATCCAACGGTGTTAAAGTAATAGTTGCAAGACTGTTCAATTGCCTCAGACAGCGTCAAAACGCCATGATTCCCTGGAGAAATCCAGCAGTTGATATGAGGTGTTACTTCCTCAAACGTTCCTTTACATTCAATTGATTCTCCTGAGCTGATCACACCTTCCTCAATTCCTGCTACTGCGGTTATCATCTTAAATGTGGAACCTGGCGCAGTTACTTCTTGAGTAGCACGATTATAAAATGGACTGGACAAGTCATTTGTCAGACTCATAAAATAGTCAGAATCAATATTGTTCGCAAGACGGTTATTGTCATAACTTGGATACGTTGCACATGCCACAACATTTCCTGTATTCACATCTGTCACAACTAGAGAACCAGAGCAAGGAGCAAGGGCAAGCTGTGCCGGCGTGATTTCAAGCGAATAAATCTTAGCTCTCATAAAGTCATATGGCATATAAACTCCCGCCGCCAGCGAATTGTAATCTTCCTCATTCCACTCAATAATTTCCTGCTCAAATAGCAGCAGACAAATCTCTGTGCCTGTCAATGTTTCATCGGAAATCATATAACGATAGACATATTTAGAAAATTCCATATCGTCTTTGAGATATACTGATATCGCATCTGCAAGCGCTGAATAAATTTCATCCGAATCCAAATATTGGTTTTCTTCTGTCACTTTTGACACATCAATCCAGTTTTTTGAAATCGCATAAGTCAGATATTCCCTCAGACTGATTGTTCCATCTTGCCATGCCTTATACGTTTCATCTGATTGATCTACTGCATCTTCCAGTAAAATTCCACTTTCAATCAGCGTTGTGTCTACAATATACGTTTGATATACCTGATACTCCTGGCTCAGATCATTATATATGGTTGGGTTTTCGCTCAGCAGCTGTTCTTTCAGTGCGGCAAAAATTGCTTCTTGTCTGGATGCAAATTTTTGATAAATTCCCTGCTCAAATGCCGTTGCATCTTCGCTTGACATATGAGCAATATCAATGACATTGTTCTTAAACAAAGCATAATATACATCATAAATTGGAATTCGTATTTTATCAGGATTTGCCAGTTCTTCCAGATATCCTTCCGGATAGAATTCTGTGTTTTCAATCATACTATACAAGATACCTGCTATACGCTGTTCCAAGATTTTATATGCTGCAATCTGTGTCTCATGGTCAATCGTAAGATAAATATCATTTCCCGCTGAAGGGCTGATATACTCTTCTTCCTCCAGCACCTTTCCCATATTGTCTACATAGAATGTCTGACTTCCTTTTGCTCCTTGCAGTTCTGTCTCAAAATATTGCTCCAATCCTGATTTTCCGACAATATCTCCCTGATGGTAAGAAGAATCTTCTTTTTCCAGCTCTTCCAGCTCTTCTGCTGAGACAGGTCCTGTATATCCGATAATCGGTGCAAAATAAATTGCATCGTTGTAGACGCGAATAGTATCTTCCACAACATCCACACCCAAAAACTTGTCCTTATTTTCCATGATGACAGCAACAGCCTTTTCACTGATATCTTCAGCGATCGTGATCGACATATATTTTTGATAACTGTTTGCAGCAAGCGCACTTCTAAGTGTAGCCAGCTGCAGCGTTTCTTTCATCGTCAGTTTTTCCGGAAGACCATTCTGCGCCAGCTCCTGCGGTGTATAATCACCTAAAATCCCATAGTAATCGTCACTGCACAATTCTTCCATCATAGAAGCTGCATCTATATTTTCCTCTTCTTCTGTCAAATCTTCGATATAGACCCTTCCATAGACGTCCGCCTTGAAACGCATCAGGTTAAAACCTGTCTTTGCGAATTCATAATTGCCAGAACTGTTAATGCGAATACCAAAATCGCTGATCACTTCACTTCCATTTTCTTCGATGATCTTAATGAGCTGATAGAAAATCCCATTTAATTTCAGGTTTTTTTCTCTGATTGTCTCATAACTTCCCACATCCTCAAATGTCACACAGTAAACCAATTTGTTATACGCAAGCGGATATCCGTTGACATCATAAATATTTCCTCTCGTTCCATCCAGCACTTTTTCTTTTTTGATCTGCATCGTAAAGTTATTTTCATAATCTTCTCCCCTAATAATCTGAAGAACAAACAGACGCTGGATTAAAAATCCTCCTAAAATGAGAAATACAATCACTAGAATCAAAATTCTGGATCTCAGATTTTTTTTCATCTTAGATTTCATATGCTGAAACAAATATTCTCACCCCTTTAATTCTGTCTTTTCCAGCCATTGATTCAGGCGGTATATTATTTTATACAATAGAATTGTCATCACCAGTGTATAGAGCACCTCTGGAATGATAATGCGTCTCAGATAATAGAAAAAGTTAATCCTGCCTCTCAACAGAAACATACTTGCATAGACAGCAATTCCATATGCCAGATCACTGACTGCTACAAAAAAGATCGGCATTCGTATATCGTCATCATAAAAAATATGATAAAAACATCCGTTAATGTATCCTATCGCTGTATAAAAAAGTGCATTTACTCCGATTGTCCCAACAGACAAATCCATCAGCAGTCCACATAAGAATCCTATCCAGATTCCTTCCTTTTTTCCCCGGATAAATCCGAAAGATACAGTTATAATCAGCAATAAATTTGGAACAATGGATGCAATAGCAAACTGTTGAAATAATGTAGACTGAAGAATAAAGCAGAAAAATATCATCAATATCACTGTGATTTTTCTTTTCATATATCCTTACTCCTCCGTGCTGGCTGTTTCGGCTTCTGATGAGTCACTGTCGGTCTGTGTCTTATTGTTTTCGTTTTCAAAATCAGATTCGCCTGTTTCTTTCAATTTTGTGATTACAAGCACTTCCTGCAAATGTTTAAAATCTACAACCGGTGTAATATACCCTGATTTTGTCAGCTGATTGCTGTCACTTGACAAATCGCTGATGTATCCGATTAAAATACCCGGAAGATACTTTTCACTCACATGAGAAGTAACTACTTTTGCACCGACAGAAACTTTATCCTCTTTGTCCATCAATTTACTCAATTCCAGCTTTCCTTCATCCAGCAGACTGAGGCTTCCCGATACGATACAGACATCGGATGTCGTAGAAACCATAGCGCTGACGTTGCTGTAATCATCACAGATTGCGCGGACAGTAGCCCAGTCTTTTCCTACTTCTGTCACAATACCTACCAGACCGCTTCCCGCAACTACATTCTGATCGACCTGAATCCCATCGTCGCTTCCTTTGTCAATCGTAAACAGATTAAACCAGTTTCCTGATGTCTTTGCCACAATTCTTGCTCCTACTTTTGGATAATCTTCATATTGGCTGTCCAGCTCATATAATTCTCTCAGCCGATTCAGTTCCTCTTCATTTTGTAAAAGCTGTGTATTTTCTGCTGTCAATTCATCTACTTTTTTCTGAAGCGCCTGGTTTTCTTCATAAATGTCGGCAGAGTCCTGAAAGTATACACCTTTGTCTGTAATCCATGTTCCTATCTGATTGAATCCTTCTTGTACCGGAACAATCACTAATTCTGCCACCCGTTTGAACGGACCTGATACAACATCTGTTGTAAACGTAAGCAGAATCAAAACAAAGCAAAAAATCATCACAAGAATAAAAATATATTTGCTTTTGATTGAATCATTTGTTTTCTTTTTCATATAGCTTCCTCTTTTTATTACATCATTTTTCCAGTCAGATCTTTTAACGAATACGTATATTTTCTGTATTTTTTTGGTTCATTCATAATTTTCAGAAGTCCTCGTATCGTACTGAAAATCGGATATTGAACAGGATATACTCTCGTCTCTATCTCCAGACGGATAAAATCGGCAATATTTGGTATCAGTGAGACGCCTCCAGTCAGATAAATACCGCTTCTTTTAATATCCTGCAAAATCTGAGGCGGTGTCCGCTCAACCACTGATTTTATATTTGTTGTAATCTCTTCCAAAATTTCCAGAAGAGCAAAACTGACTGCGCTTGCTGGAATCGCTGCTTCTCTTGGAAGCCCCGATAATGTATTCACTCCCCACACCCGCATTTCTTTTTCCTCTCCCTCCAACAGATATGCGAGATTATTTTTTAAAACTTCTGCTGTTTTCATTCCGATGCTCAGGTTAAAATTTCTCCGGACCATTGTAGCGATTGCCTCGTCCATGCTTTTGCCGCCAATCTTCAGCGTTTTGCTCAAGATAATCTTTCCCCCGCAGATCACAGAAATTTCGGTTGTCTGCGCGCCGATATTGATCACCATACTGCCTCTTTGTTCTTCAATCGGCAGTTCCATTCCAACAGCATCTGCAATTCCTTTTTCTACCAAAAAAACCTTCTTTGCCTTGATTCTTCCCTTCAGAGTAGAAAAATAAGCCCTTTTTTCTACTTCTGAAATATTGTTTGGAACAGCAAAATAAATCTGCGGATGACGCATACGAAACGCCGCACATTTCTTTAGAAACTTCCAAAGTACAATTTCCATATTCTGTGTATCTGCAATCACGCCGCCCGCCATCGGACATGTCGCTTCCACATTGACAGGCGTCTTCTCATACATTTCAAATGCTTTTTGCCCTACCGCAATCACATGAGTCTGATCCCGAATTGCAATCACATTTCTCTCCATTAAAAATTTTCTTTCATCTCGATCACTGATCTTAATCGTGTCGTTTCCCATATCCACACCATATGTATTATGAAATAACATAATTGCTCTTCTCCTTCGCTTCTCTTTGCCTTTAAAGCTTTTTCGGAACAGATTCTGTCTAAAACAGCAGACCGCTCTCCCGAAAACTGACGTAGCGGTGATCCCCGATAATCAAATGGTCCAGCAGTTCAATTCCTATCAGATTTCCAGATTCCTGTATTCTCTTTGTGACCGCAATATCTTCCCTGCTTGGTTTTGGATCACCACTTGGATGGTTGTGTATTAAAATCAGATACACTGCATGATAGTGCAGTGCACGAATAAAGATCTCTCTTGGTGAAATCAAGGAAGCATTTACCGTTCCCTTTGAAATTATTTCTTCTCCCAAAAGACGATTTTTCGTATTCAGCATCATCACCATCAGCTGTTCCTGCTCACAGTGGCGCAAGTCTTCCATACAATAGCGTGCAATTGATGCAGGATCTTGAAATGATAAATGATCTTTTGCAGAAGCTTTTGCCATTCTTTTTGAAAATTCGGCAATACATTGGATCTGCATGGCTTTAATTTCTCCGATTCCATCAATCTGCATCAAATCTTCCCTGGACAGATGATATAATCCCAGAAGACTGTCTTCTACTTTTGACGCCTCTAGGACACGTTCTGCCATCTCTACTACATTCATAGAATGAGATCCCGTCCTCAGCATAATCGCCAGCAGCTCTGCATCAGACAGAGAATGTGTACCGTATTGTTTACATTTTTCATACGGACGCTCTTCTTTTCGTATTTGTTTTATAGACCGCATTCTTTTTCCTGACTCTCTCCCACGAAAACTGCCTGTCTTAATTTTAACATTTTATCATAGAATAAATCTCTTGTACACAGATGGAATCTTAATTTATCTTAAAATTTCTGATACTTCATCGCAATCTGCTCCGCAACTTTGATTCCATCCATTGCTGCCGATGTGATGCCGCCCGCATAGCCAGCTCCTTCCCCGCAAGGATAAAATCCTGCTACACTGCTCTCAAACGTTTCGCCTCTCTCCATCCTGATTGGAGATGATGTCCTGCTCTCCACGCCTGAAATGACCGCATCTGGACGGTCAAATCCTTTAATTTTTTTTCCAAACGCTTTGATGCCCATTTCTAACGAACAGGCAATCTCGTCTGGAAAGCATGTCCGCACATTAGACAGTTTCCATTTTCCGCAGATCTGAGGTTTCACTTCACCCAATGTTTTTGTCGCACGATCCGCACAAAAATCTTCAAAACACTGAACCGGTATTTTTCCGTCCCCGGCATGGTATGCAGCTTCCTCCAGTTTTCTCTGAAATCGTACGCCTGCAAGTGCGTCTTCTCCTTCAAAATCCTCCGGTGTCACAGTCACAATGATTGCACTGTTTGCATTTTCACCGTCACGCCTGTGATAGCTCATTCCATTAACCGCAATTCTTCCTTCCTCGGAGGAAGCATTCACCACATATCCTCCTGGACACATACAAAAAGAATAGACACCCCTTCCGTTTTCCAGCTTCTGTGTCACTTTATAAGCTGCTGCCGGAAGAATTCCAGGTTCAATCTCTCCATATTGTGCCAGATCAATCATTTTTTGAGGATGTTCTATTCGGATTCCCACTGCAAATGACTTTGCCTGCAGTGAAACCGGCTTCGTCTGAAGCATCTCAAAAGTATCTCTGGCGCTATGTCCCACTGCAAAAACGACAACCTCTGCATCCATCCACTCTTTTTTGTTTATTTCCAATCGTTTTACGCTGCCGTCTTTCATTTCCAAGTCTGTCACCTGCGCCTCAAAAAATACATCTCCGCCATACATTTTGATTTCTTCCCGAAGATTCCATACAACACTGCGCAGAATATCCGTACCTATATGCGGTTTATTAACATATAATATTTCTTCCGGAGCGCCCGCATGAACAAATGTCTCCAGCACAAAACGATTCCGACCCTTTTCATCTTTTACAAGTGTATTTAACTTTCCATCTGAAAATGTGCCAGCGCCGCCTTCTCCAAATTGCACATTGGAATTTCTTTTTAATTTTCCATCATTCCAAAACTGCTCTACATCTTTCATCCGTGTCTCCACATCGCATCCTCGTTCCAGAAGAATCGGGCGATACCCATGACGTGCCAGCATCAGTGCGCAGAACAGTCCTGCTGGTCCGGCCCCTACAACCACAGGACGCTGCCGTAAAGGCTGTGATCCTGATTTTGGAAATACATATTTTTTCTTTTCTATCAAAGATACGTTTTTATTTCGGCACTGTTTTACTACTTTCTGTTCCTTCAAAATCTCTGTATCAATCACATAACTGTATTTTAATTCTGCCTTTTTTCTAGCATCCAGCGACTGCTTTATAATCTCATATGCTTTTATTTGCTCTGATGAAACATGAAGTATTTTTTCAATCGCTCTCTCTAACTCTTCTTTTGTATGCGTAACCGGCAATTTCACTTGTTGTAATCTTATCATTTATTTATTTTCCTTTCGCTGCATAAGTACCACAGATATATCCGCTTGTCCATGCCCATTGCAGATTGTATCCTCCACACATTCCATCAACATCCAAAAGTTCTCCTGCAATGTAAAGTCCTCTGTGTTGTCTGCACTCCAGAGTTTTTTCATCGATCTCAAAAAGTGCCACTCCCCCGGAGCAGATCTGTGCCTGTTCAAATGGTTTTGTCCCGTTTATCAGAAGTTTTAAATGATTCCATTTTTTGACGGCTTCTTCCCATTGATTCTCTGTATATTGATCAGCTTTTTCTTTCCACCCCATTTCATGCGCCAGAAAAGATGCTAATTTTTTCGGAAAGATTCCCATCATGACTTCTTCTGCTGTCTTCTGAGGATCTGACACGGCTGTGTGATGCAGGAATTTTGCTATCTGCTGCTTCTCTTTGAAAGGATAAAGATCTACTTCTATTTCTACTTTTTTCTTTTCATCCAAAGCTCTTGCCGCTTTAGAGCTGATTTGAAATACTACAATTCCTGAGATGCCATATTCTGCCCACTGCAGCTCTCCTTCTTCTGTCTGAACATTTTTTCCGTCAATCAAAAGTTTTAACTTCACCTGAGAGCGAAGCCCCGCAAGAGCAGAACAGACTTTATCTTTGCATTTTAAAGGCACCAGAGCCGGAAGAGGTTTTTTTATTTCTAATTTCAGTTTTTCTGCAAGAGGATAAGCCGCTGTGTCTTCTTTTTGGATTGCAGCTTTTGAACCTCCTGCCATAATCACACTATCTGCCTCATACTGCCATCCCTCTGTCTTTACAAGCCATCCTTTTTTCGTCTTCTCAAGCGCTGTCACTTTCTCCCGACACTTCACCTTTACTTTCTGTCTGCGCAGCTCCATCATTAAAAAGTCCAGCACCGTGGCAGCCTGATCTGTCACAGGATAGATAAGATTTTCTCTTTTCTTTGTCATCATTCCCATACTCTCAAAGAAGGAAATCGTATCCTGTGCATCAAACTGTTCAAAGCATCCTTTTAAGAAATTTTGTTTCTCTTCAGAATAGCCTTCTTCCAGATGTGCCGATATATTCGTCATATTGCATCGGCCATTTCCCGTTGTCAGAAGTTTTTTCCCCAATTTCTCTTTCTGTTCAAGAAGTGTCACTGCCGCTCCTTTTCTTGCAGCTGTAATCGCTGCCATCATCCCAGCAGGACCGCCCCCAATCACTATAATCTGTCTCATGTATCTCTCCGCCTTTTAAACATCTTGAGGAATCTTCACAAGATGTTTTTCTATCATTTTCTGTAGGGACATCAAAATTCCAAGTTTTGCGTGATTCCACGTCAGACCACCCTGAAAATAAACTGCATACGGCGGTTTAATCGGACCGTCAGCGCTCAGCTCTATCGAGGAACCCTGTACAAATGCTCCTGCTGCCATAATTACTTCACTGTCATATCCTGGCATTGCCCATGGTTCTGGCGTCACATAACTGTCCACCGGAGCAGCTGCCTGAATTCCCTCACAAAATGCAATGACACCTTCCGGGAAACCAAATGTTACAGCCTGAATGATGTCATGGCGCGATTCCTGACCATTTGGAACGACAGAAAAACCTAATTTTTCATAAATATTTGCCGCAAAAATTGCTCCTTTTAAAGCGCCTGCTGTCACAGTAGGTGCAAGAAAGAATCCCTGATAAAAAGAGCGCATCACCCCTAAACTCGCTCCGACTTCTTTTCCAAGACCTGGAGAGGTCAGACGGTATGCTGCATTTTCTATACATTCTTTTTTTCCTACGATATATCCCCCGATCGGTGCAAGTCCGCCTCCTGGATTTTTGATCAGAGATCCAACTACCATATCTGCTCCGACATCGCTAGGCTCTATGCGCTCCACAAATTCTCCATAGCAGTTATCTACCATACAGATAATTTTCGGATTTATGCTTTTTACAAATGCAATCGCCTCTCCTATCTGAGATACCGACAGAGTCGGCCGTGTCTGATATCCTTTCGATCTTTGAATTTCTACCAGTTTTGTTTTTTCACTGATTGTCTCTTTGATTTTTTCAAAATCAAAGTTTCCATCTGCAAGCAAATCTACCTGTTTGTATGATACGCCATATTCTGCCAGGGATCCGTTTGAAGGACGGATTCCAATCACTTCTTCCAGTGTATCGTACGGTTTACCTGAAATTGAAATCATCTCATCTCCAGGACGCAGATTTCCTGACAGCGCTACGGCAAGTGCATGAGTTCCGCAGGTAATCTGAGGGCGTACAAGTGCCGCCTCTGCATGGAAGGCAGTCGCATACACTTCTTCCAATGTATCTCTTCCTGCATCATTATATCCATATCCGCTGCTCATATTAAAATGTTCTTCTGCCACTCGGTTTTTCTGCATCGCATGAATTACTTTGAGCTGATTGTACTCTGCTGTATCATCAATCTCATCAAATCGTTCTTTTAACTGGCGTTCTATTTTCTGACCAAATTGATATACTTCTTCTGAAATGCCCAATGTCTCATACATACTCTTTATCTGTGTATTCATTTTTTTCTCCTGTCTTCCATCCTCTTTTTTCCAGTTCTAAAAGCATTGCCTTTAATATTTCTTCATCATTATAATGATAATCTTCTTTTTCAATCCAGATCACATCTCGTTCTCTTTTAAACCAAGTAATCTGACGTTTGGCAAAATGGCGCGTATCTCTCTTCAGGATATAAACAGCCTCTTCTAAAGAACATTTTCCATCCAGATAATCCATAATCTCTTTATATCCCAGTCCCTGCATAGACACCATATCTCTTGTAAATCCGCGTTCTTTCAGACTTTTTACTTCTTCCAGCAATCCATCTGCCATCATCTGGTCTACTCTTTTGTCAATTCTTTCATATAAGTGCGCTCTGTCATCATTCAAGACAAAATAAGCTGCCTGATATGGAGACTCTTTTTTTCGCTCCATCTCGTTATGCACAGAGATCGGTGTTCCCGTCTCTTTGTAAAACTCCAGCGCCCGAATCACTCGTTTTACATTATTTTCATGAATTTCATCCGCAGAGACAGGGTCTACCTCCCGCAATCTCCGATGAAGTGCAGCTGTTCCTTCCTGCTTTGCAATATTTTCCAGTTCTTCCCGATAAGCGGGATCAGATTCATTTTCCGTAAAATCAATATCGTACAGGACAGCTTGTATATAGAATCCTGTTCCTCCTGTCAAAATGGGGATATGCCCCCTCTCCCAGATCTCTTTCATATACTGCTTTGCAAGTGTCTGAAATTTTACAACGTGAAATTCATCATCTGGTTCCAGTTCATCAATTAAAAAATGAGGTACGCCATCCATCTCTTCTTTTTTTATTTTTGCGGAACCGATATCCATTCCGCGGTATACCTGCATGGAATCGGCTGAGATGATCTCTCCGTTTACTGCTTTTGCAAGCGAGATGGAGAGCGCTGTCTTTCCGACTGCAGTCGGTCCTGTTAAAATTAGTAATGGTTGTTTCATCGTTTCCTCTCTATAAAATTCTTTTGAATTTTTTTTCTATTTCGTACTTTGTCATGGAGATGATTGTCGGTCTTCCGTGCGGACAATGATACGGATTCTCCAGCTTTAAAAGTTCTGATATCAGATTTTCTGCCTCCTGTATCGCCATCTGGTGATTTCCTTTGACAGCCGCCTTGCATGACATTGAGGCAATTTTTTCTTTTAAAATCTCTGGTTCCTCCTCACAGTTCAAGTCACTTAGACTGTCGAGAAGTTCCAGAAAAAGTTCTCTCTTCTCAATTCCAAACAAATTACCTGGAATTGCCCGAATAGAATATTCTCTTCCGCCAAAAGATTCAATCTCAAATCCAATCTCTTCAAAATAAGTATGATACCGCAAAAATAATTCTTCTTCCTGCATACTCAGCGGAATCACTACAGGTGGAGAAAGCATCTGTGAAGTAAACGAATGATCTTTTAAACTTTTCATTATCCGTTCATACAATACTTTCTCATGTGCTGCATGCTGATCAATGATATATAGTTTATTCTGATACTGAACAAGCCAATAGGTATCAAACGCCTGTCCAATAATCCGATACTGCGCGGTATCTGTCTTTACAGCTGTCTCTTTGTCAAACAACGTAATCTGAACCGGATTTTGCTCCCTGCGATCTTCAAAACGTTTTTCTGCATATTCAGGAGCACTTCCTTGCTTTAAGCTGTTTCCTGTTTTAAAATACGTTGGTTCACGCCGCAGAAAGGCATCTCTGTCCGTTCTGTCTGGAACTTTGTTCTCCCAACTGTATTCTTTTCTTTCTTCTTTGAGCTGCATCATTCGTTTTTTTTCAAATGGCTCCGGAAATGATTTTTTATCCTGTGTTTTCTTTTCCTCTTTCCCGTCGCTAAGTGAAATTTCCGGAATAAATTCTTTTTTCTCCAGAATGCCTCGGATTGTACTTTCTACCAGACGATAAATCTTATCATTATCCCAAAAATGAACCTCCAATTTCGATGGATGGACATTGATATCTAATAAAGATCCATCCATTCTCAAATGGAGTACGGCAAACGGATACTTGTGCTGCATAAGAAATGCCTTGTATCCATCTTCAATCGCTTTCATCAAAATTTTACTTTTTATATACCGTCCATTGATAAAGCAACATTCATAATTTCTATTTCCGCGGCAAATTACAGGTTTTCCAATCAATCCCTCCATCACAATTCCATCTTGCTGTCTATAAACCGGCATAACCTGGCTTGCAATTTCTCTTCCAAATACATTGTAGACAATATCTTTCAGATCAGAATTTCCGGAAGTATGCAGCTTAATCTGGTGATTACTGATAAATTTAAATGAAATCTCTGGATGGGACAATGCAATCTTTTCGATCAGATCGCTGATATATCCTGTCTCTGTCACGCTGCTTTTTAAAAACTTTTTTCTTGCCGGTGTATTATAAAAAAGATTGCGCACCAGAAATGTTGTTCCTTCTGGAATTCCTACTTCTTCCATTGCCTTTTCTTCCCCGCCTTCAATTTGATAACGGATACCAACAAGACTTTCCTGTGTTTTAGTCAGCATCTCCACCTGACACACAGCTGCAATGCTAGAAAGTGCTTCTCCCCGGAAGCCTAAAGAATGAATATCCAAAAGATCTTCTACTTTTCTGATCTTGCTTGTCGCATGGCGAAGAAAGGCAGATGGCACTTCTTTTTCTGGAATTCCGACTCCATTATCTGTAATACGGATAAATGAAATTCCTCCATCTTTAATTTCCACCGTGACAGAGCTTGCACCTGCGTCGATTGCATTTTCCACCAGCTCTTTTACAATGGATGCCGGCCTTTCAATCACTTCTCCAGCCGCAATTTTATCAATCGTGCTTTGATCGAGTACTTCAATTTTCATTTTATCACCAACGATTCTTTAATTTATTCTGAAGCCGATAAAGTGTATTGAGCGCATCAATAGGCGTCAATGTGCTGATTTCAATTTCTTTCAGTTCATCTATAATATCTTCTTCCCGTACCGTATCAAACAGAGAAATCTGATCCATCTCAAGCTGATCATATTTCTTTTTCTTTGTCTTCGTATTTCCTTCCGCTTTCATCTCTTTTACTTTTTCTGTAATGTCGGCAGCGCTTAATTCTTCTACTAATTCTTTTGCCCTTTGAATTACTGAATCCGGCACACCTGCCAGCTTTGCTACTTGAATACCATAGCTCTTGTCTGCTCCGCCTTTTATAATTTTCCTAAGAAATACAATATGATCTCCCTGCTCTTTTACTGCAATACAATAATTATTGACGCCGTTTAATTTTCCTTCTAATTCCGTTAATTCATGATAATGGGTAGCAAATAAAGTTTTTGCTCCTAAAACTTTTGGATTGCTGATATGCTCTACAACTGCCCATGCAATGCTAAGTCCGTCAAATGTGCTTGTCCCTCTTCCGATTTCATCCAGAATCAACAAACTGTTACTTGTAGCATTGCGCAGGATATTGGCCACTTCTGTCATTTCTACCATAAAGGTACTCTGGCCGGAAGCCAGATCATCTGATGCCCCCACTCTTGTAAAGATACGGTCTACAATATCAATTTTAGCGCTCTCTGCCGGTACAAAGCACCCGATCTGCGCCATTAAGACAATCAAAGCAGTCTGCCGCATATATGTCGATTTTCCCGCCATATTCGGACCAGTTATAATAGAAACACGATTGTTTCCATTATCGAGATATGTATCATTTGCCACAAACATATCGTTCTGAATCATCTGCTCTACAACAGGATGACGGCCATTTTTGATATCAATCACGCCTTTTTCATTCAATTTCGGTCTGACATATCCATTTCTCTGGGAAACAAGAGAAAATGAAGCAAATACGTCCAGTCTTGCAATTTCCTTTGCCGTTTTCTGAATGCGCACAACCTGAGAACCTATTTGATCCCGAATTTGGCAAAACAGATCATATTCCAGCGCATACAATTTTTCTTCAGCGCCTAAGATCATATCTTCCAGTTCTTTTAATTCTGGTGTGATATACCGTTCTGCATTTGCAAGCGTCTGTTTTCTTGTAAAATAATCTGGGACAAGTTCTTTATAAGAATTTGTCACTTCCAGATAATATCCAAAAATCTTATTATATTTGATTTTCAGGTTTTTTATCCCTGTTTTTTCTCTTTCTTTTGCCTCCAGTTCCGCAAGCCATGTCTTGCCTTCTGTCTTTGCATGTTTTAGTCTGTCGATCTCTTCATGAAATCCTTCTTTTATAATTCCGCCTTCTCGAATCGCAATCGGAGGTTCTTCTACGATACTTCGCTCTACCAGATCATACAGATCATCGAGCGTATCCATGTTCTCTCCCGCTTCTTTTAATGCTTTTGAACTCATGCTTTGAAGCAGATACTTAATATGAGGCAGCATGGAAAGTGAACTTTTAAAAGCAAGTAAATCCCTCGGATTTGCTGATTTATAGCTGATTTTACTGATGAGGCGTTCCAAATCATACACAGGATTTAAATATTCCCTGATTTCTTCTCTGCTGATCGCATTTTTATTCAATTCGGCTACTGCGTCGAGACGTTCGTTAATCTCCTCTTTGCTGATCAAAGGCTGCTCTATAAAACTGCGCATCATTCTGGCGCCCATAGCTGTTTTCGTCTTATCCAATACCCATAAAAGAGAACCTTTTTTCTGCTTTTCTCTCAGTGTCTCACAAAGCTCCAAATTTCTTCGCGTGGAGCTGTCAAGTGTCATATATTTTGTTGTTATGTATGGCTTTAAACTTGTAAGATTGTCTAAAGATGTCTTCTGGGTCTCTGTCAGATATTGAAGCAGTGCCCCTGCTGCAATCGTTCCGCTGTCATAAGAAGTAAGTCCTATTCCGTCTAATGTGCTGACATTAAAATGTTTTTTCAGAGCCTGCTTACACAATTCATCATCAAAATACCAGTCATCCAGGGAATAGATTGTGATTCCCAACCGTTCCTTCATATCTTCCAGATCAATTCCGCTGACAGAAAAGGATTGGTTACAGATGATTTCAGTCGGACTAAACTTTACGATTTCATCGAGCAGTTTTTTATCCGTCTCAATCTCAGTCACAAAATAATCTCCCGTCGTAATATCTGCCATGGAAACGCCATATCCATCCGCCACATAAACGATGCACATCAGGTAATTATTTTTTGTCTCATCGAGAGCCTGTGTATTTAAATTTGTTCCAGGCGTTACCACACGGATTACTTCTCTTTTTACAATTCCTTTTGCTGTTTTCGGGTCTTCCACCTGCTCACAGATCGCCACCTTGTATCCTTTTGAGACAAGCTTGTTCAGATAATTGTCCACTGCATGATATGGAACCCCGCACATCGGGGCGCGTTCTTCCTGACCACAGTCTTTTCCTGTTAAAGTGATCTCCAGTACTTTTGATGCAATCAAAGCATCTTCGTAAAACATTTCATAAAAGTCTCCCAGCCTGTAAAACAAAATGCAATCTTTGTAGGATTCTTTTGTCTTTACATACTGCTGCATCATCGGTGTTAATTGTGCCACGTTCTTGATCCTTCCTGTTCTTCCCATTTTTCTCCCATGTAGTAAAATCCTCTGCATTCCCTTAAATATACGTCTGTGATTGTTCCGATCAGTTCTTTTTCACCTTTAAAATGAACAAGCAGATTATTTGTAAGTCTTCCTGTCAGCAGTTCCGGATCGTGCTCATTGGTTCCTTCAACCAAAACAGGCAGTACCTGTCCTTCCACTTTTTTTGATTCCTCTTTGGAAATTTTCTGTACTTCTGAGAGAAGACGGTCAAAGCGATCTTTCACAACATCCTCTGGAATCTGATTTTCCATCTTCGCCGCTGGTGTTCCTGTGCGTTTTGAATAGATAAATGTAAAAGCGCTGTCGTACCGCACTTTTTTCACCACATCAAGTGTTTCCTGAAAATCTTCCTCTGTCTCTCCAGGGAATCCAACAATGATGTCTGTTGTCAGAGAAATATCCGGAACTGCGGCGCGTATTTTCTCAACCAGTTCTAAATACTGTTCCTTTGTATATTTTCGGTTCATAATTTTCAAAATGCGGGAACTTCCTGACTGAAGAGGCAAATGCAGATGATTGCAGATCTTTTTTGAGTCTCTCATTACCTCAATCAGCTCATCCGACAAATCCTTTGGATGAGAAGTCATAAATCGAATTCTCTTCAGACCTTCAATTTTTTCAATTTCACGCAGAAGCTGTGCAAATGTAATCGGATTATCCAATGTTTTTCCGTAAGAGTTTACATTCTGCCCCAAAAGCATCACTTCAACGACTCCATCTTTTACCAGCTGTTCGATCTCACGGATAATATCCTTCGGATTTCTGCTTCTCTCTCTTCCTCTGACGTACGGCACAATACAGTAACTGCAGAAATTATTGCATCCAAACATAATATTGACGCCTGATTTAAATGGATATTTCCGTTCACTCGGCAAATCCTCCACAATCTGATCGGTATCTTTCCAGATATCAATAATCTGATGACGGCATTCAAAACAGTTTACAATCAGTTCTGCAAATTTATAAATATTATGTGTTCCAAAAATAAGATCCACAAACCGATAACTTTTCTGAAGCTTTTCTACCACTTCTGGCTCCTGCATCATGCAGCCACACAGTGCAATCATCATATGCGGATTTTTTTTCTTATAACTGTTCAGCACTCCTAGACGCCCATATACTCTTTGATTTGCATTCTCGCGCACAGTGCATGTATTATAAATCACAAAATCTGCTTCTTCTGACTGCGACGGCACATATCCGATCTGATGCAGAATTCCTTCCAGTTTTTCAGAGTCTCTCGCATTCATCTGGCATCCGAATGTTGTTGTGCATGCCGTCAGAGGACGTCCTGCTTTTTTTGATGCCTCCTCTATATATTTACGCGCCTTCTTCAAAAAATAGTACTGCCGCATCGGTTCTTCCAGAGGGGGTGTCGTCTCAAGATCAATCGTCTCTAAGATTTTTTCTATATCATTTACCATATTTTGCTCTCCTTCTACCATACGATTCTGTTTTTCTTTTATCTTCTTGAAAAAAATTCCCAGCTCATCGCCAGGAATTTATTACGTTTTATTATATAATAGGACAGAAAAAATTGCAAGTGACATCCCCTCATGTCCCTGTTACTGGCGGATCTGTCCATCTCCATAAATAATATATTTTGTCGTTGTCAGTGCAAGCAGTCCCATCGGTCCTCTGGCATGGAGTTTCTGGGTGCTGATTCCAATTTCAGCTCCAAATCCAAACTCAAATCCATCAGTAAATCTAGTAGACGCATTGACATAGACTGCTGCCGCATCAATCTCATTTAAAAACTTCTGTGCATTTGCATAGTCTTTTGTCACGATTGCCTCTGAATGTCCCGTATTATACCGATTGATATGCGCAATTGCTTCCTCAATGGAGTGTACCGTCTTGATGGATAAAATATAATCCAGATATTCTTTTCCCCAGTCTTCAGACGATGCTTCTTTTATGCCATCTGCCGCTTCTCTTGCACCTTCATCGCCTCTTAATTCTACATTTTTTTCATCCAGTCTTTCTTTTAATGCCGGCAGCAGCTGATCCTTGATCTTTTCATGAACAACAAGAGATTCACACGCATTGCACACTCCGATTCTCTGTGTCTTTGCATTAAAAATAATATCGATCGCCATCTGAAGATCTGCTGTCTCATCTACATAAATATGACAGTTTCCTGTTCCAGTCTCAATCACTGGAATTGTACTTGTCTCCACTACTGTCTTAATTAAATTCGCACCTCCGCGCGGAATTAAGACATCTACATACTGATTCAATTTCATAAATTTCTGAACGGTCTCTCTGCGGTTATCTTCAATCAGCTGGACGGCATCCTCTTCTATGCCCTGACCTTTCAGTGCTTTTCGGATACGCTCCACAATCGCACCATTTGAATTTGCGGCATCACTTCCGCCTTTTAAAATTACGGCGTTTCCTGTCTTAAAGCAAAGCCCAAAGGCATCTGCCGTGACATTTGGACGTGACTCGTAAATGATGCCTACAACTCCAAGAGGCACCCGTTTCTGCCCGATCAAAAGACCGTTTGGACGCGGTTTCATTGAAGTTACTTCTCCAATCGGGTCATCTAAAGATGCAATCTGGCGCAGTCCTTCTGCAATATCCTGAATCCTTTTTTCATTCAGCATCAGACGATCCACAAGTCCTTCTTTCATTCCGCGCTCTCTTGCAGATATCACATCTTTTTCATTGGCTTCCAGAATCTGTTTCGTCCCGTCTATAAGTGATTTTGCTACTGCATTTAACGCTTCATTTTTTTCTCCGCTTCTCAGTTTTGCCAAAGCAGGAACTGCATTTTTTGCCTTTTTTCCAATTTCTTCTACACTGAGCATATTGTTCCCTCCTACTATAAGATATTTATGATTCATGATCCTGTATATCCTCCAGAATATGATCCTCTATTTATTTTATAATCCTCTTTTCTGTGACAAGAATCTGTGGAAAAATATCATACTGATCAGCCGGTACTTCATCTACCATTTGAAATTCAAATGATACTGCAATCGTATTATGCTCTCTATGTACACTTAAATATCGATCATAAAATCCTTTCCCATATCCACAGCGATGTCTGTTTTCATCGAACCCTACACCTGGAACAATCAAAAGTGCATTTTCACACTTGGCCTCTTCTTCTGTATGGAATGGCTCTGGTATTCCAAAATACCCCGGCATCACATCATCGTATGATCGGATTTCAAAATAACGCATCTGTTCTCCGAATACCTTAGGCGCGGCAACATGCTTTCCTGCTGCCCATGCAGCTTCAATCAGCGGTTTTGTGGATACTTCCTGTTTAAAATCCATATACACATAAACCCATTCTGCTTTTTGAAAGGATTCCATCTGTAAAATCTTTTCACAGATCTGCTGGCTTTTTTCCACACATTCTTTTTCTGTAAGTTCTTTTCTTTTTTGAAAAACGTACTTTCTAATTTCCTTTTTTTCCATATTTCTCACCCAAATTCGTAACGCTTCCATCTGGTTCTAAAATATCAATGCGATCCAGATTTCCTTTTAAATTTCTGCGAAATGCTTCAATATATTCTCTTCTTAAATCTGCCTGCTCTTTCTTCTCTGCTTCGGTCAAACCTTCCGTTTTGGATTTTCGATACAACAGATTAATGCGTGCTATTTTCTTTTCGTCCATCTGAATTTTCTCCTTTTTTTTACATCTTTTTCAAATAATCAATTAAATGGAAATTTTCATCTTTATTTTCCAAAAACAGTGTTCCAAAGTTCAGTCCATTCATGATACGATGAATGATATGAAAATCTTTTCCATTTGCGATGAGCATATCTGCGCCTGCTGATGTAGCAATTTTGGCAGCTGAAAGTTTTGTCGCCATCCCGCCTGTTCCCACACTGCTGCTGCTTCCTTTTCCCATTTGAATAAAAGATTCATCCAGATTTTCTACCAGACTGATAAATTTTGCATTTTCTGACTTATGCGGATCATCTGTGAATAATCCGTCAATGTCCGAAAGCAGAATCAGAAAATCCGCACGAATCAATGCGGCTACAATCGCAGAGAGCGTATCATTATCTCCGAACTGCATCTCATATGTGGAAACGGTATCATTTTCATTTACAATCGGAATCGCTCCCATTCTCAGCAGCTCTTCAAATGTATTATAGGCATTTTTTCTGCTGATATCATTGACCATCGTATTTTTTGTAATCAGAATCTGAGCTGCAGTCTGTCCGTACTCTGCAAATAATTTCTGGTAAATCATCATCAATTTCGCCTGTCCGATTGCAGCGCATGCTTGTTTTCTTGCAATCTCAGTTGGTCTTTTTTTCAGTCCTGCTGTCTGTTTTCCGACTGCAATCGCTCCTGAAGAGACCAGCACCACTTCTTTTCCCATATTTTTCAGATCGCTTAATTCTCTGATCAAAACTTCCAGTTTTGTCAGATTTAAAGCCCCTGTCTCTTCATGTGTGATAGAAGACGTACCAATTTTAATGACAATACGATGTTTTTCCTTTAATGTTTCTCTTATGTTCACTGTCTTTTCCTCCTCATTATGTCTTTTTTATCTTACACTACTTTTGTATAAACGTCTAACCTTTTTTTCTCTGTTCTCCATTTGTCATTTATATGTTGAAATCTTCTGCTGCTTTTCCTTCATATTTTCTTCGCTCAGAATTTCAATCTGCTTTTTTTCAATCTCATACATTGTCTTTTGATACTCCAGACAATATGCCATGCAGATCAAAAAGAGACAGAAAAAAAAGCTGACTACCCATTTCCATTTCATGTTTTCACACTCCTTTGAAAATAGTATCAGCTTTTTTCCTTCTCTCTATTCTTTTACGGGATCAAACGCATCTTTCTTGCTACAGCAACGAGTGTATCTCCTTTCGGAAAAGAAGCAAGTTCTCTCGGCGAAACTCCTCTTAAACGAACAAGAAGTACAAAATAAATAAAAGCTCCCACACAGATTGCAATCATTGTCGCTAAGAAATTACCGATAAAACCTACTAATACGGTATGAACACCCCATGCTGCCGCTCCCATGATTACAGAACTCAAAATCGGCACTAAAAATGTTCTTGGGATTTCCTGGCGATAATGCAGATATCTCTTTACAGCAATTCCATTCAATACACAGACAACGAATGAAAATACTGTGTTCGCCAGTATAACGCCATAAATATTCATTCCGCCCATTTTCAGGCTTGCATATAATGTAATCAAGTGAATGACAAGCGCTGCTACTGTATTCATTAAAGGAATTTTCATCTTTCCGATTCCCTGTAAAACTCCTGTTGTCAGGGTAGAAAGTGCAAACAGCACCATCATTGGAGAACCGCATTGTGTGATTCCTTCTACCAGAGAAGTGGAATCGCTAAATAACAGCTGCATAATCGGACTTGCAAGAGCGATCATGCCAGCGGTACATGGAATCGTGATGACCATGGTATAACGAATGGCATCTCCTGTTTTCTGTCTCGCCATTCTTCTGTCTTTGTCTGCCCATGCAGCTGCAAGACTTGGCACAATGGAAGGCGCCAGACAGGAAGCAAGCGCCAGCGGCACATTCATCAAAACTCGAAATTCACCTGAATACGTTCCCCATATAATATTGTATTGCTCCGAAGAATATCCTTGTGATCCCAACACACTGTTAAAAATACTCTGATCCAGAATCGTTGTAATATTATATAAAACGCTGCTTAACACAACAGGCACAATGGTAATGATAATTGCACGATAAATCTTACGTTCCGATTCTCTTCTGCGCGTTTTATCTCGGCGCATCTTTCTTTTATATCGTTTAATATAAGCTACAAAGATAACTCCGACAAATAAAAGCGCAATCGTGACACTTACAACGGTACCAATCGTTGCACCGGCAGCGCCAAATGCTGGTTTATAAGAATCATTTCCACGTTTCTCTGCAATACTGGCGCCGATTCCAATCATTGCTGCTGCTCCGGCTATTGAGACAACTGCATTTACAAGCTGCTCAATTACCTGCGATACCGCAGTCGGAACCATATTTCCATGGCCCTGAAAAAATCCTCTTATCACCCCTAAAATAGCCATCAAAAATAAGGCAGGAGCTAGAATCCTGATTCCATAAACAGCAAGTTCATTGTGAACAAGATCTTTTGCGATAAAATCTGCAAATATAAACGTAATTACAGAAAATACTGCACCTACTGGTATAGACAGTTTCAAAGCGCATCGCAATACCCGATAAGCGTTTTTATATTCCCCATTATTCAGCCGCTCGGAAACTAATTTTGACACAGCCAGAGGAATATTGAAGCTGGATACCAGAAGCAATATGGTATAGATTTCATTTGCAGTAGAATAATAACTGTTTCCTTCTTTTCCAATGATATTGGTCAAAGGAATTCTGTAAATCATACCGATCACACGGGCTATAATGGATGCAGCCGTCAAAATTGTGCCCTGAACTAAATAATTGTTATTCTTTTTCTTTCCCACGGCGTACCTCTATTCATCCTATGTTTTTCAAGATTTTTTTGAGATATAAAATCGCTCTATTCTAAGACGATATTGTCGCGGTACGTATCCTGTACAATGCAAACCCAGGTTTTTCCCTGGTTCAGTGTAATTTCCTGTCCATTTGGATCATAATAGCGTGTTGCTCCCCATTCGGAATCCTTCTGCCATGTCACAGGAATTGCATATCCCTTTGTAATATAATATCCGTCCATCCCTGTATAGGTATCAATATTCAAATACCCATTTTCATCATATGGTTCCCAGTGAGAGATCTGAATCAGAATATTATCATAGGAGAGCTGTTCGTTTGTCAGCTCATCAATCTGAGCATCTCCGTATTGAAAACGATAATATTTTCCGTCTTCTGCATTATATTCAAACCACGGACTATTAAACGCATATCCTGGCGTCACCTTGTTCGCAGTTACACCGCCCTGTGCCGCCAGATCAACAACCTCCCCGTCTGCTGCAAACTGGTAGTGGCCAGCATAATCTTCCGGATAATATCGGTCGTATCCACACATCTCGATTCCCTGTTCCAGTCTTTCTGCTGTCGTATAGACATTGTGCGGTGCCACGCGATCATCTGATCGGTAATACACTGTGCTGCCGTAGTCAGAAAGCCCGCTTAAATTATCGACCTCCGGTCTCTCCAAAAGGTCAAGTGCATAGACTGCCTGTCCAAAATGACTGTAAATTGCATCGAATTCTGTCGCATAATAGACATAATAGTTTCTGCAGCTTCTGACTGATCCGATTCTGGAAGCGTCTTCGTAATCTTCCATAATTCCCATCAGACGTGTAATACCTCCTTCTACAGGAGCTTCATATACGACATCTGCATTGGCAATCCCTGCCTGAGGAATCGCATCAATAATGTTATTAAACATAATTGCCACTGGTCTTTTGCTTCCGATTTCTGTACTGACTTGTTTTCCAGTCAGATAGCTCGTCATCATATCCTGGCTTTCTTCTGCCTGTACGGAAAATCCTGCTGTCATTGTCAAAGCGGCCACTGCTGTCCATATTTTCCATTTTTTCATTCCTATATCCTCCTATTTTCACTAGATTTTTATCGGGAAATTCCAAGATCTTCCAGGATCTCAGTCTGTTTCCTCTCCATCACTTTTGCTTCTTCTTCTGTCATATGATCATATCCCATCAGATGAAGCATACTGTGCGCAATCAAAAACGCATATTCTCTTTTTTGTGAATGTCCATAACTCTCTGCCTGCTCGATTACTTTATCTCTAGAAATCACAATATCTCCAAGCATCAGTTCTCCTGTATCAGGATGAAAATTGTAAATTTCTTCTTCCTTTTCTAAAAAATCAAAATTTCCTGCCTTTTCATATGTCAAGGCCGGAAATGACAGCACATCCGTCGGACGGTCGATTCCTCTGTATTCCCGATTCATCTCATGAATTCCATCATTATCTGTAATGAGCAGATTCACCTCTGCCTCATAAGGACATTTTTCATAGTCCAACGCCTTTTGAATCACCGTCTGTGCTATTTCCTGCTCTGAAAATTCAAATAATGTTTCACATTCTTTTTCAAAATTAATTGTCATAATGACCGTTGTCCCCTTTTTGATGTTCCTGTCTTTTGGACAGGATTTCTTTTTTCATATGCCTCATATGCCTGCACAATCTTCTGTACAAGCGGATGACGTACTACGTCTTTGCTCGTCAGCTCGCAAAAACTGATCCCTTCTATTTTTTTCAGTACTTTCTGGGCAACTTCAAGTCCCGATTTCTCTGATTTTGGCAAATCCTTCTGTGTCGAGTCCCCTGTCACAATTACTTTAGACCCAAATCCGATTCTTGTCAAAAACATTTTCATCTGTGCCGGTGTCGT
>JAGZHZ010000037.1 GCA_018366495.1 Clostridiales bacterium
GAGGTGGAAGTGCAGTAATGTACGGAGCTGACTAATACTAATAGGTCGAAAGCTTAACCAAAGAGGTTGGTTAAGACGGATGGAGAAACAAGTCGAAAAATAAGAAAAAGAGACATGATCTGTGTGTAGTTTTGAAGGTATATTACTTTCAGGAATGGCCCAGTGGCTCAGTTGGTTAGAGCGTCGCCCTGTCACGGCGAAGGTCGTCGGTTCGAGTCCGATCTGGGTCGCTTCATTACAAATAATGTAGTGGAAAAATATTATGGGATCTTAGCTCAGCTGGGAGAGCATCTGCCTTACAAGCAGAGGGTCATAGGTTCGAGCCCTATAGGTCCCATTTTATGCCGATGTGGCTCAATTGGCAGAGCAGCTGATTTGTAATCAGCAGGTTATCGGTTCGAGTCCGATCATCGGCTTGCATTTTTATAATGCTATATGGATGGTTTCCCGAGTGGCCAAAGGGGACAGACTGTAAATCTGCTGGCAACGCCTTCGGTGGTTCGAATCCACCACCATCCATTAAAAAAATATCGCGGGGTGGAGCAGTCTGGAAGCTCGTCGGGCTCATAACCCGAAGGTCGTAGGTTCAAATCCTGCCCCCGCAATTTTTCATGCCATCAATAAGCCCAGATAGCTCAGTAGGTAGAGCAGAGGACTGAAAATCCTCGTGTCACTGGTTCGATTCCGGTTCTGGGCATTATGGGGTATTAGCTCAGTCGGTAGAGCACTTGACTTTTAATCAAGTTGTCCGGGGTTCGAATCCCCGATGCCTCATCAATGAAGAAAGCGAGTACAATGAGTACTCGCTTTTTTGCTGTCCAAAATTTTCAACTAAAAAATAATAAAAAATCCAAGTTCACTGAGAAGAACTACTATGAAGAACAAATTTATGAATTTCTGAAGAGATCTGCATATTTCTATACAGCCGTGAAATAAAATATCAAAGAGAAAGAAAAAAAGATGGGAGTATAGAAAAATAGATGCAATTTTTGTCATGGATTTCAGAAATGATAATTCCATTTTTAATTTTTTATATTGTAGGATATGGAATGATTACAAAAATACCGGTCTATGATGTGTTCAGCGAGGGGGCAAAGAAAGGATTACAGACAGCTGTAAAGATTATGCCAACGATGATTGGACTGATGGTAGGGGTGGGCGTGCTGCGTGCTTCCGGACTGCTGGATCTTATCGCATCCATAATTGGAAATGGAATGGAAAAAGCAGGGGCAAAGCTGGCTCCTATTGCTCTCGTACGAATGTTTTCTAACAGTGCTGCCACAGGGTTATTGCTGGACTTATTTCAGAGCAGCGGCGCAGATTCGTATGTAGGGCGTGCTGCCGCAATCATGATGAGCAGCACGGAAACGGTTTTTTATACAATGAGTATTTATTTTGTGACAGCAAAGGTAACAAAGACGAGATATACTCTTTTTGGAGCGCTGCTGGCCTCTCTGGCAGGAATGATCAGCAGCGTTTTTCTTGCCGGGATGATGGGGTAATCTGACTTGGGAAGAGAGTGACACAGCGCCGGTCCAGTGTAATCAGCTGTTCTTCTTTTAATTTTTTGATCTCCCTCATCATAGCGCTGCGGTCCACGGAAAGATAGTCTGCCAGAGCGCTCAGAGAAAAGGGAAGCTGAAAAGAACTGGAATTATAGTGGGCAGATGTCAGAGAAAAATAACAGAGCAGTTTTTCACGCGTTGTTCTCTGACTCAGCACCTCTAGCCGCTCTGTAAGGTGAATGGCTTTTTGTGTGATCAAAAGCAGAACATTATTTACAAGGAGACTGTGCCAGGAACAGGCCTTGGAACAGCGCTTAATTAAACATTGATAATCAATATACTGTATAGAGCAGGGTTTTGCGCTGATCACTTGAATAAATGAAACGGAAGATGGAATAATGGCCAGCATTTCTCCGAAAATATCTCCGGCTTCCAACCGTTCTAATATCGTCTGACGACCATCGTAGTGCGTCCGCACAATTAAAACTTCGCCCTGCAATATAATTCCGATTTTGGAACTTCCTTTATCATATGTTGTAATTACCTCATTGGCGGAATATTTCTTTTTATGGCTCTGAAAACACTCCATCATCTTGTCAAATTGTTCTTTGGTGATATCCTGAAAAATACCTGCAGATAAATACATGAAAGACCTCCTGAAAAATTCTTAAAATGTTGTATATGCAACAGATTTTAAAAGCGATTATGAATATAATAGAAACAAATAGTAAAACTATCTATTGTAATGTTTTACTAAGAAAAATTTTTATCTGATATTAAAAGAACAGACAGTTCTTTTAATGAACAGAAAGAAACAGTTGAGAAAACAATCTTCTGTTCAGTTCTTATTATAAAACAAAGAAAGGTTAAGGTGAAGTGATTATGAAAAAATATGTTTGTGAACCATGTGGATACGTTTATGACCCGGAGGTAGGAGATCCAGACAGCGGAATTCCAGCAGGAACTGCATTTGAAGATTTACCGGATGATTGGACTTGCCCGATCTGCGGAGTAGGAAAAGACGAATTTACACCTGAAGAATAACAAAGGGAGGCACAGGGGATGAGTATCGTATTGGAAAAGGATTTGTTGACAGGCAATGAACTGATTGACTCTGAACATAGAGAACTGATTGACAGAATCAATAAACTGGTAGACAGCTGCGAAAATGGAAAAGAAAAGATGACAGCAGTAAAGACGCTCGATTTTCTGATGGATTACACAGAATTCCATTTCAGAGACGAAGAGAAGCTTCAGGCAGAATCAGGATATCCTGAAATTGAAAATCATAAACTTCAGCATAAAGTATTTGAAAAAGCAGTTGATGAGCTGAAAGAAATGCTGGAAGAAGAAGAAGGGCCGACAGAAGCTTTCGTTGCAGCTGTGAACAAAAATATTACAGAGTGGTTCTTAAATCATATTCAGGTATGGGATAAGAAAGTTGCAGAGCATGTAAAGGGTTGAGTACAGAGAATGAAAATATTAAAATTAAGAGATAATTTTTACTGGACAGGAATTGTAGATGACAATCTGAGAGTGTTTGATATTATCATGTACACTGAATTTGGAACAACATACAATTCTTATGTGATGAAAGCAGGAGATAAAACTATTTTGTTTGAAACTGCGAAAGCAAAATTTTTCGATGATTATATTGAAAAATTAAAAGAAATTGTAGATATCAACAAAATAGACTATCTTGTTGTAAATCATACAGAACCGGATCATGCAGGCAGCGTGGAGAGACTGCTGGATTTGAATCCTCAGTTGAAGATTATTGCAACAGGATGCGCAGTTGGATTTTTAAAGGAAATCGTAAATCGTGATTTCTGTGCAATCACTGTAAAAGATAATCAGAGAATGAAAATCGGAGATAAGACGCTTCGCTTCTTATCTGTTCCAAACCTTCACTGGCCTGATACAATGTATACCTATGTGGAAGAGGAACAAATTCTTGTGACATGCGATTCTTTCGGATCTCATTACGGATTTCACGATGTTTTGCTCAGCAAGGTGACAGATTGGGAAGGATACATGAGAGCGACAAAATATTATTTTGACTGCATCATTGGACCTTTTAAATCTTATATGCAAAAAGCGCTGGGCAGAGTCAGAGAACTCGACATTTCCATGATCTGTACGGGACACGGCCCTGTTATAGACAGCAAGATAGATTTTATTTTAAATACGTATGAGCAGTGGTGTACGGTGATCAATCCAAATAAAAAGAAAACAGTGGTGATCCCGTATGTCAGCGCATATGGATATACAGCGCAGCTGGCCGAGAAAATTTCAGAAGGAATTAAGGACAGCGGAGACATTGATGTGCGCACTTATGATATGGTGACAGCTGATCAGGCGAAAGTTTTGGAAGAGCTGGGATTTGCAGACGGAATTTTATTTGGAACGCCTACAATTGTAGGTGAGGCTTTGAAGCCAATCTGGGATCTGACAACATCTATATTTGCAGGAACACATGGAGGAAAACTTGCCAGTGCGTTCGGAAGCTATGGATGGAGCGGAGAAGGAGTTCCGCATATCATGGAACGTCTGAAACAGCTGAAAATGAAAACGACAGAGAGCTTTCGGGTTCGGTTTAAACCGGGTGAAAACAATCTGATTGACGCGTACAACTATGGATATAATTTCGGATGCCTGCTTCAGGATAAAGAGAATCCTAAAAAATCAGGATCTGGAAGAAAGAAACTTGTAAAATGTCTCGTATGCGGAGAAATTTTTGATGCTTCTCTTGAAATCTGTCCTGTATGCGGCGTAGGAAAAGAAAATTTTGTTCCTGTAGAACAGGAAGAGGTAGAATATCGCAGAGATACAGAAGATTTCTATGTAATCCTTGGAAATGGAGCAGCTGGTCTGCAGGCGGCGAAGGCGATCAGAGAGCGTGATAAGACAGGCTCTGTCGTTATGATTTCCAACGAACCATATTCCACCTATAATCGTCCGATGCTGACAAAATCTATGGTGGCAGGACTGAGCGCTGAACAGATTGCAGTGGAGGATGCTTCCTGGTATGAGCAGAATCAGATTTATCAGATTTTGAACAGAGAAGCTGTTGCCATTGATACAAAAGAAAAAGAAGTAAAATTCGCAGATGGAAGCGGAATAAAATATACAAAATTGATTTATGCTGCCGGATCTGAATGTTTTATTCCTCCGATTGAAGGAAAAGATAAGCCGGAGGTTATTGCAATCCGAAGACTGTCTGATATTCAGAAAATTGAAGAATTACTGCCAAATGTAAAAAATGTTGTTGTAATCGGAGGCGGTGTTCTGGGACTGGAAGCTGCATGGGAAATGAAAAAGGCACAGTGCAGAGTCACTGTTTTGGAGGCAGGAATCCAGCTGATGGGACGCCAGTTAGACGATGCGGCAAGTGATATGCTCAAAATGATCAGTGAGGCGAATGATATTCAGATTCATACAGGTGCGCAGATTGTTTCGATTGAAGGCGGCGATCATGTGACAGGAGTGAAACTGAAAGACGGAGAAGTAATTCCGGCAGAACTTGTCATTGTATCGGCAGGCGTACGCGCGAATACAGCTATCGCAAAAGAAGCAGGACTGGAAGTTGATCGCGCTGTTGTAGTAAACAGCAGAATGGAGACCAGTGTGAAAGATATCTATGCGTGCGGAGACTGTGCGCAGTATCAGGGAATGAATTATGCAATCTGGCCACAAGCTCTGGAACAGGGTAAGACGGCGGGAGCAAATGCAGCAGGTGACAGTGCAGAATATGAGCAGGTACCGGCTGCCCTGACATTCCATGGAATGAATACAGCATTATTTGCAAGCGGAGACAATGGAAAACGTGCTGGTGTCAGCTATAAGACAGTAGAGATGAAGGACCCAAGCAAGAAACAGTATGAGAAACTGTATTTCTTTAATAACCGTCTTTGCGGTGTGATTTTAATCGGAGATCTGTCAAGAATGGCTGAACTTTCACAGGCGCTGGAGAAAAAAGCTTCTTTTCAGGAAGTTGTAAAATAGACTTTTACAAAACAAAATAAAGAAGAAAAACAGAATATAGAAGAGCGTAAATTTTTATCATAAAAATTTACTCATATAACTGCCGGCAGGCGATCTAAAAAATGGGATCGCCTGCCGGCAGATTTTTTTAAACAGATAAAATGGTTACAAATATTTTATTCTGTTTTATAGTATGAAATTTAAAATCGTAAGTCCAGATTATATAGTGGATTTATCCGATGCCTTTATAAATAATACCTAAAATAAATACAATAATTGTCAGAGGCACATAGATATATTTTGCCACAACTTTAAACCATGTTGGAAGAGGTTTTTTCCTTCCCAGATTCAGTTCTGATTCAATTTTTTTATATCCAAGTATATAATAGATGGATATTGCTCCGAAGAGCGCGCCGAAAGGAACGACGAGGATTGTGATAAAGTCCATCCATGTTCCGACTTTTGGCTCTGCCTCCAGGAACAGTCCCACGCCGAGACAGATTGCACCGCATAAGATTACAGCAAGTTTTCTATTCAGCTTGAACTTGTGCTGCCAGCTCTCAATGACTGCTTCAAACATATTAATGAGTGAAGTGATTCCGGCAAAAGTAACAGATAAGAAGAAGATCACCGAGAATAATCTGCCTGCCGGCATCTGGCGGAAGATCTCTGGAATTGTCAGGAACATCAGAGATGGACCGGCATTTGGCTCAATCTGGAATGCAAATACAGCAGGCATGATTGCGAGCGCTGCCAGAAGTGCGGCAACAGTGTCGAAAAATGCAGTGCGCATGGATGCTTTCGTGATATCTTCTTTTTTATTGAGATAAGATCCATACACAATCATACCGGAACCTGTGATAGACAGAGAGAAGAATGCCTGTCCCATCGCCATAACCCAGGTATCTATTTTTGTCAGGGCTTTCCAGTCAGGGATAAATAAAAATTCATATCCGGCGGAAGCGCCTGGAAGCATTGCAACGCGGACAGCTAAAATAGCAAAAAGCAAAAAGAAAACAGGCATCATGATTTTGTTTGCTTTTTCGATTTGCTTGACTGATCCAGTCAGAAGAATGACAATTGTAATTACAATGACAAGAACGTGCCAAGGAACGCTTCCAAAATCACCCGTTGCCTGTGAAAAAAATTCACCGGAAGATTGTGTAAAGATATCGTTTGTAATACTGCCAAATAAAGAACGGACAACCCATCCGATGATGATGGAATATCCGACCGCAATACCGAGAGAGCCCAGAAGTGGAATCCATCCCATTACCTTTCCGACTTTTTCTTTTTTACGGCTTTTCCAACACAGTTCATAAGAACCGAGTGTTCCTGTGCGGGCCATTCGCCCGATACCAAATTCAGCCGACAGACCGGTCAGCCCGAACAGGCAGATGAAAAATAAATAAGGGATTAAAAATGCAGCGCCTCCATATTGCCCCAAACGATATGGAAACATCCAGATATTTCCCAGTCCGACAGCAGAACCGACACACGCCAGGACAAAGCCGAAAGAAGTGCTGAAACTGCCATTTTTATGGGAAGTATGCTGTTGATGACTCATAAGAATACCTCCTGTTTTTTATTATAACTTTAACAGAGAAAGAAGCAATTGTCAAACAAAGAAGAATATAAAAACACTATAGAAGAATACAAAGAAAAAAGGGGAAAAATACAAGAAGTTTCCACCGATTTATTGATTAATATTAAATTTTTTGTTAAAATATAGCCATATTGTATGATTATTTGAAAAAACAGGGCAAACGATAGGAGCTGGAAATAAAAAATGGGGGATTTCCAGTGATAGTAGTTAAAAATAAAGTGAGAATTTTCCTGGATAAAAAATAACATACAGAAAAAAGGAAATAAAAATCGTGAAAAGCAGAAAACAAGGAGGGCAACATATGAAGAGAAGGTATAAAACAATGGCGGCTGTTCTGGCGGCAACGATGGCGCTTGGAACGATGAATGCTCCAATGGCAGCAGTTTTTGCAGCAGAAGATGTGGACATGACAGTAGTGGAAACAGATAAAGGAGCGATCAGGGGGCTTCAGATTGCAGATGATCTGGTAGAGTACAGAGGTGTTCCGTATGCAGCACCGCCTGTTGGAGATTTGCGCTGGGCGCCTCCGGAAGATCATGAAGAATGGGAAGGTATTTTGGATTGTACAGAATATCAGGCAATGGCAATGCAGATCCTTTCCACTACAGACTGGTGGGGCGAAGAGTTTTACTATGAGTATCTTGATGAATATCCAAATATGAGTGAGGATTGTCTTTATATTAATATTACAAGTCCGGCACAGAGCGCTGACGATAATCTTCCAGTGCTTCTATGGCTGCACGGCGGAGCAAATATGCACGGCTACAGCTATGAGGTAGAATGCAACGCAGAAGAGCTGGCAAGACGAGGCGTGATTGTGGTAGAATTAGAGTACCGTCTGGGACTATTTGGATATATGGCAACGACAGCACTTTCAGAGGATTCCGAGACAGGAACATCCGGAAACTATGGCTTGATGGATGCGATTAAGGGGCTGGAATGGATTCAGGAAAACATTAAAAACTTCGGTGGAGATCCGGAGCGTGTTACAATCGCAGGACAGAGTGCAGGAGCTGGTATGGTCAGTGCGCTGCTGACATCTCCTCTGGCAAAAGGATTATTCTCCGGAGCAATTATGAGTTCTTCCTTTACACCATTTGGAACAAGAACTCCTTATGAAACGACAGTAGAAAAATGTGAAGCATGGCTTGATGAAAAAGGATATGGAGATATGACTCTGGAAGAACTGAGAGATCTTCCTACAAGCGCATTCATGAATGAAGATACAGAGAAGAGTGAAATTTACGGCAAAGGATTTGGACTCTGCCTCGATGGATACGTTCTGACAGAAAATCCAAACGAATACTTTATGAAAGAGGGAAGTTTAAACGGCGTGGATCTGCTGTTTGGATCAAACTCTGGTGAGAGCAATGGTTCCTTTACGATTAAGACACAGGATGAGATTTTTGAAGCTGCAAAAGAAAAATACGGCGATCTGTATGATCAGTATAATTTTGAGGAACTTTTCAAGACAACAGATGACGTTGCGGCTACGATGGAAAGTCTGCGTCTGGCAAGTGAACTGAAATCTACAACGAGCCGTCTGAGCGGACTTGTACTGAGCGAATTAAATCCTGACAGTGATCTGTATTTCTACTATTTCAGCCACTGGACACCGGGAAGAGAATCCGAGATTCGCTGGTCATGGCACAGCTCTGATTTATGGTATGTATTTGATTCTATGAGAGATGTTCCAGAGCAGCGAGACTGGACAGAACTTGATTATCAGATCGGTGATATGTGCTCAAGCTATTGGGCAAACTTCTGTGCGACAGGAAATCCGAATGGAGGAACACTGCCGGTATGGCCAGCGCTCACCATGGAAAATCCATGCTTCATGGAGTGGGGCGATGAGTTTAAACTGCGTTATGATTTCTACAGCGGAACAAAGAAAGAAGACAGAGACAATCTGATGATCGACTATGTGATCAATGATTATGGTATTCAGGATTATTTTGCAGAATAAAAAATCCCTGCCGCCTGATGGAAGCAGGGAAGATGCAAATGTTGTTTATGAGACGAGAGCAATTTTTTCACGATTTTGTTTCTGGAAAGAGACAGGGCTTAGCCCTGTCTTTTTTTGAAATACTTTTCGGAAGTATTTGACATCCCGATAACCAACGGCAGAGGCTGCGCTGGCAACCGTATAATTATAGTCTATTAAAAGATGTTTGGATACTTCTATACGACATATGGCAATATAATCGGTAAAAAAGATTCCGGTTTCTTTTTTAAACAGATATCCCAGGTAAGTAGGATGCAGATAAATTTGTGATGCGACATATTGAATAGAAAGATCTTCCATATAATGATGATGAATAAAACAAATTGCTTTTTGGACATGATCGGATAGCGCAAATGATGAATCTATATGAAGCTGATACATAAAAATCCCCCTTTTAAAATAGTCGAAATATAGTCAGAAGCAGAAACAGGATATAGTCCATGAGTGAATTTACTTTTATGGATAATGATGATAAAAATATTTTATCATTTTTTGTGGAAATATAATGGAAAAATTTTTGTATTGCGTTCTCTTTACTTGCACTTTTTTATGCCAAATTTTGCGGTATAGATAATAAATTGAACAAAAAACTTCTGCCTTGTCTCCCATAAGCAAGTAGTGTATAATAAAATCAAAGTGAAACATAAACAGCCAGAGAAAAGGAATGTACAGAAAGAGAGGGATTTTGTGGATAACTATGAAGCATGGAATCATCTTTTAGTAGAACTTTTTAAAGATATTTTAGATATCGAAGAAAAAGCCGTGATCACATCGGAATTTAAAGATATCACCAACAATGATATGCACATTATGGAAGCTGTCGGAAAGACAGATGCGAAAAATATGTCTGCGATTGCAAAGGCTCTTTCTGTCACTGTGGGAACGCTGACGATCGCTGTCAATAACTTGGTAAAAAAGGGATATGTCCAGCGTGTGCGCAGTGAAAAGGACAGAAGAGTTGTTTTAGTATCGCTCACAGAGAAAGGCAGAAGAGCATTCGACCATCATCAGAAATTTCATCATGATATGATTGAGGCAGTGATTCATGATATTCCAGAGGATGAGATGGAGGTGCTCGGCAGGGCGCTCAGAAATCTGACGGCATTTTTTCACAGATACCAGAAGTAGCAGAAAAATTCACGCAGAAACAAAGGAATCGCCTTGACACCGGAATCATGATATGATAGCCTAAGAAAGAGAAAACGCAGAGACGAAGAGAGTACATTGGACCGTATGCATTACAGAGAAATCCGGCAGCTGAGAAGGATATGAAAAGGACAATGGAAAATGGCTTCTGAGTGGTGTACCGAACAGAAAAAAATATTTTTTAATTTTTCTGCAAGGCTGCAACAGGTTCCGCCTGTTATAGCGGAAAAGTGTATCAGCACTTAGCGAGATCTGATCTGTGAGGATCAGATAAATAGGAGTGGTAACGCGGGATTGTACTCGTCTTCTAAACTAATAGAAGACGGGTTTTTTATTTCTTGAAAATAAAAAAAGATTTTGTGAAGATCTCTCTGCGGTGAAAGAGAATGATATCAATTTTTTTGAAAGGATGATCAATATGGATAAGAAAAAATTTTATATGACAACAGCGATTGCATATACATCAGGAAAACCGCATATCGGAAATACATATGAAGTGATTTTGGCTGACAGCATTGCGCGTTTTAAGAGACAGCAGGGCTATGATGTATTTTTTCAGACAGGTACGGATGAGCATGGACAGAAAATCGAACTGAAAGCCGAGGAAGCAGGAATCACACCAAAGGAATTTGTCGATCAGACAGCTGGAGAGATCAAAAGAATCTGGGATCTGATGAATACTTCCTACGATAAATTTATCAGAACGACGGATGCTGACCACGAAGCACAGGTACAGAAAATTTTCAAAAAACTGTATGACCAGGGAGATATTTACAAAGGATATTATGAGGGAATGTACTGCACGCCATGTGAATCTTTTTTCACAGAGTCACAGCTTGTAGACGGAAAATGTCCGGACTGCGGCAGAGAAGTACAGCCGGCAAAGGAAGAGGCTTATTTCTTTAAAATGAGCAAATATGCGGATCGTCTGATTGAGCATATCAACACACACCCTGACTTTATTCAGCCTGTATCCAGAAAAAATGAGATGATGAATAACTTCCTCCTGCCGGGACTTCAGGACCTCTGTGTCTCCAGAACGTCTTTCACATGGGGAATCCCTGTAAGTTTTGACCCAAAACATGTGACCTATGTGTGGCTGGACGCACTGACAAACTATATCACAGGAATCGGATATGACTGTGATGGAGAATCCTCTGAACTGTTTGCGAAAAACTGGCCGGCAGACCTGCATCTGATCGGAAAGGATATTATTCGTTTCCATACTATTTACTGGCCGATTTTCCTGATGGCGCTTGGACTGCCGCTGCCGAAAAAGGTATTTGGACATCCATGGCTTCTGCAGGGCGATGGAAAAATGAGCAAATCAAAAGGAAATGTGCTGTATGCAGATGAACTTGTAGATTTCTTCGGCGTGGACGCTGTGCGCTATTTTGTACTGCATGAGATGCCGTTTGATAACGACGGAGTGATCACATGGGAACTGATGGTAGAGAGAATGAATTCTGATCTTGCCAACACACTTGGAAACTTGGTAAATCGTACAATCTCCATGTCCAATAAATATTTTGGAGGAGTTGTGGAAAATAAGGGTGTAGAGGAAGAAGTTGACGCAGACTTAAAGGCTGTTGTAACAGGAACGGTTCAGAAAGTGACTGCAAAGATGGAAGAATTAAGAGTTGCAGATGCAATCACGGAAATATTTGCATTATTTAAACGATGCAATAAATATATTGATGAGACGATGCCGTGGGCGCTTGCAAAAGAGGAAGCCAAAAAAGACCGCCTTGCAACCGTGTTATATAATCTGGTAGACAGTATTGCAGTCGGAGCATCCTTGTTAAAATCCTTTATGCCTGAGACAGCAGAAAAGATTCTGGGACAGCTGAATGCAAAAGAGCGTACGCTGGAGGAAGCTGGTGTATTTGGATTGTATGAATCAGGAACAAAAGTGACGGAGAAACCGGAAATCTTATTTGCACGTCTTGACATCAAAGAAGTAATGGAAAAAGTGGCAGAACTTCATCCGGCGAAAGAAGAGTGCGCAGAGCCAGTGATTGACATTGAGGCAAAACCAGAGATTACATTTGAGGAATTTGGAAAAATGCAGTTCCAGGTCGGTGAAATTATTGCATGTGAGGCAGTAAAAAAATCAAAAAAACTGCTCTGCTCTCAGGTTAAAATCGGAAGTCAGGTAAAACAGATTGTATCCGGAATCAAGGCGCACTACAGCCCGGAAGAGATGGTAGGAAAGAAAGTTATGGTTTTAGTGAACTTAAAACCGGCGAAACTGGCAGGCGTCCTGTCTGAAGGTATGATTCTGTGTGCAGAAGATGAAAATGGAGAACTGGCACTCATGGTACCGGAAAAGAAAATGCCAGCGGGCGCTGAAATCTGTTAATCTGATTTTGTGGAGGCTAAAATGATATTTGACAGTCATGCACATTATGATGACCCTGCCTTTGATGAGGACAGAGAGGAACTGCTCAGCTCAATGAAAGAAAATGGAGTCGCCTGTATTGTAAATGCAGGCACTCGGATTGAGCATTTGATGGACACAATCCGTCTGACAGAAAAGTATTCATTTATATATGGAGCGCTTGGCGTTCATCCGGATGAGCTGGATGATATAGATGAGGAAAAACTGCAGTGGATGAAGAGTCTCTGCAGTCATGAAAAAATTGTTGCTGTGGGTGAGATCGGACTGGATTACCACTGGAATACATTTCCCAGAGAAGTACAGAAAAAATGGTTTGAGAGACAGCTTGAACTGGCAAAAGAAGTGGATCTGCCGGTCATCATTCACAGCAGAGATGCTGCACAGGACACATTTGACATTATAAAAAAGAAACACGCTGGCACGACAGGAGGCGTGATCCACTGTTATTCCGGATCAGCCCAGATGGCAAAAGAATATGTAAAGCTGGGATACTACATCGGGGTAGGAGGCGTTGTCACTTTTAAGACTGGAAGAGTGCTAAAAGAAGTAGTGCAGACCATTCCGCTGGAGCATATTTTGATTGAGACGGACTGTCCGTACCTCTCACCTGTGCCAAACCGCGGAAAACGAAACTCTTCCCTGAATCTGCCATATGTTGTAGAAGAGATTGCAAGACTGAAGGGAATCTCTGTGGAGGAAGCAGAAGAGGCAACGTTTGAGAATGCGAAAAAAATGTATCGTTTATGAGAGAAAGGAATTCATACATTGATAGAAAAATTATCGAATCCTCAGAAAACCATAGAAATTATTCAAAAATATGAATTTGCATTTCAAAAAAAATTTGGTCAGAATTTTTTGATCGACGCACATGTGCTGGAAAAAATTATTGCGGCGGCTGATATCACAAAGGAAGATTTTGTTTTGGAGATTGGTCCGGGAATTGGAACGATGACGCAATATCTTGCGGAGGCAGCCAGAGAGGTTGTCGCAGTAGAAATAGACAGAGCGCTCATTCCTATTTTAGGGGAGACGCTCTCAGCGTACAGCAATGTGACAGTGATCAATGAAGACATTTTAAAAGTAGATATCCGAAAGCTGGCGGAGGAGAAAAATGGGGGACGGCCGATCAAAGTGGTTGCCAACCTGCCTTACTACATCACAACCCCTATCATTATGGGGCTGTTTGAAAGCGGTGTTCCGATCGACAGCATTACCGTTATGGTGCAGAAAGAAGTGGCAGAGAGAATGCAGGCTGGACCAGGCACAAAAGACTATGGGGCATTATCCCTTGCCGTGCAGTATTATGCGGAGCCGTATATCGCAGCAAATGTGCCGCCGAACTGTTTTATGCCAAGACCGAAAATAGGAAGCGCAGTCATCAGGCTGAAACGGTATAAAGAACTGCCTGTTCAGGTAAAAGATCCGCAGTTTTTGTTTAAAATTATCCGTGCTTCCTTTAATCAGCGCAGAAAGACACTGCAGAACGGGCTGAATAATTCTCCTGAAATTCAGATCAGAAAAGAGAAGATTGCTGAGGCGATCTGTCTGGCAGGACTGCCGGAAAGTGTGCGCGGAGAGGCGCTGACGCTGGAGCAGTTTGCAAAATTGAGCGACATTCTGTATGAGCAGAGAGAGTCGGAACAGTAAAATGCTTTTCCTGCTCTGCTGATTTATACATTATATACTCCGCAGATCAGCAGGTCATACTATCTCCCTGAACGAACCTGCGCCATAAAAAAGTTTTACGGAAACTTAAAACAGTCATGATGAAGAGTTTACGATGCCTTGGTAAGATATTCCTGTATTAAGAAATAGAAAAGAAGCAAATGGAAAATTCTGAACGGACAGGAAAAGGAGAAAAGGCATGAAAAACGCATTTAAGAAAAAAGCAGGAATTTTTGCAGCAGCAGCAACTATGATGATGACAGCAGTGTCACCTTCTGTTTATGCAGAAGAGGCAAAAGAGGGAGATACTTATGAATTATCCATTATCTATGACAATGACATCCATGGACGTCTTGACCGCCTTCCACAGTTTAAAACATTGATCGACGAGGCGAGAGAGGAAGTGGACAATCTTTTGGTGCTGAACGGAGGAGATATTTTCCTGAGAGGAGAACTCCAGGATCAGCAGGGAATCCCTGAGATGAATATTTTAAATGCAATCGGATATGATGCCTGGGTTCTTGGAAATAATGACTTCCGTGTTCCAACAGATGGAGGAACAATTGAGGAAGGAAATGAACAGCTTCAGAACCTGATTTCTCTTTGCGAGTTTCCAACTTTATGCGCTAATGTGACGATGAAAGACAGCGGCGAATATATTGATAATGTAGATCCATATATTATCAAGGAAGTAGGAGATCTTAAAATTGGAATTATCGGCGTGACCTCATTAAAACCGCAGAACAGAGAGTGGGAAGAGGTTTCTGACAAAGTATTTGAGAGCGGTGAACTGACAGTAGAACGCTTGATGGAAGAAGTAGCGCCTCAGACGGATATCAATATTGTGCTGTCTCATACGGGTCTTGCTGTGGATACGAAAATCGCGAATGTAGAAGGAGTCTCAGCAGTAGTTGGAGCAGACGATCATTATATCATCACGAACCCGATTTATTATCCTGGAGAAGACGGATTTAAGAGTACACCAATTCTGCAGGGCGGCGGAGAACAGGATCAGTATCTGGGACGTCTCGATATGGTCTATAAATATGAAGAAGGCGAATGGGTTCTTGACAACTATGACGGATATTTGTACGATCTGGAAGGCGTAGAGGCAGATCAGGAGCTTCAGGATCTGATCGATTCTTACCAGGCGCAGGAGACAGAAAAAGCAGCTTAAAGGATAAAAAAGATAGAAAAATAAGAAAAGGGATACTGTATACTCTTACAAACAGGAGGGTGCAGTGTCCCCCTTTTTTGTATACAAAAATAGAAAAGAGGAATAAGATCATGAAAATCCTCAAAGAATATTTAAATAATCTTAATAATGTTCAAAGGATGGTGTGATATATTGGAAAATGTGGTAAAATACCAAATATAAGGAGATGATTGAAATGAAAAAGGTTCATATTCAATATTTATCCCACGATCATAAGACACTGATCCATGCAGTTCGATGGATACCCGATCAAGAGGTGAGAGGTATTCTGCAGATCTCGCATGGAATGGTAGAATTTATAGAGAGATATGAAGAGTTTGCGGAATATATGACAAAAAAAGGATTTCTGGTTACTGGAAATGACCATCTGGGGCACGGAGAATCAATCAGAAGCAAGGAGCAGTATGGATTTTTTGCTGAGAAAAATGGGAATTCCGTCTTGCTTTTAGATTTGTATCAGCTTCAAAGAAAAACAAAAGAGCTGTATCCGGATGTCCCATATTTTTTGTTGGGACACAGTATGGGATCTTTTCTGGCACGCCAGTATCTGTGCCTCTACGGAAAGGAACTGGACGGCGCAATCATTATGGGAACAGGATACCATTCGCATTTTGAGGCAAAACTTGGCATGCAGCTGACAAAAATGATTGCAGCGGTAAAGGGATGGGGATACAGAAGCCGGTTTGTCAATGCTTTAGCATTTGGATCTTACAATCGAAAATTCAGACCGGGGAGAACAGATAAAGACTGGCTGACAAAAGATGAAAAAATTGTGGATGACTACATAAATGATGAGAGATGCCAGTTTTTATTTACGCTAAATGGATATTATCATTTATTTTTCAGTCTTGCCAAATTATCAAATAAGGATTATATTCAAAAAATGACGAAGAATTTGCCTGTTTTGTTTGTATCCGGGGAAGACGATCCTGTGGGAGACTTTGGAAAAGGAGTGAAAAAAGTAGCGGATATGTTCAAGGAGAGCGGGATGAAACAGGTCAGCTGCAAACTGTATCCGAATGATCGTCATGAAATTTTGAATGAATTAGACAGAAAGAAAATATATCAGGATCTGTACGAATGGATACAAAAAGCGATGAAGGTGTAAGGCAGCAATAATCCAACATGCAAAATAAAAAAGGAAGAGAACGAAGGAGGCGGAGCGATTGTTTAATATTTTAGTTTGTGATGATGACAAAGAGATAGTAAATGCGATTGAGATTTATCTGGTACAGGAAGGATACAACGTTATTAAGGCGTATGATGGTCAGCAAGTGCTGGAGATTATGGAAAAAGAGGAAATCCATCTGCTGATTGTAGATGTGATGATGCCGCGATTAGACGGAATCCATACGACATTGAAAGTGCGGGAGACCAGCAGTATTCCGATTATTATATTGTCAGCAAAATCAGAGGATTCTGATAAAATACTGGGACTGAATATCGGAGCAGACGACTATGTGACAAAGCCGTTTAATCCATTGGAACTGGTGGCGCGAGTGAAATCACAGATGCGCCGCTATACAAAACTGGGCAATATGGCAGAGGATGACGGACAGGTATATCAGACAGGCGGTCTGATCATCAGAGATGACTTAAAGGAAGTGACTGTAGATGGAGAGGTCGTGAAACTGACACCGATTGAATACAATATTCTTCTGCTTCTCGTAAAAAATCAGGGAAAAGTATTTTCCATTGATCAGATTTATGAGAGTATCTGGAATGAAGATGCAATCGGCGCAGACAACACAGTTGCCGTTCATATCCGTCACATTCGAGAAAAAATAGAAATTAATCCGAAAAACCCACAATATTTAAAAGTGGTATGGGGCGTCGGATACAAAGTAGAAAAGCTATAAAGGCATAGGTGAAAATCTCATATGAGAGGCAAATATTATTCTATGCAGTCAAAGGGAACTGCAATTTTACTGGCGCATATTGTATTTTTGATTCTGTTTATGTCAACTCTGTTTTATCTGCGCACAATCAATAATTCTGCGATGTGGATGGAAGAAGAGACAAGCAGCAATTACATTGAATCGGAGATTTACAGAAACCAGGTAATGAATGAGGTGGACAGCCTCATGAGATATCTGTCTGGAAAATGTAAATTTGAGACGAATGGAATGTATGACCCTGACCGCATTGTAGATATCGCAGATTATGTAAAAAAAGATATCATAACGGGGGAAATCACCCATGGGATCGGATATTATTTAAAAGATTTACTTGCATGGCAGCAGGAGGGAGTCGAGTATTATAATGTAGACGAGATTTCTGACACGCCGCCTTTGAAAGAAATCTATGCTCCGATCGGATACAGCAGTATTTTAGAATATGCGTCTAAAACAGGAGTCAGTGCAGCAGACTATTATTATTATCTGAGCTGTACGGTGGATGCGATTTGGGATGATGTATGGCAGTACAATCAGAACAAAAACCATTTTCCAGGGGACAGGACAAATCTGAAATATGCTGTGTTTGATCAAAATGACAGAGTGATATTCAGCAATACCGACTTGTCAGAAGAAGAGATCAAAAATCTCGGAACGTATATTTTGATGGATTTCTGGGATCTGTCTGTGGACAGTGATATCACAGCGCTGACAAATGACCTGTTTAATTTTCTGAGCAGTATTCCGGCTCAGCTTAGAGAATCACGGCTTGTGATCGGAATTGATACAGACTTTCCGATTGAAGATGAGTTTTATGAGTATGGTCAGCAATATGTAAAATACTGGAAGACGATTACGATGTCGGTAATTTTGGAGATCATCAGCGGCGTGTGCTTTTTGATTTTAATTTGTTATCTGACCGTCACAACGGGAAAGATTGATCATAATTCCAGAATTTACTCAAAGGACTTTGACAAAATTCCGATTGAAATTCTTTTGGGTCTGATCGCCGGCGACATTGCAGTGATCGGATATAGTATGTTCCGGCTTTTAGGAGAAATTCATCTGAATGCGGTATTGGTGATATGCTATGGCGTAGTGATTTTAGTTGTGAATATTATTGGCGTATCGGCATATTTAAGTATTGTACGGCGAGTTCGTACTGGAACAATCTGGAAGAAGAGTATGGTGCGCTGGATGATCAGAGGGATTCATAAATGTGTATTGAACCGCAAAATTACAACCAGAATGATTTTATATTATACGGCATTTGCAGCGATGCACATTCTTTGCATGATTCTTTTTGGATATAGAAAAGGTATTCCGATTTTATTGGGATTTGACTTTATTTTCTTATATTTCCTGCTCAGAGAAGGCGTGCAGAGAAGTGAGATCAATGAGGGAATTGAACATCTGAAAAACGGAGATATTGATTATCAGTTTGATGTGGAAAAATTTAATGGAAATAACCGGGAGATGGCAGAGAGTATAAATCTGATTGGAAACGGAATTAAAAAGACGGTTTCTGAGAACTTGAAGAGTGAGCGATTAAAAGCGGATCTGATTACAAATGTTTCCCATGACCTTAAAACACCGCTCACATCTATCATCAACTATGTGGATTTGCTGAAACGACAGAATGTGCAGGATGAAAAGGCAGTAGAATACCTGAAAATTCTGGAGAATAAATCGCAGAGGCTGAAACATTTGACGGAAGATTTACTGGAGGCATCGAAGATCAGCTCTGGAAATATTAAACTGGAATGGATGAAAATCAATTTTAAAGAACTGATCTTGCAGACAAATGGAGAATTCAGCGAGAAGTTTGAGGAAAAAGGGCTGGATTTGATTGTACATGCCTCAGAAGGACAGGCGCTGATCTGGGCAGACGGAAGAAGAATCTGGAGAATCGTAGAAAACCTGTATAATAATGTGTTTAAATATGCAATGCCAAATACGAGAGTCTATGTGGATATCAATATTAAGAATGAGGAAAACGAAGTAGAGTTTTCGATAAAAAATATTTCACAGCAGGCATTGAATATTGAGGCGAGTGAACTGACGGAACGTTTTATAAGAGGAGATATTTCAAGAAGCACAGAAGGAAGCGGGCTTGGACTTTCGATTGCCAAAAATCTGACTGAGTTGCAAAACGGAGAATTTTTGATCTATCTGGATGGCGATTTGTTCAAAGTAACAGTAAAATTCCCGCTCGTTTCTTCTGATAATACGCCGGAAGATCTTGTGATGACAGCAGAAGAATCAGAGACTGTCGGAGAAGAGCAGGCACAGGAACAGGAAGAGATAGAGACAGAGACGAAAAAGGAAAGCCTGTTTGCAAGACTGGGAAAAAAGAGAACAGGAAGCATACGGGAAAGAAAAATGGGAGATAATAAAAAAGAGTAAAAAAGAAAAGGGGATGCTGTTAATCTTTTTCGATAAGTTAAGACACCCCTCATGAGTGAGTATTCCATAACAGGAATGCTCACTCTTTTTTTGTAAAAAAAAACTTACTTAATGGTAAAAGTTTGTGCCTGATTATTCGTTTTCAACTTTGAATTTTGGCATGAAAATAAGACTCCATTAGTAGGTTTTTTTCTTTTTTTCTGTTTTATAATGCCATATAAATTTTATGCCACCTTTAAAAAATCCTGTATTTATGCGGGATACAGCCATTTAAAAAAACCAACTGGAATCTGTATGGAAACCAACTGAACAGAAATAGTAAAGTGGAAGCATCAGATAACCAGATAAAAGCCCTTTCATTTATCATGATTTATTTAGACGGAATAGAACAAAAAAATATAAAAAAGAGCGGTATACACTTTTTGATTATTTCAGACTGTACCATGTAAAGAAGGAAAAAATATCAAAGGAGATCTGATTTGTCATAAAAAATTTTCAAAGACAGGAGGTAGCCAAAGAAATGGTTCATACATTTGGAGGAAAAATGTATTCGGCGGGGCATTCTTAAAACATATGAATGCAGAAGTGTGAAAACAGCAGCTGGAACAGACATAAAAAAAACAGGAGGATTTGAAATGAGTTCAGAAAAAGAAAACAACTCAGAAAATAACACAGAAAACGAAACAAAGAACAAAACAGAAAAAGAAGAAATAAAAGAAAAAGAAATGGAGGAAATGCAGATGAGAGAAGAGACAGGAAAAGCAGTCTGGTATGATGACAGTCTGGAAGAGCAAAGTGAGAAAAAGAACAAAAAGTGTA
>JAGZHZ010000038.1 GCA_018366495.1 Clostridiales bacterium
TATCTGCCAGACTTATAACCGCATGGGATGCAAGGTCTGCTCCAGCCACAAGATCGAGGCCAGAGATTTATACAATCTGGTGCTGAAAGACATTCAGGAGCTGGCGGCGCAGGCCATGAAGGACGCCGATGCGTTCTATCAGCACCTCAGCAGCCGGATGGAGCGCCGGTATCTGGTAGACGCTTCTCAGACCGAGAAGGAACGGAAACGGCTGGAAGCCCGGAATCAGGAAATTGATGTGATGTTTTTAAGCCTGTACACGGATAAGGCAAAAGGCATCCTGACCGAACAGCGGTTTATGAAACTGACGGCGGCGCTGGAACAGGAGCAGGAATCCAACCAGAAGCGTCTGCATGACCTGGCGATGATGCAGAGCCGGGCGGACGCACAGGAAAGCGAAGTCCGTACCTTTATCAAGGAAATCCGGCGCTATTCCGCTATTGAGGAACTGGACGAGGCAATGCTGAACCGGCTTATCAGCCGGATTCTGATTGGCGAGGTCAAGAAGGTGGACGGACAGAAGGTGCAGAAAGTCAAAATCGTTTATAACTTTGTCGGGGAAATCCCGGAGATTGCAGCATAAAGACAGTACAGCCCTCCCCGTACCGGGGAGGACTTTTTGATATTTGGAAAAGATAAAAATGTATGTGTTATTTATAGCATCCTAAAAGGCCATTGATTCCAAAATACTGGTTTTAAGATTTTGAGCAGCAGCGCTCAATGGACGTTTCCTGTCATATACCATACAAATCTGACGTTCAGGGATTGTTTCCCGCAGATGAATCTGGACGATCTCACGTTGCTGAAGTGCTTCCTTCGCCATTGGTTCTGGAAGAAAAGCTAGCCCTAATTCCGCTTTTACCAAAGGTAAAATCTGATCTGTGGTAGCTGCTTCCGTGTCTGGTATCAACTCCAACCCGTGGGACAGGAACAATTTATGATAAAAATTCCAGGTCATAGTTTCTTTTCCGAGGCAAATCAACGGATAATTTTTTAGTTCGGCAAGTGTCAGCTCCTGGCTGCCCAGTGCCGTAAAAGTTTTGCCGCCCACAAGAATTTCACGGAAGGGCCGCAAATGCAATTCCTTCAAAGGGGTATCCACGTTGGTCGGCGTTGATACAACAGCAAAATCAACTTCACCGTTTTTAACAGAGCGGATGGCTTGCGGAGTGGAATGGTTATATATTTTCAAGCGAATACCGGGATGCTTCATGTGAAAGGGCTTCAATATATCCAGCAGGTAGATATTCAATGCGGTTTCGCTGACTCCGATTGAAATACTTCCATGCTCCAAACCACTGTGCGCATTTAGTTCGGTTTCGGCTGTTTGTATCTGAGAAATGGCAGCTTCGACATGAGTGAACAACATTTCTCCTTCTGGGGTCAGTTGAACACCTCGATTGGTGCGTATAAATAACGTACAGTGCGTTTGCTGCTCCAGGCAGTTCATGGCGCGGGTAACGTTGGGCTGTCCGCTGCCCAGTGCATGAGCCGCTTTTGTGAAATTCTTGTATTTGGCTACATAATAAAAAACCTTGTAATATTCAAAGTTGACATCCATCCAGGCATCCTCTTTCTGATATGCTAATTGCTGATGATCACTATATCAATAATGCTTTTTACATATTCCTGCCTGTCCAGTATAATAGATTTTGGTTCCAAAAACAAGTGAAGGAGTGCTTTAGTATGAGTGAAATCAAAAAAGTTGTGCTGGCATATTCCGGTGGTCTGGATACCTCCGTTATTATCCCGTGGCTGAAAGAACACTATGACAACTGTGAAGTGATCGCTGTCTGTGGAAATGTTGGACAAGACGATGAATTGGATGATTTGAAACAGCGAGCAGTGGCTTCTGGAGCCAGCAAACTTTATGTCGAGGATTTAACGGATGAGTTTGTTAATGAGTTTGTTATTCCTACTATGCAGGCGGGAGCTGATTATGAAGGGTATTTATTGGGAACCAGCCTTGCCCGCCCTATTCTGGCTAAGCGTGTCGTGGAAATTGCAAAGGCAGAGGGGGCGGATGCTGTTTGCCACGGCAGCACCGGAAAGGGCAACGATCAGGTGCGATTTGAGCTGGCCATTATGCACTTTGCGCCGGAAATGAAAATCATTACACCGTGGCGGGAATGGGATATTCAAAGCCGCAATGAGGAGATTGATTACGCCGAAGCCCATCATATTCCTTTGAAAATAAATCGAGAAACCAATTACTCAAAGGATAAAAATCTTTGGCATCTTTCTCATGAGGGATTGGATTTGGAGGACCCAGGTAATGAGCCGCAGTATGAAAAAGAAGGTTTTCTGGAAATGAGCGTTTCTCCACTGAAAGCGCCGGATACTCCTACATATGTGGAGCTGGACTTTGAAAGAGGCGTACCTGTTAAGTTGAACGGCAAGGCAATGAAATCATCAGACATTATTTCTAAGCTAAACGAGATTGGCGGCTGTAATGGTATTGGCCTGTACGATGTGGTGGAAAACCGTCTGGTTGGTATGAAAAGCCGAGGAGTGTACGAGACACCGGGCGGAACCATTCTGTATAGAGCGCATGAGATATTAGAAACACTGACATTGGACAAAAAAACTGCCCATAAGAAAAAGGAATTGTCTATTTGCTTCGGTGAGTTGGTTTACGACGGACAGTGGTTTTCTCCGCTGCGCAAAGCGTTGTCTGCATTTGTGACAGAGACGCAGCAGACCGTCACCGGAAAAGTACGTCTGAAGTTATATAAGGGCAACATTATCAATTCAGGTGTGTGGTCCCTATATTCTTTGTATAGCGAGGATATTGTCACATTTAATGAAGGAGAGGGCTATCAGCAGTCCGATGCTACTGGCTTCATCCGTCTTTTGGGGCTGCCTACCCGTATACAGGCGTCTGTAAATGCCCGAAATAGAAGGGAGGCAGAAAAATGCTGACTGCGGTGACAGGTATCAACTGGGGGGATGAAGGGAAAGGACGGGTTATTGATCTGCTGGCAGAGCGGGCGGATATTGTCGTGCGTTACCAGGGGGGAAATAATGCCGGGCATACGGTCGTAACCAAACAGGGAAAATTTATTCTGAATCTGCTACCATCCGGGATTCTTCATCCCAATGTGGTGTGTGTTCTTGCGGATGGTATGGTAGTTGATTTAGAGCATCTCTCCAATGAAATTGCCGATATTCGCGGCAAAGGGGTGTCTGTAACACCTCAAAATTTCAAACTGTCCGCTCGTGCAACCATCTCCATGCCGTGGCATCGGATACAAGATGATTTGGAGGAAGAACGTCTTGCGCAGAGCGGAGTTGCTTTCGGCTCTACTCGCAGGGGAATTGCTTATGCCTACAGCGATAAGTATCGCAAAAAAACATTGCGTTTAGGTGATCTGCTTCATTTAGATGAGCCATATATACAGGTTCGTCTAAAAACCATGCTGGAAGCAAAAAATTTGGAACTGGCAGGCTGCTATCATCAGGAGCCAATGTCTTATCCGGCCCTGCTTGCCTGGTGCCAGAAGCAGGCAAAGGAGTTTTTACCCTATATCTGTGATACCGGAAATTATTTGGATACAGCGTTATCGTCAGGAAAACAGATTGTTTTGGAAGCGCAGCTTGGCGCTATGCGTGATATTGACTATGGCATTTTCCCCTACACTTCCAGTTCTACAACGATTGCGGCTTATGGGCCGATTGGAGCGGGAATTCCTGGCGTGCAGCCTGACCATGTGGTCGGTGTGTTAAAGGCTTATTCAACGTGCGTTGGTGCAGGCCCATTTGTGGCCGAGAACGCTATGCCTGAAGAATGGAAGGAATCCCTGCGCAAGGCCGGCGGTGAATATGGCGCTGCAACAGGCCGCCCACGCCGGGTTGGGCCATTTGATGCGGTTGCAAGCCGGTACGGCCTAAAATGCCAACGCGCTGACAAAATCGCATTGACTAAGTTAGACGTACTCAGTTATATGCAGGAAATTCCCATCATTACGGGATATTTGTACAAAGGCAAAGAAACAGACACCTTTGTTCCTACGGAAAATCTGGAAGAATATCAACCGGTTATCAGCTTCATTCCCGGCTGGAAACAGGACATTTCCGCTTGCCGTCGCTGGGAGGAACTGCCGGATGCTGCAAAAAATTATATCAAAACGCTGGAAAAATTACTTGATCACGAGATCCAGTTTATCTCTGTCGGCGCAAAGCGCGAAGAATATCTGATAAAGGGGGAATGGCTGTGAGACACCTGATTGAACCAACCGATTTCAATGACGATGAAACGATGGCAGTCCTGGATTTGGCTGATCGAATTGCCGCCGCTCCGGAGATGTATGCGCATGTGGCTGACGGCAAAAAGCTGGCGACCTTATTTTATGAACCCAGTACGAGAACCCGGCTTTCTTTTGAATCTGCCATGCTAAGTCTGGGCGGGCAGACGCTCGGCTTCTCCGGAGCAGAACAGTCCAGTGCAACCAAAGGAGAAACGGTTGCTGATACAGCTCGCGTAGTCAGCTGCTATTCCAATATTATAGCTATGCGCCACCCAAAAGAAGGTGCTCCGCTTCGCGCTTCCATGTTTTCCAAAGTTCCTGTCATAAATGCTGGTGACGGAGGCCATAATCATCCTACACAAACTTTAATTGATTTGCTGACGATTCGCCAGCGCATGGGACGGTTGGATCATCTGACCGTTGGTTTTTGCGGTGATCTGAAGTTCGGCCGGACAGTGCATTCTTTGGTCAACAATCTTGTTCGTTTTTTAGGAAATCAGTTTTATTTTATCTCGCCAGAGGAACTTCGCATTCCCGAATATTTGAAGGAGGATACATTGCACCCGGCAAATTCCTTATATTGGGAGGTCAGCAGTTTGGAGGACACACTCCCTAAGCTGGATGTGTTATATATGACCAGAGTGCAGAAAGAACGTTTTTTTAATGAGGAAGATTACATTCGGCTAAAGAGCATCTACACGCTTGACCCTGAAAAAATGAAATTGGCTAGGCCGGATATGCCTGTGTTGCATCCACTGCCTCGTGTCGATGAAATTACTCGGACGGTAGATGATGATCCCCGTGCCGCTTATTTTGATCAGGTGCAGAATGGCGTTTATGTTCGCATGGCACTAATTATGGCTCTGTTGGGAATTGCCGATCCTGTGACTGGAGAGAAGGTGTTAAAATGCTGAAGGTAGAACCCATTCAAAATGGTGTGGTTATTGACCATATCCCCGCTGGGCGCGGTATGGAAATTTACCGGCTGCTCCATCTGGAGAGCAAACATCAGGCGGTTGCGCTGCTGCAATCTGTGCGCAGTGAGAAATATGGAACAAAAGATCTGATTAAGATCGAAGGTTCAAACCTTCCGGAGCGGCTGGAGATTTTAGGCTATCTGGATCGGCGAATTACACTAATCTATATCAAAGACGGAGTAGTGGAGCGAAAATGTCAGCCTGATATGCCAGAGATATTGCGAAATGTGGTTAAATGCACAAACCCACGATGTATTACCAGTATTGAGGCAGGATGCGACCATATTTTCAAACTGTCTCCTTCTGGGAAGTACCGCTGCCTTTACTGTAATCAGGAACTGCCGGTACAGAGGTGATACCATATGGATTTTTCTGCATACGAAAAAGGCAATCCTTTTATGTCTTATAACCATATTCAAATATGCAAAGTTGACCCGGATTGCTGTGTGGTAAAGGTAAACTTGGTTGCCGAATCTATGAATCTTCATGGACACGTACATGGAGGATTGTTATATGCAATGGCAGATTGCGTGGCGGGAATTTTTGCCAGAATGGATGGTAGAGATTATGTAACGCAAAGCGCACATATCAATTTCCTGCATAACGTACAGTCAGGGACAATCTTTGCAAAAGCTGAAATCATAAAGCGCGGTAAGCACATGGCTTACTTTCATATCAGCATTACCGATCAAGATGATCATCTTCTTTGTGATGGTATGGTTGATATGTATTGTATTTCAGGATGCCAAACATAGTCAGGCTTCTGCTATTTTGAGAATACATACATAGAGGTATCTTTAGTTATACATCAAGGAGTGAACACATTTGCATGGAATTATAAAATGCCAGCATCAGGGACAAATGTCCGAATCTTTCCCAACTGCCGCATTTTTGTCAATATCAGGCGGCCTGCAAGATGCCTATACCTATGTGTTCCGGGGCAAGGTGTTCGCCAATGCTCAGACCGGGAATATCGTATTACTTAGTCAAAACATCTGTGAGCGTAATTGGTTGCAGAGCGCACACTACTTTATTCCGTTGGCAGCATTTGCAATAGGCATCATTGTTGCAGAGCAGATACGGGGAAAATATCAGAATGTGCAGAATATCCACTGGAGGCAGATTGTCCTGCTACTGGAAATGATTCTGCTGTTTTTGGTAAGCTTTCTTCCGCAAAGTCTTGATATGCTGGCTAATGCACTGGTATCTTTTTCCTGCGCTATGCAGGTGCAGACATTCCGAAAGGTGAATGGTTACGCGTTTGCCAGCACCATGTGTATCGGAAATATGCGTAGCGGCATGGAAGCACTTTCTGCATACATCAGAACACATGATAGAAATGTTTTAGGGAAAGCTTTGCGCTATTGGGAAATCATTTTCCTATTTGCTGTTGGCGCTGGAATCGGCGGTCAATTTGTTGTTCTGTTCGGAGCGCATACGATCTGGTTTTCCTGCCTGCTTCTATTGGTCAGTTTTTGCCTGATGTTTATCAGAGAAGAAATGAAAGAACACCCGGAAATTAGCGTCGAGGAAGAAACGATACAGAAAGATCTGTGGGACATTGAAAAGCAGATAAAGAATATAGGTCACCAGGTCGGGGAAGATATATCGGTTATGAAATCACCGCATAATAAAGATTCTCAATAACAAATTAAATCGCGGCGTCGAATGAATAAAACTCCGACGTCGCGATTTTTACAGAAAAATTTAGCCCCAGACTTCCTCAGCAATCTCTTTAACCAGCGCCAGTTTCGCCCATTGCTCTTCTTCAGTCAGCTTATTGCCGATCTCGCAGGAAGCAAAACCGCACTGCGGGCTGAGATACAACCTGTCAAGAGGGATGTACTTTGCAGCTTCATGGATTCGGGCAATCACGGCCTCTTTATTCTCCAACTGCGGCTGCTTTGTGGTAATCAGTCCGAGAACCACTTTCTGTCCGCTTCCGATTTTTGCAAGAGGCGCAAAGCCACCGGAGCGTTCATCATCAAACTCCAGATAATAGGCACTTACATTTTCTTCGCCGAACAAAACGTCGGCCACGGAGTCATAGGGGCCACTGCTGGCATAAGTTGAATGGTAATTGCCCCTGCAGACATGGGTGGTGATGTTCATCCCCTCTGGCGCTCCGTTAATCACCTGGTTGTTAATATCTTTATAGGCATTCTGGACGGCCAAAAGCCCTTCTTTCGTTGCGGCGTGCATTTCCTGTCCATTTTTATCCGCCAGCATTCCCCATGTGCAATCGTCAAACTGCACATTCCTGCAGCCTGCATCGTACAGCTGATGCAGTACAGCAATGTAAGCCTGTGCAATGTCGTCCATCAGCGGCTTGGCAGAACTGTAAAAGGCCTCTGTGTGTTTTCTGGCAAAGGGCATCCAGAATTGTGCCAGCGTCTGAGCAGGGGCGGGGATTGTCTGTTTTGCTATAGTCTTTTCGTCCTCCAGCGCCTTCACATACCGAAAATGATCCACAAAGGGATGCTCACCGGACAATCCGATCCTGCCGGTCACAAAAGTATCATCGATCATCGCCGCCTCTCCGTGGAAGGGAAGGCCGGTGTTCGTTTTCTTATGGCCGACGCCGTCGAATCCCCACATAAAATCCAGATGCCAGGTAGCGCGGCGGAACTCGCCGTCAGTAATAACATGGTATCCGGCCGCTTTCTGCTTCGCCACCAGTTCGGTAATGCACTGATCCTCCACAGCTTTGAGCTGATCGGCGGTAATGGCTCCTGCTTCATAATCGGCGCGGGCCTTTTTCAGTTCTGCCGGACGAAGAAAGCTGCCCACGTAGTCGTAACGGAACGGTGCGTATAAATTACTCATATCAAATGTCTCCTTTGCATTCGTTTCTTATATTTTTCGCCGCCTGGACCATATTTTTCAAACTGGCAACGGTTTCGGTTTCCCCTCTGGTTTTTAATCCGCAGTCTGGGTTGACCCATAAATGATCTGCCGGGATCTTGTCCAGCATCAGCCGGAGGGCGGCTTCAATTTCTTCTACACTCGGAATGCGGGGGGAATGGATGTCGTAGACGCCGGGACCCACCTCCGTTTCAAAATGATGCGCCATCAGGCTGTCCAGAATCGTAAGTTTGGAACGGGACGCCTCAAAGGTAATCACATCGGCGTCCATTGCGTTGATTTCCGGGATAATGTCCTCAAACTCGCTGTAGCACATATGGGTGTGAATCTGCGTTTCCGGTTTTACCTTTGCGTGGCAGAGACGGAATGCCTTGATCGCAAAGTTCAGATAGTCGCTATGCCAGTCGGCGCGGCGGAGCGGCAGCTTTTCCCGGAGCGCGGCTTCGTCAATCTGAATAATACGGACGCCTGCAGCTTCCAGTTCCAGAACCTCTTCCCGGATTGCAAGGCCGATCTGATACATCATCTCCTGCGTGGAAATATCTTCTCTGGGGAACGACCAGTTCAAAATCGTGACTGGTCCTGTCAGCATTCCCTTCACATCCTTATCCGTCAGGGAATTGGCATAACGGATATAATCGGTAGTAATGGACTTCTTGCGTTTGACGTCCCCGAACACAATCGGCGGCTTTACGCCCCGTGTACCGTAAGACTGTACCCAACCGCCTATGGTAAACACATAACCAGACAGATTTTCGCCAAAAAATTCCACCATGTCGTTGCGTTCAAATTCGCCATGCACCAAGACATCCAGACCAATGTTTTCCTGTAAAGCGATGCAATCCCGGATGAATCCCTTTGCATTATTTCGGTATTCTTCTTCGCTGATTTCGCCTTTTCGGAATTTTGTTCGGTTCTGCTTGACTTCCTTTGTCTGCGGGAAAGAGCCAATCGTTGTCGTGGGCAGCAGCGGGAGATTCAGCAGTTCTTTCTGCGTTGCCTGCCGTTCCTTTCTGGGCACCCTGCGGGTAAAATCCGATTCAGTAAGTGCCGCAACCTGTTTCTGTACCTCTGTGTCGGTTCTCAGCTCACTGGTTTGGAACAGTTCCTGATTTTGCAGATAGCGCCGGTCACAGGAATAGTCTGCAAGTTCAGCCAGGCAGCAAAGCTCACGCAGTTCATCCAGCTTTTCATACGCAAAGGAAAAATGCCGGATAATTTCGGTGGAAAGCTGCGGCTCATTCTTTACAGTATACGGCACATGGAGCAGGGAGCAGGATGTACTGAGTACAATGTGGTCACAGCAGCTTTTCAAACCGGCGATTCGCTCCAGTACGTCTTTATAATTAGTACGCCAGATGTTTTTCCCATTTACAAGTCCCGCAAACAGGATTTTATCCTTCGGGAAACCGTTTGCTGCTACAAGTGCTGCGGTCTGCTTTCCTTCCACAAAGTCAAGGCCAATGCCGTCAAAGGGCAGTTCACATAGCTGCCGGTAACAATCCCGCACATCGCCAAAATAAGTTTGGAGCAGCACCTTCACTGTGCCTTTTTGTTCCAGCAGCGTTTGGTACAGCTTGCGGAAAAGGGCAACATCCCCCATTGTTAAATCCATGACCAGATACGGCTCGTCAACTTGCAGCCATTCCACGCCGTTTTCTCCACACCGCTTCAAAATATCTGCATAGGCAAACAGAATATCATCTACAAAATCAGTGGCGGATTTATTGCCGGTACAGCGGGCCAGCTTCAAAAAGGTAAACGGTCCGGCGACCACGGGCTTTGTCTGAATGCCCAGAGAACGCGCCTGATGAAAGCCATCCAGAAAAGCATCTGAGCGGAGCTTCAACTCCATATCATCATCCAGCTCTGGTACCATGTAGTGGTAGTTCGTATTGAACCACTTTTTCATGGTAAATGCTTTGACATCTCCCTGCGCCCCCTGATACCCACGGGCCATGGCAAAGTATGTGTCTATATCGGAAAGCCTCAGATCGGCATACCGCCTTGGAATGGCGTTCAGCATATAAGCGGTGTCCAGCATCCCGTCATAAAGGGAAAAATCATTGGACGGGATAAAGCCGGCACCTGCGTCCCTCTGGCGTGTCCACTGCTCCATTCTCTGCTGAGAGACAACCCGTTTCAACTCATCGGCATCTATTTCGCTGCGAAAATACGCTTCTGTTGCGAACTTTAATTCTCGGTGGATCCCGATACGCGGAAATCCAATAATTGAATAGTCCATAATGTGTCCTCCTCGGGTATGATCGTTCTTTTTCAGTATACCTGCGGGAAAGGGTTCTGTAAAATACGGAAAAGCAGCGGTTTGCCATAGATTGAATCTATAGCAGACCGCTACTTTATGTTCTGTCATTCCTGTGCGGAAGCATATCGTTTCAGAGCTTCGATATACAGAGTTCCAAATTTACCCGGTCCGACCTTGCTGTGAGTGATGTAGCCGATTTCCATGTAATCATCCACAGCAAGGGGGACAGCAACAATATTTTTCCCATTTAGTTCTTCGTTGATAACGCCGCTGCAAATGGTGTACCCGTTCAGACCAATCAGGAGATTGAACAGCGTGGCCCGGTCAGAAACCATAATGTCTTTCTTGCTTTCCAACGTACTTAAAATTTCCTCAGAGAAGTAGAAGGAATTGTGTTCTCCCTGCTCATAGGACAATCTCGGATAGGTTGCCAGCTCATCCAATTCAACAATTTTCTTCTTTGCCAGAGGACTGAACGTACTGACAAAAACGTGAGGCTTTGCGATAAATAAACGATGAAATTTCAAATCATTTTCCCGCATGGTCTTGCGCAGGACAGCTTCATTGAAACTATTAAGGTAAAGCACACCCACCTCGCTTCGCAGCTTTGCCACATCTTCAATCAACTCATAGGTCTGCGTTTCACGGATGCGGAAGTCGTATTCTTCACCGCCATACTGTTTCAAAAGCTCAACAAATGCTTCTACCGCAAAAGAATAATGCTGCGTGGACACACAGAACTGATGCTTGACAGGGGTCTTCCCTAAGTATCGTTCTTCAATCAGATTTGTCTGTTCAATCACTTGACGGGCATATCCTAAAAATTCTTCTCCCTCCGCCGAAAGCAGGATGCCTTTATTGGTACGTTTGAAAATAGTAATTCCCAGTTCATTTTCCAGCTCCTTGATTGCGGAAGTCAGGCTGGGCTGGGCGATATAAAGCTGTTTTGTCGCCTCGCTGATCGTTCCGGCCGCAGCAACCGTCACAATGTATTTCAGTTGTAAAAGGGTCATTCGTCATCCTCCTGATCTGGATATGGAATTGCCGCAAGGATTTCTCCATAGCGTTCCGTAATTACACCATAATTCTCCCGCAGATGGGGAAACAGACAGCGGCTGCAGTCCTTGTATCCGTTGGGAAGGTAGGCAAACTTTCCGCCGCAGCGATCTCCCAATACATACAGAGGGCAATAGCAGAATAGGCAATTAAAATTTTCCGGGTCGGCACCCTTATGGCAGGGGAAATATTCACATTCCCGGTTGCAGAAATAAGCATAGTGCTTATTTTCCCAATACTGATTACGCATGAAAAGACTCCTTGCAAAAAAGGGATTTATTTTATACATAGGAACCGTAAGAAAAAAGCGCATCCAAACAGACACGCTCAACAAAGCACAGCTTCCTGCGCCTAAAAAACGTGCTTCCGGTTCCGGCAGAAGCACCATACGCTCCCACGTATCTGACTTACCTTTCCCTCAGGAAAGTTTCACAGTGACCGACTCGCCGGGACTTGCACCCGATTCCATGTTCCGTCTTTGCGGATGGAGCGATATGATGATTCAATTTTCATCTATCATTATAATCCAAACACATAACGTTGTCACGTGCTGCTTTATGCGTAAGTGCCAAATTCTCAAAGTAATTTGAATTCATCACTTGACATTGTGGCAAAGAACAGCCAGACTTCCGGCAAAATAGAAGAGATATGTCCATTTGCTTTCCAGAAGAAGCTGATACATATTGTTGACTGATGTCACCATAAAAAAGCAGCAGATAACGGAATACACAACAGGAATACTAAACAGAATACCTAATTGTTTTCGGATTGTCTGATATAGGGAAGAATCGTTTACGCCGAGTCTTCTCAGAGTCAGATAACGATATTTGTATTTTGCGGCATCGCTTAAAGACTGAATTGCAAGAATCGTCCCGACGGCTGATGTCAGGATAAAAGCAATATACAGACAGATACTGGCAAGCATTGCCGTCATGGTATTCTGCTCTTCGATGGCGGTTCCTCTCACCATCACTCTGTAATACTGGCAGTGAACGGTTCCATCTTCATCAGTTCTGCACAGCTGATGTGCCATATCATGCTGGATTTTTTCTTCCAGGTCATTTGTCGTTTCTTCCGCTGTATCTACAATCAGATGGCTTTCTGAGATCTCCAGACCTTCAGTACAGCGATCGGGAACAACCATGACAAAGGGTTCTTGGCTATTTAAGGTATTCCAGAATGATTCTGTATCAATCTCTCTGAGATTGAGCGAAAAACCGTTTGACAGCTGAATCTGCTGAAGAGCGTCATTATTATCTACGAGGTATTTTTTCTGACTGCTTGTGACAATCAGATATTCATTTTCAGACAGCGCTGCAGGTTCCATATTTCTGAGCCTGCGCAGACTGTTATAAGCGCTTAATGTGATCAGACTGTCAAAATCGTTAAAATAGCTGTATAGCGGCTGAATCTGATTTGCCGGATCTTTATAAATATCATATGCGACCGTTTCATTAATTGTATAATCTTCCGCAATTACATCAATATATTCATCAAAAGATTCTTTTTCGTCAAAAAGACTGACATCATACGGCGCTTCCAGCTCAATGGTGGAATGATATACTGCTTTGTTGAGACCTGAAAAATTCAGAGACAGAACAGCGATCAGAATCAGCATGGAAAGTGTGCCGAACGTAAAGCTCATGGTTCTGGCTTTGGAAGCAAATGTGCGCGCTACAAAAAGATGATCTTTCTGATACTTCAATTTTGGATTTTTCAGAATCCATGATAAGATCATATCGCTGATCGTGGCAGAGATGCCATAGATACTGACGATCAGTCCAGTCATGCTGAAAATCAGATAAGTCAGAGTTTCTGGCTGAGAAAATGTGCTTTCCTGAAAGCGTGAGTGCCACAGAATCAGGGAGGCAATTCCAAGCACAAGGCTGAAGAAAAAAATCAGATTTCTTTTTTTACTGCTCTGAAACATCTTTTTTTCATTCTGTTTTTCCAGATAAAGAAAATTGTGTATTGTCATTTTCCTGATCTTACAGAGTAAATTTAACAGAACTAAAGTATAAATGACCAGAAAGTAAATTGCAAGAGATGCAATGGAAACAACGTTAAAGGAAATAAAAATTACTTCTGGAATTCCTAAAATTTTGACAATCACCAAAGAGATAAACTGACTGAAAATAAAACCGCACGGAATGGATAAAATCAGCGCCAGAAAACCTAAAATAATATTTTCTATAATAAACATTTTTGCTATTTTTATTTTCTTTATTCCGAGGAGCATGTATGTTCCCAACTCTTTGCTTCTCTTTTCAAACATAAATCTGGTCGTGTAATTGATGAGAAAACAGACCACAAATACAATGACGCAGTTTACAAACGTCAAAACATTTTTGAAAGAATTCATGCCGAAGGATAGGGCAGTCACTGCGTCGCAATTTGATACAAGGCTGAAAGCGAGTATCAGTGAAAATGAGATCGTAATCGTAATCAGATAAATGAAATAATCTTTTAGACTTCGCTTTGCATTTCGGTACGCTAATTTACTTAACATTTCCTGTTTCACCTCCAAGCAGGGTTAAAATGTCGAGGATTTCATTAAAGAACTCTTTGCGTGTTTTTTCACCCTTAAAAATCTCATCAAAAATTCTTCCGTCTTTTAAAAATAAAATCCGTTCACAGAAAGAAGCGCAGAACGGGTCGTGTGTGACCATCAGAATGGTTGCCTGAAGCTGTGTGTTGATATCGGACATCGTTTCCAGAAGCATTCGGGAAGCTTTGGAATCGAGTGCGCCTGTCGGTTCATCTGCTAAAATTAGTTTTGGGCTGTTGATCAGCGCTCTGGCGCAGGCACAGCGCTGTTTCTGCCCACCGGAGACTTCATATGGAAATTTTGAGAGGATATCCGAAATCCCCAGTTTGGCAGAAATTTGCTGTACTTTGTTTTGAATGACCGATGGATTTTTTTTATTGATAATCAAAGAAAGAGAAATATTTTCTTCGATTGTCAGCGTGTCTAACAAGTTAAAATCCTGAAAAATAAATCCCAGGTTTTCACGTCTGAAATCTGCAAAATCTTTTTCCTTTATTGTGGTGATATCCTGATTATTCACAAAAATATGGCCACTTGTCACTGTGTCTATAGTGGAGATACAGTTGAGAAGTGTGGTCTTTCCGGAACCGCTTGCTCCCATGATGGCAGTAAATTCTCCTTTGTCAACTGACATCGAAATACCGTCCACTGCTTTTGTGATATGATTCGTATTTGCACCATAGTATTTTCTGACTTGATCTAAACTTAATATATGTTCCATAAAAATCACTCCGTTTCCTTTCTGCTGCAATATATTTATGGTTAATATCCCTTACGCTTGGCAAGAAATTCTCCACCTGAAATTTTATAAATAAAGCGAGAACATTGGTGGCTTTCGTGTGAGAAGTTCAAGCTTCTGTAATCTGGTTTGATTATATCAAGACAGAAGGTGAAATACACTTACAGTTTTGTAAGAAAAATGATTTTGACCGTTTCCGTGATATTAAAAAAAAGCAGAGCAGCAGGAAAAGAAATAGAAATTGCGACATTTTAAATTATATTAAAAAACGACGGAAACAAAGAGAAAAGAAATGGAATTTCTGCAAAAAATCAGATATAATGGTGGCGTAAAGAATGTCAGATACAGCAACAAAAATAAAAGAAACAGGAGAAGGACATATGGAAAAATTGACATTGACGATTCCAAAACAAAAGAGCATTGCTTTGATTGCTCATGATGGAAAAAAACAGGAACTGATTGCATGGTGCCAGAGACATAAAGAGATTTTATCACAGCATTTTTTATGCGGTACAGGAACGACAGCCCGTATGATTACGGATGCGACGAATCTGCCTGTGAAAGGGTACAACAGTGGACCGCTTGGGGGAGATCAGCAGATCGGAGCGAAGATTGTAGAGGGTCAGATTGATCTTGTGATTTTCTTTTCAGATCCTCTGACAGCTGCGCCGCATGATCCGGATGTGAAGGCTTTGCTGCGCATCGCACAGGTTTACGATATTCCGATTGCAAATAATAAGTCAAGCGCTGATTTTATGATTACTTCCCCGTATATGACGGAAGAATATGAACATGAAGTAATCAATTTTCAGGAGAATATCAGAAAGAGAGCTTCTTCTATGGCAGAAAAGCAAAGAGAAGATATCTGAGAAAAGATATTTTATCAAATGTGTTGTAAAACCCTTTGCTTTAGCTATGGGGAGGGTCAAGAAATATATCAAGAATACTCGTGATTTCATTCATGAGATGAATTGCTATATAGATGGTAATTGAATAAAATTCAGAAATATTTGTTGACAAAAGAGGAATACACACTCTATAATAGTAATAACTTTTTGGAAGTATTCTGAAAAAAGAGCTTTTAAATTTAATAAAAATGATAAATGCGGTGACAGGGAGGAGTAGACAGATTCCAGATGCACAGAGAGAAGATGGCAGGTGAAAATCTTCGTGAAGGATTTGTGGAAGTAGCCTTTGAGCAGCAAACCGAACAATAGAATTTTTATTTCTATTCAGTAGGCTTTGACGTGATTCTCACGTTACAGGGAAGCGGCATGAGATACAGTGCCGGCAGAGTACAGAGGAATTCTGTGAAAATAGGTGGTACCGTGGATTTTTGTCCGCCCTAGGCTTTAAATAGCTTAGGGCTTTTTTTGTACAAAGAATTTATAGATGCGGAAAGAATAAATGTTTCAATGAAATTTAGAAAAGATAAAATCAGAAAAAGGGAGGGTTATTTTATGAAACAAATCTCAGGAAATAAATTGTTGGTAAAAGCGTTAAAAGAAGAAGGCGTGGAAGTTGTTTTCGGATATCCGGGAGCGTGTACAATCAATATTAGCGATGAGCTGTATAAACAAAATGAGATTGCGGTTGTTCTGCCAAGACATGAACAGGCGTTAGTGCATGAGGCAGATGCATATGCAAGGACAACTGGAAAAGTGGGAGTGTGTCTGGTGACGAGCGGCCCCGGTGCTACAAATCTTGTGACAGGACTTGCCACAGCAAACTATGATAGTGTTCCGCTTGTGTGTTTTACAGGACAGGTGGAACGCCATCTGATCGGAAATGATGCGTTTCAGGAAGTAGATATTGTCGGGATCACCAGAAGTATTACAAAATACGGAGTGACGGTAAAAAACAGGGAGGATCTGGGGAGAATTATCAAAGAGGCATTTTATATTGCAAGCACGGGAAGACCGGGACCTGTTCTGATTGATCTTCCAAAGGATGTGATGTCGGAGCTGGGAAGCGCAGAATATCCGAAAACGGTCAACATTCGTGGTTATAAACCAAATACAAATGTTCATATCGGGCAGCTGAAAAAAGCGATCAAGATGCTGAATAATGCAAAGAAACCTCTTTTCTTAGCTGGCGGCGGTGTAAACATTGCAAGAGCAAACAAGCTTTTTCAGGAAGTGACTGAAAAGACACAAGTGCCTGTTGTCACAACGGTCATGGGGCGTGGGGCAATCCCGACAAACCATCCTTTGTTTATAGGAAATCTGGGGATGCATGGTTCTTATGCAGCAAATATGGCAGTCAGCAGCTGTGACGTTTTATTTTCTATCGGGACACGGTTTAACGACCGAATTACAGGAAAATTGCACGCATTTGCGCCGAATGCTCAGATCATTCACATTGATATTGACACGGCGTCCATCTCCAGAAACATTCATGTCGATGTGCCGATCGTGGCAGATGCAAAAGAAGCGATTGAAAAAATGGCAGAGTATGTAGAAGAATGTCATACACAGAAATGGCTGTCTGAGATTGCGCAGTGGAAGAAAGAACATCCGCTTTTGATGCGCCCAAGTTCTTTAAGTCCGATGGATATTTTAAAAGAAATCAATACGCAGTTTGATGAGGCGATCATTGTGACAGATGTTGGTCAGCATCAGATGTTGGTATCACAGTATGCAGAGATTACAGAAAAGAAAAAGCTGATTATGTCTGGGGGACTTGGAACAATGGGATATGGTTTTCCAGGAGCAATCGGGGCAAAAATTGGAAATCCGGATAAAACGGTCATTGCGATTTCAGGCGACGGCGGAATGCAGATGAATATTCAGGAGTTTGCAACAGCCGTTCTGGAGGAACTTCCAGTGATTGCGTGTGTCTTTAACAATGAATATCTAGGAATGGTTCGTCAATGGCAGAAGTTATTTTATGGCAAACGATATGCAATGACGAATCTGCGATCGGGCGCTCTTTCCCGTCGGACGGAGGGAGAACAGTATCCGGAATACACGCCTGATTTTGTGAAGCTGGCGGAAAGTTACGGCGCAAAAGGAATTCGTGTGACGAAAAAAGAAGAGATTGCGCCGGCATTTGAGGAGGCAAGAAAAAATACGAAGACACCGACTCTGATTGAATTTATCATTGATCCAGAGGAGATGGTTTATCCGATGATTAAACCGGGCGGAACGCTGGAAGATATGATTATGGACTGCTGAGAATAGAAAAATATTTTGGCGCAAGGCTGTTCTTGCTGCGCCGGATGAAAGGAACGGGAATCAATATGGAAAAAGGTATGAAAAAAAGATGGATTTCTCTTTATGTAGAAAATCAGGTAGGTGTACTTTCAAAAATTTCAGGTCTGTTTTCAGGGAAATGTTATAATCTGGACAGTCTGACAGTAGGCACGACAGAAGACCCTACCATATCAAGGATGACGATCGCAACGGTCAGCGACGACGAAACGTTTGAACAGATCAAAAAGCAGCTGAACCGTATGGTTGAAGTAATCAAGGTGATTGATTTTACAAATATCTTTGTGAGAATGAAAGAGATTCTGTATGTGAAGGTGAGAAAATGTACGCCGGAAGATAAAGTAGAATTGTTTCAGATTGCAGAGACTTTTAAGGCAAAAGTAATTGATTACGGTAAAGACAGTTTGCTTCTGGAATTTGTCCAGACTGCGACAAAAAACGATGCCGTTGTGAAACTGATGAAAGAGGAATTTGAAAGCATTGAAGTTGTGCGCGGAGGAAGCGTGGGAATTGAGTCGATCAGTATGATGGAAAGATAAAGTGAGATAGATCAGAGTAAATCAGAACAGGATGAATTCAATTAAAAAAAACAACCGAAACTATATTATAAAAGCAGCATAGCAATTCATCCCTCCATTTGCAGAAGTGAGGGATGAATTGCTTGTTTTGTACTTAAAATAAAGAAGTCCAGTCATTGCGGAGGACATATATCTTTCATGCAGCAGATGATTTTTTGCCTTCGTACAGCACATAGATCAAAGTATACAGAGCCATGATGCCGGAGACAATCGGGGCGATTTTGCCCAGCATTCCGAGATCAGAAGAAAAATATTTTCCAAAGAAATAGACCATAGGAATGCGGAGAAGGAGGGCTCCTGCACTGCAGCTGATCATTGTCCAGACTGTTTTCTGGCGTCCGTTCAGATAGCCGTTCAGGCAGAAGACAATCGCAACAAGGATGTAATCGTAACTGCAGGAGCGGAAAAATGGGATTCCCGCCGCAATTATATTTTCATCACTGGAAAAGACGCGGATCATAGAAGCAGGATTGAACTGTGCCCAGATCCAAAATAAAAAGGAGACAAACAGTGCAAAACTCATTCCATACCACAGGGATTTTCTGGCTCGCTCCGGCTTTCCAGCGCCAATATTCTGTGCTGTGATGGCGGCAAGGGCGTTTGCCATTGACGTAGCAGACAGCATGGCAAAGACATCGTATTTGCTGCTGATTCCAACGACAGATGCCGCAAAGACACCACATTTGTTCATCACAGTCATCAGATACAGAAAAGAGATTCGAACCATCATCTCCTGAAAGGAGATCGGTATCCCGACAAAAGCCAGTTCCTTTGCGACAGTTCCGGTGATGCGAAAGCTGGAGGGCTTAAAATCAAATAGAAAATGGCTTTTTTTCAGATAAATGATGGATAAAATCATGCTGAATGCCTGTGACAAAACAGTGGCGAGCGCTGTGCCGCTGACTCCCATATGACCGTACTTTACAAAGACAATATCGAGGACAATATTCAAAAAGCAGGCAATTCCCACAAAGATCATCGGCCGTGTGGAGTCGCCGTATCCTCTTAACAGAGCGCTGATTGCATTGTAGCCGCAGATGAAAATGTTTCCGAGAGAGCAGATGGTGACATACTGTGCCGTCAGGTCAAACGATTCTTTCGGAGTCTGCAAAAGATTCAGCAGGGGATCTCGAAACGCAATCATGCCCACGGTGAGCAAAACGGCTGTGAGGGCAAAGACACTAAGTGTCGTCCCGATCGTCTGCCTGACACGCACGAGATTTTTCTGACCCATATATTTTCCGATCAAAATGGTACTGCCTAGCGTCAGACCAGAAACAAGACTGGTGATGATCTGGGTGACTTGCGTTCCTGTGGAGACGGCGGCGACACTTTCAGAAGAGCAGTACTTTCCGACAACAAAGAGATCGACGGCGCCGTACAGAGACTGTAAAATGTTTGCAATCAAAAATGGAATGGCAAATAAAAACAGAGTCTTTACAATACTTCCGTCAGTAAGATTTGTCTTTTTCATAATATAATCCTCTTTCCTCAGTTTTTCTTTCTTTTTTTATTATATCGGTTCTGCAAATAGGGGCAAGAGATTTTTGCAATGATTTCTTTTTTATATTTCTTTTTTGTATTTGGCGGTGATTTCATCAATGACTTGTTCAAATGTTTTTTTACCGTTTGCGATCGTATATAAGTTCTGATAGGCTTCTTCTGTTAAAGACATATCTTCGACTGCCATAGTTGCGGCGACCTGCTTGATCTGTTCTTCCTTTTTATAAGATAATGCTTCTTGGGACATAAGTTTTTCTCTCCTTTTTTATTTCAATTTTCGTTATAAAATTATAACATAGATGCCTTGCCTGGATGATAAGATTATGAAAAATATGATTCTGTGGTGAACTGGGGCTGTCGCACTAGCAAATATTTTTTTGCTGGGCGGCAGCCCTGCTTTATACCCAAATGGGAGCGAAATCGGTTGTGATTTCGCCCCCATCCCTTATAAACACAGTTTATTCCCAGACATCCCTTTCGGCATGCCTGATTTTAAACTGTTTTGTTTTCAACCATTAAAATCTATGCTGTCTTTAATGAAAAAAGATGACTCCCCGTT
>JAGZHZ010000008.1 GCA_018366495.1 Clostridiales bacterium
ATCGCAAGTTAATTTTAACACAAAAAGAGGACCTTTCGTTCATTTTGAACGAAAAGTCCTCTTTTTTCATAGAGACTGTTATTTCACAGCCCCTTTTTTTATTTCTTCTCTTCCGACTCACTCAGCCAGTAAGCAGCCTCCTCATCTTCATTCTCGGAGACAGGATTCTGTTTCTCTTTTTTTTTCAGCTTTTTCAATAATCTCGTAATCAGAAACATACTCCATATATTGATCAGTCCGTCTGCAAGAATACTTGCACCTATCACATAGATCATCAGGATCGCCGCACCAAACGGATTGTAGACGAGCAAAAGTCCGATCCCAAAAAGAATCATCGCCATAACAAGCACAATCCACCATTTCTGAAAGCCCAATTTTTTTAAATCTAAGCTGTTCTGCAATTTCATAATCGCTCCCAGCATCAAAATGACTCCCATCGCAAATGGCAAAATCGAGACAAAAATTTTATCATTGACCAGAACGAACAGTCCGAATGCCGTTGTGACAATACCAGTAACCAAATCCATTTCCATGATGGAAACCATATGATCTTTTGTAAAATAGATCACAATATGCGCTATCCCATAGATAATTCCAATCACGCCAAGTGCATAGCAAAATGTCGTCATTGAAATATCCGGCCAGATCAGCAGCACAAGACCACAGACAATGTAGATCACCGACATCAGACAATAACTCTTTTTAAACCCTTTGATCTCGTCCATCATTCGTCCCCCTCTCCGCAAAAAAATACTTATTCTGCCGTTTCATCTTCTCCCACAATTTTTACTTTTCCGCTGTTTAACTCCTCCACTGCAATAGACAGAGGTTTTTTCTTTGCAGCATATACAAGCGGCTCTGCGCCTGCAATCAATTCTCTCGCACGTTTTGCTGTTGCAAGTACAATAGAATAACGGCTGTTTACCACTAACGGTTCTCCGTCCTCTACTTCGCTGTTTACTACTTTCATTAAATCACTATAAGATGGATGTAACATATTATTTATCCCCTTTCAAAAATTTTTTCATGCCCTGTGCCAGGTTTTCTCTAAATTCTATATTCCTGCTGCTTTTGAAGTGTTCGCTCTGAATAATGGAGTGCACCTCTTTTACACAGGTATCTAAGTCGTCATTGACAACCAGATATTCATACTGATCCATGCCTTTTGCCTCTTCCACTGCACGCTGCAGACGCGAAGCAATCACATCCGCTGATTCTGTTCCTCTGCCAGTCAGACGCTCTTTTAAGACATCAGGTGAAGGCGGAACTACAAACAGAGTCAATGCATCTGGAAATTGTGCTTTAATTTTCATAGCTCCCTGAATTTCAATCTCCAAAATTACATCTTTTCCCTCTGAAAGTTTTTCTTCCACATATGCCTTTGGTGTTCCATAATAATTATTTACAAACTGCGCATATTCGATAAACGCATGGTGTTGAATCATAGACTCGAATTCTTCTCTTGTCTTAAAAAAGTATTCCCGACCCTCTTGTTCTCCTGCTCTTGGCGCACGAGTCGTCGCAGAGATGGACAACGCATACTGATCATAATCATTCAGCAATTTCTTTACAATCGTTCCTTTTCCTACGCCGGAAAATCCGGAAATCACTGTCAAAATTCCTCTTTTATTCATTTTCTTCTCCTCTCATCTCGTCTTCTGTACCAGCTGACATGCGCTTTGCAATCGTCTCAGGCTGAAGTGCTGAGAGGAGCAGCTGGTTTTCCTGCAGAAAAATAACCGCTTTCGTTTTTCGTCCCTGTGTTGCGTCGATCACTCGCCCTTCCTCTCTTGCGCTTTGAATCATTCTTTTTATCGGAGCAGCATCCGGATTGACGACAGCGAACACCTTCGACACATTTACCACGTTTCCAAAGCCGATATTTACTAATTTTGCCATGCTTACTCTTCCTATTCGATATTCTGAATCTGTTCACGGACTTTCTCAATTTCCGTCTTCAGATCAATTGCAAGATTGCTTGTCTCAAGATCATTTGCTTTTGACAAAATTGTATTTGCCTCACGGTTCATCTCCTGGGCAATAAAGTCTAATTTTCTTCCGACATTGTCGCCCTCCTCCAGCGTCTCCTTCATATGTACAATATGGCTTTTCAGTCGCACAGTCTCTTCATCTGTACAGATTTTATCCGCATACAGCACCACTTCTGTGGCGATTCTGCTCTCCTCAATCTGTGTGTCTTCCAGCAACTCTTTTACCTTTTCTTCTAATTTGGTACGGTATGCTTCCATCATAATCGGGAAACGTTCCTGAATCTTTACCACTTTCGCTGTCATGCCATCCAGCTTTTCCACCAAGTCCTTCTTTAATGCCAATCCTTCTTTTTCACGGGCAACGATCATCTGCTCGCCGGCATCTGTCAGAGCTTTTTCCAAAACAGCCCAGATTTCTTTTTCATCAATCATCTGCTCTTCCATAGAAAATACCTCTGGACATCTTCCAAGTGCAGATACTGTAATATCATCTCTTAATCCAAATTTCTCTGCCATCTGGCGATAGTACTGCAGATACTCTGCCGCAAGTTTTTCATTATACTTTAAAGATGCATTCGACTGTGAAAGGTCTTCATATGTAATAAAAACATCGATCTTTCCTCTATGCATATAATTTTTTAATGTGCTGCGGATTGCCGACTCAAAAAAGGCAAGTTTCTTCGGCATCTTGATGTTCACATCGAAATATCGGTGATTGACCGCTTTCATCTCAACTATAAATTTCATTTCGCCCTGAAGATTCTCTGCTCTTCCAAAGCCTGTCATACTTTTTATCATTCCTACACGCTCACTTTTCGTATTGTATTGGACTATGGCACATACTCTGCCACATTAAAATTATTATAGTGCATAAAAAAATCTTCGTCAATCATAATATAAAATTTTCTTTCTTTATATGGTGTTGATCTGTATTTTTCCTTTCAGCAAACGCTTGCTTTTTCACAGAAAACGTATTATAATTTTTTTGTGCAGATATGGTTCATCGGCAGAACGCTAGCTTCCCAAGCTGGAAAGGCGGGTCCGACTCCCGTTATCTGCTTTTTTTGCGTCTATTTTAAACTTCGCATGAAAAAATTTTTTTCTTAAATGAAAGGAGATTTCTTATGGCTTTTGACGGAATTGTAATTGCAAACCTGGTAAAAGAATGCCGAGACACGATTCTTGGAGGAAAAATCAATAAAATTGCACAGCCAGAAAGCGATGAGCTGTTAATCACAATAAAAAATCAGAAAAATCAATATCGACTGTTTTTGTCAGCAAGTGCCAGTCTCCCTCTGATTTATTTTACAGCATCTAACAAGCCAAGTCCTTTGACTGCGCCAAATTTCTGTATGCTTCTCAGAAAACATATTGGCAGTGGTAAAATTGTAAATATCTGGCAGCCTGGGCTGGAACGTATCATTAATTTCGAAATTGAACACTTAAATGAACTCGGGGATGTGTGCCGAAAACTGCTGATTGTTGAGATTATGGGAAAGCACAGCAATATCATTTTCTGTGACAGTGACGGCAAAATCATTGACAGCATCAAACACGTTTCCATGCAGATGAGTTCTGTCCGTGAAGTGCTTCCGGGCCGCACTTATTTTATCCCTGAGACCCAGCAAAAAACAGATCCGCTTACTGTAACCGAGGAAGAATTTACTGCACGCATTTTTTCTAAACCAGTAAAACTCTCCAAAGCAATCTATTCTTCTTTTACCGGCATCAGTCCTTGCGCCGCTGAAGAATTATGTTTTCGTGCATCTCTGGAGTCAGATCAGAGCGCCTCTTCGTTTTCTGAACTGGAACAACGCCATCTTTTTCATCAGTTTGAACTGTTTACAGACGATATCAAATCAGGAAATTTTCATCCGAATATTGTATTTTCCGGCAAAGAACCCGTGGAATTTTCCGCTCTTTTTATGCAGCAGTACCATGATTTAAAGACAGTATCCTATTCTACCGTCTCAGAGATGCTGGAGACTTACTATTCTGTCAGAAATACCCTCACTCGGATCCGACAGAAATCTTCAGATCTGCGCCGTGTTGTCCAGACTGCTTTAGAGCGTAACTCTAAAAAGTATGATCTGCAGTGCAAACAGCTGAAAGATACTGAAAAAAGAGAAAAATATCGCATTTATGGTGAACTCTTAAATACATACGGATACGGTCTGGAAGAAGGTGCCAAGAGTTTGGAAGCTTTAAATTATTATACAAACGAAATGATTCAGATTCCGCTTGACCCTACGATGAACGCTCAGGAAAATGCGAAAAAATATTTTGATAAATACAGTAAGCTAAAGCGTACCTATGAAGCGCTCTCCACTCTGACTCAAGAGACAGCCGATGAGATCGCTCATCTGGAATCCATCAGTACCTCTCTCGATATCGCTTTATCAGAAGAGGATCTTGTACAGATCAAAGAAGAAATGATGGAATGCGGCTATATCAAACGGCGTTACACCGGAAAAAAAGTCAAAATTACTTCCAAGCCTTTTCATTATCTTTCTTCTGACGGATACCACATTTATGTGGGCAAAAATAACCTTCAGAATGAAGAACTCACTTTTAAGGTTGCTTCCGGCAGTGACTGGTGGTTTCACGCAAAAGGAGCGCCAGGATCTCATGTCATTGTCAAGGCAAATGGTGAAGAACTTCCGGACCGCACTTTTGAGGAGGCAGCACGGCTCGCTGCTTATTATTCGAAAAATCGTAATTCTGAAAAAGTTGAGATTGACTATATTCAGAAAAAACATATCAAGAAGCCAAACGGCGCAAAACCAGGATTTGTCGTCTATTATACGAACTATTCCATGGTAATTGACTCGGACATCTCTGAAATTCAGCAAATTCTTTAAAAACTTATAAATTTAAAAGCTTATAAAAAAGACAGGTGTTTTTCTCATCAGAACCATATTCTGATTTTGATAGAAAAAACACTTGTCTTTTTTCAACTATTCTTCACTATTTTTTGCTTCGTTGCTGAAATTAACGGCACATATCCTTTTTTCTGCTGTCTTCATCACTTTTTCATACCGGCTCCATATCTTAATGCGTTCTATCGCAGCCGATATCAGAAGCGATGTCACAGTCAGCACTGCAAGAATGACGGCAGGATACCGGAAAGAATAATAAAATCCTAAAAAATAATAGGAGTATAGCAAATTGTGGATTAAGAAAATGTTTGCGGAATGGACTCCCAGAATCTCAAGTCCTCTGTTCACAAGAGGTATCTTAGAAAATACCATCATGGAAAATCCGCATAAAGTCATCGCAATCAGTCCATCCACAATCCCATAATAGTTATAATTCATCCGAAATTTCAACAGCAGAACTGTTATCAAAAACAGCATCATACTTTTTATGAAAAAGCTTCCCTTTTTCTTTTCAAATAGACGCATCCATCTTGTGAAGATCTCATTTTCAAAACAAAATACCCCCAATAAAAGCCCAAATACATAGGTACTTGCTACCGATTGAATTTCCAGCAGCTGAAGCAAAAATAAACCTGCCGCAAGTACAAGGAACGAGCCTGTTTTTTTGACGAGCCTCATGATAAAAGGCATCAAGAAAATGATATACAGCGCCACAGACATATACCACCATGTCGGATTTAATGTCGGTGTATGAAATGCAAAGGACAGTCCGAAAAAGTCAATGATAAAATATACGACTGCCGTTTTTAAATCTGTACCATATGCTTGTTCCGGTGTTCTCCCAAGCCATGAAAACAGTAGGGCAAGTATAAATATAAACCAGTACCCTGCCATCAGTTTCCAGTAACGTGAAATCGTAAACTTCCATAACTGCTGTCTGTCCGGTTCTTTCTTTCCAAATTTTGCAGTGTAGACAGCTGCAATCCCGTATCCGCTTAGAAAGACAAAAATGGTCACACAAACTTTACAGAGTAGCCCCAAATGGATGGTCTGATCTCCTGTAAGCGGCCAGTATTCCACTACATATCCGGCATATTCCTCATAGTCATTGAATAGATGATGAAACAGCATCATTAAAATCGCAATGCCTTTGCACCGGTTTGTATCTTTTTTTGTAAACATATCTTAAATCCTCTTTCTCTTTTCTGATTCCCGCTTTCCTTTTTCTGTCCAAAGTCTTTCTCATTCAAAAATGGCGCAGATAATATCCTTACTATCTGCGCCATTTCACATCATAGCTTTAAAATATTTTTAAGCTTTTTTATGAGGACTTCTCATTCATTATTTCATTACAATATTGATAATCTTTTTCGGAACATAAATTTCTTTTACAATATTTCCTGTCAGTTTATCAGCAATCGCTTCTTTTCCTTTGGCGATTGCGGCGTCTTTCTCAATATCCACCGGAATTGTAATTACAGCTTTTGTCTTTCCGTTGATCTGAACAGGTACTTCCACTTCATCGTCTTTCATAGCTTCATGATCAATTTCTGGCCATGTATTTGTAAATACGCTCTCTGTGTGTCCCAGCTGCTCCCACAATTCTTCAGAAAGATGCGGTGCGAATGGAGCCAGCAAGATGACAGCAGTCTCAAGTGTCTCTTTGTCCACTGCTCCTTCTTTTTTAGCCAGATCAATCATTTTATTATTATACTCCATAAATCCTGAAATTACTGTATTCAGGCTGAAGCTTTCCAAACGCTGTGTGATATCATGTACCATTTTATGACGAATTTTTATCATCTCTTTTGTTGCAGCAACGTTTTTATCCTTGCTGTCCATTACCAGATTCCAGAAACGATTCATAAAACGGTATACGCCTTCAATTCCTCTGTCATCCCATTCTGCATCTAATTCCGGCGGTCCCACAAACAGCTCATACATACGCAGAGAATCACATCCATACTCTTTTACAAGATCGTCCGGTGAAACAACATTTCCTTTTGATTTGCTCATCTTGATGCCATTTTTTCCGGTAATCATACCCTGATTAAACAATTTTGTAAATGGCTCGTCAAAATCAACCACACCGATATCATGCAAAAATTTTGTATAGAATCTGGAGTACAGAAGATGAAGTACTGCATGTTCCACACCGCCAATGTACATATCAACAGGCAGATATTTCTGTGCTTTTTCTTTTGATACCAGTTCTTCGTTATTGTGACTGTCAACATAGCGCAGGAAATACCAGGAAGATCCTGCCCACTGCGGCATTGTATTTGTCTCTCTCTTTGCCGGTCTTCCGCAGACAGGACAAGTCGTATTTACCCACTCATCAATCGCAGCAAGCGGAGATTCTCCCGTTCCTGTCGGCTGATAGCTCTCTACTTCCGGCAGACGCAAAGGCAGTTCTTCTTCCGGAACAGGTACTGCACCACAGTGTTCACAATGTACGATCGGAATCGGCTCTCCCCAGTAGCGCTGTCTTGAGAATACCCAGTCACGCAGTTTGTAATTTGTAGTCACTTTTCCAATTCCTCTCGATGCAAGCAATTCCGGGAGATCACGCTTTGCATCGTTTGAATCCATTCCGTTGAACTCTCCAGAATTGATCATGATACCAGGCTCTGTATAAGCCTCTGTCATATTCTCAATTTCTTTTCCATCTTTTGCGATGACCTGAACAATCGGGATATTAAATTTCTTTGCAAATTCAAAATCACGGTCATCATGTGCCGGTACACACATAATCGCACCTGTACCGTAATCTGCCAATACATAGTCAGACAGCCAGATCGGCACTTTCTTTCCATTAATCGGATTCAGAGCATAGCTTCCTGTAAATACGCCTGTCTTTTCTTTATCCTGAAGACGGTCTACAGAAGATTTCATGGAAGCTTTAAAGATATAATCTTCCACTTCATCTCTTGTCTCGTCTGTAGCCAATTCTTTTGCCATTGCATGTTCCGGTGCAAGAACCATGAAAGTCGCACCGTATAAAGTATCCGGTCTTGTCGTATAAACTTTGATCGTTTTCTCAGAACCATCTACCTGGAAATCAATCTCAGCTCCATGACTCTTTCCAATCCACTCTGCCTGCATTTTCTTTACTTTTTCAGGCCAATCCAGTTTATCCAGATCTGCCAGCAGACGATCTGCATATTTTGTGATGCGCAGCATCCACTGACGCAGATTTTTCTTTGTGACCGGTGTTCCGCATCGCTCGCACACGCCGTTTACTACTTCTTCATTAGCAAGACCTGTCTTGCAGGAAGGACACCAGTTAATCGGAAATTCTTTCTCATATGCAAGTCCTGCTTTAAACATTTTTACGAAAATCCACTGTGTCCATTTATAGAAATCTGGATCGGTTGTATTTACTTCCATATCCCAGTCATAAATTGCCGCGATCTCATTGATCTGACGTTTGATATTTTTTATATTCTCTGCTGTTGATTTTGCCGGATGAACTCCCATCTTAATCGCATAGTTCTCAGCAGGCAGACCGAACGCATCCCATCCCATCGGATGAATCAGATAATATCCCTGAAGCATCTTATATCTGCTCCATACATCTGAGATTACATATCCTCTCCAGTGACCGACATGAAGACCGTTTCCGGACGGATACGGGAACATATCAAGACAATAATATTTCGGTTTCTTTCCATCATCGACGTTGACTGGATGTTCCTCCCAGTTTTTACGCCATTTTTGCTCAATAGCCTTATGATTATAAGGGACTGCCATAATTTTTTTCCTCCATTTATCCTATATGCTGGAAGGGACCGTAATGAATTACGGCCCCTTCTCATTTCCAAAATACAATTGGAAACTTTTCGCCTTGACTGTTATTCTAAGACAGCCAAGGCATATTTGTCAAGTTATCTGGAAAATAAAATCTGTTCTCTGCCCTTTCTTATTAATCCCAAAAGTCGCTTTCTTATTACTTTCTTATTCAAGAGCAACGACAGTATTTACCGTTTCTCCCGGCAGATACCGAAGAGTGATCTTGTCGTTGACATTATATCGGATGATTTCCAGCAGTTCTGCCAAATTGACGTCATAGATCGCCGGCTTATTATCCAGCATTAAATATATATGAGAGTTGCCCTCCACTACTGCATCGACTATTTTTGTAATTTTTCCTGTCACACTCTCATTTCCGCTCATCTCATCTGCCGCTGCAATACCATTTTCCTTCAGCAATTTATTATAAGCTTCTTTACATTCTGCCACAGTATCTCCGATTGATACATTCTGATACTTTTGAATGTTTACCATCGCATATTTTTTGACAAGTCCGGCTCCATCTTTCAGAGCCATAAAATATGTCGGTTCTCCTGAAACATTCAGCAAGAGCGGAAATGTTGCAGTATATCCCAGGTTCTGCACCTGTCCTTCTGCCGATGCCATCGCTGAAAATTCTTCTGCCCCTGCTACAGAATAGAATCGGCATTCCATCGTACGCTGATTCATCAGAACAAATCCAACGTTTGACTGGTCTCCACTTACAGATGTAACGCCTGTATAAACCCATACATCGTCATCAATCGCCAGATAGTTGTATCCGGCTGTCGTTCTTAAACATCCTTTCTGACCTAAAATACTATTCAGATATCCATTTTTTAATGTTCCATAGTAATCATACAACTGAACCAAAAGATCTGCCGAATATACGCGATCTACCCAGGTTGGACAGTCTTCGATCGCATAGTCTTTCATCTCTCCTGTCTGGGCATTGCAAATGACAACTCTTCCGATCGTCACACCGCCAAACAGACCTACATTATATTTTTTAACTGGGCAGATCCAATATGGTGTTCCCTCATCATCAATTTCAAAACTGAGAGAGTCAAAAATGTAAGTCGGATAATGGAAGCGCAGATGGCGATAAATATTTCTGTTAAAATACTCTGACTCAGAGTATTTAATCGGTTTATCCAGTTTTACCAGACTTGTGTCCTGTGTTGCCATATCAATCATAATATACGCCGGTATTCCATTCTTCTGATTTGTCATCCATTTGATGGGACTGGCATATACAAGAGGAGTCACACGAACCGGTTTATCCTGATAATTGATCTGTGTATACAGATTGCTCACCTCAAACTGAGAAACCATATCTACCATACTTCCCATCTTTCTGTTTCCAAGAAGCATTGCCGAATCTTTGTCTAAAAGAGGAATCTTTTTAAAATCAACTTCCTTGATATCTGTTTGAAAATCTCTGTCTTCCACTGTAATCAGCTGCTGATATTTTTTTGCATTGATAATCGGAGAAGACAACAAACTTCCTCCAGCATATACAAGTACAACAAGTAAAAAGACTCCCAGTCCTATTTTTAAAGGTTTACTTGCCTTTATATCATCTGCCGTGCGGACACGAGGCAGCGCATAGATTCCCAGAATCAGCAAAATCACCACCATTAAAAATGTCCACAGTCCACTAGAATGAATATTAATGGCTGGCAGATTAATATAATAATAAATTCCGGCAATCAAAATCACGGCCAACACCGTTAAAATTTTCCATTTTTTCTTCATTGTCCAATTCCCTTCCTCTTTTTTATTTTGCAGGCAGCATAGATTCAGATCTCATACCTGACAGTATCCCTTCATTTTAAGAATTACATCTGATAGTTCTGTATCACAATCTGTAATGTCCGACATTCTCTGAATACATTGATTGTCGGATAATATGTCACAGACAGTCTTACCTCGTTTTTTCTCTGCAAAAACAATTTTTCAACTTCTTTTTGACCAAATCTTTCTTTCACGTCTTTTTGGAAGACTTCCACATCTCCAAAATACATAGCATCCATCACGCATCCTGCTGAATTCTCCACCTGCATTTTTATAACATTCTTATTTTTTCCAAGAATTTTAGCGCCCAGAACTTTTAAATCCTTTTCTGCAAATAAAGGTTTTGTATTTCCTTTTCCGAACGGTTCCAGCAATTCTAATTCCTGTACAATCCCCTCTGTGATATAATCAATTGGCATCGGCACATCGATCAAAATCTTCGGCACAAAATCTTCCTCTGTTAAAGTGCTGTTTTCATTTAATGTGCGCCTGAATACTTCCACATTTTCTTTTTTTATTGAAAGCCCTGCTGCCATCGGGTGTCCTCCAAACTTCGTAAAAAGCTGCTCACATTTCATCATCTCCTCAAACATGGAATATGCTTCAATCGAACGCCCGGAGCCTTTTATTTCCTCCTTTCCTTCTGTCAGAACAAATACAGGTCTGTGATATTTTTCCCGAATCCGTCCTGCAATAATACCTGCCAGGCTCTCATGACAATCCGGCAAAAATACAACAAGTATTTTGTCCTCTTTTAAATCACTTGTCTCAATCATCTGCACTGCCTTTTCGTATCCTGCGAGCGTCATTTCCTTTCGTTCTTCGTTCATCATTTTTAATTCTGACGCCAGCCGCATTGCTTCTCCTTCTGTTTTAGAACATAAGAGAGCCAATGCTCTTTTCGCTGTGTCCAGTCTTCCACTTGCATTGATACAAGGTCCCAGTACAAACCCGATGTGATATGCCGTAATCTTTGCCTCCGAAAGTCCATTGACAGCAATCAAAGCGTGAAGCCCCTTATTCTGGGTAAAAGGAAGCTTTTTTAATCCCTCACGCACCAAAATCCGATTCTCCCCTGTCAGATTCATAACGTCCCCGACCGTAGCAATGGCTGCAAATTCCAAAAATTCCAATGCTTCCTGCTCCGGTATTCCCATCACACGATAAAGACATTGAACAAGCTTCCATGCAACTGCTGCACCGCAAAGCTCTTTAAATGGGTAGGGACATTCCGGCTGCTTTGGATTTACAATCGCATCGGCATCTGGAAGTACCATAATTCTTTTCCCATTTTCTTCTAAATACCTCAATTCATGATGGTCTGTCACCAAAATTGTCATTCCCAGAGATTTCCCGTATTTGATCTGTTCGATCGCAGCAATTCCATTGTCACACGTCAGAATTGTATCAGCCCCTTCTTTATATGCAAAATCAATCAGCTGTTCATTGATTCCATATCCGTCTTTCATGCGGTCTGGAATTTCCACATCGACACACGCTCCGCATCTTTTCAACGCCTGAAATAAAATATAGCTTGCATTCACCCCGTCAATATCATAATCTCCTATGATCCGAATCTTTTTTCCCTGTTCTATCTTTTCTTTCAAGATAGATGCTGTTTCCATTGCTCCTTTCATCCCAGCCGGATCATGCAGATCTTGTAGACTTCCATATAAGTATTGTCGAATCTTTTTCTCCCCCACGACGTCTCTGTTTCTGATCAGACGCGCTGTCACTGGAGAGATATGAAATTCTTCCGCAATCTTATAGAAATCGGCTTTTTTTGCTGCCACAAACCATTTTTCCATTGTCTCCTCCTGATTCTTATCCACATTTTGTCTTGTATCATTTTACTCGGTATCTCAACATTCTTTACCTTTTAACCAGAACTGACTCACAAAAAAGGATGTCTCAAAAGCCATTTTCTTTCAAATGTACACTATAGAATCTCTCTTTTGTTTTTCTGATTCTGTACATCTTTTTCTCGCTTATGGCTTTATTGACACCCTCTTGTAACAGTCAAAAACGCGCTGTCTTTTTAATTATCTTTCTTCTGTAATTTTACTTTTTTATTTACCTTTGTTTTCATGACATACCACAATGCGCCTGTGATACATACAGAAGAATATGCACCGCATACGATTCCTACCATCAATGGCAGTGCAAATTCACGAATCGCAGAAACTCCCATCACAAACAAAACTGCAACCATGATAAATGTTGTAAAAGAAGTGTAAATGCTTCTTGTCAATGTCTGAGTAATACTTAAGTTTACAATTTCTGCAATCTTCTCTTTATTTCTGGATTCTCCCAAATTTTCGCGGATACGGTCAAAGATAACGATCGTCGCATTGATCGAATAACCTACGATTGTCAGCATACATGCAATAAATGTATTTCCTACTGAAATTTTTGCCACTGCATAGAATGCAAGAACAACCAGCACGTCGTGAATCAGCGCCAGAACTGCACTTGCTGCAAAACGTACATCTTTAAAACGGAACCAGATATAAACGAGCATACATAATGTTGCAATGACAACTGCAATAATTGCATCGCTTCTCATCTCTGAGCTTACCGTAGAGGAAATATTTTCTGCTGAAATTTTTGCATCATCGACGCCAAAGTTTTCTACTAAGGCTTTATTTAATGCTTCTCTTTCATCCAGATTCAGTTCTCTTGTTTTAATATTGACTTCATTAGAATTTGCCACTTTTGTGAGCTGAATATTGGCATCTTTTGTGATCTTCTCGACAACAGGTTTTACTTCAGCATCTAACTGTGCGATTGAGAGATCTTCATTAAATACTACATTTGTAGAAGTACCTCCCTTAAATTCAAGGCTGTAGTTCAAAGCTTCTCCTGTTGTTCCTGCATTGATTGCCATAAATACAGGCGCACATACGATTAAAAGCAGAGAAACTGCAAAGAAAATATTCTTTTTGCCTAAGAAATTAATCGTTTTATGCTCTTTTGCTTTTCCATAATACTTCGCATCTCTGAGTCCTAAAGTATACAGTGCTGTCATAAGGAGTCTTGAAATTACAAGCGCTGTAAACATGGATAAGACAATACCAAGAGCCAGCGTGCTCGCAAATCCTTTTACGCTTCCGCTTCCTTTTAATCCCAAAACAATAGCTGCAATTAAGGTTGTGATATTGCCATCAATAATAGCTGAAAATGCTTTCTGATATCCCGTACGGATCGCTGTTTTTACATTTGATCCTGCTGCTATTTCTTCTTTGATACGCGCATAAATAATAACATTGGCATCCACCGCCATACCAATACTTAAAATAATACCGGCAATACCCGGCAGTGTCAGAGTGATATCAAACGCATTCAGCATCACTAACATCAATCCGGTATAGATAATCAGTGCAATACCTGCCACAAGACCCGGAAGCAGATATACTGCAATCATAAAGATAATCACAATTGCCAGTCCGATCGCGCCGGCTTTCAAACTGGTGGAGATTGCTTCCTCTCCCAGCTGTGCCCCTACGACATTAGAGCGAATCTCTTCCAGTTCCACCTGAAGTCCTCCAATACGGATTGTAGATGCGATTGCCTCTGCTTCCTGGAAATCTTTCATTCCTGTAATCTGTGCATTTCCATCTGTAATCTCAGCATTTACATTTGGAACACTGATAAATTTGCCATCGTAATAAATACCAATACTTTCACCCGCTGCATAGGCTTTCTTGGTTGCTTCGGCAAATTTTTTCGTTCCTTCTTCGGTCATCTTCAGTTCAACCACAACTTCTGTATTATTCATGTTGTTTGTGACCTGTCCTGCTTTGGCATTCTCCACATCGGTACCAGTCAGCACGATGGATCCATCTGCCTGTAATTCTTCAATGCTCTTATTTAATGCCCATTCATCCGGACCAATATAAGAGTAGTTCTGATTTCCCTCTGAATCGGTCTGTGCAATAAAATACAGAGAGCCTGGCGTTCCCAGTTCCTCCAAAATTTTATTTGCATCGCTTACACCAGGAATCTCGATATTAATTCGATTGTCACCTTCCTGATATACAGTCGCCTCTGTGCTGTACTGTTCTACACGTCTTTGAAGCTTGTAGATTGTATCAGCCATGTCTTCACTTGATGGTGTGTCCCCCACTGCCTGATAGGTGATGCTGACGCCCCCTGCCAGATCCAGTCCCAGTATGATGTTTCTTGCTGATCCAAGTCTGTCTGGTCCAAATCCAACGATGGATGTAAAGCTCAGCAGACCAATCAATACGACCGTAAGAACCATCACCAAAATAGCTCTGTTCTTTTTCATAGTCTTTCTCCTTATTTTATTGTTCCTCTGCTAATGCAGCTTTTATCATAATGGCACATTCGATTCGTTTTTTCTGCAGCTCACAACCGATATCGTATGCGTCATTGATAGAACCATGGAATTTATAAGAGTTAGCAGCACATCCGCCGCTGCAGTAAAATCTTGCAAAACAATTTCTGCACTTTTCTTTTGCATAGACATTACAGCATTTAAACTCATCTACTAAATCTGTATTTTTTATTCCTTCAAAAACATTTCCCAACAAGAAACCTTCTTCTCCGACGAATTGATGACAAGGGTACAGATCTCCCCAAGGTGTAACCGCAAGGTATTCCGTTCCAGATCCACATCCTGAAAGACGTTTATAAACGCACGGTCCGCCTGTCAGGTCTATCATAAAGTGGAAGAAATTAAAATCATTTCCCTCCCGATGGCGTTTCACCATCTCTGCGGCAAGTTTGTCATACTCTGCACAGATCACCGGAATATCTTCTTCTTTAATTGCATACGGTTCCTCCGGCAAAGAAACAACCGGTTCCACTGAAATCTGTTTAAATCCAAGATCTGCCAGATGCAGAACATCTTTTGAAAAATCCAGATTGTTATGTGTAAATGTACCTCTTACATAATATTTTTCTTGATTTCTGCTTTCCGCAAATTTCTGGAATTTCGGCACAATCAAATCATAGCTTCCTTTTCCTTTGCGGAATGGACGCATATAATCGTGTACTTCTTTTCTTCCGTCAATACTAAGAACTACATTTGCCATCTCTTTGTTGGCAAATTCCATAATCTCATCATTGAGCAGAACACCATTTGTTGTCAATGTAAAACGGAAGTTTTTGTTATGTATTTTTTCCTGCTCTCTTCCATATTTCACAAGATCTTTTACTACCTGCCAGTTCATCAGCGGTTCTCCGCCAAAGAAGTCCACTTCCAGATTTCTTCTGTTTCCGGAATTTGCAATCAAAAAGTCAAGCGCCTGTTTTCCTGTCTCATAGCTCATCAGAGCACGGCGTCCGTGATATTCTCCTTCTTCTGCAAAGCAGTAACGACATGCAAGATTACAGTCATGTGCAATGTGAAGGCATAACGCTTTTACTACTGTCTTTCTCTTTTTAAAATCAATAATGCTTTCTTTATAAGTATCCTCTGTAAATAATGTTCCTGCTTCTTTTAATTCCTCGCAGTCTGATACCGCCTCAAAAATCTCTTCTTTTGTGTACTTATCTTTTAACTTTTCTGCAATGGCTGTTTTTTCTGTTCCCTCTTCCATATACGGAAGCACATCGTACACAACATCATCTACAACGTGAATTGCACCGCTGTTTACATCCATAACGATATTATAGCCATTGTTTTTATATTGATGGATCACTTGAAATCCCCTTTCAATTTTTCTCTAATAACAAAACTCTCCGATGGAGCTCATCGGAGTTCTTTCATCACTCGTATAATAAGCAGCGAACCTTAAACAGCCCGCTGCTTATTTCTTCGATACATCTTATTTATTGTTTTCGCAGCTCTGATTTCCTACTGTGCAGGAAGTTTTACATGCTGACTGGCAGGAAGTCTGGCATTCACCGCATCCGCCTTTTTTCAGAGTATTCTGTAATGTCTGCGCATTTAAGGTTTTAATGTGTTTCATCGCTTTACGCCTCCTTAATTCTTTGTTCAAGTTATTATATCATAGATTCATTTATTTTAAAAGACTTTTTTCTCTTTCTCAGCTGACATGCCCGCAGCAAGCTACGGGAAGGCCGTTGAATTACATCTTTTCATTTTTCATTTTTATTTTATAATAGAGTATAGACATGATGTTAAGATCAAAAGATGCCTAACGAATCGTGCTCCGCACTTCCACAGTTCTGCCCCAGGTTTTGATACCGCGGGGCACACGCCCCACTATCCTCATTTGGGTCATTTCATAAAAGCATGAGACCGCTTATATGCAAGCACAACGTGGTTTACAATCCTTTAACCTTAACATCCTGACATTCTAAAAAGGAGAAATGGCACTTCCACCATTACCTAAATGAAGTAAGGATGTGTGCCTGAGTAAATTTATGAAACGCTGTATCTTTTTCGGTGACAGCATCACCGACGCAAACCATCTTTTTTCAAAAAATCCTCTGGGAGAAGGATATCTGCTCTATCTTTTTGAGCTTTTCACCTCCTCTCATATCCCTGTTCATCTCTATAATCAAGGACATGCTGGACATACGCTGCAAAAATTGTTTTCTGTATTTTATTCATGTCAAAGTCATGGCGTATTAAAAAAATACTCTCCGGATCTTATTTCTGTCCAGATTGGCATCAATGATGTTGCTATATATCAAGATACCGGATTGTCCGATTCTCAAAAGGCACAGTATCTGGAAGAATACGAAAAAAATCTTTCCTGTTTTCTCTCTGAAATACGACAGAGTTTTTCCGGATCTGTTTTTCTTTTAGAACCGTTTCTCTTTCCATATCCTGCTGAATTGTATACCTGGATGTCTGCGCGTCAAAAATTTTCTGACGTGATGAACAGATCCGCTGACAAGTTTTCCTGTCTCTTTGTTCCGCTCCAAGATCTGCTTGTCAGTTCCTGTCCGCCAGAATCCTTTTCCTGTCTTACAATAGATGGTTTTCATTTGACAAATGCTGGGAACCGACTCCTCGCCTCTTTTTTATGGAATTGCTTCAAAGAAATCGGATTTTTTCTACCATGAACTTCAGAACCGCTGTATTTCAAAGATACAGCGGTTCTTTCTATTTTATTCTTCTCCGGAAGTCAGTTTGTTTGCTCTGGCTTCTACTTCTTTTTCCTGAATATCAGACGGAGCCTGCTCATACCGTGTAAATTCATATGAGAAATCACCGCTTCCACCTGTCATTGAGCGAAGTGTCGTGCAGTATCCGTACAGTTCCATCATTGGAATATCTGCCTCGATAATCTGATTTCCCTTGTGGTCTGGATTCATGCCAAGTACACGGCCTCTTCTCTTGTTCAGATCCCCCATTACGTCTCCTGTGAATCTATCCGGAACGGTTACTTTCAGGGATGCAATCGGCTCCAAAAGAACAGGAGATGCTTCCATAAATCCTTTTTTGAATGCCTGAATGGCAGCTGTTTTGAATGCCATTTCAGAGGAATCTACCGGATGATAAGATCCATCATACAGTGTTGCTTTTACTCCTACTACCGGATATGCAGCCAGTGGTCCTTTTAATACAGATTCCTGAATACCTTTTTCTACTGCCGGGAAGTAATTCTTCGGAACGGCGCCGCCCACAACAACCTGTTCAAACTCATATGCCTTTTCTAAATCTCCAAGAGGTGCAAAACGCATTTTTACATGACCATACTGTCCATGACCTCCTGATTGTTTTTTGTATTTTGCCTCTACATCAGAGTTTTTACGGATTGTCTCACGGAATGCTACCTTTGGCTTGCTCAGTTCAATCTCTACTTTATATTTTGTGATCAGTTTGCTTGCGATGATATCAATATGCTGATCGCCCATTCCGTAAAGCAGAGTCTGACGGTTTTCCGCATCATTTACGGATTTCATTGTCAAATCTTCCTGCATCATCTTTGCAAGAGCCTGAGAAACTTTATCATCTTCGCCTTTTGTCTTTGCTTTGAATCTCTTGTATGTATACGGAACTGGCATGTGTAATTTACCATACTGGATCGGACGCGCTTTTGTGGATAAAGTGTTTCCTGTGGATGCAGAAAGTTTTCCGATTGCTCCGATGTCGCCCGCCATCAGCTCTTTTACTTCTACAGGTTTATTTCCTTCCAGCACATACAGTTTGCTGATCTTTTCTTCATTATCTGTGTCTGCATTGTACAAGGTATCATCATTTTTGATCGATCCGGAGCAGACTTTGATCATAGAATATTTTCCGATGAATGGATCTACGATTGTCTTGAAAATATATGCGGACTTCGGTTTTGAAAAATCATAGTCTGCCTCAAAGACTTCTTTTGTCTTCAGATCAATTCCTGCAAATTTCCTCTTTGATGGGTCAGGCAGATATCCAATGATATCGTTCAAAAGGTTTGCGATACCTTTTAATGCTGTGCTGGAACCTAAGGAAACAGGAACAATACTTCCATCTACGATTTCTGAGTGAAGAGCTGCGCTGATTTCTGCAACAGAGAATTCTTCTCCGCTGAAATAGCGATCCATAAATTCTTCACTTGTCTCTGCAACTGCTTCCAGCAAGTTCTCTCTGTATTTTTCGAGATACTCAACAGAGTAGTCTGGAACTGGGCATTCTTCTTTCTCATCTTTTCCAACCCATCTTCTTCCGGCCTGTTTTACAATATTGACATATCCTACAAATTCTCCATTTTCACGAATCGGAAGATGAATCGGCGCAATCTTCTTTCCGTACAGCTCTGTCAGTTTTTCTACGATCTCTCTGAAGCTTGCACTGTCAATATCCATATTACTTACAAAGAACATTCTAGGGAGTTTATATTTTTCACATAATTCCCATGCTTTCTGTGTTCCAACTTCTACACCGTTCTTTCCGGAAATTACAATAACTGCGGCATCTGCTGCTGCTGCTGCCTCCTCAGCTTCTCCGACAAAGTCAAAATATCCAGGTGTATCCAGCACATTAATCTTCACATTTTTCCAGACGATTGGAACCATTGTTGTGCTGATTGAAAATTTTCTTTTTATCTCTTCTTTATCATAATCGCTGATCGTATTTCCTTCTGTCACGTTTCCCATTCTGCTTGTGATACCGGATAAATATGCCATTGCCTCTACCAGGCTTGTCTTTCCAGCTCCGCCATGTCCCAGAATTACCACGTTACGAATCTTGCTAGTTGTGTAAACATCCATAATAATATCCTCCAATACTAGTTAGTGTCTGAGTGTTCTTCACACTCTGTATTTCTGCTATGGATATATTTTACTAAAATTGTCATAATATTTCAAGCTATTTATCTAATTTTAACAATTATTTTTTTATTTTTTTTAGATATCGTTTTTTACAAAGGCAAACATAACAGATTATTTCACTTTTTTATTGTTTTCATGTAACTTTTTGTCATATGATGTTTTTTATTGTCATTCAACAGATGGCTCGTTTTTTTCGCACTTTAAAGTGATATAGCATTGACATTCTTTCTAAATAATAGTAAAATGTAGAAGTTACTAAAAAAAGCAAAAAATATCCGAGGTATACAGACATGATTATCATAATGAAAAGAGATGCTTCACAGGAAGCAGTTGAACACGTTTCAAATATTATTCGCTCAAAAGGACTGGATGTTCATCTGTCTCAGGGGCATGAAGTAACAATCATCGGGGTTGTCGGAGACAAATCTCGTCTTGCAGATCAAAATTTAGAAATTGCTCCAGGCGTTGACCGCATTGTTCCTGTCACAGAGAGTTATAAACTTTCCAATAAAAAATTTCATCCGCAGCCATCTTCTATTAAAGTCGGAAATACAACAATCGGACCTGATACATTGACGATTATGGCTGGTCCTTGCGCAGTTGAATCAGAAGAACAGCTTCTTTTAATTGCGCATGCAGTTAAAAAAGCTGGGGCTTCCTTTGTGCGAGGCGGTGCATATAAGCCAAGAACTTCCCCATATTCTTTCCAGGGACTTGAGGAGGAAGGCCTTCGCTACATGGCAAAAGCAAAAGAAGAAACTGGCTTAAACACAATCTGTGAGGTCATCAGCGCAGAGGCGATTGACGCGGCTGTCAAATACGTCGATATGATTCAGATCGGAGCCAGAAATATGCAGAACTTCCAGCTTTTAAAAGAGGCTGGCCGTTCCGGACTTCCTGTTTTGTTAAAACGTGGTCTTGCAGCTACGATTGACGAATGGTTAAATGCTGCTGAATATATTATGTCCGAAGGAAATGAAAATGTTGTCTTATGTGAACGCGGAATCCGTACCTTTGAGACTGCAACGCGAAACACGCTTGATATCAGCGCCGTTCCTGTCATCAAGGCAAAATCTCACCTTCCAATTATCATAGATCCAAGTCATGCTACAGGTGTCCGTGATTATGTATCGCCGCTTGCAAAATGTGCGGTAGCTGCCGGTGCAGACGGATTGATGATCGAAGTACATAACAATCCTGCATGCGCCTTATCTGATGGTCCTCAGTCTCTGACCTTCCCTCAGTTTGAGACTCTTTCCAAAGAGTTGGTTCCATATGCAAAGTTAGCGGAAAGGAAATTTTAATGAATGATTTTACTGTCGGTTTTATCGGTCTTGGGCTGATCGGTGGTTCTATTGCCAAAGCAATTCGCCATGCGATTCCTTCGGCACATCTCATTGCTCATACAAGAAGCGGCAATACGATGAGATATGCCGTTGAGAATCAGATTATTGATGAAGCATGCGACCAAGTCGATAACCGTTTTCATTCGTGTGATTTTATTTTCTTATGTGCGCCTGTGGAATCAAATGCTTCTTATTTAAAACTTTTAAAACCTTTTTTAAAAGAAAGTTGTATTTTGACTGATGTCGGGAGTACAAAGACAGATATCCACAAAAAAGTTGCTGAGCTTGAAATGGAGGAATTTTTTATTGGAGGTCATCCGATGGCAGGATCCGAAAAGACCGGCATCCAAAACAGTAAGCGAATTCTTCTTGAAAATGCATATTATATGATCACTCCAACTGCGAAAGTCTCAGAGGATAAAATAAAACGTTATTATAATCTCGTCCTCTCTTTCAAAGCGCTGCCTCTTATTTTATCATATGAAAAGCATGATTTTGCCACTGCGGCAATCAGTCATCTGCCCCATATTATTGCTTCTTCTCTCGTCAACCTCGTCAGAGATTCTGACTTCCCAGACGGAGTGATGAAACAGATTGCGGCCGGAGGATTTAAAGATATCACACGAATTGCATCCTCATCCCCTGAAATGTGGGAACAGATCTGTTCTACAAACAGTTCAAATATTATTCAGATTTTAGACCATTATATTGAAAGTCTGAAAATGACAAAAGCTGCACTTGAACATCATTCCGTTTCATTCATTCATAAACTTTTTGCTGATGCCAGGGAATACCGTGATTCCATCTCCGATACTTCCCGCGGACCGCTTCCAAAAAGTTATTCCCTGTACTGTGATATGATCGATGAAGCTGGTGGAATTGCAGCGCTTGCAACGATCCTGGCCACAAACGGAATCAGTATTAAAAATATTGGTATCGTACATAACCGTGAGTTTGAAGAAGCTGTTCTGCACGTTGAGTTTTATGAGGAGTCTGCTTTGAAAAAAGCTGCTAATCTGCTGCGCCGCTATCGCTACACGATTTATGAACGATAGCAGAAAGGGGCTATTTTATGGATTTCAAAAGAGCATCTGCTTTAAAAGGAGAAGTCACGGTACCTGGAGATAAGTCTATCTCCCACCGTGCTGTCATGTTCGGTTCTATCTCTGAAGGTAAAACTGAAATCACAAATTTTTTAAATGGCGCCGATTGTCTATCCACAATCGACTGTTTTCGCCGTCTGGGCATCGAAATCGAAACCCTGCCGGAACGGATTGTCATTCACGGCAGAGGACTTCATGGTCTGAAAAAGCCAACTCATATTTTAGATGTTGGAAACAGCGGAACTACCACTCGGCTTCTCTGTGGTATCTTAAGCGGTCAGCCATTTGAAAGTATTTTAGATGGAGATGATTCCATCCGCACCCGCCCAATGAAGCGCATTATCACTCCGCTTTCTCAAATGGGAGCTGAGATCACAAGCCTTAACGGTAATGGCTGTGCACCGCTGTGCATCAGAGGAACACGCTTAAAATCTATCACTTATACTTCGCCTGTCGCTTCTGCTCAGGTAAAATCAGCAATTCTGCTTGCCGGACTTTATGCCGACGGCGAAACCAGTGTAATTGAACCTGCTCTGTCCCGCAATCATTCAGAGCTTATGCTAAACTATTTTGGTGCTGAAGTGACAACTCATAACACTACGATTACCATTCAGCCAGATCCCGTTTTAATCGGGCAGAAAGTAAATGTTCCAGGAGATATCTCTTCGGCAGCATATTTTATTGCCGCCGCTCTCATGGTTCCCGGTTCAGAGATCCTGATCAAAAACGTGGGAATCAATCCGACACGTGATGGAATCCTGCGTGTCTGCCAAGCAATGGGAGCTGATATTACATTGGAAAATTGTTCTTCCGGTAATGGAGAACCCACAGCAGACCTTCTGGTACGCTATACTCCCAATTTAAAAGCAACCGTTATCGGCGGAGAACTGATCCCGACATTGATTGATGAGCTTCCCATGATTGCTATTCTTGCCTGCTTTGCAGATGGCACAACAATCATTAAGGATGCTGAGGAATTAAAAGTAAAAGAGTCAAATCGGATTGATCTTGTCGCAAGAAATCTTTCTGCTATGGGTGCTAAAGTTATCGCCACAGATGATGGCTTGATTATCGAAGGCGGTCATCCGCTTCACGGCACAGTCATTGAAACAAAATATGATCACCGCATTGCCATGTCGTTTGCCGTTGCCGCGCTTGCCGCTGACGGATTAACTCAGATCAATCATGCAGAATGCGTTAATATCAGTTATCCTGCTTTTTATCAGCATCTTGCCTCTCTGACAGGAAGTCAGAACTGATCTTTTTTCAAAAGAATGTGTATCTAAAAAAACAGAAAGATCTCTGCGATATTTTCAAGAAGATCTTTCTGTTTTTCTGCTTTTTATTATTTTGTTTGATGTGAAAGCAACATTTTCATTCCTTCATCCATATCGGGATAACTTTTTTTAAGAGAAACTGGTTTTCCCTGCCTGTCCAGAAAACAATGTCTGGATGATCCTGTACACCGAATCTCTTCTGTCTTTTTGTCTCGCACTTCATATGCAATCTCTAAAATGATTCCATTATACTTTTGAACTGATGCCTCAATCTTTACTGTGTCTCCAAAATGGGTCATTGTCTTATATGCTGCATGAACCTCAAGGACAGGACTGATCACCCCTGCTTCTTCCATTTTTTTATATCCAATTCCAATTTGATCTAAAACATCCACCCTTGCCTCCTCAAACCATCTGATATAATTTGAATGATGAACAATCCCCATCTGATCTGTCTCATAATACTGTACTTTATGTTCATAAACACGTCTAATCATTTTTTTATCCTCTTTTTCATCTGTTATTCTGTTTATTTATACCACAAATTTTAAAAAACTTAAAGTCATTCCTAAGGCAGATTCATTTATTCCTTCTCGTCCCGTATAAATTAATTTCTCTACTTAGCAATCTGTTACGTTCTTATCCTTTTTATTGCTGTTTTTAATATTCTTTCTTTTTCATAAGATGGAGGCTGCAGAAAAAAGAAGCCACAAAAAATGCCAGTACAGCAACTGCTCCCACAATCCATATCCACTCCTGATTTAATATCTGTTCTATATTTTTTATGCACTCGCCATTAAACTGCTGCATTATTTTTGCAATGCCAACCATTCCAAAGCAGATACCCATTACTCCTACAATCAAAATAATCCTTCCTTTTTCTCCTCCGAACTTAATCTGTACCGGAATGCCAAATCCTAAAATAACAAACAGTACACCTATGATGCAGACAGCCTGTCCCAGCAAAACTGCCCAGTCAACCGGCATTTGCTTTACCATAGAAAATACAATGACACAGATAACTGAAATGCCGCATCCAATGATACCCATTATCATTCCAAGCCCATATTTCTCTACTACATATTCTTTTCTGGAAACCGGAAGCGTAAATAAGAATGCGTTTACATTCTGCTGTTCATCTATGCTCATGACGTTGATTACAAGAACGCCCGACAGTATCGTCATATATCCCAAAACAAACGATACATTTGTCGGCTCCATAGCCAGAAAAAATACAACCATCAAAATCATGATCAACAGCACTTTTTTAAAATCTTTCATCACATAACAGTCTTTTTTTATCAGACCTCTCATTGTTTTTCCCCCTTAATCATCATCTCAATCACTTCATCTATCGTTCCCTTCTCTACAATGATTTCCGGATAATTTTCCAGATAAAACTGTCTTTGATTTGTCAGACAGCTGTATCCGAATGCTTCTTTTTTTACCTTAAGCAGATACTTCCTTTCCAATTTTCCATATTGCTTCTCGTCCACCTTAATCAGTCCGTACTGGCTTAATATCGCATCCGTCTCTTCATGCAGGACAATCTCCCCCTGATGAATCATATATAGATCATCACACAATCCTTCCAGATCACTTGAAATATGCGAACTAATCAAAATCGCCCGCCCTTCTTCCTCCATATATTCTCTTAAAAGATCCAGAATTTCTTTTCTTGCAATTACATCCAGTCCCTCTGTCGGCTCATCTAAGATTAAAAATTTTGCCTGATGGCTCAGCGCAATCATGACTTTCAGTTTTGCCTTCATTCCAGTAGAAAATTCCTTTATCTGTTTATCAAGCGGAATTTCTCTTTTTTCACACTGTTCGTAAAAATCATTTAGATCAAATTTCGTATATAGCGTCTTTAAAACCTGCCCAATTTCATAAGGATTCATTCTGTTAGGAAATGTAGCATTTGATAGGACAACCCCCAAGTCTTCCCGTTCTTTATTTGTCAGTTTTGTGTGATTTTTTCCAAACAGTAAAATTTCTCCGCTGTCTAAATGGATCAAATCTAAAATTGCCTTAAAAGTTGTGCTCTTCCCAGCCCCGTTTTGACCGATTAGACCTGTGATATGCCCTTCCATCACTTCCATGGAACAATGCAGTTTAAATTTTTTATACTGTTTTTCTATGTCTTTTACCTGCAGCAACATTTTATTCCTCCAATATTAATTCAAATAAACTTCTTAGTTCCTCTGATGTCATTCCACATCTTTTACCTTTTTGGATGGCCATTTCCAAATCGGCTTCCACCTCTTTCCGATGTTCTTCCATCAATAACTCCTGATTTGTGCTTGCCACAAAACTACCTTTCCCGTGCACAGTAATGAGGAATCCTTCGTTTTCCAAAACATCATAAGCTTTTTTAGCAGTCAGCGCACTGATTTTTAACTCCTTTGACAAAGAACGAACAGAGGGCAGAATATCATGTTCTTTTAATTCACCGCTTATAATCATTGATTTAATCTGATCTGTAATCTGTTCATAAATCGGCTGCATTGAAGAATTATTGATTAAAATTTTCATCTTTTTGTTTCCTCCTGTTCTATAAACAGTATATAACAGTATATAACACTTGTCAATTCCTTTTCTAAAATTTAAAACTGTTTTATCTGTTTTATTCTAATCGGATGTAAAAGTATACCGAGCAGTTTTTTCTTCTGCTCGGCATACCAGATATATCATATGATATATTTTAATATTTTCTAATATAGGATCTTTTGCATAGCCTGTTCAGAGTTCCATGGTGAATACACCTGACAACTTTCTTTCTCCGATCTGCTGGTAAGCGACCATACACTTTCTCAGAAAAAGACTGCTGATTTGTATTACAGCAGTCTTTTATCTCCTATTCAGTCGGGCAAAGCACAACAATCTTTTGAGGATTTGTCTGAGGTGGAATACTGAATGTTGTCACTGTATAATAGACTAACAATACAGAATTAGCCGGATTACATGAAAATTTTTGTCCATTTACAGTCACAATATTTGTCATCGGGCCTATATTTAGTTTCAGAGAATGATCTTCTGCTGTCAGATTTTCGTCAAAATATTTTAATGTCACATTTTGATTTGGCCGCAAGGAGGTTATGAGTTCTGCATGGTACTGCGGAGGATAAATTGCAGGCGCTGGAAGACTTGCGTCATAAAATGCTGCGATGCGCATTCCTCTGCGTAACCGTACACTGTCTATAATTACGGTTTCACTTGAAACAATAAAATTTACAATACCATTATCTGTAAGAACAGATATCATCTGTGTGCAGCAAGATGTTCCTCTGGAGATATTTTGGATAATACCTGTTACATTTTGATACATCTTATATTCCATCTTTGAAAACCTTTTTTCTTTATCGTATGTATCTGCTCAAAAAAAGTTCATATTTACTTTCTTTATTTCACATCAAATTTCATCCCATGCATGTTACATTGTATTTATTTGATTTTCTTCTTTCTTTTTGATTGGATTATCTCCAAGAGTTTGTAATTACTCTGTGGCATTGGTAAATATATAGAGATAATATAGTTGATATATAATCATGAAAATACTATAATAAATATACAAAATCTTATTTTCTGATGTCAAAATAAGGAGAATGAAAATGGATCATCATTTTGTATGGAAAAAAAATGGATTTTTAATAAGATTAGCTCAAAAAGAGGATGCTGAAAACTACTTTCTGCAGAATTATTGTCCCCTTGATAAAGAAGTAGCACGGTTAACTGGCTGTAAAGAAGTGTTTACAAAAGAAGAAGTGATCTCTTTTTTCCTGAGATCTATTGATTGTAATGACAGATATTTCTTTTTGATTCTCTCACCTGATGGCCGTATAATTGGAGAAAGTGTCATAAACGAAATTGACTGGAATTTACGCTGTGCAAATTTTCGTATCGGTATCTATCATGCCGCTGAAAGAGGTCAGGGAATTGGTAGCTGGGCAACAGAAGTCACTCGTGATTTTGCCTTTGAACAACTAAAACTGCACCGTTTAGAGTTAGATGTCTACTCGTTTAACCCATATGCGCAGAAAACGTATTTAAAGGCTGGATTTAAGCAAGAAGGTATTCTCCGCGATGCTGTTATGGATGAAAACCAGTATGCTGACAATATACTAATGGCACTATTGGAAGATGATTGGCGAAAAATAAAGGGATTATAAATTGAGAATGTGAAACCATGTGAATCTTTATTTTTAAAAATTCCGAAAGCATAAATAGCCTTCGGAATTTTTTTACTGCACAAAAGTAAAAATTTGTGTCATTTTAGAAACATCGCATCCCCAAAGGAAAAGAAACGATATCTCTCTTTTACTGCTTCTGCATATGCACTTAAAATCTGGTCTTTTCCTGCAAGAGCAGATACCAGCATTAAGAGTGTAGACTCTGGCAGATGGAAATTTGTAATCAACGCATCAATCATCTTAAAATGATACCCTGGATAGATGAAAATTTCTGTCCATCCACTTCCCGGTATTAATATTCCTTCTTCATTTGTTGCAGATTCCAATGTTCGGCAACTTGTCGTGCCAACAGCGATTACACGATGTCCAGATCTTTTTGCTTCATTGATTAAATCTGCCTGATCCTGCTCTACAACATAAAATTCAGAATGCATATGATGATTTGTCACATCTTCTACTTTCACAGGCCGAAAAGTACCAAGCCCTACATGCAATGTCACATGTGCAATATGAACGCCTTTCTCTTCAATCTGCTGCAATAATTCTGGTGTAAAATGAAGTCCCGCTGTCGGCGCTGCCGCTGATCCTTCGTGTTTTGCATAGACAGTCTGATATCGGTTCTTATCTTTTAACTGGTGTGTAATATATGGCGGAAGAGGCATTTGTCCCAGCTGATCTAAAATTTCTTCAAAAATACCATCATATGAAAATTGAATCAGACGGTTTCCCTCTTCTACAATATCAATTACTTTTGCTTTTAAAAGCCCGTCACCAAATGAGATTTCTGTTCCGATTTTAGCCTTTTTCCCTGGTTTTACCAAAGTCTCCCATACATCGTTTTCTTTTCGTTTTAAAAGCAATACCTCAATTTTGGCATCAGTGCCTATTTTATTTCCAATCAAACGCGCCGGTATTACCTTTGTATCATTGACAACAAGACAATCTCCTGGCATTAAATATTGTATTACCTCTTTAAAAATATGGTGTTCTATCTCTCCTGTTTTCTTGTCTAATACCATCAGTCTAGAGCTGGAACGATCCTCCAGTGGATCTTGTGCGATTAATTCTTGAGGCAATTCAAAATAAAAATCAGATGTCTTCATCTTCCTTGCTCCTTCTCTTTATTTTTATCAAATATCGCTACAATTCTACACTACAAAATCATTTTCTGCAAGATCCAGTATCCATATATGAATAAGATTTCTGGCAAAAACGGTAAAAATCCGACGGACGCAAAAACTTTGTCCGCCGGATTTTTTTCCTCTAGCCAATAAAATTTATACTATGATTCATAAAGGATAAAATGATTTCTAACGTATTGAGCCGTTGTTACAGAAATTCTTTTAACCGTTCGATATTTCCCTCTTCAAACTTTTGAAGTCTTCTCATAAGGTCAACATATTCCTTTTTTGCAGTTTCTTCATAATCATGAATCTTTTTGACTGCCTCGTTAATTCCCATTGTACTTCCGGTAATTAGCATTTCCGCAATATGGGACGTCGATTTATCATTGATGGTCTGTATATTGATCATCCAGTATGTTTTCATTTTTTCCAACATACTCAATCCTTTTTCATCTGTCCCATTCTCATACAGAAATTCTTTCGCCTTTTTATGCAGTTCCAGATATCCTCTGCCTTGTCCTTTCAAATACTTGTTAAAATTTTCATCTTTTGAAATTTCCAGCAATTGTTTTAATGTATCGATACCCATCTGAGAATTTTGATATACAAAATTGAGTAATTCTTCATTTCCATTCATGCAGATCACACTCCTTTCATTTTAAGTATGACCTGTTTTTTCTGCTTTTATTCTACTCTTTTTCAAAGCAAACTGCTAATTATCAAAAAACAACAACATTTATGTGAAGTCAATTTTAATTATCCTTTTACCGTTCTTCATCGTAAAATATACGATCTTCCCATACAGCCGTGTACTGCCTGTCTTTCCATTCCAGCAAAGTCATTCCACAGTTTTTAGGAACACTGCCATTCCAAAAATCTTTTAAAGGCAGTTTCTTTACATTTGCCAGCAATGCTCTTGAAGCTGCGCCATGTGTTATAACCAGAAGATTTTTGTCTCTCAGTTTACTATTCGATGCCAGATCATCTAAAAATGCTTTTGTCCGTTCTAATAAATGCGGTATGCTCTCTGCATCTTCAGGCGGCTCATATTTTTCAGGACTGTGAAAAAAGCAATCTATAACAGGATCTTTTTTCTCGCCTTCCATCACGCCAAAGCTGATTTCCAGCAATCGATCATCCAGACAGATCGGTGTATCTCTTCCTTCCAGCAAAATCTGTGCCGTCTCCTTTGCTCTGGAAAGAGGACTTGAAAACGCTGCGTCGAATGAAATATGCTGAATTCCTCTGGCTGTCTTTCTGGCAATCATTCTTCCCTTTTCATTTAATGGAACATCCTGTCTTCCTTGCAATCGTTTCTCTGTATTCCAGTCTGTCTCTCCATGACGTACAATATACACTTTCATATTTTTCACTCTCTTCTCAAGATAGTCTCATCTTAAAGTCTTCATATTCAAATGTTTTAACTACTGTTTTTTTGCCGTCTAAATCCTGCCATACGATGGAAGGAAGTCTCATTCCATTAAAGGTGTTTGTCTTAACCATTGTGTACAGTGCCATATCTTCAAAAATGACAGCATCTCCCACATTCAGCTGTTTGTCAAACGAATAATCTCCTATGATATCTCCTGCAAGACATGTAGGACCGCCTAAGCGATAGGTATATGTTTTTTCTCCCGGCTCTCCGCTGTTGCGCACTGGAGGACGATATGGCATCTCCAGAACATCCGGCATATGGCATGCCGCAGACGTATCCAAAATAGCTATCTTTATATCGTTCTCCATTGTTTCCAGAACCGTCGAAACGAGATCTCCGGCATTTAAGACAACCGCTTCTCCCGGTTCCAGATAAATTTCCAGTCCATACGTCCTTTTCAATCTTTGAATCAGACGAATCAATCGCTCTTTCTGATAACCTTCTCTTGTAATATGATGTCCGCCTCCCAGGTTGAGCCATTTCATTCCATATAGATACGATCCAAATTTTTCTTCAAATGCAGCGACCGTCGTTTCCAGATCATCCGCATCCTGCTCGCACAAAGTGTGAATATGGAATCCATCTAAAAGCGACAGAATTTCCGGCTCAAAATTGGCTTTTGTTGTTCCAAGGCGTGATCCCTTTGCACATGGATCGTAAATTTCATGTCCCTCCTGAGTGGAGCACTCTGGATTAATACGCAGTCCGATTGATTTTCCAGCTTTTTTGGCTTTCTGCCCAAATTTTCTGACCTGATTCGGAGAGTTGAAAACAATATCATCTGCATAGCGAAGAATTTCCTCAAACTCATCTTCCCGATATGCCGGTGAAAATACATGCGTCTCTCCCCCAAATGTCTCAGCCCCAAGACGTGCTTCATACAATCCGCTTGCTGTTGTTCCGGCCAGGAACTGTCTGATCAAAGGATAAACAGAAAACATGGAAAATGCCTTCTGTGCCAGCAAAATTTTGCAGTCAGCCTTTTGCGCAACGTCTTTTAAAATTTCCAAATTTCGACGAAGCCGTCTTTCATCGATTAAAAAATACGGTGTACGGATTTTTTCTTCTTTCATTACTCCACCATAACCGGGTTGCGGTTTTCCTTCCATGGCAGACCCCATACATTCAGTGCATCCATAAATGGATCTGGATCGAATTCCTCGATATTATGAACACCTGGTTTATTCCATGTTCCTGTCAGAATCATCATTGCTCCAATCATTGCCGGAACCCCTGTTGTATAAGCAACTGCCTGAGATCCTACCTCTTTATAGCATTCTTCATGATCACAGATATTGTAGAGGTAGTATGTCTTTTCTTCGCCGTTTTTCTTTCCTCTGAAAATACATCCGATATTCGTCTTTCCCTTTGTGCGCGCTCCAAGGCTTGCTGGATCCGGAAGTACTGCTTTTAAGAACTGAAGCGGAATAATTTCTTTTCCCTCGTACATAATCGGTTCGATGGAAGTCATTCCCACATTCTCCAAGCATTTTAAATGAGTCAGATAACTCTGTCCAAATGTCATGAAGAAGCGAATTCGTTTAATACCAGGGATATTCAATGCAAGGCTTTCAATCTCTTCATGGTGAAGCAGATACATATCTTTTTCCCCTACGCCTTCAAAATTATATGTTCTTTTGATTTCCATCGGCTCTGTCTCTACCCAGTGACCGTTTTCCCAGTAAGATCCCTTTGCTGAAACTTCACGGATGTTGATTTCCGGGTTAAAGTTTGTCGCAAATGGATATCCATGGTCTCCTCCGTTGCAGTCCAGAATATCAATCTCAGAGATCTCATCAAATTCATGTTTCAGAGCATATGCTGAGAATACACTTGTCACACCAGGATCAAATCCTGATCCAAGTAATGCTGTGATTCCTGCTTTCTCAAAGCGCTCTCTGTATGCCCACTGCCAGCTGTACTCAAATTTTGCCGTATCTTCCGGTTCATAGTTGGCTGTATCCACATAATGTGTCTTTGTCGCAAGACATGCCTCCATGATGGTCAGATCCTGATATGGAAGCGCCAGGTTTAATACAACACCTGGTTTTTCTTTTTCAATAAGAGCAATCAGCTCTTCCACATTGTTTGCGTCCACCTGTGCTGTTGTGATTTTGCTCTTTGTTGTCGGAGCCAGTTTTTCTTTTAACGCATCACATTTTGATTTTGTTCTGCTCGCGATACAGATTTCTTCAAATACCTCGCTGTTCTGACAACATTTATGAATTGCAACAGAGGCAACTCCTCCACATCCGATGACTAATACTTTTCCCATGATATTTTCTCCTTTTTCTAATATTCTATGTGAACTACCCATCATCGAAAAGTAATGGGTTTTCTGACTATGGTTTTATAAAAATCTCTTTTATTTTCTTTTCAAAGCAAGAAGCATCTCCCGCACGATTTTGCAGGCCGCTGCGGCAGAAATACCGCTCTCATCATAATGAGGGCTTAATTCATTGACGTCGCATCCTACAATGTCTGCTTCTCTGCAGACCATCGTGACTGCCTCCCTTAACTCATCAAAACATACTCCTCCTGGTTCTGGTGTACCCGTACCTGGAAACACAGAGGGGTCCATCACATCCAGATCCACCGTAAAATATACCGGTTTTCCTTTCAGCTGATGCAAAGTTTCCTCCAGACCTGCAAAGTTAAATTTGTGCATCTGCACATGGTCTTCTGCCCAGCGGAATTCTTCTCTTTCCCCTGAACGAATTCCAAACTGAAAAATTCTTCCATCTCCTACCAGATCATGGCATCGTCTGATCACACACGCATGAGAAAGTTCTGCTCCCAGATATTCCTCTCTTAAATCAGCATGTGCATCGAAATGAACAATCGCAACTTCTGGATATTTCTGAAATACAGCGCGAAATGCGCCGAGTGTGACAAGATGTTCTCCTCCTATTAAGAAAGGACGTTTTCCTGCTTCCAGAATTTTTCCTGCACATTCCTCAATCGCATTTAATGCTTTTTGCGTGTCTCCAAAACAAAGCTCCAGATCTCCCATGTCCATCACATTTGTCTCTTCCAGATCTGCATCCTGATATGGACTGTATGTCTCAATCCCGTAGGATTCTCTTCGGATCGTACTGCTTCCAAATCTGGTTCCCGGGCGGTAAGACGTTGTCGAATCAAACGGCGCACCGAATAAGATGGTATCTGCATCGTCAAATTCCTTCTCACACCCCATAAATACTTCAATATTCCTGTTCCACATCTTTTAATAATTCCTCCACATATGCCGGCAGATAAAATGCTCCTTTGTGCAGCGTTGTCGTATAATAATTACAATGCAGCCCTCTGACATTCCATCTTGTCTCTTGTAAATCCTTAAGCGGATGGTATTTCTTTGAGGCAAATCCAAACAGCCAGTGCCCAGACGGATATGTCGGTATATGCGCCTGATACACACGGCTGATCGGAAATGACTCTACAATTCGTTTGTGCGCTCTCTGACAGGCAATAGAATCTTCCGGATAAAATGGACTTTCATGCTGATTGACCATAATTCCATCTTCATGAAGCGCTTTATAACAGTTTCCATAGAATTCCTTCGTAAAAAGACCTTCCCCTGGTCCAAACGGATCTGTAGAATCAACAATGATTAAATCGTACTTGTCTTCACAGGAACGAATAAATTTTACTCCATCTTCATAATAGATTGTCAATCTTGGATCATCGAGACAGCACGCAGTTTGCGGAAGATATTTTTTGCAGACTTCCACAACAAGCGGATCAATCTCCACCATATCAATCTGATCAATCTCCGGATATCTCGTTAATTCCCTGATTACTCCTCCGTCTCCGGCGCCGATTACCAATACACTTTTTACATTTGGATGGACCGCCATCGGCACATGCGTAATCATTTCATGATAGATAAACTCATCTTTTTCTGTCAGCATCATATAACCATCCAGAGTCAGAAAACGTCCAAACTCCGGTGACTCAAATACATCGATTCTCTGAAATTCGCTTTTTCCGCTGTAAAGCTGGCGATCTATCCGAATCGAAAGCTTTACATTCGGAGTCTGAGCTTCTGAAAACCAAAAATTCATATTTACCTCCAATGCCGTTTCTCGGCTTAATCTTAATCTCTTTTGTCCAACAGAAATGCTATTTCAGCACATTTAAATATTCAATCATCGGATCTTCCGGTCCTGTCATCGAACATCCTTTTTCTTTCGCATAAATAATATAGTCTAAAATCTCATCTGTAATTTTTTCTCCAGGAGCCAAAATTGGAATTCCCGGCGGATAACACATTACAAATTCACTGCAGATTCTTCCGCTGCTTTCTTTAAGAGGAAGCGATTCTTTCTCCGCATAGAAAGCATCCTGGGGAGATACTGCCACGACAGGATCAATGTATTCCTGCTCCATCAGTCCCGTCTTTTCCCCGCCAAATCGTCTTTTCACTTCTGAAAGTGCGCTCACCAGTCGTTCCAGATCCCTCTGTCTGTCGCCAATAGACAGATAAGCCAAAACATTTCCCAGATCTCCAAATTCAATCTGAATATCATACTCATCGCGCAGAAGATCATATACTTCAATTCCGGCAAGTCCTACATCCAATGTATGAATGGAAAGTTTTGTACAGTCAAAATCATATATACTGTCGCCATTGCATAATTCTTTGCCATACGCATAATAGCCGCCTATCGCATTAATTTCTTTTCTGGCATACTCTGCCATCTCCATCACATGGCCAAACGCTTCTTTTCCCCTCAGTGCAAGATTGCGCCGAGAAATATCCAAACTAGATAACAGCAGATAGGAAGCGCTTGTTGTCTGTGTCAGATTGATAATCTGACGGACATATCCTTCTGGCATGTCCGGTCCCAGAAGTAAAAAAGAACTCTGTGTCAGACTTCCCCCTGATTTATGCATTGAAACTGCCGCCATATCGGCTCCTGCTGCCATAGCTGAGACTGGCAGATTGTCTCCAAAATAAAAATGTGTTCCATGTGCCTCATCGACAAGGCACTTCATTCCATGTTGATGTGCCAACTTTACGATTGCTTTTAAATCGGAACAGATTCCATAATAAGTTGGATTGTTCACAAACACTGCTTTGGCATCAGGATTTTCCAATATTGCTTTTTTTACCTGCTGAACACTCATGCCCAGCGGAATCCCCAGTCTTTTATCACATTCTGGATTGACATATACAGGTACAGCACCGCATAATACCATTGCTCCCATCACACTGCGGTGAACATTTCTTGGAAGAATAATTTTATCTCCTCTCTTTGCTACAGATAAAACCATACTCTGTACCGCCGATGTTGTTCCTCCCACCATCAAAAAGGCATGGGCTGCTCCAAAAGCACGCGCTGCTAATTCTTCAGCATCCCGAATGACCGAAATAGGATGGCAAAGATTGTCTAACGGCTTCATGGAATTAACATCTAATCCTACACATTTTTCCCCCAACAGCTCTGTCAGCTCTGGGTTTCCTCTTCCCCTTTTATGTCCTGGTACATCAAAAGGGACAATTCTCATTTTTCTAAAATTTTCCAGTGCCTCATAAATCGGGGCTCTTCTTTGATCCTCCATATTTTCCTCCCGATTTTTATTTTCCATAAATATTGCGTCCGCTGAAAATTTCAATCATTTCACGACGCAGATTATTCATAATTTCCAGCCTTACTCTCGGCGGAAGTTCATAGATATCTGTCTTAAACAGATAGTTTTGCAGATTAATTTCCTTCAGCATCATCTTTGTGTGGAACAAATTCGCATCATACACATTGATATCTACTGCATCATATTTTTTTAATGTCTCTGGATCAATAAAATCCTGAATAGAACGAATTTCCCGATCCAAAAATAGCTTTTCCCCATTGACATCTCGTGTAAATCCTCTCACACGATAATCCATTGTAATGATATCCGAGTCAAAAGATCCTATCAGATAGTCCAAAGTAGACAACGGCGTGATCTCTCCGCATGTCGCGACATCAATGTCAACACGAAATGTTGCCAAGCTCGTCTCTGGATGATATTCCGGATATGTGTGAACAGTGACATGACTCTTGTCCAAATGAGCAAGCTGTATTTCCCCTCTTGGGTGCATGGAACCTTCTGCAACTAAAATTGTCACAGAGGCGCCTTGCGGTTCATAGTCCTGACATGCAATATTTAATATCTTGGCTCCGATCATATTCGTCAGATCTGTTAGAATTCTTGTCAGACGCTCTGAATTATACTGCTCATCTATATACGCAATATAATCCTGCTGTTCGCGTGCGGTCTTGGCATAACAGACATCGTAAATATTAAAGCTAAGTGCTTTTGTCAGATTATTAAATCCATAAAGCTTTAATTTTTCTCCCATAGCTTTATTCCTTTCCTATGGTTCTTAAAATTTTTATTAAAAAGTAAATTAAAAAACACAAGAATTATGCAGTGCATAACACTTGTGTTATCATTCATGTTCTCTATTCTGCTTCTTTTCTTTGTCATTCAGACAGCAAAAAAACCATGAGATGAATCTGGAACTCAGAGTTTATCTAGCAAATATCTTACCTTCCACTCTTATTGATCGTTTCACAAGTTGATGCTGTGCTTTTACACTGGTTATAAAGTAACCAACTCATAAAATTTGAGCTTCTAACTCAATCAATAAGGCAACATCTGTCGCCAATCGGCATTTGACCCGGCTGTCCGTATGGCCTTAACCTTATTCAGGTGGTCAAAAAATATTTGCATGGATACTCCGTACTCTTCATATCACATGACAAAAATATTATATAATAGTACAAAACACTTGTCAATCAAATTTTATTATTGTATCCTTCTATTTTTAGAACAATAATTTTCTGATATTTTTAACAGAACAAGTGCAATAAGCACAAACTGTCTTATTCTCATTATTTACTTTTTGTAAATTTCTGTACTTCTCCATAATCTTTCAACTTACTTTCTTCAAATATTTCTTGCAGTTCATCACCACTGTCAAATAAAATATTTCCGCTTGATGTTAAAGGCAAAATACAGCTATTCATCTTAAATACATCTAACGGATTTTCGACTAGAACAATTAATGGATTTTCTGCCTCTATCGGTTCAGAAATTCCAAATGTTACATTAATCGGAAGTGAAAAAAATTCCTCTCCCTCATATCTGTATAACCCGACTTCATTCGGCAGCACACTGCCATCGATCGTCAATATAGGCATCTGAAGCTATAAAAATTCTTTCATTTCTGTTGACAGGCTGTTATAATCTACAGATTTTAACTGATCCGGATCAGCAAATTGTTCTATCCATTTCGGATTAGTGTACACCAAATGATCATATTCTCCTAATTCTTCTTTAGTAAGTTTAATAGCACTATCCATTACATAAGACATCAGCAAATTTTCTGATTGTGACTTTAAAATCTTTTTTCCTTCCGCAATTAAATCATCCTTTTCCATTATATAGTCAATGTCGCTATATGTAATAAAGCTCAAATCATCCATATTATATTCCATAGATGTTTCTTTTTTCTTGCATCCCAACAATGTCAATCCAAATATACTCAAAAATATAAGAAAGAATCTCTTTTTCATTTTTATTCATTCCCCCTTAATCTTCAAATTATTTATTGCTTTGCCTGTTATTCTTTGACAAGATACCCATATTCTGTATGCGGCAGATATCGTGCCGTTATCTTCTCATTTATATCCACGCCAAATCCCCAGTATTTTAAAGAATGTTCTTCATCTGTTCTGCTGTCTCTGATGTGGATTCTCCGTTCACCTGCAGAATCCGCTCCAGCCATTGCCCCCTGTGTCACAGTTCCTGAAACTTCAATCAGATCCCCGGTTATAAGATATGGAATATCCATACAGCAAGGAATCGTAATAAAAATCACTAAGGCAAATATTCCTGCTGCTCCCAGAATATGGATCATTTTTTCCCATTTTTGATATTTTATCTTTTCCTCTTTCGATTGTGGCTTTCTTTTTATAAATTTTGTTTTTTTCTTCATATGTATCAGATACATTCCAACTGCGATAACAGATACAATAATAAGTCCAATCGTCCTGAATATAAGCAGGTTCATTTTTCCTCCGTAAAATATTGTTATTTAATATATCTTATAGCTTATTTTTAGGATACCATAAAAGTCCAATTTTTTCCACAAAAAAGGATGTAAAACAGAAGTTCCCTTTCGTTCGGTTCTTTTTCTGTCTCACATCCTTTTATACTCTCTTAATTTTTCAGTTGCAGACTTCTCGTCTACTGGCGCAGTTCAATTCCCATGGACTGCAGTCCATTCAGAATCTTTTTCATCGCTGCCGTGATATCACTTTCTTCCAGCGTTCTGTCTTTTGCACGGAATACAATAGAGTAAGCCATAGATTTATATCCTTCTTTGATCTGTGCTCCCTCATAGATATCAAACAGTTCATATCCTTCCAGAATTTTTCCGCCTCTCTGTTCAATCATTGCCTCAATCTGTCCAGCCAGAATTTCTTTTGGAACAACCATACTTAAGTCTCTTGTTACAGCTGGGAATTTGACAATTCCTTCGTATTTTCTGTCAAATGTTGCTGCTTCTACAATCTTTGGCATATCCAGAACAGCAACATACGCTTTTTCTCCGATTCCATATGTCTCAGCTACTGTAGGATGAACTTCTCCTAAGTATCCGACAACTTCTCCGTCATATACTACATTTGCCTGACGTCCTGGGTGAAGGAAAGATTTTCCTGCATTTGGGTCATATGTTGTCTTCTTACTCATTCCAACCTTATCAAAAAATTCTTCCAGCACACCTTTCATAGTGAAAAAGTCGCCATCGCCGTACATTCCAAGTGTAAACTGCATTCTCTCGTCCGGAAGTTCATTCAGAGGAAGTGTTTCCGGCAAATATACATTTCCCAACTCATACAGACGTACATTTTTATTTCTGTGATTGTAGTTAAATGCAAGGGATGTCAGCATTCCATTTAAAGATACTGTTCTCATAATGCTGAAGTCTTCTCCAAGCGGATTTGAAATCTTAATTGCATTACGGTAAACAGAATCCTGCGGCAGCATCAATTTATCGAATACCTTCGGACTTTCAAAAGAATAGGTCATGCCCTGCGAAAATCCGCAAAATTCTGCGATGTCTCTTGCCACTGCTTCAATTCTCAGTTTGAATGGCAGCTTTCCTGTTGTTGCTTCCCCTTTTGGCAGTGTTGTAGGAATGTTATCATATCCATAGAAACGCGCTACTTCCTCCGCAAGATCTGCCATACGGAATAAATCGTGACGGAAAGTAGGAGCAATCACTTCATTTGATGATTCATCATACTCTAAATCAACCATTTTAAAATATTCCAGCATTTCCTGTGCAGAAATATCTGTTCCAAGAAGTGCATTGATTTTTTCCGGTTCAAAAGGAATGCGAACTGGCACTTTCTTCTTTGTATAGACATCTACCATGCCCCCTACAACTTCTCCGGCGCCTAACTCTTCGATCAGCTGGCATGCGCGGTCAATTGCAGCCTGTGCATTGTTTGGATCCAGTCCTTTTTCAAATTTTCCAGAAGCATCTGTTCTCAGTCCCACTTTTTTGCTGGACAGACGGATATTTGTTCCGTCAAAACATGCTGCCTCAAACAGCATTGTCTGTACATTGTCTGTAATCATGGAATTTTCCCCTCCCATGATACCTGCAATTCCAACAGCTTTCTCCCCGTCGCAGATCATCAGGACAGAGTCATCCATTGTCCGTTCCTGTCCATCCAGTGTCACAAATTTTTCATTTTTTTCGGCACGTCTTACAATGATTTCATGATTAGCGATTTTATCATAATCATATGCATGCATTGGCTGGCCATATTCTTCCATCACATAATTTGTGATATCCACGATATTATTGATCGGACGGATTCCATTTGCCGCCAGTCTTCTCTGCATCCATTTCGGAGATGGAGCAATCTTAATATTTTTCACAATTCTGGCACAGTAGCGTGGGCACAGTTCTGTATCCTGGACGGTTACTTTGATATAATCCTCTGCATTTTCTGAATTTCCTGTTTTTGCCACAACAGGAGGCTTAAATTCTTTGCGGAAAGTTGCAGCAGCCTCTCTTGCAATTCCAATTACACTGTAGCAGTCTACACGGTTTGATGTAATTTCATATTCAAACACTACATCATCCAATCCCAGCGCTTTAACTGCGCTCTCTCCCACAACAGCATCCTGAGGGAAAATATAAATTCCGTTATCCGGTGCTTCTGGATACATTTCTTTTGTGGACCCCAGTTCTTCAATTGAGCACATCATGCCACATGATTCCACTCCACGCAGCTTACCTTTTTTTATTTTGATGCCTCCTTCTGTTTTCTTTCCATCATGACCGCCTGCAACTCTTCCGCCGTCCAGTACGACAGGAACTTTATCACCCTCTTTTACATTCGGCGCTCCCGTCACGATCTGAATTGTCTCTTCTCCTGTATTGACCTGGCATACAATCAGTTTATCTGCATCTGGATGCGGCTCAATTTTTACAATCTGTCCAATCACAATTTTTTCCAAATCTGCATCCAGTTTTTCAAATCCTTCCACCTTTGTTCCAGAAAGTGTCATGGCATCGGTATATTCCTGTGCCGTTACATCCAGACCAGGCACATATGCTTTTATCCAAGATAATGAAGTATTCATCCTTTATTCTCCTCCTTAAAACTGTTTTAAGAAACGAACATCGTTTTCATACAGCAATCTCATATCATCAATTTCATATTTCAGCAGGGCAATTCTTTCCAATCCTACTCCGAATGCAAATCCACTGTACACATTCGGATCTATGCCGCACATTTCCAGAACATGTGGATGAACCATCCCACATCCTAAAATTTCAATCCATCCTGATCCTTTACAGAAACGGCATCCTTTTCCGCCACATTTAAAGCAGCTGACATCTACCTCAGCGCTTGGCTCTGTAAATGGGAAGTGATGCGGACGGAATTTTGTTTTTGTCTCAGATCCAAACAATTCCTTTGCAAATTCTTCCAGTGTTCCTTTTAAATCTGCAAATGTGATATTTTTATCAATTACAAGACCTTCAATCTGATGGAAAGAAGGAGAATGCGTCGCATCTACTTCGTCAGAACGAAATACTCTTCCAGGTGCAATCATACGAATCGGCAGTTTTCCCTGTTCCATTACTCTTGCCTGCACAGGTGAGGTCTGTGTTCTTAAAACAATGTCCTTATTGATGTAGAATGTATCCTGTTCATCCTTTGCCGGATGGTTCGCCGGAATATTCAGCTTTTCAAAATTATACAGGTCATATTCGATCTCCGGACCTTCCACCACTTCATATCCCATTCCAATAAAGATACGTTCCACTTCTTCCAGTGCAATCGTGTTTGGATGGCGGTGTCCTACATTATTTTTTTTCGCTGGCAATGTCACATCAATGACTTCTCTTTTTAATTGCTCTTCTCTGGCTTTCATCTCCAGCTCTTTTTTTACTTTTTCAAGAGCAGTTTCAATTTCTGCTCTCGTCTCATTTACCATCTGTCCCACCATCGGACGTTCTTCTGGTGCAACATTTTTCATGTTTTTCAAAACAGAAGTCAGTTCTCCTTTTTTCCCCAGGAATGCAACACGGACATCATTTAATTTTTCTAATGCTCCAGCTTCCTGAATCTGCTTTAATGCTTCTTCTTTAATTGCCTGCAATTTCTCTTTCATCATGTTCTCCTTTCACTTTCTTCGGTGGAATGGTCAAAAAAAACTCCGTCCCCGCAAAGGGACGAAGCTATAATCCGTGGTACCACCCTAATTTCTGAATTTTTCAGACACTTATCTTGCTTAACGTGCATCACCCGTCACTTTTTAATAATTGTAAAGACAACGTTCCAAAGTGCAGCTCCCATGTGAATTTCGCATTTTTATCTGAACTTTTGGAAGCTTCCAGCCGATGACTCCCATTCTCTGTAAGAAAATAAAAACCTACTTGCCATGTTCCAAGCCTTTTTCATTCATTTCCCGATTTCGCTCTGCTGTTTCTTTCTGTCTAATTACAGATTAAAAGCAAAGGACTCATTTTTTCGGTTAAAATTCATAAATCTTATTTTATCACATTTTAATCATCTGTCAAGTTAAAACTCTTAGGGTCCTCCAGGTAGCAATTAATCTCTGCCCCCATAAATAATATCCACATACACAGATACAGCCAGAGCATCACTGCCATAATACTTCCAAGGCTCCCATATACTTTTGAGATGCGGCTGTAGATATCCATATAAATTGAAAATCCATAGGAGCAGACCGCCCATGCAAGAGAGGCAAGCGCCGCACCTGGCAGCTGCCTGCTCAATTTTGTCTTTCTGTTCGGTAAAATTACATATAAAGATAAAAATAACACTAACAGCAAAATCAGCGCCGCACTCGTCTGTGCACTGATAATATAGCTCGACAGACTTTTAATGATCGGTATTTTTTCCTGTAAAAAAATTAAAATCTCATTTCCAAAAATCAGAATACCGACCGTGACAATAAATGCCATCAACATAAGAATCATATAAAAGGCAGAGCGAATCCGGATCATAAAATAATTTCTTGTTTCTTTCACTCTATTGACTGAATTTAGTCCATTCGTCAAACCCATAATTCCTTTTCCTGCTGCCCACACTGCTGCAATGGCGCTTCCGGACAACAGAGCCTTTGACGGCACAAATATTTCATCAATAATCATTTTAATATATTTGCTTACATCTCTTGGAAAAATATCCATTAAAAATTCTGTCATCTGTTCCGCTGTAATCGGAAAATATTGAATTAAAGTCAAAATCAACATAATTGCAGGCATAACGCTGAGCAGAATAAAAAAAGAAGCCTGTGCCGCATATACATCAATTCGATCTTCTTTGCATTTACGGTAAAAACGCCTGACTTTTTTAATTGACTGTCTCATATTCAGATTCCTTTACCTGCATTTATTTTTTATTCTTATTTTTTATCATATCACGTTCCCTTCGGAACTTCAAGAAAACCTTTTTCCTACTTATCTTATGATTTCCATATCCCCATAAAAGTAAGACAAAATTTCACGATATCCCATATCATTTAGCGCCATCTGCTTTGCTCCGTTTTGACTCATTCCGATACCGTGTCCATATCCTCCGCCATAAATTGTATATCCCTGCAGTGTATAATTTTCTCTTTTCGGTTCCAGATAAAAAAATCCGCTTGGCAGAAGGTTCATTCCCACTGCACCGCTTTCTGCCTGATTGACCACAGGAAAAAATTTAGGAGATAAAACCATACGGATATTATATTCTCCTTCTATCGTTAATTCCTGAAAACTTCCTGAAATAATCAAGGTCTTTGCACATCCATTTTTTTCACGCTCTGTCACATAGGCGCCATCGATCTCGCCTACATCCGTATTCCACTGCTGCAAAACGGATTCTCGAAGCTGTTCTAACGAAACTTCTGCTTTCCAGCGATACCATGGTTCCTCACTTTCATATGCTGTATCGGAAGCCTGATTTAAAAAAGTTTCAAAGACTGGTTCCTGTGAAAGATCCTGGCTGTTGTTTACGCCGCAGGAAGTTGAATAATACTGCGCATCCAAAATTTTATTGTCTTTCATCATCACTTCGCCTCTTGTCTCTTCCACTGCTTTTGTAGAGTTTTCATTTTCTGGAAAATTGTTGTAGACCTGATATGAAGTGCTGTCATCTACATCATATTCCGCTGTAGAATTTTCCATGCTTTTTTTTGCATAGCTTCTAGCGCAAACAGCCTGTGCTTTAAGGGCTTCAAGAGGATAGCTTGCTGGCATCTCGCTTGGGACTACTCCACAGAGGTAGTCTTCCATTTTTACTATATTAATCACACGAAGCCCTTCCGGATGGCGTGTGATCTCAAAGCTGCCTCTGTACATCGGTTTTTCTTGGCTTCTATCCAAATTTAAAATACAAAGTCTACCGTCCTCCTTTGGAGCAATCTTAATCTTTCCAGTCGTCTCATACGTTCCTTTCTCAATTTCCAGCGTGTCTTCAGAATTATATTCCTCCTCTTTTCCGTCATAACTTACAAAAAAGCCTTGATCTCCGCAAATGCTCACCTTCTGATGGTACTCTCCCGCATAACTGGCGCTTTTTATCAGAACGCGCACTGTAGGATTTTCTTCTTCTCCTTTGATTGATATAGGTTGTCCTTCTGAACTCTCTTCTGTTTCTTGGATCTTTTTTTCTGTCTGCTTTCTTTGTACCATCTGTGTTTCTGTTTTCTGTCCAACCGTCTCCCTGATCAGATTTTTTTCAATCTGTTCTGTCTGACAGATTAAAACGGTAAACAATACGATACTCCCGATCACAATCGTCAAAAGCCTTTTTACCCAATCCTCGTCCATTTTTTCGCTCCTTTTTCATCCTACTAATCACTATATGAAAAAGAGACAAAAAAAATGCGGAGTAATCGCTTACTCCGCATAAGAATATTCGTTTTATCACTTTTACATGATGTCAGATAAATTTATAGATTGTAACAGAATCGTACGGTTCTCCCGCTTTTAAAATAGGGGAAGGAAAATTTTCATGATGTACAGCATCTGGAAAGAACTGTGTCTCCAGACATAATCCGGAACGTTTGTGATAAATCGCTCCTTCTTTTCCCTGAACACCTTCCGTGATAAAGTTCCCGGTATAAAACTGTACGCCAACACATGTTGTAGATACTTCCATTTTGCGTTTGCTCTCCGGATCAAATACTTCTGCGATCTTTTTGAGTTCTCCTTTTTCCTTGTTCAAAACAAAGTTATGGTCATATCCTCCTGCCAAAATCAGCTGCTTGTGATCTGCGTCAATCTCATCCCCTACCCGTTTCTGTTTTCTAAAATCAAACGGTGTTCCTTTCACCTGACAAATTTCTCCTGTCGGAATAGATTCCTCATCAATCGCTGTAAAAGCATTTGCGTCAATCCAGACTTCATGGTTTAAAATTGTTCCATTTTGATGGCCCGAAAGATTAAAGTATGTATGATTTGTCATATTGGCAACGGTATCTTTATCGCTCACTCCATGATAATGAATCTGCACTTCATTTTCTTCCGTAAGCGTATACGTCACTGAGATTTCAAAGTTGCCCGGATACCCCTGCTCCAAGTCAGGACTCATACGGTAAAAGCGAACGGATAAGTGTTCTTCATCTACCTGATAATTCCAAACCATACGATCATATCCGTCAGGAGAACTGTGCAGATTGTTTTTTCCGCGTTCATTTTTCGGCAATTCATAGACCTTTCCCTGAATTGTCACATTAGCGCCTCCATTGCGATTGCAGCTTCTTCCAACAGTGGCTCCAAGATATCCATCATTGTTCCAATAATCAGTCACATCTTCATATCCCAGAACTACATCCGTTGTCGTATGATCTTTTCCCGGAACCATAAGCGCTACAAGCGTCGCGCCATAATCACTTACTTCCAGGCACATACCATTTTTATTAATCAGGGTAAATAAAGAAGTCTCCTTTCCAGAAGGAATTTTTCCAAATGAACTTATTTTTACTCCCATACTATGTACCTCTGAGAATTTTGCTTTCCTGTAAATAATAAGAAAGCAAAATCCCCAATGTTTTTCCTTTCTTGATCTAATATCACAGTTTATTGATAATCTGCACCGCTTAAATAATTGTAAAATGCGTTGTTGCAGTATCTTGTCTGGCTTTCTACCGTCACAGAATCATCCATGGCAGCAAGCGCTGCTTTTACATTTTCTGTATCCTCTGTCATGCAGAATGTATGGAGAGAATAGATGCCGTCTTTGATGATACAATCGTCAATTTCATTGTAATCTTCTTCTGGGATATCAGATTCGGTCGTACTGTACAGTGGCTGCCACCATGCACCTTCAATCAGCCCAACAGCTTCTTCATTTCCTTCATTTTTCTTTGCATACTGATTGATTACGTCGTCAAAACGAATCATATCCTCTTTATTGTCAAATTCTAATTTCAAATCATATTCGATTGCATAAGTCAGATACAGATCGTCTTTTACCTGTTTAACAGCATAGGTAGGCGTTGCTTCTTTTGGAACAGGTCCCCACTCTAAGAGATATTCATAGATAGAAACTTTTGGCTCCAGCTGCACTTTTGCCTGAATACCTTCGCTCTTTAACAGACCGATCAGCTGCTGTGCATGGGTAATATCTGAATGACCATACTGTAATGTCAGTTCCGGCAAGAATTTTGCATCAAACTCATCGTTCTTCAAATTGTATCCTGTTACAATTTTGTCTTCCACTGCCTGTGCTCCGATTGCGGACAGCTTTGCATCATCGTATAAAATAAAGGAATTCCATGTATGGATCAATTTTGCATAGATATCATCATCTTCTGAATATCCCAGATAGTTTCTTCCTTCGCCTCTCGCTTCCATAACATTCATCATGATTCTCTCAGCCATTGTTTTTGGTAATGTTTCCTGAGATACGATCTGAGCAGCTTCCTCCTCTGAAATCAGTTCTGTATCAAGTGCGCATACCAGATAACGGGCATTTTCTCCCTCAGCTGTGATGCCATACTGTGTAAGCAGATTTGCGACTTTTTCATCCGGATAGCTCAGCGCCAGCTCACTGTAATTTGCAAAAGATACTGCTTCTCTTATTGCACTAAGCCAGTCATTTACGACTGCTTCCGATGCTGTAGCTTCTGTTGCTGTAGTCTGTTCTCCAAAAACTGCCTTTGCCAGATTTGCATCAAATTCAGCTGCCGTCACATCCTCTCCTGAGAATGCAACATCAAAGTATACTTTTAAATACTCTCCGTCTTTATCAATGTCTGTTTGCTCAGCGCTTTCCTCGATCGCAGTGCTTTCCGCAAACACAGGTACGCTCACTGATCCACACATCATTGCCATTGCAGCTAAAAATGCTGTCATCTTTCTAAACTTCATCGTTTACACCTATTCCTTTCTTTATCCACTTTGCAGTGTTTTTTTGTCTCTTTTTATTATAAATAATATACTCATTTTTATCAACTATTTTTTGACGATTTCCTTTTCTTCTCTATTTTTCCTGTCATTTTTCTCAAAAATATTTCGTCTTTTTTATCATTTTCAAACAAAAAAAGAGAGCAATTTTGCTCTCTTCTATTTTCTTCTTTATTCCCAAAGTGCCGTTTCCCATATTTTGACTCCTAGCCAAGCTAGGTGGGTAACCGCAGCCATATTCTCTGCCTTCCCCTGGCAATTAAGGGGGCCTGACATCAAAAATGGCGATATAAGAATCCCATGAAAAGTAAATGTAGGTTCAAAATAACGGGAGTATCGCACACCCCAGGAATTTCTTTGCTGTAATCATTATACCGTACTGAACTTTAAATTTCAATACGAAAAATTTTCTTTCCTGATTTTCGGTGATTTTCACGAAAATATTTTTTTTGCTTCTTTCCTATTGACTTCCTGTTTTTCTTATCTGTCTTTATTATATGCCGGACAGTTTTATCTTATTCTCAAACTATTTAGAAAAAAATAAAACCTTAATCAATTTTTTATTAGTTTTTTTCCAAAAAATGTGATATGATAAAAAATAACTTTATATTATGTAAAGTAATTTTCAAAGAAATGGAGGAGATAATATGAACTCGAATAGTTTCTCAGAAATTACCCCCGATATTCTAACATTATCAAAATATGTTACCACAGCCAATCAGATTGACCCAGAATTGTACACAAAACTGGATGTAAAACGTGGTCTGCGTGATATCAATGGAAAGGGTGTACTTGCCGGACTTACAGAAATTTCTGAAGTCCAGTCAAAAAAAGAGGTTGACGGTGTTTCTGTTCCCTGTAACGGACAACTTTTTTACCGCGGCATCAATATTCAGGATATCGTAAAAGGTTTTATGACCGAAAAACGCTTTGGGTATGAAGAAACTGCCTATTTGCTGCTTTTTGGAAAATTACCGAATCCGTCTGAACTGCGCGATTTTAAAAATCTTTTAGCTACATATCGTACGCTTCCAACCAGTTTTGTGCGTGATATTATCATGAAAGCTCCAAGCCAGGACATGATGAATACTCTTGCTCGAAGTGTCCTCACACTTTACTCCTATGATGACAGAGCAGATGATATTTCTATTCCGAATGTTCTGCGCCAGTCTCTTCAGCTGATCAGTCTCTTCCCTATGCTGTCAGTATACGGTTATCAGGCTTATCGTCACTATCACGATGGACAAAGCTTATATATTCATTCTCCTAAGCCTGAACTGTCTACTGCCGAGAATATTTTGCATATTCTGCGTCCGGACAGCAGTTATACGGAACTGGAGGCAAAGCTTCTAGATCTTGCCCTTGTTCTTCACATGGAACACGGCGGTGGAAATAACTCTTCTTTCACCACACACGTTGTTACTTCTTCAGCAACTGATACTTATTCTGTCATCGCTGCTTCTCTTGGCTCTCTGAAAGGTCCTCGCCATGGAGGCGCCAACATCAAAGTAGTAAAGATGATTGAGGATATGAAACAGACTGTAAAAGACTGGAACGACGAAGATGAAGTAAAACAGTATCTGCGCAGATTACTGAATAAAGAAGCTTTTGATCATGCCGGACTTATTTATGGTATGGGACATGCTGTCTACTCTCTCTCTGACCCGAGAGCAAATATCTTTAAATCATTCGTAGAACAGCTTGCATCTGCCAAGAACCGCGTCGATGAATTCAAGCTCTATTCTATGGTGGAACGTCTTGCTCCTATTGTCATCGGTGAAGAGCGCCGTATTTATAAAGGTGTCAGCGCCAATGTCGACTTTTACAGTGGATTTGTGTACAGTATGCTGGATTTGCCGACAGAACTTTTCACACCTATTTTTGCGATTGCCCGTATTGTCGGATGGAGCGCACATCGCCTTGAAGAGTTGACAAATAACGGCAAGATTATTCGTCCTGCTTACCAAAGCGTTTCAGAACGAAAAGTCTATACACCGCTTCATGAACGTATTTAATCAATTTTTTCCATGCACTAAAAAAGACGGATGCAAAACATTTTCTGTGTTCTGCATCCATCTTTTATGCTTTTATTTCTATGCTTCCATTTTTAAAAAATGAAGCACTGCTTTTTTCATTTCTTCTTTTTCCACAACTGTGTCATGTAGAATCGGAGCAGTCCGAATCTCTTCAATTGCATTCGGAACAGCCGTCTTTGAGATTTTGCTCAATTCATCTACCAGCTCAAAATCTGACATTGCATCATATTTTTTATCAATCGCATTCATTACGCTTCTCGTGAACTTATACGGGCTCGCCGTAGATGCAATAATAGTACACGTCTTGTCTTTTGTCTGCTCTTTATATTTTCGATATACCTTTGAGGCAACTGCTGTGTGGGTATCAATCACATATCCTGTCTTCTGATATAAAAAGTTAATTTCCTGTGCCGTCTCTTCCTCATTGGCATAATTTCCATAAAAATCAGCCAGCTCTGCTCTCATCTCATCTGTGATTTCATATCGTCCCTCTTTGACCAGCGCGTTCATCAACGAAACATCTTTGTTCGCATCTGCGCCTGCAATTTTGTAGATCAGCCGCTCCAGATTGCTTGAAATCAAAATATCCATAGACGGGGATGTTGTCAGAATAAAATCTCTGTTTCTGTCATAAATTCCCGTCTGAAAGAAATCAAATAATACTTTATTTTCATTTGAAGCGCAGATCAGTCTGCGGATCGGCACTCCCATATTCTTTGCGTAGTAAGCAGCAAGAATATTTCCAAAGTTTCCCGTTGGAACAACGACGTTGACTTCCTCTCCTTCTTTCACTTTTTCCTCTGCTGTCAGCTGCGCATATGCGTACACATAATAGACAATCTGAGGAACAAGCCGTCCAATATTGATTGAATTTGCAGATGAGAACTGGAATCCTGCCTCATCCATTTTCTTTGCAAGCTCTTTATCGTTAAAAATATTTTTCACTCCAGTCTGAGCATCGTCAAAGTTTCCTTTGATTCCCACCACATGCGTATTGGCGCCTTTTTGCGTCACCATCTGTTTTTCCTGAATCGGGCTGACTCCATTCTTTGGATAAAATACAATAATTTTTGTTCCAGGAACATCCGCAAATCCGGCAAGAGCCGCTTTTCCCGTGTCTCCAGATGTAGCCGTCAGAATTACAATTTCATTTTTAATTTCATTTTTCTTTGCCGCCGTTGTCATCAAATGAGGCAGAATTGACAGTGCCATATCTTTAAAAGCAATCGTTGCCCCGTGGAACAACTCCAGATAAAATGCCCCGTCTGCTTCTCTCAAAGGTGCAATTTGTGCTGTGTCAAATTTCTGGTCGTACGCTCTCTCAATACAATTTTTCAGCTCTTCCTCTGTAAAATCCGTCAGAAATTCTTTCATCACCTCATAGGCGACTTCCTGATAAGACATTTTTGAAAGTTCTTTCATAGAGCAATTCAGCTTTGGCAGACATTCCGGCACAAATAATCCTCCATCATCGGCAAGACCTTTCAAGATTGCTTTTGACGCTGTTACAGGTGCTGAATCACTTCTTGTACTTTTGTATAATAATTCCATTTTCCTCATCCTTTTCTTTCCTTAGTCTATCTGCTTCAACGAATCAGCGCAAGTATGCGTGACAGAATTATATCACACAAAAAGAGCAGTTGCAATCCTTTCCTTGACAACTGCTCTTCTTGATATTCCCTGACGGATTTTCTCAGAATAAAGTGCATCTTATCCTGCCAGGGTATAGAACTCTGTCCCATCGTACTCAAACAGCCTTTTTAAGCTCTCATCAAACCATACTACATTATGTTCTTCAGCGCTTGATCTGGCAATAAAGTACAGAGCTCCCTGGGAATAATCCTCACCGCTTAAAGCCCGTCCTACAGCTTCGATGGTCTCCTCTGTAATCTCACAAGTATAGATTCTTCCATCATACGTTGGTGAAAACTGCGGCGTCCCATTTACATTCTCCCATATTACTTCATATGGTGTGTCTGGGAAATGAGGATCGGCAACACGATTGAGCACTACGTTGGCAACAAGAATTTTACTCTTGATGTCCTGCCCCGTCGCCTCGGCTTCTACGATCTGCAATAAAGCATAATAATCCTCGTAAGCCATTTGGTTTTGTTCCACTACTTGTTCTGCTAAACTTCCGATATCCGAAACATTCTCCACTACTTCCTGTGCTGCAAGTTTATTCAGGGTTCTTTTATCTACGCTTGGCGTACCTACCAGAATCTTTTCATACGCATTTTCCAGATTTTTCTCTCTGGCTGCTTTTGAATAAGCTTCCATACTATTTATCCCATTTACAAAGCCTGCAACTCCTGCTTGAAGTTCTTGATTCGATGACTCTCCCTCCTTTACTGCATAAACGGTGTCTTGACCGTCACTTCCAAATAGGAAGTGGCAGATCCCCACCATCCCGCAAAAAAGTACCACAGCCATCGCCGCCGTCATAAAGCGACTACCTTTTTTTGTTTTTCTTTCGAGATATCGGGATACATAATGGAACATCGTTTTTGAGAATCGCATCACTTATTTCCTCTTCCTTTCTCAGTAGTAGAGGTAACGTATATTCCTCATGTATTGCAATTATATTAATTTTTTACTTTTTTGTCAAGTATTTTTTATATTTTTGTAATAATTATAGCGCAATTTTTGCTCTGTATTTCCAAAATCCGAACTTATTTTTCCCTGTTTACTTTTACATTTTTATTTGTTTTTCTACTTTTTCACTTAACAAAAAGTCGATTTTTCGTTGATTTTATCGCATTTATATAGATTATGTTTTTTATTGTCCAATTATTTTCATGTGTTTAACGTTTACTTAACATTTTTGAAATATTTTGTCATTTTATTTCAAAAAAAAGAGATATCCCTAAATTATATTTTCAGGATATCCCTTTGCTTTTATTTAAACTATATCTTAATTTTCTAATTCTTTATTATTGATTGCGGTTACAAGAGCATTGATAGATGCGCGGATGATATCGACATCTACTCCTGCTCCCCAGAACATATTGCCACGTTTGTCTCGAATTCCAACATATGCAATCGCCTTGGAACTTGAACTTTGCTCCAGAGCATGTTCTTGGTATGTCACAAGATCGTATTCCAATCTGAAATGTTTCTTGAGCGCATTGCTGACAGCATTCAGGCGACCATTTCCAGAAGCAATGATAATCCGTGACTGACCTTTATATTCTGCTGTCACCTCTGCAATGATTCCATTATGCTGTTTAAAATGAACCTCTGTAATATGATATGGCGAAACAATCCCTTCAAATTTCTGTTTAAATACTTCAAAGATCTCATCCGGATGAAGTTCTTTATGTGTATGGTCGGAGACAGATTTTGCAGCATATCCCATTGCTTCGCGCATTTTTGCCGGAAGATTCAGACCAAAGTTCTGTTCCAGAATATATCCGACTCCGCCCTTTCCGGACTGGCTGTTGATGCGGATTACGTCGGCATCGTAACATCTTCCTACATCAGTCGGATCAATCGGCAGATATGGAACGGTCCAGTGCTGCGGATCATGTTCTTCACGATACTTCATTCCCTTGGCAATTGCATCCTGATGAGAACCTGAAAATGCAGCAAATACAAGTGCGCCGCTGTATGGACTTCTCTCATCAATCTTCATTCCGGTATACTTTTCATATTCTTCACAGATCTGCGGCATATTACTGAATTCCAGTTCTGGATCTACACCCTGCGAATACATATTCATCGCAAGAGTCACGATATCCACATTTCCTGTCCGTTCTCCATTTCCAAACAGTGTCCCTTCAATTCTGTCTGCCCCTGCTAAGATTCCCATCTCCGCATCAGAAATTCCGCTTCCACGGTCATTATGAGGATGAAGAGATACAAGCACATTTTCTCTATATTTTAAATTGTCACACATATATTCGATCTGACTGGCATACACATGAGGCATTGCCATCTGTACTGTACTTGGCAGATTGATGATCGCTTTTTTCTCCGGTGTAGGCTTCCATACATCTAAAACTGCATTGCATACTTCCAAAGCATAGTCTACTTCTGTCCCTGAAAAACTTTCCGGGCTATATTCAAACAGGAAATTCCCCTCCGTCTCATCTGCAAGTTTTTTTAAAAGCGCTGCACCATCTACTGCAATCTTTAAAATCTCCTCTTTTGATTTTCTAAACACCTGTTCTCTCTGTGCAAGAGAAGTAGAATTATATACATGCACGATTGCACTTTTCGAACCTTTTAATGCTTCAAATGTCTTTTTAATAATGTGTTCTCTCGCCTGTGTCAATACTTGAATCGTCACATCATCCGGAATCAGATCCTGCTCAATCAGCGCTCTTAAAAATTGATATTCTGTCTCAGATGCGGCTGGAAATCCAACCTCGATTTCCTTAAATCCAATCTTTACAAGCAATTTAAAGAAATCAATTTTCTGCTCTAATGTCATTGGAACAACAAGCGCCTGATTCCCATCTCTTAAATCCACGCTGCACCAGATCGGCGCTTTTTCAATATACTCTTTCTCTGCCCATTTCATGCACTTTGCCGGCGGCATAAAATACTGTCTCTTATACTTTTTAAAATTCTCCATTATTTTCTCTCCTCTTTCATTTTATTTTTTACGATACAGGAACCTTTTCCAGAAAATAAAAAAGTCTTCCGTCTTCTCGCAGTTTTTGCTGCTAGAGACGAAAGACTAAATAATAGTTCTCACGCGGTACCACTCTATTTTATGAATTATTTCATACACTCATCAGATACGGATGTTTTCACCTTATATCTTACCCGGATAACGGTCGGGAACCGTCTGCATCTACTTTTCTGATATCAGAATCAAAATTTGGGGCAGCCGCTCCAAGGCGAGTTCCATAACTTTCTTCACTGTCTCGCATCACCCGACAGCTTTCTGGATCAGTCTGCTATGTACTATTCCTCATCATTGCATTTTATTTTTCTGTTATTTATTAACATATCACCGAATTTAAAAATTGTCAATATTTTTCTCATTTTTTTCTTTGAAAATTTTCTTTGAGAAATGTATTGTTTAATACATTTTTTCAAATTTTCTGGCAGGCTTTTCTATTTTCTTTTTTTCTTTTGGCACTATCTCTGACTGAGGCAGTTTCTTATAAATTTTCCATGCAAGATATGATATCATAATTGAAATCAGGATGGCACCTATCTCTACAATCATGGTCTGATTTAAAATTCCTGCCTGATACAGCCCCCAAAACGATGTCTGCAGAATATGAAATCCCACTGCTGCTCCAAACAATGATGGCCGTTTTGCCCACACAGCAGCAAATACAAATACAGAAAGACCAACACTTGTCAGCAGTGATGGTATTCGTTCGATAAATGGCGCTAAAAAGCTAACTGGATTTGTCCCTATAAAGTTCTGTACAGCCTCTTTTGTCTGTGCCAAATCTTCTGGAGCCACCCCGCTTAAATATGCTTCTACGCCCCCATTTTTGATCGTGACTGCCACAAAAACCATTCCCAGAATTGTCACAATCACGCTCAAAGTTTCAATAATTGTAAACCCTATCCCAAATGTCACTGCAGTCTCTCTGCCCCGCTTTTTTTTCAAAAGCATTCGAAACATAAAATATCGTCCACCCTCTTCAAACAGTGCTGCTGTCACGCATAAATATGCTGCATAGAAAAGTGGATACTGCTCCATCATTTCTGCAATGGGGCTGTTTATTCCCAAGCAAATCATGTGCAGCATCTGTTCCAGCATGATGACAAAAAACAAATAAGATACCATTCCTGCCAAAAATGGAAACCATTGGGCATTTGTCTTTTTTCTGTAAATCAGTAATGTGCTCAGCGGCAAGGCTATGCAGCCTGCTGCTGCCAGCAGCAGGCACATAATTGTTGTTCCTGAGATCTCTCCCATCTCCTCTTCCTCCTACTTTCTCATTCCCTTTTTTCTTTTATGCACTTAAATCCTGTATGAACTGACTGTTATACAGATCTGCATAGAATCCGCCTTTCTTCATTAACTCTTCATGGCTGCCCTGTTCGATAATATTTCCGTCTTTCATAACCAGGATCATATCTGCGTTACGAATAGTAGATAAGCGATGCGCAATCACAAAGCTTGTTCTGCCTTTCATCAGATTATCCATTGCCTTTTGAATCTGAATTTCTGTTCTCGTATCGACAGAACTGGTCGCTTCATCCAAAATCAAAATCTTTGGATCAGCAAGAATTGCTCTGGCAATCGTCAAAAGCTGTTTCTGTCCCTGTGAAATATTGCTCGTTTCTTCATTTAAGATCATATTATAACCGCCCGGAAGCGTTTTGATAAACTTATGCGCATGTGCTGCCTTTGCTGCTTCAATCACTTCTTCATCTGTGGCATTTAACTGACCATATCGGATATTGTCCATGATGGAGCCATTAAACAGCCATGTATCCTGAAGCACCATTCCAAACATTTCTCTGAGTTCATTTCTGTTGAACTCTCTCAAATCATGACCATCTACTTTGATGCTTCCGCTATTGACATCATAGAAACGCATCAGCAATTTTATCATTGTTGTCTTACCAGCTCCTGTAGGTCCTACAATTGCAATTTTTTGTCCCTCATGCACATCTGCTGAGAAATCAGAAATTGTAATCTTGTCAGGACGATATCCAAAGCTGACGTGATCAAACTGTACATTTCCTTTTAATCCTTCTACCGATACAGGATGTTCTACTGTCTGGTCTTCCTCTTCCTCATCCAGGAATTCAAATACACGCTCTGAAGCTGCCGCTGTCATCTGAAGCATATTACTTACCTGAGCAATCTGCTGAATTGGCTGTGTAAAGTTTCTGATATACTGGAAGAAAGACTGAATTTCTCCTACCTGGATACTTCCTTTTATAGCAAGCCAGCTTCCAATCAACGCTACCATCACATATCCTAAATTTCCAACAAACTGCATAATCGGCATCATAATTCCAGAAAAGAACTGTGATTTCCATGCGGATTCGTATAACTGATCATTTGTCTTCTGAAAGACTTTATTGACATCGTCTTCTTTATTGAATACTTTGACAATGTTATGTCCACTGTAGATTTCCTCTACCTGCCCGTTGACATTTCCTAAATATTCCTGCTGCTGTCTGAAAAATCTCTGTGAAAATTTCATTGTCTTTGAGATAATCAGCATAGAGACAGGCAGAATCAAAAGCGCAAATACGGTCATTAATACGTTGATTCTCAGCATCATAATCAGAACACCAATTAATGTTGTCACAGACGTAATCAGCTGCGTGATACTTTGGTTTAAACTCTGTCCCAGCGTATCCACATCGTTTGTCACTCTTGAGAGCACCTCTCCTGTCGTTCTGCTCTCAAAATATTTCATTGGCATTTTGTGAATCTTAGCAGAAATATCTTCACGAAGACGATATGTCACATCGTTTGAGATCCCTGTCATAATCCATCCCTGCACAAAAGAAAAGAGCGCACTTGCAATATAAAGTGCCAGCAAAGTCAGCAAGATCATCGCTATCTTTTCAAAGTCAATTCCGCCCGTGCCATTGATTTTTGCTACTAATCCCGAAAAGATCTCTGTCGTTGCATTTCCCAGAATTTTAGGTCCTATAATGATAAATACCGTGCTGGCTATGGCAAAAATCAGCATGAATAAGAAGCGGAATTTGTACTGCTCCAGATGCTTTGCCAGTCTTTTTACTGTTCCTTTAAAATCTTTTGCCTTCTCGCCGCCTCCCATTGCGCCATGTCCCATCGGTCCGCGTCTCTGTCTCTGGAATTTTTCACTGCTCATGGTTTAATTCCTCCTTTGATAACTGTGAGCTGGCAATCTGATAATATGTTTCACAATTTTTCAGCAGCTCTTCATGCGTTCCGATGCCTGCAATCTTTCCTTCATCTAAAACAATAATCTGATCTGCATGAAGAATCGTACTGATACGTTGTGCCACAATAATCGTTGTCGCATTGTCTGTCTCCTTCTTTAATGCGCTTCTTAAAACGACATCTGTCTTGTAATCCAAAGCAGAAAAACTATCGTCAAAGATATAGATCTCCGGTTTTTTCGCAATCGCTCTTGCAATTGAAAGACGCTGTTTCTGTCCGCCTGATACATTTGTTCCTCCCTGAGAAATCGGAGAATCAAACTGTTCTATTTTCTCAGAAATAAAGTCATATGCCTGTGCAATCTTTGCAGCTTTTTCCATATCTTCCTCTGTTCCATCATCCGCGCCGTACATAATATTGGAACGGATCGTACCAGAAAACAATACGCCCTTTTGCGGAACGTAGCCCAATTTATCATGCAGATCATGGAGAGTCAGATCTTTTACATTGACACCGTCAACTAAAATCTCACCTTCTGTCACGTCATAAAATCTCGGAATCAGATTGACAAGCGTTGATTTTCCACATCCTGTACTTCCAATAATTGCAGTTGTTTCTCCTGGTCTTGCTGTAAAATCAATGTCTGTGAGGACATTTTCTTCCGCACCTGGATATGCAAAGGAGACATGACGGAATTGTACAACCCCTGTCTCTTTTGGATCAGTTTCTTTTGATGTCTGGGCATCCTTCAGAACAGGTTCTGTATTCAAAATTTCTGTAATACGATCTGCTGAAACTGATGCTCTTGGCAGCATAATTGAAATCATTGTGATCATCAAGAAGGACATGATAATCATCATTGTATACTGAATAAAGGCCATCAAGTCTCCTACCTGCATACTTCCGTCATCAATCCCATATGCGCCTTTCCATACGATCAGAACAGTAATTCCATTCATGATAAACATCATGATCGGCATCATAAATGTCATACAGCGATTGACAAATAAGTTTGTCTTCATCAAACTATTATTTGCTTCCGTAAATCGTTCTTTTTCACGCTTTTGTGTGCTGAAAGCACGGATAACAGGAATACCCTGAAGAATTTCTCTTGTCACAAGATTCAGTCGGTCAATCAATTTCTGAAGCACCTTAAATCTAGGCATCGCAACAGCAAATAAAATCAAAACAACTGCCATAATCATACCTACCGCCAATGCGATAACCCACGTCATTTTCGCATTTGTGTTTAATACTTTGATGATTCCTCCAATACCCATAATCGGTGCATATAATACGATACGGAACATCATCATCATCATCATTTGCACCTGCTGGATATCATTTGTGCTTCGTGTAATCAAAGATGCTGTGGAAAACTGATTGAATTCTGCACTGGAAAAAGAAACTACCTTTTCAAATACTTTTTTTCTCAAGTCACGGCTTACTGCTGCCGCAACACGACATGACAAGAATGTCACCATCACTGCTGCTGCCATAATCACAATGGCATATCCCAGCATGACTGCTCCTGCTTTAAACAGGTAATGATTTTGAAATTCTTCCATATCAATTCCCTGCGCTTCATATTCTTGTTTTACAAAAGCAACGCTGGACTGCGTAATAATTGATTCCGGCATTTTATCAAATGTCTCATACGTCTTCGCAAGCGCCTCTTCTCTTTGCTCTTGCGGCATTGCGCCAAGTAACTTCATCGGATCTGCACCTTGAGGCAGCTGCATTTTTCCCTCCGACAGTTCATCTGTTTTTATTTCTTGTGTTATACCTGACAGCATCAGCATCGATTTTCCTAAAATCTGGCTTAATTGTCCGCGTGTTTCTTTATCTGTTTTCTGGCGCGTCCACAATTCGCCTTCTAATGTATAATACTGTTCGACAACTGCTCTGTCTTCTTTTGGCATCAGCAAAAACAGCTGTTCCATCGTCTCCTGGCGTATTGTATCTGCTGCAGCATCCTCAATACCAGACTGCTGGATACCGATATTGACAATATTAGAAGTATACTCTGGAAGCGATAAATCGCATGATGCCTGTATAAACAGAAGCACAACAATTACTGCTATCATACCGACATACTTCTTTAGATATTTCATTAACTTTAACATGCTGTCCTGCCACTCAAATAAAGCTTTTCTTTTATCAGATTTTTATCCTTTTTTTGAGTGGACTCTCCTTTCTTTAAATTTTCATATCTGTGAGAGAGAGGTCTTGTCTCTCCTGTTTTTTCCCCTGCAGAAGACAACTTTCCAGTCGTTCTGAAATTTTTCTCAGAACATTTTCATATACTGCAAGTTCTCTTTCGTCAATTCCATCAAACATCATACCAATCGCATCATGGAAAATCTTTTTTGTCTTCTTAGCAATCTCCTTTCCCTTTGTTGTGGAATAGACTCTGATCACACGCAAGTCTTTCTCATCTGCCTTTCTCTCAATCAGACCTGCGATCTCCATTCTCTTAATCATCACAGTTAAAGTTGCCGCCTTGATACATAAAACTTTTGCCAGTTCCGCCTGCGTGCATCCTTCTTTTTTTACCACTGTCATAATCAGTCTGGGATCTCCTTTGTACAGGTCTGCCTCATCAATCAGATGTCTGATATAACGAAATTGATATTTGTGCAGCTGCATATCGAGTTTCTCAATTCTTTCATATTGCTCCTGTTTTCCACAATTCATTTTATCACCTCTCTCTATCTCGTTAAATCCATAACAGTCTATCATTGTGTTTTATGGAATTCAATAAAAAAAGCATAAACTTTTCATAAACTTTGACGTCTAACTATTTTTTCTTCCTTGCTTTTTTATTTTTCATATGATAGACTATTTTGTATCGGAGTGTGGCGTAGCTTGGTAGCGCGCACGGCTGGGGGCCGTGAGGCCGCAGGTTCAAATCCTGTCACTCCGATTTTATATCACAGATGAACCATATATTTTTTACAGTGATGATTGTAAATCTTATTATGGCAAGTTTCTTTTTATCTCTGTCTGTTTTATTCTATTTTATTTTTTCCATCACAAAATTCGTAAGAAAAATTCCCTGGCGCTCTACATTCTGCTTTTTTATTACCTTATATCCTCTTTTTTCAAAAAAAGGTCTTGCTGTAATCGAAGCATGAGTGATAATATTTTTCTGAATTGCTTCTTCTAATCGATCGCAGATTGCCGTAGCAATTCCTCTTCTCTGATAATCAGCGTGAACATACAGCCTGTCAAGATAACCTGTCTTGTCTATATCCCCAAATCCCACAATCATTTTATTCTCCACCGCAACAATACTATAATGTTTTTGAAGTGATTCATCCCATTTTTTCAAATCTGCATATCCTGTCGCCCACACATCCAGCTGTCTTTTTGTATAATCTTTTGCGTTTACAGTGTGAACCGTATGATAAAATAATTCTGTCAATTCTTTACAGTCTGATGACTGATATTTTCTGATCATCATTGTTTTTCCTCCTAATTCTTTTGTTTTGCATTGATATTCTATAACAAATAAAAATTACTTTCATGCTCATTATTTACACAACCAAAAAATTTTTACATTTCACTTGACAACATCAAGTAATAAGTGTATGCTTGACATTGTCAAGTGGAGGTAAAAAAATGTTTCGTACTTTATCTTATTATTCTTCTATATTTTATAAAGACTTCGTCAATTATACCAGCCAGGAACTGCAGACTTTAGGTCTCAATTATGGATCCTTATTTTTTCTTATCTATATTGGAAAAAATCCTGATTGTACACCATCAGAACTCACAAAAGCACTACAGGTTGACTGGGGGCACTCACAGCGCAGCATTACAAAATTAGAAGAGTCTGGTTTTCTGACAAGGGAAAAATCCGACCGCAGTTATCACTTAAATTTAACTCCAAAAGGCTTGGAGGCATTTCAGCTCAGTCATCAGGTATTTTTTGACTGGGATGAAGCGAATCTTCAGTGTTTAACTGATACAGAATATAAGGAACTGTTGAAATTATTGCAGAAAGTTGTCGATCAGAAAGGATGTGAATAAAATGTATGATACCATATCAAGTCCAATCAATTATGGCGGCATTCATTTAAAAAACCGAATTATTTTTGCTCCCACAACGCTGGGTTTAAAAGAAGATGAATATTTTAGAAAAATACAGCAGATTGCCAGCGGAGGCTGTGCAATGATCATCATCGGCGACGTACCTGTCGGCAAACATGGTTTCGGTCCGAATCTTTTCTCAAAAAAAGGATTTGCCTATTATAAAAACTTAACTGACATCATTCACCAAGAAGGATGTCTGGTATGTGCTCAGCTTCATCAGTCCGATTCTAATATTAAAGCCATGCTGAAATACGTTCCAGGAGTCATGACAAAGAAAATCAGTCAGGAGCAGCTCCGCCCACTGCTCAACCAAGAAGTTAGTCCTTATATCTCTAATCTTTCAACAAAAAAAATTCATTCTATCATCTCCTCGTTTGGTGATGCCGCAGTGCTTGCCAAAAAATCCGGTTTTGATATGATTCAGATTCATGGCGACAGAATGTGCGGAAGTTTTGCTTCTTCTGTCTTTAACCACCGCACAGATGAATACGGTGGCTGTATTGAAAATCGTGTCCGCTTTGCTGTAGAAGCTGTTCGTGCAGTCAGAACAGCGCTTCCTGATATTCCTATTGATTTCAAACTGGTTGTCCGTCAGGAAGATCCTCATTATGGAAATGCAGGTGTTTTGCCGGATGAACTTGGTGTGTTAGTTCCTCAATTAGAACAGGCAGGTGTCACAAGTTTCCATGTTACACTGGCAAACCATTCTTCTCTGACAGATACTATACCGCCTGCTTCTCATCCAGTTTTTGGATCAGAAGGATGTTTTCTGCCATATTGCGATATGGTTCGGCGGTATACAAAACTTCCAATCTGTGGTGTGGGCGGTTTGACTTCTCCTGATTTTATAGAACAACAGCTTGCTTCAGGCCGTATCAGCTGCGCTGCCATGAGCCGTCAGCTGATTGCTGATTCAGCTTGGCCTAATAAGGTAATCCAGAATCATCCTGAACAGGTCAAACGTTGTGTACGATGCAACAAAAAATGTCTTGGCGGTATGATGCAGCATCAAGGTGTCCATTGTATTTATGACAGTAAAACAGATAAATGATATCCTTGTTCTTTTTATTCATCCATTGTCGTGAACTACCCATAAGCTAAAGCGAATGGAATTTTCTCGAAGTAACTTCAAAAAATGCTAAGGACTGAAAACATACTGTTTCTATGTGTCCCTAGCACTTTTTTATTTTTCTCAAGATCTTCCTATTAAAAAGATTTCTTGACTATTTTTCTATTTCTGCATAAATCTTCACAAGTTCTATCATCATTCGAACTGCGAGTTCCATGCCTTCCACCGTAATATGCTCATATGGTCCATGAAACGCATATCCGCCTGTTCCAAGGTTCGGACACGGCAGTCCCATAAACGATAATCTTGCTCCATCTGTACCTCCTCTGATTGGAACAGTCACCGGTATCATTCCGACTTTTTCAGCCGCCTTTTTTGCATTGTCAATCAGATGAATACATGGTACAATTTTTTCTTTCATATTGCGGTACTGCTCTTTTATTGTCACAGTCACCGTACCTTCTCCGTATTTCTCATTCAGCAGACGCTCAATATGGCGCATCATTTCCTGTCTGCATTCAAACATTTCTCCACTGTGGTCACGGATAATATACTTCATAACCGCATGTGTGACATCTCCTTCTATACTGCAGAGATGAAAAAATCCCTCATATCCGTCCGTATCTCTTGGTGTATCACCATTTGGAAGCATTTGATTGAATTCCATTGCAACAAGAGCCGCATTGATCATTGTGTCCTTGCTGCTTCCCGGATGTACATTAAATCCTTCAATTTCTACCGTTGCACCTGCTGCGTTAAAATTTTCATATTCAATCTCATTTTCAGCGCTTCCGTCCATCGTATAGGCAAAATCTGCCCCAAACTTTTCTACATCAAATCCGTCCGTTCCACGTCCTACTTCTTCATCCGGTGTAAACCCGATTACTACTTTTCCATGTGCCGTTTCACCTTTTAAGAGTTCTTCTGCTACTGTCATAATCTCAGCAATACCTGCTTTATCGTCCGCTCCCAAAAGTGTTGTTCCGTCAGTTGTGATTAAAGTTCTGCCGGCAAGTGAAGACAGGTGCGGAAAGTTCTGCGTAGAAAGTACACGTCCGCTTTCTCCCAATTTTACATCTTTGCCATCATAATTTTTAATAATCTGCGGTTTTATATTTTCCCCTGAAAAGTCCGGCGATGTATCCATATGTGCAATTAATCCAAGCGTAACGCTTTTTTCAAATCCTTCTGTTGCTGGAATTGTGCCATATACATAACATTTTTCATCTACATGCGCATCCTCAATTCCAATCATCTTCATTTCTTCTACCAGTTTTTTTGCTAGTGTAAATTGACGTTCACTGCTTGGTAAGGTGTCACTGTCTTCATCACTTGCAGTGTGCACACTGATATAATTTAATAGTCTTTCATATGCTTTCATAAAGTCGCTCCTCTTTTTCATTTTTATGTTGGAAACTTTATTTGTTATTTATATAATTAATCAGACCTTCTGCCTGAATAATCTTCTGCATAAATTCTGGAAATGCCTGTCCCTTAAACTGTGTCCCTTTCGTTCGATTATAAATTATTCCGCTGTCAAAGTCCACTTCCACTTCATCTCCGTCCTCAATGCCGGCAGCCGCTTCCTTACATTCAATAATCGGAAGACCGATATTAATAGCATTACGGTAGAAAATACGCGCAAACGTCTCTGCGATCACGCAGCTGATGCCGGAAGCTTTGATTGCAATCGGCGCATGTTCTCTCGAAGAACCACAGCCGAAATTTTTGTCCGCAACAATGATGTCACCTTTTTTCACTTTTTTTACAAACTCTTTATCAATGTCTTCCATACAATGTTCTGCCAGTTCTTCCGGAACAGAAGAATTCAGATATCTTGCCGGAATAATAACATCGGTATCTACATTGTCTCCATATTTAAAAACCAAACCTTTTGCTTTCATAATCACTTCTCCTCATTCCTAATCATCTAATTCTTCCGGTGAAGAAATTTTTCCTGTGATGGCACTTGCCGCTGCAACTGCCGGGCTTGCCAGATAAATTTCAGAATCAATATGACCCATGCGTCCGACAAAATTTCTGTTCGTTGTGGAAACGCATCGTTCTCCTGCTGCAAGAATTCCCATATATCCTCCCAGACAAGGACCGCACGTCGGCGTACTCACAATTGCTCCTGCCTGAATAAAAGTCTGAATCAATCCTTCCTCAATCGCCTGAAGATAAATTTTCTGTGTTGCCGGAATTACAATACAGCGAACACCCTTTTTAACATGTTCTCCCTGCATCACTTCCGCTGCACAGCGCAGATCATCAATTCGTCCGTTAGTACAGGAACCGATTACGACCTGATCAATCATGATATCTTCTGTGATCTCATCGATAGTCTTTGTATTTTCTGGAAGATGCGGAAAAGCCACGGTTGGTTTTAACTCGCTTAAATCTATTGTGTATTCTTCATCATAGACAGCATCTTCATCCGCTTCATACACTTCAAATTTTCTTATGGAATGTTCTTTCATATAGGCAATCGTAATATCATCTACCGGAAAAATACCATTTTTTCCTCCCGCCTCAATCGCCATATTTGCGATTGTAAACCGATCATCCATGGAAAGATTATGGATGCCTTCGCCTGTAAATTCCATTGATTTATATAAAGCGCCATCCACCCCAATCATACCGATGATGTGCAGAATGATATCCTTTCCGCTGACCCATTTGGAAGGCATTCCGATCAGATTAAATTTGATTGCAGAAGGTACTTTAAACCACGCCTTTCCTGTAGCCATACCTGCTGCCATATCTGTACTTCCCACACCTGTTGAAAAAGCTCCCAGAGCGCCGTATGTGCATGTATGGGAATCAGCTCCAATTACTACATCCCCTGCAACTGTCAATCCTTTTTCCGGAAGCAGGGCATGTTCAATCCCCATCTCTCCCACATCAAAATAATTTGTGATATCATGGCGGCATGCAAATTCTCTGACACATTTACAGTGTTCAGCTGACTTGATATCTTTATTTGGCACAAAATGATCCATAACAAGAGCAATTTTTTCTTTGTCAAATACTCCATCTTTTTTAAATTTATCCATTTCATGAATTGCGACAGGAGAGGTGATATCATTTCCCAGTACCAAATCTAAGTCTGCCTCAATTAACTGTCCCGCCTCCACATATGGAAGTCCTGCATGAGCTGCAAGAATTTTTTGCGTCATTGTCATTCCCATTTTCTATTTCCTCCTAAGCTTCAAAAAGCAGATTTTTTCCGTTTTTTTAATTTATTGCTATTATATCACAATTATTGCTATAATTAAAAGACATATAATCACTTTTTGTTATCATATTTTGTTATATCTATCATAACTAATAATTTTCGGCTAATATCTTACCTTTCCCTGTTTTAAAAACTACAATCAGCAATGTATTTTCTCTTGTCTTTTTGCTGCAAGAATTCAAACATAAATTTTTGTTTACTAAAAATATACTTCATGCCATCATACATACCATATTCTACTTTTTCTAATCATCCCTCTTTCCTTTTATGGCAATTTATGATATCGTTTTGAAATAATAAGAAATATCTGTTTGTTTAAATAAGCACACTTGAAAGGACTTTCTATGGAACAAAATCTTACTCTATATAAAATTTTTTATGAAGTTGCCAAAGCCGGCAATATTTCTCATGCTGCCAAAGAACTGTTTATTACTCAGCCGGCTGTCAGCAAGGGAATCCGCACATTGGAACACAATTTAAATATCAAGCTTTTTATTCGAACTTCCCGCGGTGTTCTCCTTACAGATGAAGGGAAACTGCTTTTTCAATATGTAAATGATGCAATGAATGCAATCTCGTCAGCAGAATCTCTCCTTCATCGCCATGCGCAGCTTGGCATGGGTCATCTTCGGATCGGTGTCAGCACAACGCTGTGCAAATATCTGCTTATGCCATATCTGCATCAGTTTGTCCTGCAATATCCTCATATTCAGATCTCCATTCATTGCCAGTCTTCTTTTCATACAATGAAATTGCTTGAGGAACATAAGCTAGATCTTGGTTTAATTGCAGAACCAGAATCTTCCCGCCCTTTTACTTTCCATAAAATTCAGGAAATTGAAGATATCTTTGTGGCAAGCCCCACTTATCTTGACAACCTTCTTCTGCGCAGAGGCAAAACGATCGACTATCTCCAGTCTGCTACTTTAATGCTTTTAGATCGTGAGAATATGTCGCGCCAGTATATTGATGACTATTTGAAGCAAAATCAAATAAAAGCTTCAAATATCCTTGAAGCTTCCACAATGGATCTGTTGATTGAATTTTGCAAAATTGGAATAGGAATCGGATGTGTCATTAAAGAATTTGTATCAGAAGAACTTTCTACAGGTATATTGACTCAACTTCCACTTGATATCCCTATCCATAAACGTGATGTAGGATTTGCCTATCTGAAGCATACTTCAATCTCCCATGCCCTTTCTTCCTTTTTAGAAGTCTGTAAAATCTCTCCATTTTAATTTTTATTCTAAAGAAAAAATATTTCAATATATTTTGCCCCAACTCTTGACAAAGAGTCAAAAAGACAGCCATATCTCCTGGATATTTTCCTGAGATATGGCTGTATATATTCTTCATTTTATTAATTATTAATCAGTTTATCCTCGCCGTTCCAGCTATACAGTTTTCTGATCTCTTCTCCAACTACTTCTGAATCATGAGCTGCTGCTTTTGCACGCATTGCTTTAAAGTGAACCTGGCGTCCTGCCGGTGACATATCGAGCAAGAAGTCTTTTGCAAATGTTCCATCCTGAATATCAGACAGTACTTTTTTCATTGCTTTCTTTGTCTCTGGTGTGATAATCTTTGGTCCTGTAATATAGTCACCATACTCTGCTGTATTGGAAATAGAGTATCTCATTCCTTTAAATCCTGACTGATAGATCAGATCCACAATCAGTTTCATCTCATGAATACACTCAAAGTAAGCATTTCTTGGATCATATCCAGCTTCGCACAGTACTTCAAATCCTGTCTGCATCAATGCACAAAGTCCTCCGCAAAGAACAGCCTGTTCACCAAAAAGATCTGTCTCTGTCTCTGTCTTAAATGTTGTCTCCAGAACACCTGCTCTTGCTCCGCCTAAAGCCAGTGCATATGCCAGTGCAAGATCCAGTGCTTTTCCTGTAGCATCCTGCTCCACTGCTACGAGGCAAGGAGTTCCTTTTCCAGCTACATACTCAGAACGTACCGTATGTCCCGGTGCTTTTGGAGCGATCATTGTAACGTCTACATCCTTAGGAGGAACAATTGCTCCGTAATGAATGTTGAATCCATGTGCAAACATCAGCATATTTCCTGCTTCCAGATTTGGCTCGATATCTTTTTTGTACATATCTGCCTGCAGTTCATCATTAATCAAAATCATAATAATATCTGCTTTTTTTGCAGCTTCTGCTGCTGTATATACTTCAAATCCCTGAGCTTCTGCTCTTGCCCATGATTTGCTTCCATTATAAAGACCTATGATCACATGACATCCAGAATCTTTTAAGTTCAGAGCATGTGCATGTCCCTGGCTACCGTATCCAATAATAGCAATCGTTTTTCCTTCCAGCATAGAAAGGTTGCAATCTTCCTGATAGTAAATCTTTGCTGCCATCTTTTCTTCCTCCAAAATTAATTAGTATAATTATATTTGTTAAAGGTTATTTTTGAATAGCCTCTAGCGTACAAAAACATTATAAGTAACGGACATCTGACGCTCCGCGCGACAATCCTGTAATTCCTGTGCGCGCCAGTTCCAGAATCTCATATCCATTCAGCAGATTGATAAACGCCTCCAGTTTTGACTGATCTCCAGTCAGCTCAATCACCAGAGAATCCACACTGACATCAATTACTTTTGCTCTGAATATATCTGCGATCGCAATCACACCGGAACGGTTTTCATTGTCTGCACGAACTTTCACCAAAATTAATTCACGGTTTACACTGCTGTTTTCTTCCAGTGTTTTTATGTCCACAACGTCAATCAGCTTTGCCACCTGTTTCGTGATCTGATCTAAAATCTGCTCATCCCCGCTCACAACGACTGTCATTCTGGAATAGCGAGGATCTGCCGTCTCTCCTACAGTCAAACTGTCAATATTATATCCTCTTCTGCTGAACAGGCCAGCAACGCGGCTCAAAACACCTGAGGTGTTGTCAACCAGCATGGATAACACTCTCTTTTTCATAGCCGCCCTCCTTCTCTCTGAAAATTTCGTAACTTTTGTTGTATATTCTATCAATGATTATCCTCTTTGTCAATCATTAATTTACATCTTTATCACTCTAAAGTGTGCAAAAGGATGCTATTTTTTAGCATCCTCTGAACATTTCGTATATAGATTATAAAAGTATTGAATAATATCCCGACGTGTGATAATTCCAATAAAAGTTCGATCATCATCAATCACAGGAATAAAGTTCTGATTCATAGAAGTCATCAAAAGGTCTTCCATATCACAGTTGACATTGACAGGATCATTGTACCATCGCCTTGGTACCTCGCACAGCGGAATATGTTCTGCCTTCTGAAGATCCAGCTGCAACGTGTCTTTAATGTAACGCAAAAGATCTCCTTCTGTCAATGTTCCCACATAGCATCCTTTTTTGTCAATAATCGGAATAGCGCTGTATTTATAGTATTCCATCTTTTCTAATGTCTGTCTGAGGGAAAAATCATCATACAGATACGCCACTTCATTTTTCGGTCTTAAAAAAAATAAGATATTCATTTTATTATTATTTACCTTTTAGTTTTCCTTTTTGTCATTTGTTTTATTTACTTGTTCTTTCACTGGGCAATGCCTATATCTTATTTTAGTCTCTTCAGTTTTCTCTTAATCTGTTTTTTCTTTCTGATCTGACGCGGGGTTTTTACTGTGCCATAGAAAGCAAGACTAAAAACAGGAATTCTCCGAATTAAAAACAGTCCTATATAAATGATAATCATCTTAAAGATCATCACAAGAACTGAGAAGCCAAATGTATTTTCTGGAAGAAAATATTTTGCCCAGTCCATAGACGGCACATAATTCAGTTCTAACTTATGCAGACATAAAACCACCAAAGATTCCCGACCTGTATAGCTCAAGAAACGAGCTAACAATTTTAAATATTTTGCAATCAAAGTTGAAAGCCACAGAACAAACATAGAGCCACAGATACCGGCTCCTATCACAATCGCTCCATTGACAATCGGAAGTCGATATCCGAAAAATACCAATGATGTCTTATACTGGTTGCTGACCATATTGCACGTTCCATACAACATACTCACAACCCACAGTCCTGCCATAGGAATCATAAAGAGCTTATGATGTTTTGGTATTTCATGCAGCCAGTCTTTTTGTCTGATCACATATCCAAAATACATAAATACCAAAGCCCCTAAAGCCGGCTGTATACTCCATGGCAGAAAGAACCACTGTGCCGTCACATAGCTTGCTCCCGCCAGAATTCCCACTGAAAGCCATAAAGGACAATATTTTTTTAGTTTTACCAGCCAGTTAAACACTATCTGAGCTACAAACATAGCTACTAAAAACCATAGCACACCGACAATTCGGATATCCGGCAGAAAGCTGATCGTCATTTTACTATTGCTCCCTATGCCGTAAAGAGCTGCCAGACCGTGCAGTCTTAAACCTTTCGCGATAATATCAATATTATCTGTCAGAATCTTGTCAATTACATAATATCCCAAAAAACAAAGGCACGTTGTAAAGTAAGGCACCAGCAATCTTTTTACGCTTTTTGCAAACAGATCCTTCGTCTTTTTTTCATGATATAGATAACCACTGATAAAGAAAAACATAGGCATATGAAATGTATAGATCACTCTCGCTGTCATTGTTCCTGTAAATGTATGCCCTATTATTGTACAGATAATTCCGATTCCTTTCGCGACATCGACATATTCCAGTCTACTGTTGTTCATAATCCTATCCATCCCTCACATTTTCCTGGTAACTCCTTAGCAAAAAGGATTTCTGCCTTGTATTGTAACATATTTGGGGAATGGGATCAATATTTTTTAATAAAATGTAACAAAAATGAACAAGATTATTCATTTTTTTGTCAATTAACAAACAATTAGAAAAATTAAATTTTTCTAATTCCTATATAAAAAGAAGGATGCCGTGATTCGACAGCATCCTTCTTTTAAAATTTTCAGCCTGTATCACACTTTTTAAATTTTAGCGGATTTTGTCTGGAAATCCAACCTTTCTCTGCACTTTTCTCAGCGTCTTGGAAGCATAATAATTTGCTTTCTCTGCATTGTTTTTAATGACGCTGTCAATATACGCTTTATCTTTTTCCAGTTCTTTCACACGATCCTGAATCGGTTTTAAGACGGCGATCACTTCCTCGCCTACTGCTATCTTAAAGTCCCCATATCCTTTTCCGTCAAACTCTCTTTCAGCTTCTTCCGGCGTTTTTCCCGTACAGGTGCAGTAGATATTCAAAAGATTTTTTACCCCCGGCTGCTCATCACTGTACCGAATCTGTGCCATAGAATCTGTCACAGCACGTTTGCATTTACGCATGATCGTGTCCGGATCGTCCATCAGATAGATACTTCCATTTACGTTTTCATCTGATTTTGACATTTTCTTTGCAGGGTCCTGAAGGCTCATGATTTTTGCACCTGTCTTTCCAATGTATGCTTCAGGCACTGTAAAGACATCACCATAGATTGCATTAAAGCGCTGTGCCAGATTTCTGGTCAGTTCCAGATGCTGCATCTGGTCAATTCCAACTGGAACAACATCGCTTTGGAACAGTAAAATATCTGACGCCATCAAAACCGGATAAGTAAACAGTCCGGCATTGATATTGTCCGCATGTTTTGCCGCTTTGTCTTTAAACTGCGTCATTCTGTTTAACTCTCCCATATATGTAAAACAGCTTAAGATCCAGCTCAATTCTGCGTGACCTGAAACGTGAGACTGATAATAAATACAGTTTTTTTCAGGATCAAGACCTGCTGCAATATATAAAGTCAATAACGCTCTTGCTCTTTTTCTCAGAACCGCCGGGTCCTGGCGAACGGTGATGGAATGCAAATCAACTACACTGTAAAAACATTCATATTCATTGCTCAGTGTCAGCCAGTTTTTCAAAGCTCCCAGATAATTTCCAAGTGTCAGATTTCCGGTTGCCTGCATTCCGCTAAATAATACTTTTTTGTCGTTAATCATAACTTCTGTCCTCCAATTTACTATGGGTAAAGTGTATCACTCGCCATTGATAAAGTCAAGGTTGTATCTCCGCTCATTCTCTGCTAAAATAAATAAAAAAACAGAAACTGGAGGCTCGTATTATTATGGAAAAAATTACAAGTTTTACGATTGATCATTTAAAGTTACTTCCTGGTTTTTATGTGTCAAGAAAGGATCGTGTCGGTGAGCAGACAGTCACCACATTTGATATCCGTATGACCCGTCCGAATTATGAACCTGTCATGAATACGGCTGAGATGCACACCATCGAACATCTTGCCGCAACCTATCTGCGCAATCATGCGGAATACGGCAGTAAAATTCTTTATTTCGGTCCTATGGGATGCCGAACCGGATTTTATCTTCTGCTGAATGGAGACTACACCTCAAAGGAGATTGTTCCTCTCCTGACCTCTATGTTTTTATTTATCCGCGATTATGAAGGCGACGTGCCTGGAGCCTGTGCCAAAGACTGCGGCAATTACCGCGATATGAATCTTCCGATGGCAAAATATCTCGCAGATAAATATCTTACAGAAGTATTATCCAATATTTCAGATGAACGTCTTGTCTATCCGGAATAAAGGAAATTATACCTTTCCAAACGATTTCTATCTTGCAGAAAACATATCTGCCGCAAGATTTCTTTAGAAAATCATATCGGATTCCTCTGTGTCAAAATCAGCTGCAGAGAAATCCGATATGATAAAACCGTAATCTTATTTATTTTTTATTCTTTTTCTTCAAAATTTTCTCATGTTCCTTACTCAATCTTATCACAATCGGGATGGAAGCTAAAATAGCAATCAAGTTAGGAATTACCATCAGTCCGTTAAACATATCTGACATGTTCCAGACCAGATCTACTTTTAAAGTGGAGCCAAGCAGCACAAATACTACCACAAGCGCCGCATAGATCTTAACTGCTTTTTTTCCGAACAGATTCCGGACATTTACTTCACCGAAATAATACCAGCCAATAATGGTAGTAAAGGCAAAAAACAACATACAGATCGCAATAAATATTTTTCCAAAAGATCCAAAAGCGGAATCAAAAGCTACCTGTGCCAGTGCGGACGCTGTCTCACCGCTGGACAGCGCTCCCGTAGAAAGAATGACGAGTGCTGTCATAGTCAGAATTACAAACGTATCAATAAATACTCCCATCATGGCAATGATTCCCTGATCTCCCGGATGCTCTACATCTGCCGTAGCATGAGCATGAGGAGTGGAACCCATACCTGCTTCATTTGAAAATAACCCTCTTGCCACGCCAAAACGCATTGCCTTCTGAACAGTCACACCTAAAGCGCCGCCCAATACAGCATTTGGATTAAAAGCTGCCACAAAAATATCATGGAAGGCTTTTCCAACACCTTGTATATTCATACATAGAATAACTGCACAGCCCCCTACATAGACCAGCGCCATAATCGGAACAACTTTTTCTGTCACTCTGGCAATTCGATTGATTCCTCCAATAAAGATAAATCCTGCAATAATTGCAATTACAACACCGACAAAAATTGGTTTCACCCCGAAAGCATTCTCAAAAGACCCCCCGATAGAATTTGACTGAACCATATTTCCCATAAATCCCAGGGCTAAAATAATCGCTACAGAAAAAAATCCTGCCAGAAACTTACCGAATTTGCCTTTAAAAATATATCTGATGTAATAAATCGGTCCACCTACAATCACACCATTTTCTTTCACTCTTGTATGCTGAGCCATAACCGCCTCCGCATAAATAGTAGCCATTCCAAAAAATGCGCTGACCCACATCCAGAAAATCGCTCCAGGTCCTCCGGATGCGATCGCTGTAGCTGCCCCAGCAATATTGCCAGTTCCCACCTGAGCCGCAATCGCCGTAGCCAGCGCCTGAAATGAGCTAAGCCCATTCTCGCTGCTCTTTCCGTGAAGTGAAAAGTTTCCAAACATCTTTTTGAGACCGGTGCCAAATTTCCGAACCTGAATAAATTTCAGACTAAAGGTATAGATAATTCCGGTTCCCAGCAGCAGCAACAACAACGCGTAGTCCCACAAGAACGTATTGACGTGCTCCACTACAGATGCAATACCATTCATCACTGCTTCAACAATTTCCATTTTTTTCTCTCCTTTTGTTCTGCCTGATCTATTTTGCATATTTTTCAGTGAACAAGCGAGAAAACCTGATACAAAAAAATCCATGAGATTTTTTCTAAAAATCCCATGGACTATAAGTTCAGATTTCAGCGCAATTTGCGTTATTCAGGGAATAAAAGCATCCCTGCTAAACCTCACTGTCCTTTTGCCTGAGAGATTCACAGTCCTATTTCAGTCTGCTTACACCTTCGGCACCCATTACGGGATTCTCCAGAGAGCCATCCAGATACAGTCCCGTTCTTCACAGAACCCCTGAGAGTATTACTCCTTCGGTGGACATTTTGTCACTTTCCTGCATCCTTCTTTTGGCACAATATGCAATAACGTAATTTATTATAGCACCGATTTTGTATTTGTCAATCCCCCATTTACGGACAATTGTATTTTATAGAAAAACACTTTTCGAACATAAAATTTTTCTGTCTGATTCGTATCTATCTGTTTTTTAAATATATTTTTTTCACATAGCGAATCAAAACTTTTTCTCCCTTTGCATCCAGAATCCGCAGCAATCCTTCTAATTCCCTCATTGTTTTGGGATGTATCTGATAATTTGCTTTTCCTCTCTGGAAATATTGAAGCGGACTGTGATTTGTATAACGCTCTTTCTCATAGATTCTGGAGGCTGCAATACGATCCATCAGCATCTCAGCAACATATTTTCTTGGCATTTCTACCGGCGCTGTAATCTTTCCTTTTTCCAGAGTATAATCATTCCAGTATTCAAAATGATGTTTATTTCTGCCTTTATGGTGCATCCAGGCAGCAGAATATCCCTTCTCTTCCCTCTCTGCATTATTCGGGCTTCGATCTCCCTGATAATACTTACATCCGACAAAGAATTCTGTCGGCGTATATTTCGACAAGTCATGAAGCAGTCCCTGCTTATAAAGCCCTACGCGAAAGCAATATTTCATGACTAATAATTTATGAGCTGTAATTGTACAAAAATGTCCTAAAACATTCATTTCTCTACGACTGTTTCGTCCCCGTCAAAACGATCACGGTTCTTCCCGGAACGGTAAATGTCTTCTCTCCTTTCAGTTTCCACTGCTCTTGCCTGTTTTTCTTTTCTTCTGATTCTGTGCTGAGGCAGACTTGCCATTTTAATTCTTCTTTCAGCGCAGGCAGTGCAAATTTCTGTTCACACCAGTTAAAGTTGTAAGCAACATAGATAAATCCCTCTTCATCAGCATATGTGCCACAGTACATCACACCGATCTGTCTTTTATTATATGCAAAATCACAGTACCATGCGCTGTCACTGTGGCATGAAAAATCCGGATATCCGCATGATATCGTATCAGAGCCTTTCAGTTCTTCTGCCATATGTAAAATTTTATGTGCTTTACGGAACGCAATCAGCTGCTTCACATAGGAAAATAATTCTTCATTTTTTTTCTTTTCTGACCAATTTACCCATGAAACAGGTGAATCGATACAATATGGATTATTATTTCCGCGCTGAGAATTGCCAAATTCATCTCCAGCCACAATCATCGGCACTGCCGCTCCTAAAAGAAGCATGGAAAACGCATTTTTCATCTGTCTTATGCGCATCAGCTGGATACTTTTTTTCCTTGTCTTTCCCTCAGCTCCACAGTTCCAGCTATAATTTTGATCCGATCCGTCTAAATTGTTTTCCCCATTTTCTTCATTGTGTTTTTCCTCATAGCTGACAAGATCCATCATCGTAAAACCATCATGGTTTGTGATATATTGAATGACAGCTTCTTTTTCCGGATTTCTTTTGATACGATATACAAAGGAACGGAGCATATCCTCTTCTCCCTTTAGCATCCGTCTCAAATCAATAAGAGGACCGTCATTGCATTCAGCCAGATTTTTATATACGGGATATTCTTTTTTTTCATACAGCTCATCTGCCGGGAAATAACAGCTGTACAATTTTGTATGCGAAAAGGCCGGTTCTCTTGCGATCAGATTAAAAATATTTTGATTCCCCATCAGATGAAACCCGTCAATATGATACTGTGTAACCCAGTATTTCAGACAGTCCATCACCATACTGGCGTGAATTTCTTTTGGAAAATAAAACTCCAGAATTACTTCTATTCCGTTTTGATGCAGCAATTTTACGGTATCCTTCCATTCTTTGACAGGATCGGATGATGCCGCATAGCTCTCTTTCAGAGCAAAATAATTTCCTTTTTCATATCCCCAGAAATTTAATTTTCTCTCTTCTTCCTGTTCCGCTTTCTGATATGTTTTCTGCTCTTTTGTTTTTTCCTTCGGAGGAAGTTCGTCAAAATCATATATTGGCATCACTTTAATCTGATTAATGCCAAGTTCCTTCAAGTACGGTATCTTTTCCTGAATTCCCAGAAAAGTTCCACGGGCTTTTCGACTCACATCAGAAGATGGATCTTTTGTGAATCCTCGGACATGCAGATGATATGAAATGACATCTGCATATGGAATCATCAAAGGGGCATCCCCTCCCCAATCATACTCTTCCCATAGGACAGCACATCGCACATCATGTTCCTTTGTGATCGTTCCATATTTTTTTCTGCCCCGTATAAGAGAGGCATACGGGTCCTGTTTCACTTTTTCTCCAATTTTATAATTATATTCCAGTCTTTTATATGGAAATTTTTTTAATCTCCATGCGACAATATTTCCGATCTGTTCTGCTTCTTCCTGAGGAATTTCTGCTTCCGGTTCTTTTTGTCCTTTTTTATAAATCAAAAGCGATGCCTTTTCGTCTTCCTTAATTTCCAGCGCAAAGTTTACGCTGTCTTTTTCAAGAACTGCTCCCATCTGTAAAACGCTGCCTTTTTCTCTTTTATATGGTATCTCCTGTAACTGATCTGCCAAATTTCTTTCCTCCTTCTTCTCTATTTTATTATTATACTTCACATTGGCTGCTTTTTCTATCTTTTTTGTCATATTTCAGTTGACAACGCCTAAGTTGGGTTTCCTCCGGCAAAGCTTACCACTTACAGCTGATCTCCTATTTTTACTTCTGTCCCAAAATACATTTTATTCTGTTTTATTTTTTCTGCGCTTCTATCTTTTCTGCCAAATCATTCAGATAAACCCATCGTTCCATCTTTTCTTCCAGTTGTATTTCTGCTTTTTCCTTCTCTGCTGACAGTTCAAACAATTTTCCGGAATTCGTTGCATTTTCCATCATTTCACTGTCTAATTTTTCTATTTTTTCTTCCAGAGCAGCAATATCGTCATCAATGGTCTCATATTCTTTCTGCTCTTTAAATGTAAATTTTAATTTTACAGGGCGGTTTTGTTTCCAGTCTTTTGAACTATTCTTTTTTTCTGATTCTTCTTTCTTCTTACTGTCTCCTCCTGTCAGCTCTAAATTCTGTCTTGCTTGTTTTGATTCCAGATATTCCGTATATCCTCCCTCATACTGCTGAAGATGACCGTTACCGTCAAATTCAAAAATCCGATCTACTACATTGTCCAAGAAATAGCGGTCGTGTGATACGGTAATAACAATTCCTGGAAAAGAATTCAGGTAATCTTCCAAAATCGTCAGCGTAGGAATGTCCAGATTATTTCCTGGTTCATCCAGAAGCAGCGTATTAATTTCACCGCAGAGAATTCCCAGCAGATACAGTCTCCTTTTTTCTCCTCCAGATAGTTTCCCAATCGGTGCATACTGCATATCCGGTGTGAATAAAAATCGTTCCAGCATCTGGGAAGCACTGATCTTTCCCTCTCTTGTCGTAATATATTCTGCAATATCCTTTATATAGTCAATTACCCTCTCATTGTCCTTCATATTCTGTTCTTCCTGAGCAAAATATCCGATTTTGACGGTCTCTCCTATTTCAATTTCTCCGGAATCAGGCTGTATCAGACCGGCAATCATTTTGATCAATGTCGATTTTCCGCATCCATTAGGACCAATAATACCAAGACGCTGGTTCTTCAATACGATATAGCTGAAATCCTGAATACATACGGCGTCTCCATATGCCTTGCTCACATGGTGCAGTTCAATCGTCTTTTTGCCCATTCTGGTCTGTATGGAATCCATCTGAAGAGTCGGCTCTTTTACAGGAGCAGTCCCATTCTTTAATGCTTCCAGTCTCTCCAGTCTTGCTCTTTGTTTCGTGCTTCTTGCACGACATCCACGTTTTGCCCATTCCAGCTCCATTCTGAGAATACTTTGACGTTTTCTCTCTGAGGCAAGTTCCATTTCTTCTCTCTGAGCTTTCAGCTCCAAAAATTTAGAATAATTTGCCTCATAACTGTACATTTTTCCATAACTGATCTCCAGAATCTTATTCGTAACCTTGTCCAGAAAATAGCGGTCATGCGTGACCATCACAATCACACCTCTGAATGATTTTAAATAATCTTCCAGCCAGGAGATCATCTCATCATCCAGATGGTTTGTCGGTTCATCCAGCAAAAGAACATCAAAATCAGATGCCAGAATTTTTGCCATCGCTACCTTTCTTTTCTGTCCTCCTGAAAGTGTTTCGATCTTTGCATCGTACTGTGTGATCCCTAATTTATTCAGGTTGCTCTGTACTCTCCAGCTTGTCTCCTCTTTTCCATCCTGTGCATACGAATATACAGTAGCTCCATCTGGAAATTCCGGATTCTGAGGCAGATATGCTATTTTCAGTCCATTTTGTCTGATAATATTACCCTGATCCGGTTTTTCTATCCCGGCAATCATTTTCAGCAAAGTTGTCTTTCCTGTACCATTGATTCCGATAATTCCGATTTTATCTCCTTCATGAATTCCAAAAGACGCATCGTCAAAAATTATCTTTTCTCCGAATACTTTACTGATATGTTCTATGTTTAACAGGTTCATCCTAGACACTCCTCTTATTTTTATAATATCATTCACTGTTCATTCTTTTTTTGCATTTTACAGATCAATTTCAACCGAAACAGGGCAATGATCTGATCCTAAAATATCTGTATGAATTTCAGCAGTTTTAATCTTATCTTGGATAGAATCCGATGTAAGAAAATAATCAATACGCCATCCTGCATTGCGTTCTCTTGCCTTAAAACGGTATGACCACCAAGAATATTTTTCTGTCTCAGGATGCAGAAGACGAAAAGTATCCACAAATCCTGACATGAGCAGCTGCTGGAATTTTCCACGTTCTTCTGGCGTAAATCCAGCATTCTTTACATTGCTTTTTGGATTTTTTATATCCAGTTCCGTTGCAGCCACATTAAGATCACCACAGATAATAAGTGGTTTCTTTTTTGATTCCAGTTGTTTTAAATATTCCCGAAATGCGTCTTCCCAGTCCATTCTGTATGAAAGTCTTGCCAGTCCTTGCTGTGAGTTTGGTGTATATACCGTGACTACATAATAATTTTCATATTCCAATGTAATCACACGTCCTTCCTGATCATGCTTTTCTATCCCTATGCCATACTTTACAGAAGCTGCTTTTTCTTTTGTAAAAACTGCCGTGCCGGAATATCCCTTTTTCACTGCATAATTCCAGTACTGGAAATATCCCGGCAGCTCCAGATTAATCTGTCCTTCCTGCAATTTACTCTCCTGAATACAGAAAATATCTGCATCCGCTTCTTTGAAATAGTCGAGAAAGCCTTTTTGAACACAAGCTCGCAAACCATTTACATTCCATGAAATCAGTTTTTTCATTTTTCCTATCCTTTGTTCTTTTTTCTGTATTATATCATTTTCTCAATTTGTTTGTACAGTTCCAATTTTTCATCTCATCTCCGCTGCATCCTTTAAATATTTTTCCAGAATAGGGAACTGCGACGGTCCAATCTCTAAAACTTTCTGATGAAATTTTTTGAGTGTGAATTTTTCCCCTGTCCACTCCTGATAATTATTTTTCAATTCTTCAAAGTTCAGATATCCGACATAATATTTGAGATAATTGGCAGGCGCTTCTAAAATTGTATCATAAATCTGGTTGGAAGTTTCCTCTGATGTAATTCCCAGTTTGCTCAGATAAGATGCGATCGTCTCCCTGCTGCATCCATGATAATGGATTGAGATATCTATGAGTGTGGAGATTCCAAGCATGATAGAACGATTCAATCGCTCCGCCTCAATTCTGTTTTTATCGCCTTCTGCCAGTCCGTAAGCATACATTTCTACATACGTTGCCCATCCTTCTATATATCCTCCAAAATTTAAAATGGAGCGAATGGGATCTGCCTTTTCATTCGCAAAGTATGTAGTCTGATACAGATGTCCTGGAAATCCTTCGTGCGCCAGTGTTGTAAATAATTCCAGCGGTGTATATCCATTTAGATTATTGATATAGATCACATTATTTTCACTGTGATCTATCGGCGGCGTCAGATAAAATGCTGGGCTTAAGAATTCTTCCATTGAATGGTGTACATATTTTATACTGCATCTTGTATTTGCCGCATCTGGAAAATCATCAGCGATTTGTTCTTTCAGATGATTTAAAATCTCTTCTGGTTTCTCTGCTCCATACTGCATAGTTATATTTTCGGAAAATCCAGTCTGTGCTGCCAGCTCCTGCAATTTTGTAAAATCGGAGAGAATTTTTTCCTGTATTTTCTGTTCAATTTCTTCAATGGAATCGTAATCCCCTGTACTCCTTTTTACTAAATATTCATAGTACGCTTTTCCCTCCGGCAAAAAGCAAAGCCCCTTTTCATTTTTTCCTGTTCCTCTTAATTTTTCCAGCCGCTCTATCAAAATTTGATACGCTGGAATTACACAACTTTCTACCATCTGTCTGTTTTGCTCTTTAAATGTTATTTTTTCCTCTTCTGTCAGATTTGTAAAACGATCAATTTTTGAATCAAATACTTCCAGCAGATAATTAGACTGTGTATTGCCAATAAACTCTCGGCATTGCTGTAAAATATGATCCAGACTCCTGTCACTCATAAACAGTCCTGCTGATGCCTTCTCCTCTTCAAATTCAGCCAGAGAACGATAATACCCCGGCAATTTCTGCAGCAGATTTAAATATTCTTTGATATCTTTTTTCGTCTCAAACCGGTATTCTGCTAAAAGAACCGGAAGCTGTGCCTGAATCCCGATTGTCGCCCCAAGCGGCTCTTCATACAGCAGATATGGTTCTGACCTTAATTCCGTCTGAAAATACAAATCCAAAATATCATACGTCAGCTGATTGCTCTTTGAAAGCTTTTTACGATTCACATCATCAAGAACATTCTGATATCCCCGCATCGTGTCATATCCTTTTTCAAGCGTATCACAGCTAAAATCCCCAAATGATACCTCTTCTTCCTGAATTCCGTACTGTTCCGGTTCCCTTAATGTATAATGCAAAGATAATGTGTTCCCTTGAAGTTCATTTTGAAACATGACCTCTGTAAAATATTCAAACTTTCGATCTTCTGATAGAAATGCTGCCCGTAAAACAAACGCAAATACAATGACACCGATAACACCTGTACCTATAAGCAGCTTTTTCTGCTCTTTTTTGACCCATTCTCCTATTTTTTTCATATTTTCCTCTAGCCTATCTTTGACATATCTTATGAAAAAGAAAAAAGAAAGATGCAAATTTCATCTGCATCTTTTCTCTCTTTCTAAACGGGTTTTATTCCGGATATCCTAGCTTTCTTCTGATGTATGCTTTCTTTGTTAATATTTATAAATTACTGTTTGAAAAGATTTTATCATCCTTTTGATTCCTGTCGTTTTATTTTTTATAAATTTTTTCTTCTTAGCTTGCATTTCCTCTCTAATTCTGATAAAGTGTAACTACAGATATCCGTTATTTGTAAAATTTTTGAAATGAGGTATAAAGTATATGAACGAACAAGAAAAAGATTTAGATTGTGGATGCAGCTGTGGCGATTGTGGATGTGATTGTGATCATGATCATGATCATGATGATATGCCTACTGTTACTTTGACACTGGATGATGATACTGTTGTAGAATGTGCTGTACTTACGATCTATCCATGTGCCGGAAAACAATATATCGCTTTACTTCCACTTGATGAAAACGGAGAAAATGAAGATGGTGAAGTCTTCTTATATCGTTTCCGTGAAGTAGATGGAAATCCTACACTGGAAAATATCGAAGACGATGATGAATACGAAGCAGCTGCTGACGCGTTTGACGAGTTTTTAGACAGCCAGGAATACGATGAATTAGTAGACGCTGAGGACGAAGAATAATTCTGTCGTTTCGCTCATTGCTTCTTTGATAAATTTTAAAAAGAGAACTTCAGCTAAAAACATTTTTTTACGCTGTGGTTCTCTTTTTTCATTCTCAAATATATTTTGGGAAACGGTAAAACGTTTAAAATGAATAAATTTCTGCTGAATAATACGCGCCTGATATTCCACTTCTAAAATAAAGGTGTTTACGGCGTATTCTGATAAATATGAACTACTCGGCTACAAGTAGCCGAGCTTCTTGCTTAAATTTTGTCTTCATAGAAGAAATCTAGACACAGCTGCTTTCTTCCCGTATCGCTCTTCTGTCCAGCATAAATGCAGCTTTTCCATCGCTCTTGTCATTCCCACATACATCATTCTTCTTTCTTCCTGAAGATCTTCTTCTAAGACCGCTTTTTTATACGGAACTACCCCATCGTTTAAATCGGGCAAAAATACTTCTTTAAACTCTAATCCTTTTGCGCCATGAAATGTCAGAATGTGAACTGCATTTTCTGTGTGCTGCTTTTTCTTTGCAGACTGTTTTTCTAATTCCTCTTTATATTTTTCTACATGGTCAAACCATTCTTTACATTCTTTATATGGCTTTGCACTTTCCTGAATTTCATCCAACAAATCAGAAAGATCTTCCGGTTTTATATGATGCTCTTCGGCATATTTTATCAGGTATTGATCATATCCAATGCCTTTTCTTATATAGTTAATCGCTGCATAGGGACGAAGTTGACCAATCCAAGAAATATCCTGCTCTAAACGTTCAATTCTCTCAATCATCCAATCCTTTTCTTCATAATAGGCGCACAGGCGATCAAATGAAATCAGCGGTGTGTCAAGACATTCTCTGCTGATATAACGGTTTGGGCGGTTGATAATGCGCAGCATTTCTCTGCGTTCCCGTGAACCTGCACCAATTTTCAGATATGCAAAAAGATCCCTTGCAATCCAGTGATCATATAAATTGGGCATTTTATCTTTCATCGCAAATGGAATATTGTATTCCATCAGTCTTTCTGTCATCAGTTGTGCTCCTGTATTTGTCCGAAACAGAATCGCAATTTCACTGTAGAATCTGCCATTTTTTACCGCTTTTTGAATCTGCTGACAAATCTGTTTCGTTTCTTCCCCCGGATTGGAAAAGATCTGACATTCAACCGCTTCTCCTTCTTCATTTTGTGTTGAGATCTCTTTAAAAAATCGTTTTTTATTTTTATTGATAACTTCCAGTGATGCGTGGACAATCTGTTTTGTAGAGCGGAAATTCTGATCCAGCAAAACCATCTGCGTATCCGGATAATCCTTTGTAAACTGAAACATAATCTCTGGCTTTGCGCCCCGAAATCGATAGATTGACTGGTCGTCATCTCCTACCAGAAACAGATTATCCTGCGGCTTTGCGAGCATCCGCACAATTTCATACTGCAGCCGATTCATATCCTGAACTTCATCAATCAGAATATAAGAAAAACAGCTCTGCCATACTTTTAAAATATCTTTTCTTTCTTTCAAAAGGGTATAGCAGTCCAGCATCATATCATCAAAATCCAACAGTCTTTTTCTGATCAGCTTTTTCTCATATTTCTGGTAAATCGCACGAAACAGAGACGCTGCACAGCTTGTAGAATAATAGTATTCCAAATCAATCTGTTCGTTTTTTACTTTGCTGATCTCAGCAATCAAGCTGGTGATGAGTTCCTGTTCATCTTCCGGCTCCAAATCCGTTTTTTCTAAAATTTCCTGCAGAAACTGACGTTTTTGATCTTCTCTCAAAATATTTTCTGCTGTGTAATGATAAGCATGGCGCAGAATCGTAAAAAAGATAGCATGAAACGTTCCAAACGTAACCGGATATCGTTTTTCTCCCATCATTTTATAAAACCGGTCTCGCATCTCCTGTGCCGCTGCTTTCGTAAACGTAATCACTAGAATTTTAGACGGATCTATTCCATGTTCAATCAAATATTTTGTTCTGTTCGTGATAACAAGGGTTTTTCCGGAGCCAGGCCCCGCTAAAATCAGCATGGGACCTGTTCCGTGGGCGATCGCCCGAGACTGTGCTGTTGTAAATGCCATTACACACCTGCACTCAATTTTTCAATCGCTTTTTTGATTCTTGCAATGGATTCTTCTTTTCCGATAATTTCCATAATTTCTGTCGCTCCAGCTGGTGTCATCTGTTTTCCTGAAACCGCGGTGCGCACCGGCCACATTACATAACCGTTTTTGTATCCTTTTTCTTCCACATAGCTCTTTAACAGTTCATACAGCGCATCATTGCTGTAGTCTTCCTGGGCTTCCAATCTAGGCAGCAGATCTTTTAATACTTCCAGTGAAGACTGTGCTGTTGTCTTCATCTTTTTGTGAGTGTACATGGAAATATCATACTCCGGTAAGGATTCAAAGAAATCAACTAGTTCTGCAATGTCAGGGAAAACTTCTATTCTTGTTTTTACCAGTTCTGCAATCTTTCTGAAATCAAAATCTTTTGTCAGTGCCTGTCTCAGATACGGCAGCGCCATCTCATAAAACTTTTCAAAGTCCATTGCTTTCATGTACTCGCCGTTCATCCATTTTAATTTATTGATGTCGAATACAGCTGGAGATTTGCTGATATGATGATAATCAAATACTTTCACTAATTCTTCCAGTGAAAAAATTTCCTGATTGTCCTGCGGACACCATCCCAGAAGAGCGACATAGTTTACAATCGCTTCGCTCAGGAAGCCCTGATCCAGCAGATCTTCATAAGAAGAATGACCGCTTCTCTTACTCAGTTTTTTATGTTCTTCATTTGTAATCAACGGACAGTGTACATAAACTGGCACTTCCCATCCGAATGCCGCATACAGACGGTTGTATTTCGGTGCTGAAGAGAGATATTCATTTCCTCTGACAACGTGTGTGATTCCCATCAGATGATCGTCTACTACGTTTGCAAAGTTATAAGTAGGATATCCGTCTGATTTGATCAAAATCATATCATCCAGTTCCTCGTTCGGCACTTCGATCTCTCCATAGATCTCATCCACAAATTTTGTCGTTCCTTCTCTTGGAACATTCTGACGGATAACATATGGAATGCCTGCCTTTAACTTCTCTTCCACTTCTTGTTTTGACAGATGCAGACAATGTTTGTCATATACCACGATTTCTTTTCCGGCAATTTCCTGTTTTAAACTTTCCAGTCTTTCTTTATCACAGAAGCAATAATATGCCTCTCCTTTTTCAATCAGTTTTTTGGCATATTCCAGATAAATTCCCTGTGCCTGACGTTCACTCTGCACATAAGGTCCGACGCCGCCGTCTTTATCTGGTCCTTCATCATGAACGAGTCCTGTTTTCTCCAAAGTCCGGTAAATAATATCCAGTGCTTCTTCTACAAAACGTTCCTGATCGGTATCTTCGATACGAAGCAGAAAATCTCCATCTTCGTGTTTTGCAATCAGATATGCGTATAATGCTGTTCTTAAATTTCCTACATGCATTCTGCCTGTCGGACTCGGTGCAAATCTTGTTCTTACTTTTGCCATGTCATAAACTCCTTTATGTTCATTTATTATTCTTTTCCTGAAACAAGGAAGTCTTCCGCTCCTTGGAATCCTTCCTTGTGATATGAATCTCATTTAAATGTAGCATAAAATTTCAAAATTGACAACTGATTTTCTTACTGTTTTCCTGTAAGCTCTGCGATAACATCACTGACATGCTCTATTTTCTGACACCGATACGCATTTTCCCCACAGAATAAAAGTCCGTTTTTCACATCGCCCTCCGCTGCACGGACAAGCGCTTTTGTGATACAGTACGGCGTCTCCTTCTGATTACACGTCGTGATACATTGAAAACAATGAGTAATTTTTTCTCTTTTTTCTTTTACCTGACGAAGGAATTCATTTTGAATGGCTCTTCCTGGCATTCCGACAGGACTTTTTATAATCTGAATCTCCTCTTTTTCCGCTCTGAGATACGCTTCTTTGTATGCAGGAGCTGCATCACATTCATACGTTGTCACAAATCTTGTTCCCATCTGAACGCCGTCTGCTCCCAATTCCAACGCATGTTGAACATCTTTGCGGTCAAAAATTCCTCCTGCCAGCACAATCGGAATTTTTCTGCTGTATTTTCGGCTGTATTCTTTTATAATCTCAAAAATACCCAAGATTTCTTTTTCGTATTCTTTCTGTGTATACCGTTTCAGTTCTTCTTCGTGAAATCCCAGATGGCCTCCAGCTTTCGGGCCTTCCACGATAACAAGGTCCGGCACTTTTTTATATTTTCGATCCCACATTTTGCAAATCACAGAGGCTGCTTTTATTGTCGATATGATCGGTGCAATCTTCGCTTTTGTTCCCTCTACAAGTTCTGGGAGATCGATCGGCAGTCCTGCCCCTGAAACAATCAAATCTGCTCCAGCACTTACTGCCGTTTTGACATACTCTTTATATTTTTGTGTAACAACCATAATATTGACACCAATAATACCGCCCCTTGCAATTTCTTTTGCCTTCTTTATTTCTTCTTTTAATACTCTTAAATTTGTTTCAATCGGATGGGATGCAAACTCTGGATCACGAAAGCCAATCTGGGCAGAAGAGATCACTCCCACTCCGCCGCACAGAGCAACATTTCCTGCAAGTTTTGACAGACTGATTCCCACTCCCATGCCGCCTTGTATCACAGGTACTTTCGCCTGTAATTCACCAATCTGCAATGGCTTCACTTTTTATCTCCTTCTCTCTTACTTTTTTATTTATGAAGCATCTAAAACGAATCCGATTTTACATTTTTCTAAAACGTTCGTATCGTTCTTCTGTCAGCTGTCTTGGCGTTTTTCTTGAGGACTCAAATAAAAATTGTTTCATCGCACGCTTCATCTGATCTGTAATTTCTGAGATATTGTCCATATCGGCCGGCTTTCTTTCTGCAATTACGCGCTCAATGATTCCCATCTCTTTTAAGTCTTTTGCTGTAATCTTCATGATTTCAGCCGCCTCTTTTGCACGTTTTCCGTCTTTCCAGAGAATAGAAGCAAATCCTTCCGGTGAGAGAATTGAATATGTCGCATTTTCCATCATCCATACTTCATTTGCCACCGCCAGCGCCAGCGCCCCTCCGCTGCCCCCTTCTCCGATCAGAATTGTCAAAATGGGAACTTTCAATCCAAACATTTCTTTCAGATTGTGTGCGATCGCCTCTCCCTGACCACGTTCTTCTGCACCGATTCCACATGCTGCTCCCGGTGTATCCACAAAATTAATGATCGGACGTGAAAATTTTTCCGCTTCCTTCATCAGTCGCAGCGTCTTGCGATATCCCTCCGGAGATACCATTCCAAAATTTCTGATTACATTTTCTTTTGTGTTTTTTCCTTTTTGCTGTCCGATTACAGTGACTGGCTGACCATCTAAAAATCCGATTCCTCCTATCACCGCACCGTCATCCTGAAAACAGCGATCTCCATGCAGTTCAATAAAATCTGTAAAAATGCGCTCTATATACTGAAAGCTGGTTGGTCGTCCTGTGCTTCGTGAAATTTCAACGTGTTCCCATGCGGATGCTTCTCCTGATCTCAGAAGGACACGTTCTTCTTTTTCTTTCTGTCTTTCAAAACAAAGCGTTTTATAGCTTCCCTGGTGAAGACGAAGCAAAGTGCTGATCGTACTTTTTATTTTTCCTCTCTCCACGATGGCGTCGATCATACCTTTTTTCAGCAAAAATTCTGCTCTTTGGAATCCTTCCGGAAGTTTTTCACCGATTGTCTGTTCTATCACACGCGGTCCTGCAAACCCAATCAGCGCGCCTGGCTCTGCCAAGATAATATCGCCAAGCATCGCAAAGCTGGCTGTCACTCCTCCTGTCGTCGGATCAGTCAGAACTGAAATATATAATAATCCTGCATCACTGTGATGTTTTAGAGCTGCCGATGTCTTTGCCATCTGCATCAGCGATACGATCCCTTCCTGCATTCTGGCTCCTCCGGAACAACAGAATAAAATGACAGGCAGTGAAAGCTTCGTCGCTCTTTCAATTGCTCTCGTAATTTTTTCTCCTACCACATATCCCATACTGCCCATCAAAAATCTTGCATCACACACACCAAGTACTGCCTCTGTCCCGTCAATTTTACATTTTCCGATTGTCACAGCTTCTCTCAAATGTGTTTTTTCCTGCAATTCTTTTATTTTTTCTTCATATCCTGGATAGTTCAACGGATTTTTTACATCCATATCCTCAAACCACGGTTCAAAAGTTCCCGTATCTGCCATCATTCGGATTCTTGTCTTTGTCTTGATTCGAAAGTATCCTTGACATTTCGGACAGACATAGAAATTTTCTCTTACATCTTCTTTATATAAGGTTTCCCCACATTTAGGGCATTTTACCCACAATCCTTCCGGAACAGAAGGCATTTTAGACGTTTCTTTTTCTTCCTCGGCACGTCCAATCGCAATATAATTCGTCTTTTTAAACAGATTTTTTAACTTTGTCATCTTTCAAGCCTCACTTTATACCGGAAAATGTTCAGAAATAAAGTCTGTCGAAATCTTTCCTTCCTGAAAATCCTGACTGTTTAAAATCTCATACTGAAAATCCAGATTTGTCACGACTCCTTCCAGAATCAGCTCCCCAAGTGTGCTTCTCATCTTGTTGATCGCTGATATTCTATCTTTATCGTGTACAATTACTTTTGCAATCATAGAGTCATAAAATGGTGTAATCTCATATCCGCTGTAAACTGCGCTGTCAATTCTGACGCCAAAACCACCTGGGAGATGCAGATTTTCAATGACGCCGGGACAAGGCATAAAATTTTTCTTTGGATCTTCTGCATTGATTCTGCATTCAATCGCATGACCATTCAGTTGAATTTCTTCCTGTTTTTTTTCAAGAGGATACCCTGCTGCAATTCGGATCTGTTCCCTGATTAAGTCAACACCGGATACCATCTCCGTCACTGGATGCTCTACCTGGATTCTCGTATTCATCTCAATAAAATAGAAATGACCGTCTCGATCCAGCAAAAATTCAACAGTACCTGCATTTTCATATCCTGCTGCTTTTGCTGCATGAACAGCCGTCTCCCCCATCTTTTTTCGTAATTCTGGTGTCAATGCGGAAGAGGGAGATTCTTCAATCAGTTTTTGGTGGTGTCTTTGAATGGAACAGTCCCTCTCTCCAAGTTGAATTACATTTCCAAATTTATCTGCCAGAATCTGAAACTCAATATGTCTAGGATGTACAATATATTTCTCTATGTACATCGTATTATCGCCAAAACCGCGAACTGATTCCATCTGTGCTGTGCGGAACATTTCGCAGAATTCTTCTGCTCTCTCGCAGATCCTCATTCCTTTTCCGCCGCCTCCAGAAGAAGCCTTAATCATTACAGGATATCCCATCTGATCCGCAATCTCTTTTCCTTTTTCAGCATCATAGACAGGTTCTTTTGTTCCTGGCACAACCGGAACACCTGCCCGCATCATCGTCTTTCTCGCCTCTGATTTATTGCCCATACGGCTGATGATCTCAGCAGATGGTCCAATAAATGAAATTCTGCACTTTTGACACATTTTGGCAAACTTACTGTTTTCAGAAAGGAATCCAAATCCTGGATGAATTGCATCGGCGCCTGCTGCAATCGTCGCACTCAAAATCTGTTCCATATTCAGGTAGCTTTCCAAAGAAGAGGCCGGTCCGATGCAGATAGCTTCATCTGCAAGCTGTGTGTGGAGTGCTTCCCTATCCGCCTCAGAATAGACAGCGACAGTCTTGATTCCCATCTCGCGACATGCACGGATAATCCGCACTGCAATTTCTCCTCTGTTCGCAATTAAAATTTTCTGAAACATATTTTCCTCCAGTTTCTATTCAGCCTACTGCAAATGTCAATTCAGCTGATACTGCTATTTTCCCATCTACCATCGCCGTTGCTTTGCCTACCCCAATTGAACCTTTCTGTTTCATCATCTCGACTTCTAATGTCAAGACATCTCCCGGAACAACTTTCTGCTTAAATTTTGCATGATTGATCGACCCAAAATATGCTGTCTTTCCTTTAAATTCTTCACAGCTTAAAATCACAACAGCACCGACTTGCGCCAGCGCTTCCACAATCAGCACGCCAGGCATTACCGGTTCATTCGGAAAATGACCTTGGAAAAATGGTTCATTGTACGTCACACATTTCCTTCCTATTCCGCGTTTCCCAGGCAGCAGTTCTTCTATCACATCTACCAGAAGAAACGGTTGTCTGTGGGGAATAATCTCCATGATTTCCTTTGTTGATAATCTCATTTTTCTTCCTCCATTTATCCATTTTCCATCACATCGACAGTTTTTTTGTCTTTTATCTTAAGAACGAATCACAAACAACGGCTGACCATACTCTACCATCTGTTCATTTTCAGCCAGAACTGCTTCTACAACGCCATCATATTCTGACTCAATCTCATTCATTAATTTCATGGCTTCAATAATACCAAGAACCTGCCCTTTTTTCACTGTATCTCCCACTTTGACAAAACATTGTTCGCCCGGTGCAGAAGAAGTATAAAATGTTCCCACAAGCGGAGCTTTTACCATATTTCCCTCTGGAATTTTCTCCTCTTCTCCTATCATTTGCCCATCAGCAGCCGCCGGCATCGGCATCTTCTGCACGTTTTCGGATGTAATCATATTTTTCTTCATCGAAATTTTCACACCGTCATTTTCCATCTGAAAACTGCTTAAAGAAGATCCTGAAACGGTTTTTATCAGCTTGATTAATTGCTCATACTCCATCACTTTTACACCTCTTCATATTTCTTAATTAAGATACTGGCATTATGACCGCCAAAGCCAAGTGAATTGCTGAGGGCATACTGTATCGGCATTGCCACTCCGTCGCCCTTTAGATAGTCTAAATCCAACTCTTCATCTGGATTTTCCAGCCCCGCCGTTGCGTGAAGAAATCCTTCTTCCAGAGATTTTACACAGGTAATAAACTCAACTGCTCCGGCTGCTCCCAAAAGATGCCCGATCATTGACTTTGTAGAATTAATTTTCATCTGATACGCATGTGCACCAAATACTTTTTTTATTGCCCTCGTCTCAAATAAATCGTTGTGATGAGTACTCGTTCCATGGGCATTGATATAAAAAATATCTTCCAGATTTACTCCCGCTTCCGCCATTGCATATTCCATCGCTTTCGCTGCTCCCATACCGTCCTCAGCTGGCGAAGTGATATGGTAAGCATCGCTTGTAGAACCGTAACCAGCTACCTCAGCCAAAATTTTTGCTCCTCTTTTCTTTGCATGTTCCAATTCTTCCAAGACAACAACGCCTGCTCCTTCTCCCATGACGAATCCATTTCGGTCACGGTCAAACGGAATAGAACATCTTGTCGGATCTGTAGAAGGAGATAATGCTGTCAATGAGGAAAAGCCGCTGATCCCTATCGGACTGACCGCTGCTTCTGTTCCGCCTGCAACCATCACATCTGCATCTCTCATCTGTATGGAACGAAATGCTTCTCCAATGGAATGTGTTCCTGTAGCGCACGCTGTCACTACGTTTAAACTCTTTCCTTTCAGACCAAATTGTATGGATACATTTCCTGCCGCCATATTGCTGATCATCATCGGGACTAATAAAGGATTTACTCTATTCGGTCCTTTTTCCAGCAGTTTTTTATGTTCTCTCTCCATCGCCTGAAGGCTGCCGATTCCAGAACCGATGCTGCATCCGATTCGATACGGATCCTCTTCTTCCATGCAAATACCTGACTGTTCGATTGCTTCTTTTGCTGCCGCCACAGCGTACTGGCAAAACAGCTCCATTCGTTTCGCCGCTTTAAAATCCATAAATTCTTTGGCCGAAAACCCTTTTACCTCAGCTGCCAGCTTCGCCTTATATTCTGAAGCGTCAAAATAAGTGATGGTGTCAAATCCAATCTTTTTCTCCTTCAAACCATTCCAAAATGTCTCTACATTCAGCCCAATCGGAGTAATTGCCCCCATGCCTGTCACTACTACTCTTCTCATCTGCTCCTCCTCTTACATTGCCATTCCGCCATCGACACAGATCACTTGCCCTGTAATATAGCTTGCTGCATCTGATGCCAGAAATGAGACAACCTGCGCCACTTCTTTTGCCTCTCCAAACCGCCGGAATGGTATTTGAGAAACTGCCTGCTCTTTTACTGTATCACTCAGAACTTGTGTCATCTCTGTGTTGATAAATCCTGGCGCAACGGCATTGACATTGATTCCTCTTGCAGCAAGTTCTCTTGCCATTGTTTTTGTCAATCCAATCACTCCTGCCTTGGAAGCGGCATAATTTGACTGCCCTGCATTGCCCAGTATACCTGAAACGGAAGCAATATTGATGATTTTTCCACTTTTTTGTCTTATCATCTGCCTGCTCGCATGACGGATCATATTAAAGGTTCCCTTTAAATTCGTATCAAGCACGCGGTCAAAATCTTCTTCACTCATCTTCATAATCAAATTATCTTTTGTGATTCCCGCATTATTAACTAAAATATCGAGACGTCCATATTTCTCTATCACTTTCTGAACCATCGCACTGGTCTGTGAAAAGTCTGCGACGCTGCACTGGAAAGAAACTGCCCTTCCTCCATTTTCTGTAATCATCTTCACTGCTTCCTCGGCGTGTTCTCTAGAGCCATTATAATTCACAATCACAAACGCTCCGTTCTTTGCAAGTTCCAATGCAATCTCCCGTCCGATTCCTCGCCCTGCTCCCGTTACCAGGGCAACCTTTCCATTTAACATAAGCATTCCTCCTGCTGTAATGCAGCTGTTACTTTTTCTAAATCTTCCACTCTTTCTATATTCATTCCTGTCACAGTGCGGTCAATTTTCTTTAAAAATCCATTCAGTGTCTTTCCAGGACCGATCTCTATAAAGATCTTTACTCCATCTCGAATCATTTTTTCTACACTTTGCTGCCATAAGACAGAAGAATATACTTGCCGTTCCAGCAAATTTTTCACTTCATTTTTATCTTTTACATACTCTGCAGTCACATTTGTAATATATGGAGTTTTGATCTCATGGATTTCTATATTTTCTAAAACTCTACCTAAATCTTGTCCTGCATTTTTGAGCATTTCAGAATGAAATGGACCACTTACGTTTAGTGGAATACACCTTCTCGCTCCTGCTTTTTTTAATTCTTCTGAAGCATATCTGACAGCTGCTTCTTCTCCTGTAATTACTGTCTGACCAGGACAGTTATAGTTTGCCACGGATACAATTCCTTCTGTGCATTCGCAGATTTCTTTTATTTTTTTCTCATCGAGACCAAGCACTGCCGTCATCGCCCCGCCATGTGGAACTGCTTCCTGCATTAAGATTCCTCTCTGACGCACAATATGAAATGCTTCTGAATAAGAAAGAGCTTTTGAGGCAATGAGCGCACCGTATTCTCCTAGGCTGAGTCCTGCATTGATATCAGAAGAAATGCCTTTTTTCTGTAAAGCTCTTAAAATAGCCGCTTCCACTGTCACCATTGCAATCTGCGTATATTCTGTAATATGAAGTTCTTCATTCTCTTCAAAGCAAAGACTTGGCAAATCTAATCCCGTTACCTTGCAAGCTTCTTCAAATACTTCTCGGCATTCCGGTATCTGCTCATAAAAATCTTTTCCCATTCCTGCATACTGAGATCCCTGTCCTGGAAATACAAATGCGATCTTTTTCATTTTCAGCTCCTCTTATTCTACACCTTTTTCTTTTAAGTATTTCATTACACTACCTACTGTCGCCATGTTGTTTAAATCTTCAGCTGGAATTTCCACTCCATACTCATCTTCTAAAGCCATTACCAACTCAAAAAGGTCTAAAGAATCAGCGCCTAACTCTTCTTTAAATGTTGTTTCTTCTTTGATTGTATCTGCCTCACAGTTTAACTGTTCTGCGATAATTTCTTTCATTTTTTCTAACATACCATATTCTCCTCTATCTTTCATTTATTTTAATTTTCAAATATTTTGATATTCAAAGTATATAGTTATCCTTTCCATTTGTCAATACCTTTTTTTCATATAAAAAAATCTGCTTAGCAGCTTGTACAAAAATACTACTTTTTCTGGCAACAGATGTTCACTGAACGGGCAGAAAAAAATGACTTTTTCATTTTCTAATGATATAATTGTTTTTAAATCAAATTTCCCCAAAATATCTCTGGTCTCATTTCATATTGTTACAAGAAATAAACAGAAAATAGATGTATCCTGTTTTGATGATTGTTTTCTTTCACATCCTCCCAAAAAATACATACCATATAGTAAATTCTTTTGAAGGAGTCTTTATGAATCGTTCAGCAAATTCTATGAATTGTTCATCAAACTGCGGCTGCTGCCGTTCTTTTGATCAGATAGAACTGTCGCATCTCCCGCTTGCTATGGCTTACGTTCCCATGCAGAACTTTAAGGATACCTTTGAATTATGCAAGGCTCTCCAAATGGGAACTATTTTTCCTGAACTATGCCTTCCATTCTGCGGCCGTGGGAAAGGAGGAAAATGTTCATGAACTGTAATAATCAACGTCCTAACATGAGATATTCTTCTGGATGTAATTGCCAGAGAAATTGTATGGAAAAAAATAATATTGAAAGAATGAGGAGCGAACAAAATCGAATGGATAATACTAGATTGGAAGAAAACAGTTGTTCCAATCCTTTTCAGAGCTTTTCACAGTCACAGCTGATGCAGTATATCAATGAAGTTAGTTTTGCCGTCGATGATATTTTGTTATATCTGGATACTCATCCAAATGACAAAGATGCTCTTTCTTTCTTCCATGATAATGTTTCAAAAAGAATTGCGGCAATGAAATACTATGCGTCTCAGTATGGACCTTTAACGGTCGATGCAGCGCATGACAATGAAAGCTGTTCCTGGAAATGGGTAGAACAGCCATGGCCATGGGAAGGAGGTTGTTGTTAATCCATGTGGAGATATGAAAAACGCTTACAATATCCTATTAATATAAAAACACCAAATGCCAAAATTGCTCAGATTATTCTAAGTCAATACGGGGGACCTGATGGTGAAATGGGTGCTTCCATGCGTTATCTCTCCCAAAGATTTACGATGCCTAACCGTATCTGTATGGGGGTCTTAAACGATATCGGTACAGAAGAACTGGCACATCTGGAAATGGTATCCACGATTGTCCATCAGCTAACGTGTAATCTAAGTATGGAAGAAATCGAATCTTCCGGTTTTGCCCCTTACTACGTTGACCATACAGTAGGGATCTGGCCACAGGCAGCAGGAGGTATTCCTTTTAATGCATGTGAATTTCAGTCAAAAGGTGATCCCATCACAGATCTCCATGAAAATCTAGCAGCAGAGGGTACGATCTCATAAAGACAACAAAACTAGAAACCATTGAAAATACGATATTTTTTGTGAGACAAGCTTTTTCTAGTTACGATCATTTGACACTCCCCATAGCTAAACAAGGGTTTTTTCGATACATTTGATAAAAACAAATACATAGAAAGTAGGATATAGAGCAGTAAGGGATAAACATTTGTCAGTACAACTTTCCCATTCCCTAGCATCCAAACAGAATAGAAAAAATATAAAGCATCTGTTCTGATTGTTTCTATCATTTAATACTATCGATTATGTTTTCCGGTTGCAGCAACCAGTTAATCGTTTTTTCAAATATATTTTTGAACTTTAACTAAAAAAACATGTATCTGTCATGTACTTTTCGACAACAGATACACATTTTCTATTTACTGACGTGGACTGCTCGGTAATTGAATTGCCGAGCATCTAATTGCAAGGCTGTGCTTTGCAGTTCTAGTGGTGCATCCATAACACCTCTGCTGCTATCCCTGTGGATCACACAGCTACTTTGATGATTTTTGGATCCAGTAGTCCGGACACGGACGGTTCTTGTTTACTGCCAGACACTGCACAATATTTTTTTCGTTTTTTCAAAAATCTTATAATATCATTATGGCTGACTTTCAAAATCTGGGGCAAAAGCAAGATACCCCTGTAACATTTCTTCTGTCGCTACATAATATCTAAGATTCTTATTTAAATCAGAAATCTCCTGTAATTCCGCTTCTGTCAAAGTAAAATCAAACAGATCCATATTTTCCGCAATATGTGTCTCATTTTTAGACCCTGGAATCACAATGTTGCCCATCTGAGTATGCCATCTCAAAATAATCTGTGCTATAGATTTTCCATATTTTTCAGCCATTTCTGCAATCATATGTTCTTCCAAAAGTGCAGGATCACCATGTCCTAGTGGGAACCATGCCATAATAACCGTTCCATATTGATTTAAAAATTCTCTTAACTCCGTTTCCGGATAATAGGGATGAGCTTCCACCTGTACTACAGCAGGTTTTATCTCCGTTTTTTCCACCAGTTTCCTGATTTGTTCCTCTGAAAAATTGGATAATCCCAAACTTTTGACTTTTCCGTTCCTTACCGCTTCTTCCATTGATTTATACGCACTGATATAATCACCCACAGGCTGGTGTAAAAATAAAAGGTCAATATAGTCCGTGTCCAGCCGTCTTAATGTTTCATCGATAGCTTGTGCGGCACCTGCATACACACTTGGCCACAACTTTGTAGACAAATAGATATGTTCTCTTTCTATACCTGATTTTTTCATTCCTCTTCCAACCGCCTTTTCATTCATATAAGCATTGGCTGTATCAATCAGGCTATACCCTTTTTTTAAAGCGGTTACTACTGCATATTCCGCTTCATCCGGATTCATTTGAAAAGTTCCAAGTCCGACCAGCGGAATTTTTGTTCCGTTATTCAAAGTGAAATGTTCCATTTTGTTTATCCTCCTATTTTTTAAAAAATCATAGATTTGTGAATTTCTGTATTTATTTTATAAAAAGAATCAAAAAATGTACAATATCCATTACACATTGTGCTATACTTATCACGTATACTAAATAGGTACTTCTTCAATGGATATCCCGCTCCTTGCCATACTCAATAAAACATTCCTCTCATACTCATAACGTTCTCCTTTAACCAAACACATCTCTCTAAGAAGATTCGAACTGAATGCCCGTAATCCTGTCTGGATATCAGAAACTTTTACACCACTGATAAATTGAAAAATCATTTTTGTTACCTTGTTCCCTATTCGTGATCTCAAAGTCATATCCTTTTCTATTTCCCGAACACCCAAAATAAGACTTTTATTGTGAGTCCTTGCATATCCCAGTAATTTTATCATATCTTCTGATAAATACTGACCATCTGCATCCATAATGCCAATCACCTGGTTTTCCCATAATTCTTGTCGGATATAAGTTAACGCCGTCTTAATCGCGGCACCTTTTCCACGTTTTTCAGAATTGCGAAGTATAATACATATATCATCTATTTTTTCAAAAATGGATTCATACTCATTTCCGTTTCCATCATCCACTACAACAATCTGACAACCATATACCCAAAGTTTATCTGTAATTGCTATAAGCGTTTTATCCGGTTTATATGCTGGAATAATTACTACTGACATTCAGCCATCTCCTTTCACAAAATTTTATAATTTTTCTTACACTGCCTGATGTTTTCTTTTTTTCTGTATCTGTTCTACACATAGCATACCTGTATATCCACAGACAGTACCTACCAGAATACCCCCAAGAATATCCGTAGGATAGTGTACATACAGGTATAATCTTGAGAACGCAATCAATACTGCTAACATCAATGCTGGTTTCCAGATTTTCTTTTCTCCTGCGAAAAAAAGTGCTGACACTGCTGCAAAAGATGCTGCAGTATGTCCTGACGGAAAGGAATAATCATCTGGTCTGGGAACTAAAAGCTGTACTGCAGTATTCACATCACAAGGGCGTGCTCTTGCAAATACATTTTTCAAAATTCCATTACACAAAATCACATCTAAGATCAATGCCATTATCATAACGGCTCCTGATTTTCTGGTCCTTGGAAGCAGAAGCAATACAACGGCAAACAAAATCCATATCATTCCTGCATTTCCCAAATTTGTAATAAAACACATCACATAGTCACCAATAGGTGTTCGAATTCTCTGAATTAAATCCAATATTTTAATTTCCATTCGTTTCACTTCTTTCTTTCATCTTCTGCATCCCAAGAACTAAAACTACACCGATGATACAGGCAATCGGCTGAAAATTTAAAAAATCCATAGCTGCCTTCGGGATCTCCAGGGTCGTCGGTCCCTGCACAATCGCATAAAAAGAACCAATCATCATCCCTAAAATTGCATAAACGGACTGAGGTCGAAATTTTTCCAGACACACTTTTATACCTTTTACCACAGTAGCCGCGCCTGTAAGAACCCCAAATCCAAAGAACATCAGGCATGGAACATAGGAAAAATCCAATCCAAGAAATCCTCTTACTGCAGTGATGACCGGAATATACGCTCCAAAAATCAAAAATAATGTAGAACCGGAAATTCCAGGAAGAAACATAGCAGAAATAGCAATCATTCCAATAAAGAATAATTTCACTCCCAACCCCATAGAAAATTGACTCAAATCCATAGCAGAAGTTCCAACCTGGCCATTCAGCCATGCAATACTTGCCACAACTACAATTCCTGCAATACAGAATAAAATTCCTTTTCCGAATTCACGAAAACTTTCCTTTTCTTCCATCACAATCAGCGGAATAGAACCTGCAATAAAACCAATAAATAAAGAACTGACAGTATAGATCTGACTTTCAAATAGGGCTGATAAAGCAAAAACTGCCAATACCATACCGATGCCCCAGCCGATACCCAGTTTCACCAGATAACGCAGAGATTTTTTCTTATCTTTCATCTTTCCAAACACCAAGCTATGAATGGAACCGATAAATTTATCATAAAATCCCATGATAAACGCTACTGTCCCTCCGGATACTCCCGGTACGCTGTCTGCTAATGCCATACAAAATCCATTGATTTCTTCTTTCAACATATTAAAAAAACCTCCTGTTTATTTTATGTAGTTATCTTACCAACCCATATTAAACAAACAGAAGATTTTTTCTAAACAAATCCTAAACAATAAGACTCACTTGTTCAATCGATACCCAGCTCCCCACACAGTTTCCAGGATTTTCGGTTTTTTACTGTCATCCTCAATTTTATCACGGATGCGGTTAATATGTACCATGACTGTGGCATTGTCTCCCACATAATCATATCCCCATATTTTCTCAAAAAGCTGTTCCTTTGAAAATACAATATTGGGGTTCATGGCTAAAAATTTCAATAATTCAAATTCACGGTTCGGAAATTTAATTTCCTTCCCATCCTTATAAACTTTCCAACTGTTGACCAAAATTTTCAAATCCTGAATACAGATTTCTTCCTGTTCTGCCACATTATATGATGTGTTCTTATTGGTCAGCCTCTCATACTGGCGTAAATTTGCATGAACTCTGGCTACCAGTTCTGCCGGATCAAAGGGCTTTGCAATATAATCATCGGCTCCAACTCCAAGCCCACGGATTTTATCAATAGATTCTGTCCTTGCTGTTACCATTAAAATAGGAATATCTATCTTTCCTCGTATCTCTTTGCAAACATCATAGCCACTTTTCCCTGGCAGCATCAAATCCAGCAAAATCAAATCAAATGTGCTTCTCTCAATCATACTGGCAACCTCTTCTCCATCCGCGGCTATTTCCGTCTGAAAACCTGCTGCCTGAAGATAGGCTTCTTCTACCATACGAATATCTTCATCATCTTCCACAATCAATATCTTCTTATCTTCTGCCATTCTCTCATTCCCCTTTCGGCAATTTCATATAAATAGATAAGCCATGTCTGTTTTCTGCCCAAGTCTGTCCTCCCATAGATTCTATCAGATTTTTTACAATATATAAGCCAAGCCCGTTTCCTTCTTTTTTATTTCTGGATTCATCCACCCTATAAAACTCATCAAAAATAAACTTCAGTTTTTCTTCCGGCACTCCCTGCCCATTATCAGAAAAGCAGATAAGAAATCCTTCTTTCACTTCTTCTAATGTGACAGCGATCCGAATTGGCTTTATACCCCCATATCTTCTGCTGTTTTCCAGAAGATTATCAAAGATACGCTGAAACTGTTCCTGATCAATCAGCACGGAGTCTGAAACGTTCTCTAATCTCTCCTCAAATTCTACCTCTTCCCCAGCAAGCATTTCCCGTTTCCCTTCCAGATATTTTGAAATCCATGAAAAAAGGTTTGTTTTCTGAAGATGCATCGGCATATTTCCGGTTTCCAATTTTGACACATAAAACAATTGATTCAGGAGGACATCCATATCTCCCGTTCTCCGATATGCCGTCTGCAAAAATTTTTTCTGCTGTTTTTCTTCTTTCACTACCCCATCCAAAATGCCTTTAATCGTTCCACGGACAGCAGTAAGAGGAGTTCTGAGATCATGAGAAATCCCTGCTATCATTTCTGTTCTTGCTTTTTCATATTTTCTGTTTTTTTCCTGCTCTGATAAAATGTGGGCCTGCATATCATTAAATGTATGACAGATTTCTTCAAATTCTTCATCTCCCTGATAGTAAATTGCTTCTGTCAGTTCATTTTCCCGAATCCGCTTTGCTCCTTGTCTTAAGGCATCCAGCGGTTTCATAATCTGTCTTACCAGTCCTCCTGTAAAAAATAAACTGACTAAAATCCATACTGCCGCACAAATCAGTATATCTGCAAAAAACAGTAAATAAAAAGATTGCTGGTGTAATGTCCAATCCTCCAGCATCTCCTCCATACTTGCGCTATCTGCTATGGTTTCCATGGATGTCTTCCAATCCTGCTCAATAGATTCCCAATATAATTTCACGACACCTATATTGATTATAAACACCAATACCAATGTAACGAATATCATGAAAACATTGGAAATAAAAATTCTTCTTTTTACCGTCTTTTTCTTCATTTGCATATCCTCACATTCTGCAATAGGGAAGACACCACAACTGCCTTCCCACCTATCTTACTGTCATTATAACGCAACTCCATATAAGTGCAATATCTTATATTTAACACACAAATTTCCAATTAATTTTATCCTGTCATTTTTTAATCGGAACATATTTTACTGTTTCCATCAATTCCTGCTTTATCAGTATAGAAAACACCTGCAAAATGTAGATACAATTTCCAAATAACTGCATACCATTCTCCATTCCTATGACGAAGCACTGCGCTCTCCTGTGATGTTTTCCAGAGATACTATCGTTCTTTCCACCTTGCATGGTTTTAATTCTAGCATAAATACCTCCTTGTTAATATGATTTTTTCAGCAGTTTTTCTTGACAATACCAATGTACAAAAATTATACTAAATACATATTTTGAATACAAGTACCCAGATATGCTGTACTTGTTATCGTAAAAAATACTGATAGTGAGGGAAAATAATGTTTACGCAGGAAGAATTTTTGAAAAATATTAAGGATTCTAAGGAAATGGATTCAAACTGTCCCATTCATAAAACTTTGGAATTATTAAGCGGAAAATGGAGAACCTATGTCATTTTTGAACTTTGCCGTCACGATTTTTGCAGGTTTGGAGAATTAAAAAAATTAATGCCCAAAATTACCAATACCATGCTGACAACCACACTTCGAGATTTAGAAAAACTGGGGATTGTAGACAGAAAGCAATTTAATGAAATTCCACCTCATGTAGAATATTCATTAACGAAAAAAGGACAGGCACTAGTTCCTGTTTTTTATGAAATTGCAAAATGGGGAATAGAGAACCTAGAATAATTAAGTACATCAATCAGAGCATAAATTTTTGCTCTGATTTTTTTATAGTATAGTATAAGATACTATGTATATCATTTCTGCGTACTTGAGTTTTATTTTAATATATAGTATTATTTTTATACTTTTAAAAAGGAGGAAAAATAAATGGAAGCAAAATCAGTTTTAAAAAACAGACAAACCTGTAGAAATTTTAACAACACTCAAATATCAGATAAAGAACTGGATTATATTTTAAAGGCGGGCAATTCTGCACCTGTTTCTTTAGGACAGTATCAAAAAGTTGAGCTTCATGTTATTCAAAATAAAGAAATTCTGAATAACATTGAACAGCTTGTATATTCTGTCAACCCTCAGACAGGAAAACACCCTTTCTATAACGCACCAACTGTCATTTTGGTAAGCGCCAAAAAAGAAGATGCTATGGAACTTTATCCGCTTGCATATTGCAATGCTTCTTGCATTATTGAAAATATGATGCTGGCATCTACTGATTTAAAATTAGGCAGTGTATACTTATATGCAGTACCGGCGGTTTTGGGACAACTGAAAAATGCTTGTCCTGACTTATATAGAGAATTAAACATTAAAGATGGATTTTTCCCTGTTGCTATGATGGCAGTAGGAAATTCTGCCGCTCCTTTTAAAGATCGGGATTTCGTAAAAGATAAAATATCTACGGTATATATTGATTAAGGAGATTATTATGATTTTATATTTTAGCGGTACTGGAAATAGCAGATATATTGCAAAAAATCTTGGGGAAATTTTAAATGATGAAGTCATTTCCATAAATCAATATTTAAAAAGTAAAAAAAACGGAAACTTTTATTCGGAAGTTCCTTATGTTTTTGTTACACCTACTTATATGAGCCGTATGCCGATAAAAGTAGAAGAATTTATTAAACTTTCCTCATTTAAAGGCAATAAAAATGCATATTATATATTTTCAGCAGGAGAATGTATCGGAAATGCCTATAAATATTGTAAAAAACTATGTAATGAAAATCATTTAATCTACAAAGGGACAACTTCAATAAAAATGCCTGCCAATTATGTTCTGATGTATGATGTATTGCCAAAAGAGCAAGCTAAAAGTGAAGCTCAAAAGGCAGATTCAGAAATCCAAAAAATTGCTAACCACATAAAAAACAGTCAGCAAATAAATCTGAATTCCCAAATGGCAGGACACAAATCTTTTAGTGTAATTGCACCATTATTTAATTCCTTAATGGTTAATGCTAAGGGATTTCAAGCAGATTCAAAATGTATTGGTTGTGGCACTTGTGAAGAGATTTGTCCTTTGGACAATATTAAAATACACAATAATCATCCTACGTGGGGTACGGAATGTATACATTGCATGGCTTGTATTTCAATTTGTCCGCAGCAAGCTATCAATTATGGAAAGAAAACCATAAAACGTAACAGATATTACCTTGACGATTAATTAAAACAATTTGAAAAAATATACAGGCGATCTTCTATAAACAATCTTTTCCTAAAGATATAACAGATTGTTCGAATGTATATATACAGAAGCCAAGTAAATTTTTAGAACCGAATAAATCGAAATAATACATCACCCCTTATACACGAACTTTTAAAAACAAAGCTGAAGAATCCGTCTATCCACCTCTGAAATTGACAAAATCTTTCATAAAGTACAAGCATTTTTGCATATCTTCTTCATATATTGTTGTGAGGTGGTTGAATGAAGAATGACGTGAAGATAGTCTGCAAAAATGTTTTTAAAAGCACTGATGAACGGATGTTTAAAAAAGCATACACTTCTATATGGATAGAATTAATAAGTCAACTTGAGAAAAATAAGGAGCAGGTTACTCCTGCTAGATGATAGCCAGATTATCCTGCTAAATGTTATAATAACATTGCAGAGATAGTTTGTTTTGTCTTCTCTTAAAAGGAGAAAACAAATTATGACAAGTCAAATAAAAGTTGCTTTATATTGCCGTTTATCAGAGGAAGACAGAAACAAACAATCAAAAAGTGACGATAGTAACAGTATTCAAAATCAAAAATCTATGTTGCTTCAATATGCATTAGAACAAGGGTGGGAAGTTTACAATATTTATAGTGATGACGATTATACAGGCGCTGACAGACGCAGACCAGCTTTTAATCAGTTGTTAGAAGACGCAGAAAAGCGAAAATTCAATATTATTCTTTGTAAAACACAATCCAGATTTACTAGAGAGCTGGAATTGGTAGAAAAATATATACATGGTCTTTTTCCTATCTGGGGTATTCGCTTCATTAGTATTGTTGATAACGCTGATACTGCGAATAAAGGAAACAAAAAGTCTCGCCAGATTAACGGTTTGGTCAATGAGTGGTATTTGGAGGATATGTCTGATAACATCAAAAGCGTTCTTACAGACAGGCGGAAAAATGGTTTCCATATTGGTGCATTTGCCTTATATGGTTATAAAAAAGACCCAGATATAAAAGGACATCTGATTATTGATGAAGAAGCGGCACAAGTCGTAAGAGAAGTTTTTACACTCTTTTCACAGGGATATGGTAAAACAGCTATTGCTCGTATGTTGAATGACCGAGGTATACCGAACCCAACAGAATACAAAAGACTTCATGGTTTACGTTATAAGCAACCCACAAGAAAAAACAGCACACTTTGGAAATATTTTGCTATTTCTAATATGCTGTGCAACGAAATATATATCGGAAATATGGTGCAGGGGAAATATGGCAGTGTTTCTTATAAAATCAAACAAAACAAGCCCCGCCCCAAAGATCAGTGGTATAGAGTTGAAGGGACACATGAAGCTATCATTGACCGAGAACTCTGGGATAAAGTACAAACGCTGATTGATCAAAAAGCGAAGCCTTTTTCCATTGGTACTATCGGGTTATTCGCCAAAAAAGCTCGCTGTATGCATTGCGGTTATACAATGAGTTCTAATAAACAATCTGACGGCAGACGCTATTTGCGGTGTTCCAGCCGTCATGTATCAAAAGACGCTTGTATCGGTTCTTTTATATCTGTTCCAAAATTAGAACAGACTGTAATTACAGAATTGAACCGTATGTCAACCGCATATCTCGATAAAGATGAACTGGAACAAAATATTACTTTTAATAGTAATTTAAAAGAAAAGCAAGAATCTCTAAAATCTGCTATTTCTACTTATAAAAAGAAAATTAACGAATATACAAAAGGCATTCGGGAACTTTATTTAGATAAGGTAAAATGTATTCTTTCAGAACAAGATTATTTAGATTTGTCAAAAGACTTTGTTACTCAAAAAGAACGGCTTGAAAAACAAGTGGCTGATACTCAAAAACAGCTTGATATACTTGAAAAACAAATGGAAGACGGCGATAATCGTCGCCAGTTAATCGAGCAATATATTAATCTTGAACACTTAGACAGGGAAATTGTAGAAAAACTGATTGACTATATTCTTGTTGGTAAAAAAGACCCTGTAACTAAGGAAGTACCTATCGAAATTCATTGGAACTTCTAATTTTTATTCTTATTGTTGTTCTTACAAAATTGCAGCAGAGCAAAAGGCTCGCTCCACATATGACAATATTCTGCGTCTTGTAAAAGATCCTGATGTAGCAGACCCAATTCGTTTTTTAAGGGCAAGAGAGATTGTTCATTATCAACGTTTTGGTGAAGCTCTTCGTGTTCTGCAGGATCAGCTTGATTCTAAAAACTTTTATGCCTTTAATCCAAGTTTCGATCATCCTTGTCAGGCAAGCTGCAAGGACTGTAAATAGAAAGGAGATTTCTCTATGAATTCATTCTTTTCTCCAGATGCAAATTACCATAGACCTTCTCAAAGGCCGTGTCCGCCATCCAGACCGTGTCCGCCTCCTCCGCCTTGCCCACCTCCTAGACCATGTCCGCCTCCTAGACCGTGTCCGAGACCTTCCCATCACAATTCTCCGGAATGGTTTCCGATGGGACCTGGTCCTGAAAGACCTTATCGCTGATTCGACTGTTCATTAAAAAAAGGGGCTGTCGGTTAATATGGTGTGCTACCTGTCAAGAGGACAATAAAAAATAATAAATTTTGTATCGTCAGCCAAGTTTTGGCTGGCGATATTTTTAGGCTGCTTTTATATA